>NZ_AXVR01000006.1 GCF_000484695.1 Salinispora cortesiana | reverse complement strand
AGTTCGGCGACCGCTACCCAGCCGTCATCCGGCTCTGGCGAACATCATGGCCACAGTTCGTGCCGTTCCTCGACTACGACCACGAGGTCCGCAAGGTCCTCTACACCACCAACATCATCGAGTCCCTCAACGCCCGGTTCCGGCAAGCCGCCCGCCGCCGCGGGCACTTCCCCACCGAGCAGGCCGCGATGAAGGTCCTCTACCTCGTCGTCCAACAGAAACGCAAGAGTGGGAGCATCACCGGCCGGGTCTACGGTTGGGCCAAGGCCCTCAACGCCCTGATCCTCGCCTACGGCGACCGGATCACCATCTAACAACCTCGATCACACCACAGGCCTAAACACGGAAAACGCCACAGTCCCAGCCAGCCCGCCAGCGATGAATTCAGATCAGGACGACGAGATTGACTAGCACCGCCATGCGGTGGGGGCACCCCGGTGAGTCGACGGGGCGCCGGAATGTCGGTGCGTGATGATGACATCGGCGGAGGCGAGCCGCTTGTGATCATGACACCTCAGCACTCGGAGAGGTGGGCAGGAGCGCTATTCCCGGCTCGCGGAACAGGATGCCAGCAACCGGTGGGGGTGCCATGGGAAAAGTAGTGCTAGATATGACGATGTCGGTAGATGGCTGCATAGCCGGGCCGGACGGCGGGTCCGAAGCGCTGCATGACTGGTTCTTCGCCCCCTCGCCGGAGAGCCAGGCGATCGTCGAGGAGCTGCAGCGCAGCATGGGTGCGATGGTCATGGGGCGACGCACCTACGACCAGGGTGCCAGCCAGGACGGGTTCGTGGACAACCCGTTCGCGGTCGAGCACTTCGTCGTCTCGCACAGCAGGCCGGAGCAGGTGGCCAAAGGGGACACCGTCTTCCACTTCATCCCGGACGTGGCCGAGGCGGTGGGCCGTGCCCAGGTCGCCGCGGGTGAGCGCGAGGTCATCATCGGCGGTGGCGCCCAGCTCGCCCAGCAGTGCCTGGCCGCGGGGCTCGTTGACGAGATTCGGCTGGCGGTACGGCCCATGGTGATCGACGGCGGGATCAAGCTGTTCGACGCTACCGCTCTGCGGTTGGAGAACATCGGTGTGATCGATACGCCCCAGGCGACCCACCTGCGGTTCCAGATCCTGCGCTGAGCTGTGCTGTTTCCCTGGGCGGGCCAGGGCAGCGCCCAGGGAAACATCGACCTGCGCCACGCCGACCTCGGCCAACTCAACGTGGCAGTGTGTCGAGGACCGCCGTGGCCTCGACCTCGACCAGCAGGTCGGGGCCGGCGAGCGCGCTGATGCCCAGGCCGGTCAACGGGGCGGCCAGGGTGACGCCCAGCTTCGCCGCCGCCCGCGCGATCCCCTCTCCCAAAAGCGCCATCTTGTCGGGCGTCCAGTCGACGACGTACACGGTCAACTTCGCCACGTCATCGAAGGAGCCGCCGACCTCGGCCAGGGCGGTGGCGACGTTGAGGTAGCACTGCTCGACCTGGGCAGCGAGGTCGCCCACGCCAACCGTGTTCCCGTCGGTGTCGACGGCGACCTGGCCGGCGAGGAAGACCAGCCGAGACCCGGTGGCGACCGCCACCTGCGAGTAGAGGTCGACCTTTGGCAGCCCTTCGGGGTTAACCAGGGTGATGGTCATGCTGACTCCCTTTCGTGGAGCTGTCGGTTGGACCATCAAAACATAGCACAGCTATGTTATGTATCCTGGGGTTGTGGCCAGGAGGAAAGACCCAGCGGTCCGTACCCAACTCATCGAGCGGGCCGCGCACATGCTCCGCACCCGCGAGCCCATCACCCTCCGCTCGCTGGTGGCCGGCACGAGCATGTCGACCATGGCCGTCTACACCCACTTCGGCGGGATGGACGGCATGTGGAAGGCGCTCCGGCAGGAGGGCTTCACCCGCCTGGGCGCCCGACTCGCCCAGGTCACGCCCTCGGCGGACCCGGTCCGGGACCTGACCGCCCTGGTCACCGCCTACCTGGGCAACGCCCTGGACCACCCCGACCTGTACCGGGTCATGTTCGACGCCAACTTCGACCTGGAAGACGCCCAGGCGGCGGACGACACCCTGGAATACCTGGTCCAGGCCGCCGAACGAGGCCGGCGAGCCGGCCGCTACCGCGCCGACACCAACCCACTCGAACTGGCCACCCAGAGCTGGGCCGTCGCCCACGGCCTGGTCTCCCTGGTCGCCACCGGCCCCCTGCCCCGGCCGACCCTCGCCCACGGCCCCCTCCTGCTGACCGCACTCTTCACCGCCACCGGAGACGACCCCGACCGGTGCCGACAGTCAGTGGAGCAGGGCTGGCAGCCGGGCCTGGCCGACGACTAACAGGCACAATCCGTCAGGGGTGCGTCATCCGGAGCAGGTCAAGCGCCTCGTCAAGCTGCTCCTCGGTGAGCTTGCCGGAATCGAGGTGCCCTCGGGAGACCACCACCTCCCGGATCGAAACCTGCTTCGCGAGAGCCTCCTTCGCGATCGAAGCGGCCTCGTCGTACCCGAGATGCCGGTTGAGCGGGGTGACGATGGATGGCGAGCCCTCCGCGTACGACAAGCAGACCTCGACGTTCGCGACCAGGTCGACCACGCACCGGTCCGCCAGCAGCCGCCCCGACGCGGCCAGCAGCTTGATCGACTCCAGCAGGTTGCGGCCCATGACCGGGAGCATGACGTTCAACTCGAAGTCGCCCTGGGAGCCGGCGAAGGCGACCGTCGCGTCGTTGCCGATCACCTGCGCACAGACCTGGCGGACCGCCTCGCAGACCACTGGGTTGACCTTGCCGGGCATGATCGACGACCCGGGCTGGAGGTCCGGGAGACGCAACTCCTGCAGGCCGGCCCGGGGGCCGGAGCCCATCAGGCGGATGTCGCTCGCGATCTTGTAGAAACCGACCGCGATCGTCCGCAACTGCCCGGAGGTCTCGACCAGCGCATCCCGTGCACCCTGCGCCTCGAAGTGGTTTCGCGCCTCGGTCAGCGGCAGCTCCGTCGAGGTACGCAGCCGCTCGATCACCCGCGCCGCGAAGCCCAGCGGAGTGTTGATGCCGGTGCCGACGGCGGTGCCGCCCAACGGCAGCTCGGCCAGGCGGGGCAGGGCCGACTCCAGCCGATCGATGCCGTAGCGAACCTGCGCGGCGTACGCGCCAAACTCCTGGCCCAGAGTGACCGGCGTGGCATCCATCAGGTGGGTACGCCCCGCCTTGACCACCGTCTCGAACTCGGCGGCCTTGCTCTCCAACGCCTCCGCCAGGTGCTCCAGGGAGGGCAGCAGGTCCCGGGTCACAAACTCGGTGGCGGCCAGGTGGATCGAGGACGGAAAGACGTCGTTGCTCGACTGCGACGCGTTCACGTGGTCGTTCGGGTGCACGTCAGCGCCGAGCTTCCGACTGGCCAGGGTGGCGATCACCTCGTTGGCGTTCATGTTCGACGACGTGCCGGAGCCGGTCTGAAAAACATCGACGGGGAACTGGTCGTCGTACCCACCGTCGGCCACGTGCGCCGCGGCGGCGGCGATCGCGGCGGCCACCTTCGGGTCGAGCACCCCCAGCTCACCGTTGACCTCGGCCGCGGCACCCTTGATCTGGGCCAGTGCCCGGATCTGAGCCGGCTCCATCCCCCGCCCCGAGATCGGAAAGTTCTGCACCGCGCGCTGGGTCTGCGCCCGCCACAGTGCCTCGGCGGGCACCTCCACCTCGCCCATCGAGTCGCGTTCGATCCGGTTGCCCGTCGCCTCAGGATTCTTCACCCCACCATCCTGCCGCGCACGACCGCGCCGCGCGGATATTCACCCCGAGCCGCTCAATCGGTCCTGATCATCCGGACCGCGGCGGCCAACGCGGAGGCGGCTCCGACAAGCGAGTCGCGAGAGTGGACGGCATCCCCGACGACGAGCCCCGGTGTCGGTGGACGATGGTGGAAGGCGAAGTGGTCCGCCCCCCGCACGACCACGCCGCGTCGCGCTGCGGCATCCACCAACGCCCGCTCGCCAAGGTACGGCGGAATCGCCAGGAACGTATGCAGACCGGCGGGTGAGCCGATCAACCGGAAGTCGGGCAGCAGGTTGGCCACCGCGGCAGTAAACGCTTCCAGCCGCTCCCGGTAGCGCCTGCGCATCTGGCGCAGGTGCCGCTCGAGCCGTCCGGTGGCGATGAAGTCGGCGTACCCGAGCTGATCGATGGTGGAGCTGCCCAGGTCCTGGCGGGCGCGGGCCCGCTCCAGCACCGGCGTGAGGTGCGCGGGCGCGGCGAGCCACCCGATCCGAAGCCCCGGGGCGAGCGTCTTGCTGGCGGACCCGCCGTAGACCACCCGCTCGGGAGCGAGGCCTTGGACGGCGGGAGGACGTTCGGCATCGTCAAACCAGAACTCTGCGTCGTAGTCGTCCTCGACGATGATCCCGTCGACCTTCCGCGCCCAGGTCACCAGCGCCGCACGCCGCGACTCGGACAGCACGACACCGGTCGGGAACTGGTGCACCGGTGTCACCAGCACCGCCCGCGCCTCGCTGGCGGCCAAGGCCTGCACGTCGATCCCCTCGTCGTCAACCGGCACCGGCACCGGACGCAGCCCGATGTCTTCGAGGAACCTTCGCTGCCCCGGATGTCCGGGATCCTCGACGGCGACGGTCGCGTGTCCGAGATCCAACAGCATGTTCGACAGCAGCGCGAGGCCCTGCGCGAAACCCGCAGTGGTCATCAAGGTGTCGGCGGTGGTGCGGACAGCCCGAACCCGTCCGAGATAGGAGGTGAGTTCGCTCCGCAGCTCCGCCGCTCCGGCCAGAGCTGGATACTCCAGGTGCTCCGGCGTCGCGGTCTGCAGCACCCGCCGCAGGCAGGTGAGCCATTCGGCGCGGGGGAAGCCGCTGACATCCGCGAGTCCGGTGCGAAGGTCCCACCGCGCGGAAACGGTGCTGAGGGCGGGCTCCCCGGATGCCCCGGTGACGGCACGGTCCTGGGCGGGAGCCAGATTCGCGACCCGCGTACCGGAGCGGTCCACCGAGATCAGGTAACCCTCGGCGGTCAGTTGCTGGTACGCCTCGACCACCACGCTGCGTGCGATCCGTAGGTCGGCCGCGAGCAGTCGGCTGGACGGCAACGGCGCCCCGGGCCGCAGGGCGCCGGCCTCGATCATGCTCTTGATGCCGCTACGCAGCTGTTCGATCAGGGGCGTGGTGGACTGTCGGTCCAGATTGAGTTGGAGCTGCCATGCCATCTGGTCTGGTCTCACCTTCCCCATCTGGTCTGGTGCCCGACCCACCATGCCGGCTTCACTAAAGCGATCACGCAGGAACGACGTGACATCCCGGCAATCGCCACGCTAGAGCAACGGACCGGTAGACCATGCCGCCGCGTCAAGGAGAAAGCATTTTGAGCCGATATTGGGGGACTCTGTACGGCGTCGTGGCGATGGCCTTGGTCGGCAGCTCGGCGGCTGTCCTCGCCGGGCTCACCGACTATCCGACGTTCGGCGGCCAGCTGCTGCGCTACACCGGCGCGGCCCTGGTCTTGCTGCTGTTCATGCGCCTGCAGCGGGTGTCACACCTGCGCCTGTCGCCGCGCGAGGTGGTACGCCTGACGCTCCTCGCCGGCACCGGCCTGGCCGGATTCAACGTCTGCTATGTGCAGGCCGTACGGCATGCCGACCCGTCCAGCGTCGGGGCCGTCATCGGTGGCGTTCCGATCATGCTCGCGCTCCTGGCTCCGCTGCTACGGCGTCGGCCGCCCAGCGGGCGGGTGGTAGCCGCCGCAATCGTGGTAACGGCCGGCGTGGTGCTGACCCAGGGCTACGGTGGCGGCAGTGTCACCGGGCTGGCGTGGGCGCTGGGGGCACTGGCCGCCGAGGTGGCGTTCTCGCTGCTCGCCGTCCCGTTGCTACCGAGGCTGGGCCCATTGCGGGTCTCGACGTACGCGTCGGCGCTGGCGGTGCCCGTACTTCTCATCGCGGCCGTCGTCGCCGACGGGCAGGGCGCGGTTCCCCTCCCGACCATCGGGCAGGCGCTGGGGCTGGCCTATCTCGCTGTCGTCGTCACCGCGCTCGCTTTCGTACTCTGGTACGGGGCGATTTCTCGCCTCGGCGCCGATCGGGCTGGGCTCGCCGCCGGCATCGCGCCGGCCAGCGCGGTCGCGGCCACGGCGCTGCTGGGCACCGGCCACCCCTCGAGCGCGGACATCGTCGGCGCGGTCGTCGTCGGAATCGGCGTGATCCTCGGGCTGAGGCCCGCCCGAACCTTGCCGGAGAACCGGCGCCCCGAGCCGCTCACCCTAGCTCAGTCAACAGCCGCCGCACCTCGTGTCGCTCCGGCACGTCAACCTGGTCGAACAGGGCAAGCGCCTGGGTCCAGTGCGCTCGCGCCGCACTCGCGTCCGTCGACCGCAGGCAGCGGGCCATGCCGTCCAGGGCCCGCGCCTGCTCGTACCGATGGTTGATCTTCTGGGCGTCCTGCAGCACCCGGCGGAAGAGATCCAACGCGCTGGGCCCGTCCCCCTGCTCGGCGATCGCCCGAGCCAACAGGTTGCGGGAGGCACACGCACCAACCCGGTCGCCGGACCTGTTGATCGCGATCAGCGCCTCCCGGTGCAGCCGCGCGGCTTCCCCGAGCCGCCCAGCCTCCCGCGCCAACACGCCAAACTCGTTGAGGACCTCGCCCTCGCCGTAGCTGTTGCCGACCCGCCGCATGAGCCGTAGTGCCGCCCGGAGCAGGCGCCGGGCGGCTCGATGTCCCCCATCCGGTGCCGGATCATGCCGGTGTGCGCGAACGACCGGCCCAGTCCCCATAGATCATCGAGCTGTCGGGCCAGCGCCATGTGCAGCCGAAACGTGCGCAGGGCTTCCTCGTACCGGCCCCAGTAGGCGAGCGCGCAGCCCTTGTTGTTCGTCAGCTCGGCAAGCCTACCCTGCCCAGTCCGGGCATCGGCAGACTTGATCGCCTCGTCGTAAAACTCCAGGCAGCGCCGGTAGTCGCCATTGCTGGAATGGGCGGCTCCAAGATTTATCAGTCCGCCCACCACCTGTTGCCGCAGCCCGAGCCGGCGGCATACCTGAAGACCCCGCGACATCAGGGTGATCGCCTCAGGGAACTGCGCCAGCCGATAGTGCGCCGAGGCCAGGTAGTTCAGGGTCAGCGCCACCGCAGCCTGATCGTCGAGGCGCGTCAATCAGGTCGACGGCGTTGCCGAGCCGCAGCTCAACGGCAACACACTCCTCCAGCACCGTCACCCGTTGCTCGTCGAGCGTCTGAGCCCGCCCGCGTACGCTCCGACCGGCGATGCCGCCCAGCGCCGGCCCCCGCCAGAGCGCGAGCGCGGCACGGAGACGCCGACGGGCGTCAACCAGTTGGCCAGCGGTGACCGCCGCTCGAGCGGCAGCCACCTTGTGGGCGAACACCTCGGCGTCGAGATCACCCGGCGCGGTACGGACGCCGTAGCCGACCGGGTCGGTGACGATGAGTTCCGGGGGAAGCCCGAGGGTTGTGAAACGGCGCCGCAGCCGGGACACACAGGTCTGCAGCTGGGCGCGTGCAGTAGCCGGCGGCTGCTCCTCCCAGACCGCGTCAACCAACTCCTCCGTTGGCACGATCCGGCCAGCCTGCAGTGGCAGCATCGCGAGGATGGTCCGATCCCGACCCGCGGTGACGGTGGCCTCGCCACCGACCCGCAGTGGGCCCAGGATCCCAAACCGCATACTCCCTCCCCTGCCGTCTTTGCAGCTTCCAGCAGGGTAGCTTCCGGCCTAAAACAGGCTTGGCTACAGCGATAGCACGGTGAGAGCGGATCAAGAGAGCGACGGTCGACAATCCAGATCGGGCAGTCGAAGACACATTCGACGGGGGCGGTGCGCCCGTTCGGCCGTAGCCGAACGGGCGCACCGATGTCAGCGACGGCCGACGGTGAGGACCGGCTTGGTCACCTCGGCGAAGAAGTCGTTGCCCTTGTCGTCGACCACGATGAAGGCCGGGAAGTCCTCCACCTCGATCCGCCAGACCGCCTCCATCCCGAGCTCGGCGTACTCGAGCACCTCGACGTGCTTGATGCAGTCCTGGGCGAGCCGGGCCGCCGGGCCGCCGATCGAGCCGAGGTAGAAGCCGCCGTGCTCCTGGCAGGAGCGGGTGACCTGGGTGGAGCGGTTGCCCTTGGCCAGCATCACCATCGATCCGCCGGCGGCCTGGAACTTCTCCACGTACGCGTCCATCCGGCCCGCCGTGGTCGGGCCGAACGAGCCGGAGGCGTATCCCTCGGGGGTCTTCGCCGGGCCGGCGTAGTAGACCGCGTGATCCCGCAGGTAGGCCGGCATCGGCTCGCCAGCGTCCAGCCGCTCGGCGATCTTGGCGTGGGCGATGTCCCGGGCGACGACCAGCGGGCCGCTCAGCGACAGCCGGGTCTTGACCGGGTACCTGCTCAACTCGGCGCGAATCTCGTCCATCGGCCGGTTGAGGTCGACCCGGACCACCTCCGACGACTCCAGCTGGGACTCCGTCACGTCGGGCAGGTAGCGCGCCGGGTCCGTCTCCAGTCGCTCCAGCCACACCCCCGACGGGGTGATCTTCGCGACCGCCTGCCGGTCCGCCGAGCAGGACACGGCGATCGCCACCGGGCACGACGCGCCGTGCCGGGGCAGCCGGACCACCCGCACGTCGTGGCAGAAGTACCGGCCACCGAACTGCGCGCCGATGCCGAAGCCCCGGGTCAGCTCCAGCACCTCAGCCTCCAGCTCCAGGTCGCGGAAGCCGTGCGCGGTCATCGAACCCGCGGTCGGCAGCCCATCGAGGTACTTCGCGGAGGCCAGCTTGGCGGTCTTCAACGCGTACTCGGCGCTGGTGCCGCCGATGACGACGGCCAGATGGTACGGCGGGCAGGCCGCCGTGCCGATCAACCGCAGCTTCTCCTCCAGGAACTGCATCATCCGAGTCGGATTCAGCAGCGCCTTGGTCTCCTGGTACAGGTACGACTTGTTGGCCGAGCCACCGCCCTTAGCCATGAAGAGGAATTTGTACGCGTCCGGCTGCCCGTCCGGGTCCTCGGCGTAAAGCTCCACCTGCGCCGGCAGGTTGCTGCCGGTGTTGCGCTCCTCCCACATGGTCAGCGGGGCGAGTTGCGAGTAACGCAGGTTCAGCCGGGTGTACGCCTGCCAGACCCCCCGGGAGATCGACTCGGCGTCTGCCCCGTCGGTGAGCACATGCCGGCCCCGCTTGCCCAGCACGATCGCCGTGCCGGTGTCCTGGCACATCGGGAGCACCCCACCGGCGGCGATGTTGGCGTTGCGCAGCAGGTCCAGCGCGACGAAACGGTCGTTCGGCGAGGCCGCCGGGTCGTCGATGATCGACCGGAGCTGCGCCAGGTGCGCGGGGCGCAGAAAATGCGCGATGTCGTGCATCGCCTCGGCGGTCAGCGCGGTGAGCGCGGCCGGCTCCACAGTCAGGAATCGGCGACCACCGGGGCCGTTGACGACGTCAACGCCCTCGTCGGTGATCAGGCGGTACTCCGTCTGGTCCGAACCGGTCGGCAGCAGGGGTGCGTACGAGAAGGAGGCGGCACTGCTCATGAGCGGAAAGCCTAGGGCAGAAGAGCCGTCCGGTCCCACCCGCCGGGTAGGTCCTGGGACAGCGCTCTCACCCCGCGGGGCCGGTCGGCTGGAAGGAGACGTACCCGATCTGCCGGCCCTCACCGATGACCATGCCGTTCGCGCCGACCGCGAGCGCGTTCGCCGCCGTACGGAGGTTCGCCAGCTCAGCACCGGTACCCGGATCGAGCGCGACGAGCCGGGACGGATCCTGCTCGGCGAAAACCGCCGCGGACGGGGTGAGCGCCGCCCTCGGCTCCTCCTCGGCGGGGCGAGTCCAGCGGGTTTCGCCACCACCCAGTTCGCGGGCGGAGACCGAGCGCTCGTCGGCCGCGCGGACCAGGGCGTACCGATCGTCCACGGCGACGATCTTCGTGCCCGGGTCGGTGACCAGCAGCAGCCGGCCGTCGTAGGCGTCGAGGACTGCCTGCTTGCCGTCCGGCGACATCCCGATCAGCACGCTGCGGGCACCCAGCGGGTCCCGGCGCTGGGCGCAGCCGATGGCGTCGGCGGTGCCGAAGTTGACGCCCGCGCGTTGCCAGGTCTCCCGCCCGGACAGCGGGTCCCATCCCGAGATGGCGTAGCGGCAGTTGCCCTCCTCGGAGGTGGCGGTGAGCCGCAGCATCCGACCACCGACCACCGACAGTCGCTCGTCCCGGTTGGGTTCGATGTCGACGAGCACCCGTCCGGTTGCGGTGTCCAGCACGTGCACGCGACCATCGACCGGAAACCCGAGCAGCCCGGGCACCGGCTCCGGGCCGGAGATCTCGTTGTCGATCCGGACGGCTTCGATCCGGCGGGTGTCGAGCAGCCCCGGGTTGTCGCCGAGCAGGCCACTTCGGACGCCGGGCAGGTAGGCCGTCCACAGCGGGGTGTCGCCACGGGGATCCCAGGCCTGCAGCGTGCAGTCGGTAGGGGCCGGGCAACGCGCGTCGAGCAGTAGGTTCTGCCAGGTCCAGACCGCGACCGCGTCGCTGTCCCGCCGCCGGGTGGCGCCGGTGACGGGGTCGAGCACCTCGTAGCCCCGGGTGAGTAGCTTGCCCACCACGACGACGGCGTCCTGACCCGTACCGGCGACCGCCGACCAGTCGGCCTTGTGTTTCCAGAGCGGCGTGCCGTCGGCGAGCCGTACCGCCTCCACCCGGGTGCGCTGCTCGACCACGACGGCCTCCCCGGCGATGGTGACGCTACGCGGGGTGCCACCGATGCGTTGCTGCCAGACCACGCCCGGCCCGCCGATCGGGGCACTGCGGTTCACCCATTCCCACACGCCGGGGAACGGGTTCCAGACCCCGCTTACCGAGAGCACGACGACCGTCACGAGCCCGAGCAGCAGCCAACCCGGTTTACCAAGGCCGCGCCCCTTCACCACCGGGACACGGTAGCCGCCCGCCCCGTCCGCCGCACCCCGCCGCGCCCGCATCCGACACGCGCGGACCCGCATCGCACCCGCACCCGACACGCGCGGGCCCGCCCCGCGCGCTAACGCAGAGCCCCCGCCGCGGCTGGTGTAGGCGACGGGGCCAGCACCCGCCAGAGCACCACCGTCGCGGCGAGCGACGCCACCCCGGCCAGTGCCATCACAGTGCCGGGAGCGACCACCTCGCTCAACGCCCCGCCGGCCGCGGCGGCCAATCCCTGCCCCGCCATCAGGCCGGTGCCCAGCAGCCCGAACGCCTGCCCCCGGCGGGCTTCCGGCACCGCGTCGAGAAACCGCCGGGCCAGCCCGAGCTGGTAGGCGAAACCGGCGGTCGCGACCGTGAGCAGCACCACCGCCGGCCACTGGCCCGGCTCGGCCACGAAAGCCAGCATCGGCACGCCGAGCAGCAGCGCCAGCCACGGAGTCAACGCCTCCCGGCGGGCGGGCCCGACGAACCGTCCGACCAGCAGGTCACCGAGGAGCATCCCGAAGGCGCCGGCCATCAGCAGCAGGCCGGCACTGGCCGCCGGTTCGAGCTCGGCCGCGTACGGCACGAGCACGCCATCGGCCCCGACCAGCAGCGAGCCGGGAATCCACTGTGCCAGGAGCAGGCCGCGTACCCGCCGGTCGGCGAGGAGTGTCCGGTTGACCCGCCAGGTCTCCCCGACGGCGTTTCCGGCGGCCGTCCGCACCCGGGGCGCTCGCGACGTCAGCCCGACCCGGGCCAGCAGCGCGGCGAGGAGGCAGGTGGCCGCCGTGAGCCAGAGCGCCCCGTACGGGCCGACCAGCCCGAGCAGCAGGCCACCGAGGGCGAACCCGGCCACCTGGGTGCCCCCGGCCGCCACGGTCAGCACCGACCGCCCCAGCACGTACGCGTCGCCGTGCAGTATCTCCGGCAGCAGCGCACTGCGGGCGGCGCTGCTGACCGGGGCGAGGAGACCGACGACCGCGACCAGGCCGAGCATGGCCGCCGGGGAGAGCACGCCGAGCGCGAGCACCACCACCATGGCGAGCCGGAACAGGTCGTAGCCGACGATGAGCCGCCGCGGCGGCCACCGGTCGGCGAGGGCGAGCAGGAACACCCCGCCGACCGCGTGCGGCAGGAACCCGGTCACGTACGCCAACGCGGCGAGCAGCCCGGAGCCGGTGCGCTCGTAGATCAGCACGGACAGGGCGAGCATCTTCCCGTCTCGCCGATCACGAACACGCTGTAGCCGCCGAAGAGCGCCCGGAACTCGGCGATGGCGAAGACGTCCCGGAAGGTGACGGGACGGGAGTTGGTAACGATCACCCGAGCAAGTGTGGGGAGCCGCCCGGCAACGACCTATCCTTTCGTTCACCAGCGAAAGGAGCGGCATGCGGATCGAGGTGACCTCGGCGGACGTGGCGGTGAGCCGCTACGCCATCTCGCCGCTCGGGGAGGCGGTGTGGGCGCTGTGGCTCTGCGCCGGGCAGAACGAGGTCACCGGGCTGACCCCGTGGGTGACCCGGGCCCGCCACGCCTTCGAGCAGCTGCGGCGAAGCGTGCCGGCGATCGATGCGCTGTTGGCGTTGCAGCGCCGGGACGCGTACAACGCGGACTTCTTCCAACCGCCGCCGGACGGCACGGCGCGGGAGTTCGCCGACGAACTCGCCCTGGTCCGGTCGACTCCACTGGCGCGGGCCCGCGCCGAACTGGCCCGCAACCTCGCCGGCCACCGCACCCCACCGGCGAACGCCCGGCGGATCTACGAGTCGCCGACGGTGGTGGACCAACTCGCCGACGGGATCGAAGCGGCCTGGGTCACGCTGGTCGAGCCGGAGTGGCCGCGGCTACGGGCCGTCCTGGAGCGGGACCTGCTGTACCGGGCCGGGCGGCTGCTCGCGTACGGCTGGGGTGCGGCGGTCGCGGACCTGGACCCGCGGCTGCGCTGGGTCCCCGGCCCGGCCGTCGGCTTCCTCGACATCGCCGACCGGGATCCGCGGACGTACCCGCTGGCCGGGCGCGGAATGCTCTTCGTGCCCACCGTCTTCGGCGCCCTGATGTGCTACATCGAGCAGCCCGGGCCGTACGCGATCGTCTACCGGGCCGCCGGGGTCGCCGAACTACTCGGCCCCCCGGACCCAGCCCGGCCGGTGGAGGCGCTGGACCGACTCGTTGGTCGGGGCCGCGCGACGGTGCTGCGCGCCCTGGCAGCTCCCGCGACGACCAGTCAACTCGTCGCCCAACTCGGTCTGAGCCTGGGCGGCGTCGGCGACCACCTGGCGGTGCTGCGCGAGGCCGGCCTGGTGACCCGCGCCCGCGCCGGCCGCACGGTCCGCTACCGCCGCACCGCGCTGGGGGACGCGCTCGCCGAGAACGGCTGAGTGGACCGGGCGTTCTCCGCAGCCGTCGGTGCCGTCCCCCGCAGCGCGGAGCGGAGCAGGGGCAGAACCCGGTGCGGGATCTGCTCGGCCAGGGCAATGATCGTCGAGGTGCGTCGGATGCTCTCGTGCGACACGATCTGGTCAATCACCCGTTGCAGGTCAGCGTTGGAACGGGCCACGATTCGGCAGAGCAGGTCACCGGAGCCGGTGATGGTGTGCGCCTCGAGCACCTCCGGGATCGCCGCCAGGTGGGCGACGACCGGCTCGCGCCCGTGTCGTTGGCTGATCTCCAGAGTGACGAAGCTGGTTACCCCGAACCCGACGGCGGCCGGGGACACGGCGGGGCCGAACCCGTCGATCACCCCTCGAGCGATCAGCTTGTCCAGCCGCGCCTGCACGGTGCCCCGGGCCACCCCGAGGCGACGGGAGCACTCCAGTACTCCGATCCGCGGTTCCTCGGCTAAGAGCTCGATCAGGCCAACATCGAGGCTGTCCAGCTGGACAAAATGACCAGTGCTCATAGGTAAGGACCCTACCGCTTGTGCAACCTGACCAGCCTGATCAACAACAGTTGCCCAGTGAGCGGGAACACAGCGATATTCACTGGAGGAACACAGCACTAACGGAGCACGGCTGCGGCCCACCAGGCCGGCCGGTACGCGAGGGAGGGCCACCATGACCCAGGCGATCGACCGACCCCAGTCGAACGACGAGGTCGACGCCGACCTGCTGGTCGGCGCCGTTGACCACGACATCAGCCGCGACCCGTTCCCGGTCAAGGGCCTGGACCACGTGCACTTCCTGGTCGGCAACGCCAAGCAGGCCGCGCACTACTACTCCACCGCGTTCGGCATGACCTGCGTGGCCTACCGGGGGCCGGAGCAGGGCTACCGGGACCACGCCCAGTACGTGCTGACCAGCGGTTCGGCGCGGTTCGTCCTCACCGGCGCGGTCCGCCCGGACGCGCCCGGCGCCGAGCAGGTCGCCCAGCACAGCGACGGGGTCTGCGACATCGCGCTGGAGGTCCCCGACGTAGACGCGGCGTACGCGCACGCCGTCGCCCAGGGCGCGACCAGCCTGGCTGAGCCACACGAGGTCAGCGACGAACACGGCACGGTCCGGCTCGCCGCCATCGCCACCTACGGCGACACCCGCCACACCCTGCTGGACCGCTCCCGCTATCGCGGTCCGTTCCTGCCCGGCTACGTCGCCCGCCGGCCGATCGTCGACCGCCAGCCGATGATCGACGCCGGCGTCCAGCCGAAACGCTTCTTCCAGGCGATCGACCACGTCGTCGGCAACGTCGAGCTGGGCCGGATGGACGAGTGGGTCGAGTTCTACCAGCGCGTGATGGGCTTCACCAACATGGCGGAGTTCGTCGGCGACGACATCGCCACCGACTACTCGGCGCTGATGAGCAAGGTGGTCGCCAACGGCACCCGGAAGGTGAAGTTCCCGCTCAACGAGCCGGCGGTCGCCCGGAAGAAGTCGCAGATCGACGAGTACCTGGACTTCTACCAGGGCCCCGGGGCCCAGCACATCGCGGTGGCCACCAACGACATCCTGGCCAGCGTAGACGCGATGCGCGCGGCGGGAGTGGACTTCCTGGAGACCCCGGACTCGTACTACGACGACCCGGAGCTGCGGGCCCGGATCGGCGAGGTCCGGGTGCCGATCGAGGAGCTGAAGGCCCGCCGGATCCTGGTTGACCGGGATGAGGACGGCTACCTGCTCCAGATCTTCACCAACCCGGTGCAGGACCGCCCGACCGTCTTCTTCGAGCTGATCGAGCGACACGGCTCGCTCGGCTTCGGCAAGGGCAACTTCAAGGCGCTCTTCGAGGCCATCGAGCGGGAACAGGAGAAGCGCGGCAACCTGTGACGGCCGGTGGTTGGCGGCCGCCACGGCCGGGCCGCCAACCACCGTCGTTAAGGTGTCCAGGTGAGCGAGCAGAACGAGGTGGCGCGGTGAGCGTCGCACCTGGCTGGTATCTGGACCCCGCCGACCCGGACACCTGGAGGTACTGGGACGGCGAGGGTTGGCTCGGTGCGCCCATCCCGGCCGAGGCCACACCCCCGGCGGGCCCGCCGCCGCCGGAGCCCGAGCCGGAGCCGGAGCCGAAACCGGCTACCCGGCCCGAGGAGCCCGGCCTCCCCACCGGTCAGCCGGGCGCCGTGGCGGGGCAGCACGCCCCGTCCGGGCCCGGCACCCCGCCGCGGGGGTACGGACCCCCGCCGGGCGGCCAACACCCGGGCCCGGCCGGCGGGCCACCACCAGGCGCGCCATACCCGGGGCCAGCCGGCGGGCCACCACCGGGCGCGCCGTATCCGACCTGGCCTGGCCAACAGCTCGAGCCTCGTCCGCACGGGCTGCCGCTGGCCGGGTTGGGGGCCCGACTGGCAGCTCGCCTCATCGACATCGCCATCGTCCTCGCGCTGAACGTGGTGGTGAACTTCTGGTTCGTCTGGCAGTACATCCAGCAGATGTCCCCGCCCATCGCCGAGGCCTGGCGCCGGATCGTTGAGCAGGACACCACCACCGAGCAGCTACCGGCGGCGGGGGACCAGGCCGGCGGCCTCCAGATCGCGATTCTGTTGATCGCCACGGCGCTCTGGATGGCCTACGAGGTACCGTCGATGGCCAGCCGCGGACAGACCTTCGGCAAACGGGTGATGGGCCTGCAGGTGCTACCGGTGAGCGCCGCCGCACCGCTGGGCTTCGGGCGGGCGCTGCGCCGCTGGAACACGCTCGGCCTGCCCACCCTGCTCTGGTTCTGCTGCGTCGGCTTCCTGTTGCAGCTCATCGACTCCCTCTCACCGCTGTTCGACCGTCCGCTCCGGCAGGCCCTGCACGACAAGCGGGCGCAGACCGTGGTGGTTCAGCTACCCCGCACCCCCGTCCCGAACGACCGCCCCGCACCCCCGGGAGACACCTCATGACCGATACCGGACGACGCCGGCCGGCACCCCGGCTCACCCGCGCCGACCTGGACGTACTGCCCAGCTACGTGCCGGGACGCAGCCCGGCCGACCTGGCCCGTGAACTGGGCCTGCCCGAGGCGATCAAACTGGCCAGCAACGAGGTGCCGTACGGCCCGCTGCCCGGCGTGGTGGCGGCGGTCACCGAGGCCGCCACGGGCGCCCACCGGTACCCGGACATGGGCGTGGTGGCGCTGCGCGCGGCCCTCGCCGAGCAGTACGGGGTGGACCCCGAGCGAATCGCCACCGGCTGTGGGTCGGTGGCGCTCGCCGATCACCTGGTCCGGGCCACCTGCATGCCCGGTGACGAGCTGTTCTACTCCTGGCGCTCGTTCGAGGCGTACCCGATCATCGCGGCGACCAACGGGGCGACCAGCGTACGGGTCAGCAACGACGCCGGGCACGGGCACGACCTGACCGCGATGGCGGCCGCGATGACGGATCGCACCCGAATGGTCCTGGTGTGTAACCCGAACAACCCCACCGGCACCGCGGTACGCCGAGCCGAGCTGGAGCGCTTCCTCGACCAGGTCCCGGACGACGTGCTGGTGGTCATCGACGAGGCCTACCGGGAGTTCGTTACCGACCCGGAGGTGCCGGACGGCCTCAGCTATCTGGACCGACCGAACGTGGCGGTGCTGCGGACCCTGTCGAAGGCCTGGGGCCTGGCCGGGCTCCGGATCGGCTTCCTGGTGGCCCAGCCGGAGGTGGCCGCGGCCATCCGAAAGGTGGTCACGCCCTTCTCCGCCAGCGCGGCCGCCCAGGCCGGCGCACTTGCGGCCCTCGCCCAGGCCGACGAGGTGCGGCGGCGCTGCGCCCTGGTCGTGGCCGAGCGGGGCCGGGTCATCGAGGCGGTACGCAAGCTGGTCCCGGACGTACCGACCAGCCAGGCCAACTTCGTCTGGCTGCCCCTGGGTGACCAGGCGGTGGAGTTCGGCCGGGCCTGCGAATCGCGCGGCGTGATCGTACGTCCCTTCCCCGGCGACGGAGTCCGGGTCACCATCGGCACCCCCGCCGAGAACGACGCCTTCCTCGCCGCGGCGGAGGCCGCGCTCGGCTGAGCCACGGCGGTCCTGCCCGCCGCGAGCTGACGGCCTGCTCAGGTCGCGGCGAGCAGGACCGGTCGCGAGGTGAGGAAGTAGCGCTGGTCGTCCGCCGCCGAGTCGACCGGGAGGCGAAGGCACTCCACCGCCAGGTAGCCACCGACCGCGTACACCGTGCCCGGGGCCCACGATGTGCTGTCGGTGCCGAGAGAAAGCATGAACCGGGATCGCTGATCCCCACTGACCGAATCGTACGTGATCAGAGCATTACTCTCAGTGATCAGATGTACCCGATCCGGCTCCACCGCGAGTACCCGAGCCCCACCCAGGTCCTCGTGCCGCCACTGCTCAGTCCCGGTCCGCGCCTCGCGGGCCACCAGGGCGCCGTCCCGTACGCCCACGGCGACGTCACCGGCGAGCCGGGTATCAGGTGCGTCCAGCACCGGGGCCGCCACCGGCTCTCCCGCGCCGAACAGCCAGCCCCGAGCCGTGTCGTCACCCGGGCCGACCGCCGTACGGAGGCCGGCGCAGCCGGATCGGCCCGAGCGGCAGCCGAGCGGGGTGACGACCAACGTCTCCCCGCCGCCGGGCGGGCTCCAGCGAGTAACGGCGCCGGTGGCGGCGTCCCGGAAGTCGACGGTCGCCGCGGAACCGCAGGAGTCGACGCTCACCAGACCGCCCGCCGTGGTGGTGCCGACCGCCTGCTGGCAGCCGGGCCGGACGTCGGACTGCCAGAGTCGCTGCCCGTCGGCCAGATTCCAGCCGGCCATCGCATCCCGGCCGACCGAGAGCACCACCGAGGTGTCGGCCGACGAAGCGACGAAGAGCCCCTCCGGGTTCCACACGGATTCCGCGCCGGTTCGCCGGGCCGCCGCGTCATCCTCCGGCACCGGCCCCTCCGCCCGCCAGGCGATCTCGCCGGTACGCCCATCCAGCGCCACCACCTGGCCGTCCGACCAGCGGGTCACCACGGTGTGGCCGCTCGCCACCACACCGGCCAGCTTGGCCGGCCAGCGGCGGTACGACCAGTACGGGGTACTTCGATGCTTGAACTCGACCGGCTCGTCGGCGTAGACCTGGCGCTCGGCCGCGTACACCCGGATTCGGCCATCCACCACCAGCGGCGCCACCGGCAGCCGCGCGACGAGGCCGGGGGGCGGAGCCGTGGCGGTGGGGTATGCGCCGGACGCCAAGGTGCTGACCTCGGCCGGGGCGAGCACCCGAAAGACCGTCGCCGCCGCTGCCACCAGCACCACCACGACCGCCGCCGCCACCACGAACAGCCGACGGCCCGTCGGGAAAACCATGCGCACCTCCGCCCGGAACCCTACCCAGCGCCCGGCACCCGGCTGCGGCGTGGTTGCCGGACCGACAGCCCGGCCAGCGCAAACGGCCCGGCAGCGACAAAACCGACCGTGGTCACCGCCGGGGCGGCGCCCGGCCGGGGCCTCACCGCCGGGTTGCGGTGTCGGCGCGGGCGGCGGCGGCGAGCTCGGCGAGATCACGGCGCAGCGCACCGGCGACCGCCCGAGCGGCCAGCCCGCCGAGGAGGAACGCGACGATCCGGCCGCGGGCCCCGGAGGGGATCGCCTCCTGGGTGACCGTGACCACCGTGGTGCGCTCGCCGCGATATCGGGCCCGGCGCAGCGTCCAGGTCACCAGATAGTTCACCTCCGTGCCGGGCGAGGCGAGCACCAGCCGGTGTGGCGGCTCGGCCTCGACCACGACGAACTCCTCGATCAGCGCCGACCCGTCCGGCTGGGAGCGGACCTCCCGCCAGGCGGCGCCGGGGCCGAACTCGCCGCGGGTCAGGACCACGCGACCCAGGGTGGCGTAGGTCTGCACGGTCAGGTCCGTGAGCAGGCGCCACACGTCGTTCGGCTGCGCCTGGATGGACCGCATGACCGTCACCCGCGACATACCACCTCCCGTGGCGTCGACGGTACGCGCCGTGACCGCTGCGCGGGGACCCACCGCCGGCTTTGCCCGGGCAGCTGCCCCGCGCCGCTCAGCTACCGAGCTCTCCGGCCCGGACCGCCCGAATGAACCTCGACCATCCGGGACCAGCCACCGCGAGCGCCGGACCGGACCTGTCCTTCGAGTCACGTACGGCCACCACGCCGAGCGCCTGGACCAGGTTGTCGGCCACCTCCACACAGAGCCCCTGGTCATTGGAGCGGCTGCTGGATCGCCACACCGCACCTGGGAAGTCGTTCATCCTTCACCCTCCTGTCGCCGTGCCGCCAGCCGGCCGCCGAGCCCGACCCGGGGAGCAGGCCCGTACCGCGTGGCGGCGAATCCGATCGATCAACGTGACAGGACGGTGGACCGATCGGACGACCTGTGCGATCCGCCCGTACCGACAAAGGTTTCTCGCGCGGTACGGGCGGACGTAGCCGCACCGGTGGCATCGCTGCGGCCCCGCGGCCGGGGAGGGGTGCCGCGGGGCGGAGGCGGGTGACGCGGACGGGGACGGAAGGGGTCTTCGCCGGTCAGCGGGGGGCGACGATGGTGCCGGTGACCTCGCCGAGGCCGACGGTCGTACCGTCCGGGCCGGGCGCGGTGCCGGTGATGGTGATGGTGTCGCCGTCGACCAGGAAAGTCCGTTCGCTGCCACCGACCCGGACCGGCTCCGCCCCACCCCAGGTCAGCTCGAGGAACGAGCCGACCTGACCGCGCTCGGCGCCGGAGACGGTGCCGGAGGCGTAGAGGTCGCCGGTGCGCAGCGCGGCTCCGTTGACGGTCAGATGGGCCAGCTGCTGCGCCGGCGTCCAGTACATGGTGGCGAACGGCGGCTCGCTCACCCGCTCGCCGTTCCACTCCACCGACAGGCGCAGATCCAGCCCGAGGTGGGGCTCGTCGCGCAGGTAGTCAGCGACCGGTGGATCCTGCTCCGGCGCCGGCACGAACGCCGCACCGAGCGCCTCCAGCGGCGTCACCCAGGCCGCGACCGAGGTGGCGAAGGACTTACCGAGGAATGGTCCGAGGGGTTGGTACTCCCAGGCCTGGATGTCCCGGGCGGACCAGTCGTTGACCAGCACCACGCCGAAGACGTGGTCGGCGAAGTCACCGACCGGGACGCGGCTGCCCAGCGGACTTGGCACACCCACCACGAAGCCGACCTCCGCCTCGATGTCGAGGCGAACCGAGGGGCCGGTGACCGGCCCCTGCGGGGTAGCCCGCTGGCCGCACGGCCGGACGATCGGAGTGCCGGAGAGCACGACGGTGCCGGCCCGACCGTGGTAGCCGATCGGCAGGTGCTTCCAGTTGGGCAGCAGCGCCGGCTGGCCCGGTCGGAAGATCTGACCGACGTTGCTGGCGTGCTGCTCGGAGGAGTAGAAGTCGACGTAGTCCGCCACCTCGAAGGGGAGCCGCAGCTCCACGTTCGACAGCGGCAGGAGCAGCGGCTCGACCGCCGCCCGGTGGGCGCTGTCGGTGAGCAGCTCGACGATCCGCTGCCGTACCGCCGTCCACTGCGGACGCCCGAGCGCCATGAAGTCGTTCAGCCGCGGGCCACTCAGCGTACCGGCTGCCAGCACCAGGCCGGCCTGCTCGGCACCGCCGAGGTCAAGCACGTGGGTGCCGACGCGTACGCCCACCCGCGGCTCGCGGTCGGCAGTGCGGAACACCCCGTACGGCAGGTTGTGCAGCCCGTACGGCGAGCCCTCCAGGCCGGTCACCCAGGTCATACGTCAGTACCCCCGTTCACCAGCCCCAGCTGGATCAGATCGGTCAGTGGTTCCAGGATGCTGCACGAGCCGTAACCGACCCAGAGCGGACGCGCCGCCGCCAGCCGCTGCTCGATCGGGTCGAGCAACGGCCGCGGGTCGGTGGCGGTGAGCAGTTCGGTGACCCGCTCCACCTCGGCGCCCCCGGCCGCGACGAGCGCGGCGGCGAGCACGTTCGCGAAGCCGTGGTGGGTGAAGCCGGTCTCCCGGTCCAGGTGTCGCACCGCGTGGTGCAGCCCGGCGGTCAGCTTGAACGGCAGCCTTCGCTGCTGGCACCCGTGGATCACCGCGGCCAGCTCGGCGGGGGTGGGAAAGAGCTCGGCGGCGAGCCCGCCGGTCCGGAACTTCGCGGCCACCGACAGCCCGGCGGCGCGGGCCTCGACGAGCCGGTCAAGCGCCCCCATCAAGCCGAAGGTCAGCGGAATCTCGGCGTAGACGGTGCGGCCGGCGAGCTGCTCCGCCAACGGGAAGAGCTTGGTCAGGCCCGGCTGCGGGTCCGCGCCGCGGGCGGCGACAGCGACCTCGACCTGCTGGATCGTGATGCCGGGGGGCACTGCGGCGAGGGCAGCCGGGAGTCCGTCCAGTCCGGTGTCTCCGATCAGCCCGACCACGAGTTCCTCGGCCGGATCGACCAGGTCGCGCAGCTCCCGATCAAGCACTGTGGAGGCGGGGACCAGGAGCGGGCCGACGAGCTCTGCATACCAGGACGAACGGTGCTGCCGGTGCGCCGGAACGGCGTCGGGCAGCGACGCGCTGCCGGGCGGGAAGACGGCGGCGTCGTCGACGAGGCCGGCGAGGAGTCGGGGCAGCTTCGTTGACACGAGACAACAATCTACGGGACGCTAAAGGAGCGGACAATAGCGTCCGATTTTCGGACACCCTGGATGATCTGCTCGGGGAGGGCGAGATGCCGTTTTACCGCCGCGTCGGCGAGGTGCCGCGCAAGCGCCACACCCAGTTCCGTCAGCCCGACGGCCGCCTCTACGCCGAAGAGCTGGTGGGCCAGGAAGGCTTCTCCGACGACTCCTCGCTGCTCTACCACCGGCACGCACCGACCGCGATCGTGGCCGCCGAGGAGTTCACCCCACCGCCGGTCACCTGCACGCCGAACCTCCCACTCAAGCCCCGCCACCTGCGCACCCACCAACTCGACGCGGCCGGCGCCGACCCGGTGCTCGGCCGGCGCTACCTGCTCGGCAACGACGACGTCCGAATCGCGTACGTGCTGGCCGACCGGCCCTCCCCGCTGTTCCGCGACGCCACCGGCGACCACTGCCTCTACGTCGAATCCGGCACCCTGCGGGTCGAGTCCCCCTTCGGCCCCCTCGACGCCGTCGCCGGCGACTACGTGATCATCCCGACCTCGACCATCCACCGGCTCGTTCCCACCGGCACCGAGCCCGTGCGGCTGCTGGCGGTCGAGGCGGCCGGCCACGTCGGCCCGCCCAAGCGCTACCTGTCGGTGCGCGGTCAGTTCCTGGAACACTCGCCCTACTGCGAGCGGGACGTCCGCGGACCGGACACACCGTTGCTCGTCGACGGCGAGGACGTCGAGGTCCTGGTCCGGCACCGACGCGGCTGGACCCGACACGTCTACGCCAATCACCCGTTCGACGTGGTCGGCTGGGACGGGCACCTCTACCCGTGGGCGTTCTCCATCCACGATTTTGAGCCGATCACCGGCCGGGTCCACCAGCCCCCACCGGTACACCAGACGTTCCAGGGCCCGAACTTCGTAATCTGCTCCTTCGTCCCCCGCAAGGTGGACTACCACCCCGACGCGATCCCGGTGCCGTACAACCACCACAACGTCGACTCCGACGAGGTGCTCTTCTACACCGGGGGCAACTACGAGGCCCGGCGTGGCTCCGGTATCGGCCAGGGGTCGATCTCGCTCCACCCGTCGGGCTTCACCCACGGGCCACAGCCCGGGGCCGCCGAACGGTCGATCGGTGTTGACTACTTCGACGAGCTCGCCGTCATGGTCGACACCTTCCGGCCGCTGGAGCTCTGCGACGCCGCCGCGGGGTGCGAAGACGACGCGTACGCCTGGACCTGGGCGCGGCGCGGGTAGCCCTCAGTGCACCCGACGGGCGAGCGCGGTGACGACGGCGAAGGCCGCCACCGCGATCGCCAGGACCAGCGGCCACACCGTGCCGACGAGGGTGTAGAGCAGTAGCAGCACCGGGGCCGCAGCAGTCGCGTACCCGGCCAGCGCCAGGGGCCGGTCGGAGCGCAGCAGCTCCGGCAGGATCGTGCGGGCCACCCCGGGCAGCTTCGCCGCGTACCGCCACACCATCAGCGCGCCACCGAGGGCGGCCGCCGCCGCGACGGCCCGGGACAGCCCCGGGCTGCCCACCGCGAAGCAGGCGATCACCACCGCGGCGACCATGGACCAACCGGCACCAAACACGACGAGCTGACGAAGGCCGGCCGAGATCGTCCGCACCGAGTTGATCCGACCAGGGCTGATCGCCGCCGCGTCGGCGAGGTGCTCCAGCGCCTCGCTCCACCGGCGCTGCTCCAGCCGCAACACCCCGATGTCGTGCCGCGCCTCGGCGAGCTGCGGGTCGAGCCGTAGCGCTTCGGTGTACGCCCGCTCAGCAAGGTCATACAGCTGCAGGTTGGCCGCGACCAACCCGAGCACCAGGTGCCCCGCCGGCTCCTGTGGGGCCAGCTCCACCCCCCGCCAGGCCGCGTTCAGCGCGGGCTGACCATTACGGGAACCGGCCAGGATCGCCGCGCCGCTGCGCTGAGCGTACGCATCCGCCGGTCCCAGCGCCAGAATCCGGTCCGCGGTCCGGGCCGCCTCCCCGTGCTCGGCCAGATCAGCCAGAGCCATCCCCCGTGCGACCAGGGCGGGGATCGAGTCCGCCGCGACCGCCAGCGCGCCGTCGGCGGCGGTGAGCGCCTCCGCGGGTCGCCCCGCCGCGAGCTGCACCCGGGAGAGCTCGGTCGACACCGCCGCGTGGGCGGGATCAAGGGCGAGGGCGAACCCCAGCTCGGTCACGGCCTCGTCGTAGCGGCCAAGCTCGGCGAGGAGCTGGGCTCGCTGCAGGTACCCGTCGGCGGCGGAACGGTCAGAGGCGGGTTCGCTGGACATCGCTGCGAGCCTAGGCGGCCGGAGCCGCGTACACCAAGGCCACCGCGATGCCGGTCAGGCCCTCATCCCGACCGGGGAAGCCGAGCCCGTCGGTGGTGGCGGCGGAGACACTCACCGGGGCACCCACCGCCGCCGAGAGCACCTGCTGCGCCTCGGCCCGACGCGGCCCGATCTTGGGGCGGTTCCCGATCACCTGCACCGACACGTTGCCGACGGTATAGCCGGCCGCCCGCACCCGGCGGGCGCTCTCACTAAGCAGTGCCACGCCGGAGGCACCGGACCACTCCGGCTGCCCCACCCCGAAGTTGGCGCCGAGATCGCCGAGGTCGGCGGCGGAGAGCAACGCGTTGCACGCGGCGTGGGCGGCGACATCCGCATCCGAGTGCCCAGCCAGACCGTCCTGCCCGGGCCAGTGCAGGCCGGCGACCCAACATGGCCGACCGGACTCGAAAGCGTGCATGTCAACGCCGATGGCAACCCGCGGAACGATCACCATCCGAGGGTACGCGTCAGCAGCCGACCGTCAGCAGATGCTCGGCCAGCGCCAGGTCGAACGGGCGGGTGATCTTCAGGGCGTGCTCGGAGCCGGGTACGCAGACCACCGGCACACCGAGCTTCTCGACCAGGCCGGCATCGTCGGTGAGCGGGTCGGTAGCGGCGGCGTGCGCGGCGGTCAGCACCGCCCGCCGGAACCCCTGCGGCGTCTGCACCGCCCGCAGGGCGCAGCGATCGACCGTGCCGAGGACACGTTCGCCGGCACCGACCTCCTTGATGGTGTCGACCACCGGCAACACCGGGATCACCGCGTCGTGACCGGAGCGGACCGCCGCGGCGACCGACTCGACCAGCCCGGGCGGGGTGAGTGCTCGGGCCGCATCGTGCACCAGCACGACCTCCGGGCCGGCGGGGACCGCGGCGAGCGCGGCGGCGACCGAGACCTGCCGTTGCGCGCCGCCCGGCACCACGGTGACCGGCGCCACCGGGGCCAACAGTTCGCGGACCGCGACGAGATCCGCCGCCGGGGCGGCCACCACCACGGTGTGCACCGACGCAGCGGCGGTGAGCCGACGGACCGCGTGCACCAGTAGCGGCTCCCCACCCAGCAGCCGAAGGGCCTTCGGCCGGCCGGGGCCCAGCCGTACGCCGGCACCGGCCGCAGGCACGAGGACCGCGACGTCACCGCGCGGATCAAGCTGCGCGGTCACGTCGCGGTCCTCGGTGATTTCCTCATGGCAGATCGGGTACGACGATCGGGTGCGGATCAGGCTTCGGTCAGCACCTTGTCGAGCAGTGTCTCCGCCTCGTCCTTGGTGCTCTTTTCGGCCAATGCGACCTCACCGACGAGAATGTCACGGGCCTTGGCGAGCATGCGCTTTTCGCCTGCCGAGAGCCCCCGCTCCCGCTCCCGACGCCACAGGTCGCGGACGACCTCGGCCACCTTCAGCGGATTACCGGAGGCCAACTTCTCAAGATTCGCCTTGTAACGCCGTGACCAGTTGGTCGGCTCCTCGGTGTGCGGAGCCCGGAGAACGTCAAAGACCTTGCCGAGGCCCTCTTCGCCGACCACCTCGCGCACACCCACGATCTCGGCATTCTCCGCGGGAACCCGGACCGTGAGGTCACCCTGCGCGACCCTGAGAACGAGGTACTGCTTCTCCTCGCCCTTGATGACCCGAGTCTCGATTGCCTCGATGAGTGCGGCCCCGTGGTGGGGGTAAACAACGGTCTCGCCGACACTGAAAACCATAGGTTCGAAACCCCTTTCGCTGTGTCTAGGGTAACACGCTCAGACACCGGTGTCTCACCGCTGCCCTGACTGTTGGCGCAGCTCAGGGGCCCTGTGAGAGGGATTTCTTCAGCTTGACAGGCGGCCAGACCGAAGCAATGAACACGCTCCGTAACGGCAATATGCCGCCACGGTTGGGTGACGGAACCCGGGATCCAAGGCGATGCGCTCGACTCATGGTAGCCCGCACCGCCGGCACTCGCCCATGCCTGGCGGGAGCGGGCCCGGTGCGGCAGGCTGAACGAGAGCCCGCCGCAGGCTCGCCATGAATCCAGGGGGTTCGATGGACAGGCCCGCCGCAGACGACGACTCCGACCTGCCGGACCTGCCGCCCGAATGGGGCCGGGTGGCCGTCCCGAACAACGCCGCCGAACTCTCGGCCGAGGCCGAACAGGTCCGCCGGGAACTGAACCGGCCGACCCCGTCCGGATCGGTCGTGCCGGCGCTCCTGGCGCTCCTGATGGCCATGGTCGCCGTGTTGGCCGGGCTGAGCGCGACCATCTGGGCGCAACCGCTCCCCACCCCGTCAACCCCCGCCACACCCGCCAACCTGATCGGGCGGACCATGCCCGCTTTCGACCTGGTGGACAACGGTAAACCGGTGTCGCTGCGGAGTCTGTTGCCCGCCGTGATCCTCCTCACCGACGCGTGCGCCTGCCCGGCCGAGGTGGCCAACACCGTCGCCGTCGCGCCACCCGGGGTCACCGTGATCACTATCAACCCCGACCCCGTCGTACGGGAGTCGCCCCCCGCCCCGGCCACTGCCCTTCGTCCGCTCGGCGACCCGGCCGACGGGTTACGTGCCTTCCTCCGCCTGCCGCCCCGGGCCGGCGTGGCCAGCGCGCTGCTCGTGGACCGCTCCGGCACGGTGCGGAAGGTACTCCCCGAGCTCCGCTCCACCGCCGACCTCGAACCCGAACTGGCCCGCCTCGCCAGCTGACCGTTCGAGCAGGCCCGCATACAGGGTCAGGCCCGGGCCGAAAGCCAACATCACCACCCGTCCCGCCGGCGCAACCGCCCGGTGCAGTCGATCCAGCACCAGCAGCACCGTCGGCGACGAACAGTTGCCGTGCTCGGCCAGCGTCTCCCGGGACGCCGCCAGGGCCGCCGACGGCAGGGCGAGTTCCCGCTCCACCACATTGAGAATGCGGGGGCCGCCCGGGTGCACCGCCCAACCGTCCACCTCCGACCGACGCGTGCCGTGTCGGGCGAGCAGGCCGTCCACCAACGCCCGTACCTGCGTGGAGAGCACCTGCGGCACCTTCGGCGACAGCCCCATCCGAAACCCGACGTCGGTGACATCCCAGGTCATGTGATCAGCGGTGGAGGTGTCAGTCACCGAGGCGACCTCACGCACCGCGTACCCGGGGCCACCGGGCACGACCACGGCGGCCACCGCGGCGTCGGAGAAGAGCGCGTGCGAGACGATCTGCTGGGTGTCCACCCGGGCGGTGGAGGGCTGAATGTGCAGGCTGGTCAGCTCGGCGCAGAGCAGCAGGGCGGGTCGGCCCCGGGCGGTCACGAAGTCGCTCGCCACGCCCAGCCCCGGCAGTGCGGCATAGCAGCCCATGTGACCGACGAAGACCCGCTGCGTGCCCGGCGCCATGCCGAGATCCCGGGCCAGAAGAATGTCCAGTCCCGGGGTTGCGTAGCCGGTGCAGGAACAGACCACGAAGAGCCCGATGTCCCCGGCGGACAGCCCCGCGGCGGTGAGCGCCCGCCCAACCGCCTCCTTGCCCAGTGGCAGAGCCTCCACCTGATAGCGCCGCATCCGCCGCTCGGTCGGCCAGTCGGAGACATCCTCCAGCACCGGGTTGACCGCGGCCTGCCGGCGATTCACCCCCGAGTTGGCGAAGATCCGTTGGGCCAGGGCCCGGGTGGTTCCGGAGAAGTGCCGCGCGAAGAAACCCTCCCACAGCTCATCCTGGTCGGCCGACGGCGGATGCGCCGTACCGATCCCCACGATCACCGGCACGGCCATGACGCCCACCCTTCGTTCTGATCTCCCAGCACGTTCACCAACGAGGGGCCGACCCGTCGCGGTCCGGGTCGCCACCGAGCACGGCGATGCCGAGCCAGTCCGCGCAGACGTCGGACGTGGCCGGGTGCAGCGAACCGCAGCGCGCATCCCGGTAGAGCCGCTCCAGCGGATGCCCCCGACGAGTGGCCGCGGTGCCGGCCGCCTCCAGCACCGAGGCCGCCACGTCGGCCGCGGTGGTGCCCGCCAGCAACTTCGCCCGCCAGACCCAACGGTTCGTCTCGGCGTCACCCGGCGCCTCGTCCACCCGCCGGGCGGCCTCCGCCACCACCAGGTCCGCCGCGGCCACCGCTGCGTCGGCACGACCGAGCCGGGCCCGGACCGCCGGCAGACCGCCAAGGTCACGGGCGTTCAGGTGCTCGGCGGCGGCGTCGATCGCGGCCCGCGCGACCCCGACGTAGACCGCGGCGTAACTCGCGACCAGCCAGTGCGGCATCAACTGCGCGACGACCAGAGCCAGCCCCTCGACCCCGCCGAGTAGCCGGTCTGCCGGCACGGTGACCTCCAGGTGCAGGTCGTGCGAGGACGTGGACCGCATGCCCAACGAGTCCCAGGTCTCCTCTACGGCCAGCCCTTCCCCCGCCGGCACGAGAAACTGGGAGACCACCGAAGGATCAGCCGCACTACGGGCGGCCACGAGATAGCCGTCGGCGTGGCCGGCACCGGAGCAGAAGGTCTTGCTCCCCTTGATCCGCCAGCCGCCGGCAACCGGCTCGTACACCGTGCTGAGCCGCGAGAGCCGGGCCCCCGCCCCACGTTCGCTCATCGCCACCGCATACCAGGAGCCATCCGCCGCCGCACGCAGCAGCCGGTCCCGCGCCGCCAACGCCTCGTCCGGCAGGCCGAGCGTCTCGGCCAGCTCCTCGGTCACCGCGCCCAACGCACCGGTGACCGAGGCGTGCATGTTGAACACCAGCGCGGTCGCGCCGTTTCCCCGGGCCAGCTCGGTCGCGACCGCCGCGTACTCCCCGAAGGTGGCGCCCAGGCCGCCAAGCTCCCGCGGCACCATCAGGCCGAACAGGCCCGCCTCCCGGAGATCTCGGAAGTCCTCGTCCGGGAAGGTGCCGTCCCGGTCGTGGTCGCCCGCCCGGGCGGCGAATCGCGGCGCCAACCGGCGAGCCACCTGCACAGCCTGCGTCATGCGACCGTCCCCTCCTCGGATACGTCCGTCTGCGTCTGATCGCGCTCGCGCCGACCCCAGCCCTGGTAGAGCACCGCCGTTGACCAGGTCGGCACGATGCGTGGCGGCACCCCGCCCGCGCCCCTCGCCCGCCGGGCCAGCCAGCCGAGCACCCGAGTCAGCTGCGGTCGAATCCCGCGCAGCCGCAGGTTAACGCCGTGCCGGGCACACTCGGCGGCCAACGCGCGCGCATCCACGAACAACCGTGGGTCGTGGATCCCCCGCGGGACCGTGGGTAGCCGCTCGCCGATGTGGACGGCGAGCAGCCGGCTCAGCGCGGTGTCGTTGAGCGTGTCGAGGACGAGCAACCCGCCCGGGCGGAGGAGACGGCAGGCCTCGGCCACCACCGTTCGCCAGTCGGGAACGTGCTCCAACAGCTCACCCGCGGCCACCACGTCGGCGCAGCCGGAGGCGAGCGGTACGGCGGTCGCATCGGCGTTGACCACCGTCACGCCATGCCCGGCCGCTTGGCGCAGCGCCGAACCGGTGAGGTCGACCCCAACATGTCGATAGCCCTTGCCGGCGAGGTGCGGGGCGAGTAGCCCGGCGCCGCAGCCCAGGTCGACCAGGAGGGCGGCGGGACGCGACGCCGCCGGCACCAGTGCCGCCCGGGACTCGGCCAGCCAGTGCAACATGGCGAATGCACCGTCCGGTCGCCACCACTCTCCGGCCAGGTCGTCGTACTGGCGCGGATCATTGCGCGGCAGGGTGCGGCGCGCGTCTGGCATGGACCGAGCGTGGCACGACTGCCCGGTAACGACCAGACTTCCCTCATGACCTCCTCAGTGCTACGGCGTGTCGCGCGGGTGCTGACCCGGCCAGAGCGAGCCGGGCCCACAGCCGGCGGCGCCGGCTCGGGAGCGACCCGCACCCGGCCGGTGGTGGCCCTGCTCCGGGCGAGTCATCCCGAGCCAGCAGCCGCGGTCACCACCGTGGCCGGTCTGCTCGCCTGGGGCGTCGGGGCCCCGCCGGCAGTGGTGCTCGCCGTGGTGCTCACCGTGGCCGCCAGCCAACTCGCCGTCGGTTGGACCAACGACGCGCTCGACGCGAAGCGGGACACCGTGGTCGGGCGGCCCGACAAGCCGGTCGCCGCCGGTCTGGTCAGCCGTCGCACGACCGCTCTGGCCGCTGCCGCGGCCGCGCTCGCCACCCCGGTGCTCGCGCTGACGACGAACCGGTCCGCCGCGGCCGTGGCCACGGCCGGGCTGATCTCCGCGCTGCTCTACAACTGGCCACTGAAGTCCTCGCCGCTGTCGGTCCTGCCCTACGCGATCTCCTTCGGGTCGTTGCCGGCGTTCGTCGTGCTGGCCCTGCCGGGCGCTGGAACCCCACCGCTCTGGCTGGTCACCGCCGCGGCTCTGCTCGGCGCGGGCGCGCACTTCGCGAACGTGCTGCCCGACCTCGACGACGACGCCCGCACCGGGGTCCGCGGGCTACCCCACCGGCTCGGCGCGGGTGGCAGCCGGGCCACCGCCCTCGGGCTCCTGATCGCCGCGACCGCCACCCTGGTCCTCGGGCCGCCCGGACCACCGTCGCCGGTCGGGATCGCCACGGTGACCGCCGCCGTCCTGATACCACCGCTACTCTGGTGCCTCGAACGCGTCACCAACCGCGCCAAGGCCCGGTCGGTGGCCGCCTTCCGAGCGGTCTTGATAATCGCTATCATCGATGTACTCCTCCTCGTGACCAGCGGACCGTTGATCTGAGCGCTCCCACCGCGGTGACATCCCCGGGTCGGCGTGCGGAACTGGATCAGCCCCAACTACCCTGGAGCGCGGTCTGCACGGGCATGGCCGCCGTGTCCGGCGTACGACCGGGCCCGATCATGACGAGGAGGACCGACGTGACGCGCTCGATCAGGGGTTCCCGCCGGTCGGCCCTGCTACTGGCCGGGTTGGCGACGAGCGGGCTACTGCTCTCCGGATGCAGCGCCGGCCAGGTTGCCGAGACCGCCGGAACCGTACCGTCGGTGCAGGGCGTCAACGTCGCGGCCGAAGGCGGCGTCTTCGCCGTACGTAGCCTGCTGATCGCCTACCCGGGGGTGGACGGCTACCAGGCCGGCGACGACGCGAACCTGGACGTGGTCCTCTACAACGACTCGCCGAACCAGGTCACGGTGACCGTCACCACCGAGGACGCCCGGGACATCGTCCTCAGCGACCCCCACGCCCCACGCGGGGAGGGCTCGTCCCCGAGCTCCACCGAGACCGAGCCTCCCGCTGGCGCACCGGCCCGGATCACGGTGCCACCGCTGAGCCACGTGCAGCTCAACTCGGAGGCGTCGACGGTGCTGCGGCTGATCGGCCTGAACAGCCGGCTGCACGTCGGTGAGGCCGTCTTCGTGACCTTCGACTTCGATGGCACCACGATCCGGGCGGCGGCCCCGGTCGCCGTGCCGCTCAGCCCGGCCGCTCCCCCGGAGCCGATCATCGAGCGCCACACCGGCTTCGAAGAGCTGGAGGACGGGCACGGCGGTGCGGGTGGCACCGGGCACTGATCGTCGACGCGACGGTTAACGTCCTGGGGTGACCACCTCCCGATCCTCCCGCTCCGGCGCGACCGGCCGCAGCCGCGCTGCCCGCGAGCCCCGCCCCGCCTACGAGTGCGACGCCTGCGGCCACCAGCCACCAAAGTGGGTCGGCCGCTGCCCGGAGTGCGGCGAGTGGGGCTCAGTCATCGAGTGCACGCTGACCGGCCCGACCGTCTCCGGCCGGGTGGTCAGTTCCCGGCTGCCGGCCGAGCCCGCGCGGCCGATCGCCACCATCAGCGCCGCGCCCGCGCGCGCCCGCCCGACCGGCGTCAGTGAGCTCGACCGGGTGCTCGGCGGCGGCCTGGTTCCGGGCGCGGTGGTGCTGCTCGCTGGCGAGCCGGGGGTCGGCAAGTCAACCCTGCTCCTCGACGTGGCGCAGCAGTGGGCCGCCGGCGGTGCCAACCCGTCACTCGTGGTCAGCGGTGAGGAGTCGGTCAGCCAGGTCCGGTTGCGCGCCGAACGGATGGGCACCCTGCACGAGCAGCTCTATCTGGCGGCCGAAAGCGACCTCGCCGCGGTACTCGGGCACCTGGACGCCGTCAAGCCGGGGCTGCTGGTGCTGGACTCGGTGCAGACGATCTCGACCACCGGCACCGAAGGAGTGCCCGGTGGGGTGACCCAGGTCCGCGCGGTCACCGCGGCCTTGGTGGCGGTCGCCAAGGAGCGGGGCATCGCGACCCTGCTGGTGGGGCACGTCACCAAGGACGGCCAGGTGGCCGGCCCACGGGTGCTGGAGCACCTGGTTGACGTGGTGCTGCACTTCGAGGGGGACAAACACTCGTCGCTGCGGTTGGTACGAGGAGTGAAGAACCGGTTCGGTGCGGCCGACGAGGTCGGCTGCTTCGAGATGCACGAGGGCGGCATCAGCAGCCTGGCCGACCCGTCCGGGCTCTTTCTCACCCGCTACTCGGAGCCGGTTCCCGGCACCTGTGTCACGGTGGCGATGGAGGGGCGACGTGCCCTGGTCACCGAGGTGCAGGCGCTGATCGGTGCGACCGTGGCCGGGTCGCCACGGCGGACGGTCTCCGGGCTCGACTCGGCCCGACTCGCGATGGTCCTGGCGGTGCTCCAACGGCGTACCGAGCGGTTGACCCTGCACGACCGGGAGGTCTTCGCGGCCACTGTTGGCGGCATCCGGGTCGTCGAGCCCGCCGCTGACCTGGCGGTCGCCCTGGCAGTCGCCTCTGGCGGGCTCAACCTCGCGATCACCCCGCACCTGGTGGCGATCGGGGAGGTCGGACTCACCGGTGAGGTACGGCGGGTGGGGGCGGTGCCGCGCCGGCTGGCCGAGGCGGCCCGGCTCGGCTTCCGGCTCGCCCTCGTGCCGCCGGGCTGCGGTCCGGAGAGCACCGGCGTCCGCGCTGACCAGCTACGAGTGATCGAAGTCAGTGATGTCCGAGCCGCGCTCCAGGCCGTCGCGCGGGCATCTGCGGAATAACCTTCATCCCCCATCAATACCGAAAGTTTCCTATTAAACCGCCATCAAACGGTTTAATCGGTTAATCCGGGCAGCACGACACATCACAGTAACCGCGGCACCACCCACCGCAGAGTAGTCCGTAGACTGTCCCCGTGCCGACCGACCGCGACACCACCAAGCCTGCCGGCGCGACACCGTACGCCCGCACCGGTGCCGTGGGCTCGCCCGCCCGTCCGATCAGCGTGCACGTGACCGGCGGCGCGGCCAGTGACCCGCTGCGCGCCAACCTGGCCCTGATGGCACCCGGCACCGCCCTGCGCGACGGACTGGAACGGATCCTCCGCGGACGCACCGGTGCCCTGATCGTCCTGGGCTACGACAAGGTCGTCGAGAGCCTCTGCACCGGCGGCTTCCCGCTCGACGTGGAGTTCTCCGCCACCCGCGTCCGTGAGCTGTGCAAAATGGATGGCGCCGTGGTGCTCTCCAGCGACGGTAGCCGGATCGTCCGGGCGGCAGTGCATCTGATGCCCGATCCCGCGATCCCCACTGAGGAGTCCGGCACCCGGCACCGCACCGCCGAGCGGGTTGCCCGGCAGACCGGCTACCCGGTCATCTCGGTGAGCCAGTCCATGCGGATCATCAGCCTCTACGTCAACGGCCAGCGGCACGTGCTGGACGATTCGGCCGCCATCCTCTCCCGGGCCAACCAGGCACTGGCCACGCTCGAGCGTTACAAGCTACGGCTGGACGAGGTCTCCGGCACCCTCTCCGCCCTGGAGATAGAGGACCTGGTCACCGTTCGGGACGCGGTCGCTGTCGTCCAACGGCTCGAGATGGTCCGTCGGATCGCCGATGAGATCGCCGGATACGTGGTGGAGCTGGGCACCGACGGCCGACTCCTCGCGCTGCAACTGGACGAGCTGATGGCCGGTGTGGACGCCGACCGCACCCTGGTCATCCGGGACTACCTGCCCACCGGCCGCAAGTCACGCACCCTCGACGAGGCCTTGGTCGAGCTGGACCTGCTGACCGCGACCGAGCTGATCGACCTGGTCTCTGTCAGCAGAGCGATCGGCTATCCGGCCGCCACCGACGCACTCGACGCCGCGCTCAGCCCCCGCGGGTTCCGGCTACTGGCCAAGGTGCCGCGGCTGCCGGTGGCGATCGTTGACCGTCTGGTGGAGCACTTCGGCAGCCTTCAGCGGCTACTCGGCGCGACCGTGGAGGACCTGCAGGCCGTCGAGGGCGTCGGAGATGCCCGGGCCAGAGGCGTCCGAGAAGGCCTTTCCCGGCTCGCCGAGGCATCGATCCTGGAACGCTACGTCTGACCGCCGGTGACACGGCTGCCCACTGAGCCGACGCGCGGCCCGCTGGGCCCCGACGCTGGCCCGCCGGTCAGTCGAGGTGCGACTCAGTCGACCGACGACTCCGTCAGCCAGTGACCTTGAGCTCCACGGGCTTGCTCAGTTTCGTGCCGACCCGGGCGAACACCTGATAGGTGCCGGGCGGCACTCCGGGGCCGACGGCGACCCCACCTTGACAGCGGGTGTCGTCGTTGCCGTTCCACCTGACCCGATAGGACCGCTCAAAGTTCGGCGTGAACGACTGGACGTCCGAGCCCGTGAACGTGCCACAGCTGTCGGAGGACCAGATCTTCGCCGCCCCATCCTTGAGGAACAGCTCCTGTAGATCCGGGCCGACATCCCGGCTACAGGTCCGGCTCGAGCTATTTTTGATCTTCAATTGCAGATCAACGGCACCACCCTGGCCCACCGACGCCGGCTGGGCGACAGCGGTCACGCTGATCTCGTCATCGACGCAGGTGCCGTCGTCGGGGACCGGGGGCGCCGGAGGCGGGTCATCCACCTCAGCCCCCTCGGACGGCTCGGGTTTGGGCGACTCCTCCTCGCCGGCGTCGCCCGAGTCATCCGGGGGGTCCGGCTGCTCAGTGCCCGTCGGGGTTTCGGAGTCGGCGCCGGGGTCACCGGCGGACTGCTCCTGCCCGCTGGCATTCGTGTTGGCGGGCTCCTCCGAGCTATTCCACGAGGAGTAGAAGACCACGATCAGAAAGAGAAACACCGCTCCGAGCACAACGGCGCGACGCCGCCAGTAAACGGCGGGGGGCAAGGGGCCGACCGTCAGACGCATGATGTCCTACCGTAGCGGCGTCGCGTACGGCAACCGACAGCGACGCGCCGAGCTGGCCCAAGCCAACGGAAGCTTTTCTCCAGTTACAACGACGCAGGTAGCCGAAGGTGCGGGCAAGAAAACGGAAGGTAACCTGCGCCGGTGCGGCCAGGTCACCTTCGTCCGGCAGACCAGTGGCCGCAGCCGGGCCGCGCGATCAGAGATACACCTTGCGCTGATACACGGCGTGGGCACCGGCGACCCGGTCCAGGAACAGCAGACCCGCACAGTGGTCAATCTCGTGTTGCAGGGCCCGCGCCTCGAACGCGTCGGTGACCAACCGAACCGTCGCTCCGGTCCCGGGTAGGGCTCCCTCGACCACCAGGTGACCGGCGCGTTTGACGTCACCGGTCAGATCCGGCACGGACATGCACCCCTCTCGTCCCGCCTTCCATCGACTGGCCTCCACCACGACCGCGTTGCACAGCACAAACGCACCGTGCCCGATGCCGGTCTTCGGATGGCCGGTGACATCCACCGCGAAGACCCGGGCACCGACCCCGATCTGCGGGGCGGCCAGACCGACGCACCCCGGAGCAACGCGCATCGTGGCGACCAGATCGGCGGCGAGGCGTACCGTCTGCTCCGCCGTCGGATCCACCTCGCCGCCGGCCCGGCTGAGCACCGGGGCCGGGGCGGACACCACCGGTCGCACCTGACCCGGGGGGCCCAGCACATCCAGCGTCCAGTCGCCGAGACCGGCGCGCTCCTCGCGGTTCACAACAGGTCCGGGTCTGCCGGCCGGAGGGTTACCTCCACCCCGAGTTCGGCGGCGGTTGCCGCCAACCGGGCCGTCACCTGCTCGGCCACGTCCGGCGGCAGCTCGACCTCAGCGAGGACGACATAGAGCGCGCCGGCGAGGCGGGTACTCAGATCCGTGACGTTGCCGCCCGCCTCCGCGAGCACCCGGGTCATGGCGGCGACGATGCCCATCCGGTCAGCACCATGCACCGCCAACACGTACGGCGCGCCGTTCGACGTCTGCTCCGCGTCCGGCACCACCGCGCGTACCGTCGCCAGTAGCTGACCGTCGGCGGCGAGCGGAGCCAGCGCGGCCTCGGCCTCGGCGACGGCCGGCCCCACGCAGATCAGCGTCATCGCGAAATGCCCCCGGAGCCGGGTCATGGTGCTGTCGGTGAGGTTCGCGCCGAGGCGGGCGAGCACCTCGGCGACATCGGCCACGATGCCGGGCCGGTCCCGGCCGATGACGGTGATGGCGAGCTCACTCATCCCCAGATTCTCCCCTACCAGGCCCACAGCGCCACCCAAATACTGCTCGGTTGACCACTCGTCGGGACTGGTCAGCGGGGCTGGCTGCCGTCGGAGCGCACCGCCCGGGGCGTGACATGATCGACCGACAATGACTGAACCGACCTTCACCACCCGGGTCAGCCGGTGGTACACGCAGCATGCCCGGGACCTGCCGTGGCGACACCCTGAGGTTGGCGCCTGGGCCATCCTCGTCAGTGAGGTGATGCTCCAGCAGACCCCGGTCGCCCGAGTGCTGCCCGCCTGGACGGACTGGATGGCCCGCTGGCCCGCCCCGGTCGACCTGGCGGCGGAGCCGCCAGCAGAGGCGATCCGGATGTGGGGGCGGCTCGGCTACCCACGGCGGGCGATCCGACTGCGCGAGGCCGCGGTGGCGATCGTGGAGCGGCACGACGGGCAGGTGCCGAACCGGCTGGAGCAGCTGCTGGCCCTGCCCGGAGTCGGCACCTACACGGCGCGGGCCGTGGCCGCGTTCGCATACGGGCAGCGGCACCCCGTCGTGGACACCAACGTACGACGGGTGATCTGTCGGGCGGTCACAGGTGAACCGGACGCCGGACCCGCCACCCGCCCGGCCGACCTGGTCGCCGCCGAGGAGCTACTGCCGGCGGAACCGGCCGCCGCCGCGCTGGCCAGTGCCGCCTTCATGGAGCTGGGGGCGGTGGTCTGCACGGCCCGGTCGCCGCGTTGCGGGAGTTGCCCGGTCGCCTCGATCTGCGCCTGGCGGGCCTCCGGGGAACCGGCGCCGGCCGGCCCCACCCGACGTCCGCAACGGTACGCGGGCACCGACCGTCAGGTCCGGGGGCTGCTGCTCGGCGTGCTCCGGGAGGCAACCGCCCCGGTACCCCGGCAACGCCTGGACCAGGTGTGGGCCGACGAAGCACAGCGCTTTCGGGCGCTGGCCAGCCTGGTCAACGACGGCCTCGTGGAGCAGGTCAACGAGGCATGCTTCCGGCTGGCCGGGGACGGACCGCCGATCCTCGTCCGCTGAGCATGCGCAACGGCCCGATGGCGGTCGCCATCGGGCCGTTGCGCGCTCGGTTGGACCTACCCGGCCTACGCCGTGTCGTCCGCCCCCGTAGCGGCACCGCCGAGGTCGGCTGGGACCGCGTCCGGCAGGTCGGCCGGCTTGTCGGTGCCACGGAAGGTGAGGGTGGCGGAATCGATATCGGCCGGATCACCGTCGCAGTCGACGATGACGATCTGGCCGGGGTTGAGCTCGTTGAACAGGATCCGCTCGGAGAGGTTGTCCTCGATGTCGCGCTGGATCGTGCGGCGTAGCGGCCGGGCGCCGAGAACGGGGTCGAAGCCCTTCGTCGCGAGGTACTTCTTGGCGTTGTCGGTGAGCTCCAGCCCCATGTCCTTGTTGCGCAGTTGGGTCTCGATCCGGCCGATCATGATATCGACGATCGAGAGGATCTCCCGGTGGCGCAGCTGGTGGAAGACGATGGTGTCGTCGATCCGATTGAGGAACTCTGGCCGGAAGTGCTGCTTGAGCTCGTCGTTGACCTTCTGCTTCATCCGGTCGTAGTTCGAGTCGGAGTCATCAGAGGCCTGGAAGCCCAGCGACACCGCCTTGGCGACATCGCGGGTACCGAGGTTGGTCGTCAGGATGATGACCGTGTTCTTGAAGTCCACGATCCGGCCCTGACCGTCGGTGAGCCGCCCGTCCTCGAGGATCTGCAGCAGCGTGTTGAACACGTCCGGGTGGGCCTTCTCGATCTCGTCGAAGAGGACCACGCTGAACGGCCGCCGACGGACCTTCTCGGTCAGCTGCCCGCCCTCGTCGTAGCCGACGTAGCCGGGAGGGGCACCAACGAGCCGGGACACCGTGTACCGGTCATGGAACTCGGACATGTCCAGCTGGATCAACGCGTCCTCGCTGCCGAAGAGGAACTCCGCGAGGGCCTTGGACAACTCGGTCTTACCGACTCCGGACGGGCCGGCGAAGATGAACGAACCAGACGGCCGCTTCGGGTCCTTCAGACCGGCCCGGGTGCGACGGATCGCCTTCGACACCGCCTTGACCGCGTCCTCCTGGCCGATGACCCGCTTGTGCAGCTCATCTTCCATCCGCAGCAGCCGGGAGGTCTCCTCCTCGGTCAGCTTGTAGACCGGGATACCTGTCCAGTTACCGAGCACCTCGGCGATCTGCTCGTCGTCGACCTCGGTGACGACATCCAGGTCACCGGCCTTCCACTCCTTCTCCCGCTGCGCCTTCTGGCCCAGCAGCTGCTTCTCGGTGTCCCGCAGCTGCGCGGCCCGCTCGAAGTCCTGCGCGTCGATCGCGGACTCCTTGTCCCGACGCACCTGCGCGATCCGCTCATCGAAGTCCCGCAGGTCTGGCGGCGCGGTCATCCGCCGGATCCGCATCCGCGCGCCCGCCTCGTCAATCAGGTCGATCGCCTTATCCGGCAGGAATCGATCCGAGATGTACCGGTCGGCCAGGGTTGCCGCCGCCACCAGGGCCGCATCCGTGATCGACACCCGGTGGTGCGCCTCGTAGCGGTCCCGCAGACCCTTCAGGATCTCAATGGTGTGCGGCAACGACGGCTCACCCACCTGGATGGGCTGGAACCGGCGCTCCAGCGCGGCATCCTTCTCCAGGTGCTTGCGGTACTCATCCAAAGTCGTCGCGCCGATGGTCTGCAACTCACCCCGCGCCAGCATCGGCTTCAGAATGCTCGCCGCGTCGATCGCACCCTCGGCCGCACCCGCGCCCACCAACGTGTGGATCTCGTCAATGAACAGGATGATGTCACCACGGGTACGGATCTCCTTGAGGACCTTCTTCAACCGCTCCTCGAAGTCACCCCGATACCGTGAACCCGCCACCAAAGCACCCAGGTCAAGGGTGTACAGCTGCTTGTCCTTCAGCGTCTCGGGCACCTCGCCCTTGACGATCCGCTGCGACAGGCCCTCCACCACGGCGGTCTTACCCACACCCGGCTCACCGATCAGCACCGGATTGTTCTTCGTCCGCCGGGACAGCACCTGCATGACCCGCTCGATCTCTTTTTCCCGACCGATAACCGGATCAAGCTTGCCCTCACGAGCAGCCTGCGTCAGATTGCGACCGAACTGGTCCAACACCAAGCTCGTCGAGGGAGCGGCCTCACCCGGCGCCGTCCCCGCCGCCGCCGGCTCCTTGCCCTGATAGCCCGACAGGAGCTGGATCACCTGCTGACGGACCCGATTCAGGTCCGCCCCCAACTTCACCAGCACCTGAGCTGCCACGCCCTCACCCTCACGGATCAGGCCCAGCAGAATGTGCTCGGTGCCGATGTAGTTGTGCCCGAGCTGCAGTGCCTCCCGCAGCGACAGCTCCAGCACCTTCTTGGCCCGCGGGGTAAACGGAATGTGACCACTCGGTGCCTGCTGGCCCTGCCCGATGATCTCCTCAACCTGCTGACGCACGCCCTCCAGAGAGATCCCCAGACTCTCCAGCGCCTTGGCGGCCACGCCCTCACCCTCGTGGATCAGGCCCAGCAGAATGTGCTCAGTACCAATGTAATTGTGGTTGAGCATCCGGGCCTCTTCCTGGGCCAGGACGACAACCCGACGCGCTCGGTCGGTGAACCGCTCGAACATGCCCTCGTGCTCCTCACATACCGTGCGCCTCGATGATCTATATCGTGGCGGGGCCGCTGCGTGAACGCCCGGGATGGGCGTCCGTGCCTTTTAACTCTATCGCCGCGGGCCGACTCCGCTGGGGTCCTGTCTCCCCCGGTGGTGCCGGATACGCGCTGTTTTGCCCAACCGTCCGCGCTCAGCAGGTGTTCCGGTAGCAGCGCTGCTACGCGCAGAGCGAAATTCGACCGCCGCCCGAGCGACCCCATGGCACCCCCGGAAAGCACCACCGGCCCAGAAACAGCCCACTCCGCCCCCGCCACGGCGACACCGCCGGCCCACCGGCGGAGCGCCCACCCAGGCCCCGGCCGCCATCGGGCCGAGACACCGCAACGCCGGCCCGGAGTCGGTGCTCCGAGCCGGCGTCCGCCAGATACCGGTCAGTGGCCGGCGCGAGCGTGGTACTCGTCCACGATCTCCTGCGGGATGCGACCCCGGTCGGAAATCTCCTTGCCGGCCTTCTTGGCCCAGGCCCGGATCGCCTTGTTCTGCTCACGGTCGGCGGTGGCACCGCCCCGGCCCCGGGCAGCCCGGCCACCCACGACCACGCCACCCCGGCCCACCTTCGTGCCGTTGGCGACGTACGCGGCGAATACCTCCCGCAATTTCTCGGCGTTGACGCTCGACAGGTCGATCTCGTACTGAACGCCGTCGAGGGCGAACTTGACGGTCTCGTCAGCGTCCCCGCCATCCAGGTCATCGACCAGCTTATGAATGATCTGCTTGGCCACGTCCCACATTCCTTTCCAGCAGGGTGCAGCGGTTCTGCGAATCCCGCAAGAGCACAATAACCCGGGTGACGCTCCGCGCGTCAATAGGATCCGGTTACGAGTCGGGTGGCCCGACCGTCACTCCGGTCGGACCAGCGGGAAGAGGATGGTTTCCCGAATTCCCAGGCCGGTCAGCGCCATGAGGAGCCGGTCGATTCCCATTCCCATACCACCAGACGGTGGCATTCCGTACTCCAGGGCCCGGAGAAAGTCCTCGTCAAGCTGCATCGCCTCATCGTCGCCCCGCGCCGCGAGCCGCGCCTGGGCCACCAGGCGTTCCCGCTGAACCACCGGATCCACCAACTCGGAGTAGCCCGTACCCAGTTCGAAGCCGAGCACGTAGAGGTCCCACTTTTCGGTCAGGCCCGGCTCGGTACGGTGCGCCCGGACCAACGGGCTGGTCTCCTCGGGATAGTCCCGCACGAAGGTGGGCTCCAGCAGACCCGGGACGACCAACTCCTCGAATAGTTCCTCGGCCAGCTTGCCCGAACCCCACTTCGGGTCGACCGCCAAGTCCACCTTGTCCGCGTACTCGACCAGACGGGCCCGCTCCGTGCGTACCGTGACCTCCTCTCCGAGTGCTTCGGAAAGAGATCCGAACAGCGTCACCGAACGCCACTCACCGCCGAGGTCAAACTCACGACCGTCCGCGTGGGTCACCACCGTCGAGCCGCCGACCGCGAGCGCCGCCCGTTGGATGAGATGACGAGTCAACTCACCGATCGTGTCGTAGTCGCCATACGCCTGGTAAGCCTCGAGCATCGCGAACTCCGGCGAGTGCGACGAGTCGACGCCCTCATTGCGGAAGTTACGGTTGATCTCGAAGACGTGATCTACGCCACCGACGAGCGCGCGCTTGAGAAACAGTTCCGGAGCGATTCGCAGATACAGATCGGTGCTGAGCGCATTGCTGTGGGTCACGAATGGGCGGGCGGCTGCACCGCCGTGTAGTAGCTGGAGCATCGGGGTTTCCACCTCGAGGAAGCCCCGCTCGTGCAGCGACTCCCGCAGGCTACGGACCGCGGTCGCCCGGGTACGAACCATCTGCCGGGCCTGCGGACGAACGATGAGGTCGACGTAGCGCTGCCGGACCCGGGCCTCCTCACTGAGCGGCTTGTGCGCCACCGGCAGCGGACGAAGGGCCTTCGCGGTAACCGCCCACCCCTGCGCCAGCACCGACAACTCACCGCGCCGGCTGGTGATCACCTCACCGGTCACCCCGACGAGGTCACCGAGGTCCACCAGGCGCTTCCAGTCCTCAAGCCGCTGCGCGCCGACCCGGTCCAGGGAGAGCATTGCCTGCAGCTCCGTCCCGTCGCCGTCCCGGAGCGTGGCGAAGCAGAGCTTGCCGGTGTTCCGCACAAAGATCACCCGACCGGTGACCGACACCTGGTCACCGGTGGCCGTGTCCGTCGGCAGATCGGCGTAACCCTGGCGGATCTCGGCGAGGGTGCTGGTCCGCGGATAGCCAAGCGGATACGGCTCGACCCCCTCAGCGAGCATCCGATCCCGCTTCTCCCGGCGGACCTTCATCTGCTCCGGAAGGTCGTCGGCGGGGTCAACTGGTACGGCGTTCTGCTCGATCACGGCGTGCTTCCTCAGGCAGAGAATTCGGGCGGGGTCAGCCCCCGAGCGTACTCAAGGGCTCTCGCGGGGGACATCGGATAGCCGGCCGCCATGACCGAACCCACGCCCACAGCATCGTCCGGGGGCGAAGACGACCGATAACGACCGCGGTAGCCGGAGTCACTCAGCGCTGACCACCGGCCGTACCGTACTCGGGAGGTCCGGGCTCACACGTTGCGGTCGTAGACCATCCGGAGCCCAATCAGGGTGATCATCGGCTCGTGGTGGGTGATCGTCCGGCACTCCCGCATCACCAACGGGGCCAGCCCCCCGGTGGCGATCACCGCCTTGACCTCACCCAACTCCTCCACCATCCGCTCAACGATCCGATCCACCTGCCCGGCGAAGCCGAAGTAGAGGCCGGCCTGCAGACATTCGACCGTGTTCTTACCGATCACCGAACGCGGCCGGGCGGCCTCGACCTTACGCAGCTGGGCGGCGCGGGCCGCGAGCGCATCGAAGGATATCTCGATGCCGGGGGCGAACGCCCCGCCGAGGAACTCACCCCGCCCACTGATCACGTCGAAGTTGGTGGTGGTGCCGAAGTCGACGACGATCGACGGACCGCCGTAGAGGTTGTACGTCGCGAGCGTGTTGACCACCCGGTCGGCACCGACCTCCTTGGGGTTGTCGATGGCGAGCTGCACCCCGGTCCGCACCCCGGGCTCGACGATCATGTGCGGCACGTGGGCGTAGTAGCGGCCCAGCATCGTGCGCACCGACCGGAGCGCGGCGGGCACCGTCGAGCAGGCCGCCACTCCGCTGATCTCCACGTCGGCACCGGAGAGCAGACCCCGGAACATCAACCCCAACTCGTCCGCGGTCGACCGCGGATCGGTGTTGATCCGCCACGAGTGCACCAGTTTGTCGCCATCGAAGGTCGCCAGCACGGTGTTGGTGTTTCCGATGTCGATGCAGAGCAGCACACCGACAGCCTAGACAACAGCCAACGCGGGCCGAACGCCGCGCCGCAGCGGGCCCGGCCCACCCGCCGGGCGGCCGTCGCCTCCCACCCCGAGGGCCACCCCGACCAGCGACCGGCGCCCTCACTCCGCCCGCAGGTCCAGCGCGATGTCCAGAATCGACGACGAGTGGGTGAGCGCGCCAACCGACAGGAAGTCCACCCCGGTAGCCGCCACCTCGGCCGCCACGGCCAGCGTCAGCCCCCCGGTCGCCTCCAACTCGGCCCGTTCCCCGACCGCGCTCACCACCTCCCGCAGCGACTCCACCCCCATGTTGTCGACCAGCAGGAAGTCGGCGCCCGCCTCCACCGCCTCCACCGCCTCGGCGAGGGTGTCCACCTCCACCTGCACAGCCACGCTTGGGAACGCCGCCCGGACCCGCCGGAAGGCCGCGGCCACCCCACCCGCCGCCAGCTTGTGGTTGTCCTTGACCATCGCCGCGTCGTACAGGCCCATCCGCTTGTTGGTGCCGCCTCCGGCGCGGACCGCGTACTTCTCCAGCGCCCGCAGGCCCGGGGTGGTCTTCCGGGTGTCCAGCACCATCGCCTTCGTGCCGGCCAACGCGTCGGCCCAGGCCCGGGTGTGGGTGGCGACGCCGGACATTCGGGAAATCAGGTTCAGCGCGGTGCGCTCGGCGGTGAGCAGCAGCCGGGTCGGGCCGTTCACCGTGGCCAGCACGTCGCCGCGGGCCACCCGCTGCCCGTCGTGGGCGACGAGCGACACCGCCAGCGCACGGCCAGCTCCGGTCACCTCGCCCACCAGCTCGAACACCGCCGCGGCCACCGGCAACCCGGCGACCACCCCGTCGGCGCGCGCGACCACGTCCGCCGTGTCAACCTGGCTGTCGGGGATCGTGGCGACACTGGTCACGTCGAGGAACTCCGGCCCCAGGTCCTCCCGGAGCGCGTCGGTGACCACCCGTCGTACGTGCTCCGGGTCCAGCCCCGCCGCCCGCAACAAGCCCTCGGTCTCTCCAGTCACGTTTCCTCCCCACGCTCAGTACCCCCGAGCCCCTGCCACCAAGGTGTCAGCCGGCCCTGTGGGTCAAGGGCGCCGACCAGGTGACCACGCCACCGCTCGTCGGCCACCGGAAAGTCCTCCCGCCAGTGGCAACCCCGGGTCTCCTGCCGCGCGGTGGCGGCAGCCACCAGCACTGTAGCCACCGTCAGCAGGTTCGTCGCCTCCCAGTCCGCGGTGCGGGGAACCCCCTCGGCGGCACCGAGCTCGACCAGGGCAGCCGCCGTGTCGGCCAGGGTCGCCGCCGACCGGAGCACGCCCGCGCCCCGCGTCATCGCCCGTTGCAGGGCGGGAACCCCGGCGACGGGGAGCACCCGACCCGCACCCCCCACCCAGGCACCGGTCGACGCCGGGCGCAACTGCTCCGGCAGACCGGTCGCCAGATCGACCGCGATCCGGCGAGAGAAGACCAGCCCCTCCAGCAACGAGTTGCTGGCCAGCCGGTTCGCGCCGTGCACACCGGTGCAGGCGACCTCACCGCAGGCGTACAGGCCGGGGATGGAGGTACGGCCGTGCAGGTCGGTACGGACGCCGCCGGAGGCGTAGTGCGCCGCCGGGGCCACCGGAATCAGGTCGGTCGCCGGGTCGACGCCGATGGTGAGGCAGGACGCCACAATGGTGGGAAAGCGACGGGCAAGGAACGCACCGCCGAGGTGCCGGGCGTCGAGAAAGACATGGTCCGAGCCGGTGGCCAGCAGCACCCGGTGGATGCCCTTCGCGACCACGTCCCGGGGGGCCAGCTCCGCCAGCTCGTGCTGCCCGACCATGAACCGCTTGCCCTCAGCGTCCACCAGCTGGGCGCCCTCGCCCCGCAGCGCCTCGGAGACCAGCGGCTGCTGGGCGTGCTGGGTCCCGGAACCCCGGGCGGACGGCGGGACGATCAGCGCGGTCGGATGGAACTGGACGAACTCCACGTCGGTGACGGCGGCACCGGCCCGCAGGGCGAGGGCCACCCCGTCGCCGGTGGAGACCGCGGGATTGGTCGTGGCCCCGAAGACCTGACCCATTCCCCCGGTCGCGAGCACCACCGCGCGCCCCAGGATCGCCCCGACGCCGTCCTCGCTGCCCTCACCGAGCACGTGCAGGGTTACCCCACAGGCGGGGCCGAGCCCGTCCGGACCATTACCGGGGGCCCGGAGCAGGTCCAGCACCAGGGCGTGCTCGACGAGCCGGATCCATGGATCCCGGCGAACGGCGGCGTGTAGTGCCCGCTGCACCTCCGCACCGGTGGCGTCGCCACCCGCATGCACGATCCGGTCCGCTCGGTGCCCGCCCTCCCGGGTGAGCATGAGCGAGCCATCCGGGTTGCGATCGAACTCCGCGCCGATCCGCATCAACTCCCGCAGCCGGGTGGGCCCCTCCTCGACGAGGACCCGGACGGCCGCCGGATCGCTGAGGCCGACCCCGGCGATCTCGGTGTCCGAGGCGTGGGCCGCGGGGGTGTCGTGCGGATCGAGCACCGCGGCGATGCCGCCCTGCGCCCAGCGCGTCGAGCCCTCCTCAATGTCGACCTTGGAGACCACCGTGACGTGCAGGCCCACCTCCCGCAGATGGAGCGCGGCGGTCAGCCCGGCGACACCGGAGCCGACGACGATCACGTCGGTCGTCTCCACCCACCCGGGCGCGGGCGCCGCCAGCAGACGGGGCAGAGCCGGCCAGTCACCGGTCGGTAGGTCCATCCCCACAGTCAACCCGAACAACGCACGTCGGAGGCGGCGGGGGCGAGACGAGTGGTTTGGGCAACGCCGCACCCGACCGGGCCGCTCCGCCCTCCGACCACGCCGAAGGAGAGCGCCGCGAGCTCCTCGTCACCGGTTCCGGACCGGCAACCGGGCCGGGCCGGCCCCCTGCAGCGACCCGGTCACCTGGCGGTCGCTGAGCCACAGGTAGCAGCGGACCCCCCGATCGCCGACCCCCCACCGGTCGGCGCTGGGTGGACGGACCACCACATCGACCCGCAGCCGAAGCGCCGGGTCGTCGGGCACTTCCACGAAGCGCGCGATCTCGCTGCGGCAACCGGCGTAGAGCGGCGCCCAGTCCGCGTCCGCGGTGGGGTACGGGCGGTCCGGCGCCCGCCACACGCCGACGAACTCCGCATCGTGCCGGCTGCGGCAGTCCACGGGGCGCAGGGTACCCACCCCGCCGCCCCGATCCGGGCCACTCTGCTGGCAACCGAGCCGCAACGGTGACCCACCGGCGAGCACGCCACGCAGGCTGCCGGTGCGCAGGACCACCTCGGCACCCGCCTCAGCGGTGGTGACCTCGGTGAGGTCGCAGCGGTACCAACGGGAACCAGCGGCCCAGCCCGAAGGGGACGGGACCGCCACCCAGGGCCGCAGCCGCCCGGTCCGCCAGTCGGCCCCCACGTACGTGCTGGTGCGGGTGTCACAGTCGGCGAACGCGCCCCGCAGGTCGGCCGAGCCGGCGGCCGGTGGGCCCGACTGCCCCGCCGCGAAGGTGCCCACGTGCACGGTCTCGACCCGGTGCGGGGCTGTGCACTCCACCGGCTGGTATGCCGCCAGGGTCACCTGGGCGGTGGGGTCGGCCACCTGGCAGACCCCCGCCTCGGGGGTGAACGGACCGGCGGCGGGCAGCGCCCCCCAGTCGTCGGTCAGGTCACCGTCGGTCGGCCCGGCACAACCGGCCAGCAGCGCCGCCACAGCGACCGCGCTCGCGCCCATCCCGACCCGATATCCCACGGCGCCTCCCGGAGTCGACGCCCCGCCTGCCGACGAGTCCACCCAGGGTAGCCAACAATGCCCGGCTGATAACAGCTCCTTTTGGCGTGGTTCCGGTGGGCGGGCGCAGTGCGGCTGGGCAGGAGGCCGGTGCCGTCCACCGGGGGAGACAGGCGGGCGCGGCCCGGTCAGGCCGGCGAGTCCGCCAACGGGTTGGGGACCGGCGCCCCCGCCGTCCCGGGCGCCGCCGTGGCCGCGTCCGCGGTCAGGTCGACGATCCGGTTGCCCGAATCGACGTGCACGATCCGCGGCTGGTAGGTACGCGCCTGCGCGTCCTCCAACTGTCCGTAGGCGATGAGGATGACCAGATCACCCGGGTGGACCAGGTGGGCGGCGGCGCCGTTGATGCCGATCACGCCGCTGCCTCGCTGCCCCGGGATCACATAGGTCTCCAACCGGGCGCCGTTGGTGACGTCCACAATCGCCACCTGCTCGCCCGGGAGCAGGTCGGCGGCGTCCAGCAGATCCTGGTCCACCGTGACCGAGCCGACGTAGTGCAGGTCGGCCTGGGTGACCGTGGCCCGGTGAATCTTCGACTTGAGCATGGTGCGCAGCATCGGGCGCCTTTCGTGAGGGTGGGTCAGATTCGTGGGGCGAGCTGGACCGACACGTTGTCGATCAGACGGGTGGTACCGACCCAGGCGGCGGCGAGCAGCCGCGCCGGGCCGGTAACCGGCCCCGGCTCCAGTTCCGGATCGGTGAGCACCAGGTAGTCCAGTTCGACGCCGGGCGGGCCGGCGCCGAAAGCGGCGTGCGCGGCGGCCAGCACCGCGCCCGCGTCCGCGCCCCCGGCGGCAGCGGCTACCCCCGCCTGCAACGCCCCCGGCAGGCTCAGCGCAGCCGCCCGTCCGTCGGGCGACAGGTAGCGGTTACGGCTGGACAGGGCCAGCCCGTCCGACTCCCGGACCGTCGGCACGCCGACGATCTCCACCGGCACCTCCAGGTCGCGCACCATCCGGCGGACCAAGGTCAGCTGTTGGTAGTCCTTCTCGCCGAAGAACGCCTGGTCCGGCCGGGTGAGCTGAAGCAGCTTCAGCACCACGGTCAACACCCCGTGGAAGAAGCCCGGGCGGCTCTGCCCCTCCAGCTCCTCGCCGAGCTGGCCCGGGTTGACCCAGATCCGAGGCTGTCCCTGCGGATAGAGCTCCGGTGCGGCTGGCGCGAAGACCACCGCCGCGCCGGCCCGGCGGCAGATCTCCAGGTCTTCGTCGAGGGTGCGCGGGTAGCGGTTGAAGTCCTCGTCCGGCCCGAACTGGAGCGGGTTCACGAAGATCGTGACCACGACGTTGTCGGCCTGCTCCCGGGCCGCCCGCAGCAGGGTCTCGTGCCCGGAGTGCAGGGCGCCCATGGTCATCACGACGCCCACGGTGCCGGTCAACCCGCCCCGCGCCGCTGCGAGCTCGACGCGGGTGTGCACCAGCTCGGTCACGCAGCCACCTCCCGATCCCGCCCACGCAACACGCCCAGCAGCGGCTGCGCATCCGTGGGCCGCAGCCGGCCGGCCGCGACCACTCGATCCACCGTCCGTCGGGCCAACGCCAGGTAGGGGCCCACCGATTCCGGCGCGGTCGCCGCGAGCTGAGTCAGGTGCCGCTCGACCGTGCCGGCGTCACCTCGGGCAATCGGTCCGGTCAGCGCGTCGTCCCCGAGCGCCAGCGCGTTGTCCAGGGCGGCCCGCAGCAGCGGAGTGAGCACCCGCTGCGGCTGGGTCACCCCGGCGTCCCGCAGCCGGTCAGCCGCCTCGTTGACGAGCGTGACCAGGTGGTTTGCACCGTGCACGAGGGCCGCGTGGTAGAGCGGTCGGTCCGCCTCGGCGACCCACTCCGGTACGCCGTTGAGGTCGGCGACCAGCCGGGTGGCGAACGGGCGCAGCTGCGCCGGGGCGGTCAACCCGTACGAGATACCGGGCAGCCGGGTGAGATCGTCCGGCGTACCGGTGAAGGTCATCGCGGGGTGCAGGGCCAGCGGGGTGGCACCGGCCCCGACGACCGGCGCCAGCACCGCCAGGCCGTGCGCGCCGGAGGTGTGCGCGACCACCTGCCCCGGACGCAGCGCCCCGGCTTCGGCGAGGCCGGCGACGACCCCCGCGAGCGCGTCATCCGGCACCGCCACCAGCAGGAGGTCGGCGGCGGCGCGAGCTACCGCGGCGGCCGGCCGCCGCGGCACGTCGGTCAGGAGCAGCGCCATCCGGGCCTGTGAGGCGGAAGAGCCCCCGGCCGCGGCGACGACCCGGTGCCCGGCGGCGGCGAGAGCGGCGGCCAGGACGGCACCGACCCGACCAACGCCGACCACGCCGACGGTCAGGGAACGGGAGGCGGGAGCGTCAACCACCGGATCGGCGGGACGCGGAGACAGCGAAGCGCTCATAGCGATGATCCAGTCCTCGGAGGGGTACCGGTCGTTGGCAAGTATGCGCCGCGGCGCCGGAACCGGGACAGGGAGGTGTGAAAACGTTCACCACCGGGGTCAGGGAACACCCGTTCGCCACCGAAGGCGAACGAGCGGGGCCGCTCCGCGACCGGGCGGCCCACCGAAGGAGGAGCTGATGTCGATCCGCTGGCGGGACGCGATGGAACAGGCGCTGTACGGGCCGGACGGCTTCTTCGTCTCCGGTGCCGGACCGGCCGACCACTTCCGGACCAGCGTGCACGCCTCCCCGGCGTTCGCGGCGGCCCTGCACCGGCTGATCGCCACCGTTGACGCCGCCCTGGAGCACCCAACTCCACTCACAGTTGTCGATGTCGGAGCGGGGCGGGGCGAGCTACTGCGCACCCTCCACGCCAGCATCGCCGGGGCCACCGACACGTCCCTCGCGCACCGGCTACGCCTCACCGCCGTCGAACGCGCGCCGCGCCCCGCGGACCTGCCCGCGGAGATCACCTGGACGCACGAGATCCCCGCGGGCGTCACCGGCCTCCTGCTGGCCACCGAGTGGCTCGACAACGTCCCGCTGGACCTGGCCGTGGCCACCCCGGCGGGCTGGCGGTACCTCCTGGTGGACCCCGCCACGGGCGAGGAGACCGTCGGCAGCCCGGTCAGCCCGGAGGACGCCGACTGGTTGGCCCGGTGGTGGTCGCCGCCGGCCGACGACGACCCGGGCACCCGCGCCGAGATCGGTCAGACCCGCGACGACGCCTGGGGGAATGCCCTCGGGCGACTCGACCGGGGGCTGGCGGTCACCGTGGACTACGGGCACCTCCGGGAAACCCGACCGCCCGCCGGAACCCTGACCGGCTACCGGAACGGGCGACAGGTCCCGCCGGTACCCGACGGGTCGTGCGATGTCACCGCGCACCTCGCCGTGGATTCGGTCGCCGCCGCCGGTGCACAGGTCGCGCAGGTCCCGTACACCCTGGTGGCACAGCGGACGGCGCTGCGGGCACTCGGCGCCGACGGCCGCCGCCCACCGCTGGAGCGAGCCAGCACCGACCCCGCGGGATACCTCCGGGCCCTCTCCGCGGCGTCGGCGGTGGCCGAGCTGATCGACCCGGCGGGCCTCGGCGGGCACTGGTGGCTCCTCCAGCCGGCCGGCGTCACCCTCGACCCACTCGTGGCACCATGACAGGCATGACCACGGACGCCGATCTCCGCGAACTGACCGTCGGCACCGGCGCCGGTGGGGAACAACTCGGCACGGACATGGTGCTCAACATCGGTCCGCAGCACCCCTCGACGCACGGCGTACTCCGGCTGCGGCTGGTGCTCGACGGCGAACGGGTGGTGAGCGCCGAACCGGTCGTCGGCTACATGCACCGGGGCGCGGAGAAGCTCTTCGAGGTCCGCGACTACCGGCAGATCATCGTGCTGGCGAACCGGCACGACTGGCTCTCGGCGTTCGCCAACGAACTCGGCGTGGTGCTCGCCGTGGAGCGGTTGCTGGGGATGGAGGTTCCGGAGCGGGCCACCTGGCTCCGGATGGCGCTCGCCGAGCTGAACCGGGTCCTCAACCACCTGATGTTCCTCGGCTCGTACCCGCTGGAGATCGGGGCGATCACCCCGATGTTCTACGCCTTCCGGGAACGGGAGACGCTCCAGGCGGTGCTCGAGGAGGTCTCCGGCGGGCGGATCCACTACATGTTCAACCGGGTCGGTGGGCTCAAGGAGGAGGTGCCGGCCGGCTGGACCGGGCGGGCCCGGGCGGCGATCGGCGAGGTCTGGCGGAGCCTGCCCGACCTGGACAACCTGATCCGGCGCAACGAGATCTTCCTGGCCCGTACCGTCGGTGTGGGGGTGCTCTCGGCGGCCCAGGCCGCCGCGTTCGGCGCCTCCGGACCGGTCGCCCGCGCCTCCGGCCTCGACCTCGACCTACGCCGGGACGAGCCGTACCTGGCGTACGACCAGCTCGACGTTCCGGTGGTGACCCGCACCGCCGGTGACTGCCACTCCCGCTTCGAGGTGCTGCTCGACCAGGTGTACGTCTCGCTCGACCTCGCCGAGCAGTGCCTGGACCGGGTGGACCGGCTCACCGGCCCAATCAACACTCGGCTACCGAAGGTGCTCAAGGCGCCCGAGGGGCACACCTACGCCTGGACCGAGAACCCGCTCGGCATCAACGGGTACTACCTGGTTTCCCGGGGTGAGAAGACGCCGTGGCGGCTCAAGCTCCGCACCGCGTCGTACGCCAACGTGCAGGCGCTGGCCACCCTCCTGCCCGGCTGCCTGGTGCCGGACCTGGTCGCCATCCTCGGCTCGATGTTCTTCGTGGTCGGCGACATCGACAAATGAGCGGGCCAGCCGCGCCCGTTCGGCGTAGCCGTCAACGCCACCGGTTGTCGCCGCGGCCATACCGGCCCGGCTCCGGCTGACGCTGGGGCTCGGACTGCCACCGAGGCTCCGGCTGACGCTGCGGCTCGGACTGCCACCGAGGCTCCGGCTGACGCTGCGGCTCGGATTGCCAACGGGGCTCGGGCTGACGTTGCCGGGGCGGCCCCCACTCGGCGGACGCCGGGGGCAGCGCGGGTCGTTCCGCCGGTTCGGACGACCACCCGCCCCCGCCAGCGTCGGCGTGGCCGCGTCCGGGCTCATCCCGACGGACCGCGGCCCACCGCTGGTCCACCCGGTATTCGGCACCGTCCCGATCCGTGCGCACCTGCGCCCGCTGCTCGCCCAGCCGCAGCTCGTGCCCCCGCTCGTCCTCGTGGACAGTGGCCCAGCGGTTTCCGGCCCGCAGCTGCGACCAGTAGTCGCCCTCCACGTCGCCGCCCGCCGCAAGCTCCCCGCCATGCTGGTTGACGCCGCCGCGATCAGACCACTCACCGCCCCAGCCCCGGCCGTCGGGATGGTTGGCCCAGCCCTGGTCATCCCACTGTGCTCCAGCCCGGGGTACCTCCGGCGGCTCGCCCAACCCATGATCCTCACGCGCCCACCCGCCCCGCTCCGACCACGACTGGTCAACGGAGTCGTCGGCACCCGGCCAGGAGCGGCGCTCCCGGTCCCGGGTCCCGGCCTCGGCCCCGGGCCAAGAGCGGCGCTCCCCGTCCTCGGCCCACGAGGGTGCGTCCGGGCCGGACGGCCACCGTCGGTCGTAGTCGCCGGCGGGATCGCCGGAGCGGCTCCGGCCGCCATCGACCACGGTGTGCCGGGTGACGTGCACCGTCTCGGTATGCCGCACCACGCCGCGCAGGGGGGCGGCGTGCCGACCGTCCGGCTCCGGCGACCAGGCACCACCGTCAGCGCCGCCATAGGTGCCGGCGGTGGCGCCATAGGTGCCGTCAGCGCCGCCATGGGAACCAGCGGCCCGCTCGGTGCCAGGCTGACCGGCGAAGCGGTCGCCGGCCGCATGCTCTCCGGCCGAGGGGCGGAACGCGGCGTACGCCCCAGCCACCCCGGCCGTCCCGGCGGCCCCGGCGGCAGAGTGGCCGCTAGCGGAGTGCGCCCGGGGCGGGGGGTCACTCGCGCGGCTCCGGTCGCCCTCGTGGTCACCCCGGTGGTCGGCATCCGGAACGGCCGCCCGCCCGGCCGGCGCGTCAACCGGGACCCGCGCCCGCGGCGCACCTCCGGTCTCGGCCGGTGCGGCAGGACCGGCGTCAAGGCGGCGGCCGAGCGCAACAACCGCCTCCTGGGTGCGCTGCGTCTGGTCGAGCGCCTGATTGCCCCGTTGGGCCGCAGCCACAATCTCCCCGTGCAGCTCATGGCGAAGCCGTTCGATCTCGCCCTGCAGCTCCCCGACTCGGGCGCCGCCATCGGGGCGCAGCGCGATCGACAGGCCGATCAGCACGACCGCCAGGATGGCCAGTACGGCGGCGACCCGTAACAGCCCGTTGCTGTCGGCGATGAGCAAGACCAGGGCCGCCACCGGGGCGCACGCCACGCCGACCCGGAACAGTGCCGTGGACAACCGAGGTTTACGCGTGTCATCGGTCACGACCGGGACGGACATGGCTGTGCAGCCTACCGAGAGTTGCGCCGCGTGGGAACGCCAACGCAGCTCGCCCTGATACGGCGGGTTCAGCCGGCGGTGAGGGCTCCGTCGGAGGAGAACACCAGACCCACGCTGACCTCACCGGTCCGCAGCGCGTTCTTCGTCTGCGGACCGCCGGCGTCGAGCGAGCTGAACGACCCGGCCCGGAAGTCATAGACCTCGACCAGCCCGGCCTGGCACTTCGGCCGCTGCGGGCACTCCGGCGGACCGGCCAGGACGGTCTCCTGACCAGAGCACTTCTCGGCCAGCTCGGAGAGCGTCCGCACGCCGTGCTGGTCGGCGAAGGCACTCGTGACGGCGAAGGCGTTCTGGTTCTGGGCCGCGGCCGGCGCGCCGAGGGCCAGGTTGACCTCCGCGCCGAGCGCCTTCAGCGCGGTGACCGTCTCGTCCAGGTTCGGCGAGGAGACCGGCTGGGCGTCCTCGCCGTTCGCCTTGGTGTTGAGGAACTCCGCCAGGGTGGCCGCGTACTCGGGGAAGACCTGGATCTCGCCCTTCTCCAGGGCGGGCTCGTAGAGTTCGCGGCTGCCGACCTGCTGCACCTCGGCCTGGTAGCCGGCGGCGGCCAGCACGATCTTGTACAGCTCGGCGAGGGTCTGGCTCTCGCTGAAGTTGGCGGCGCCAATCTTGATCGTGCCGCCGGGCCCCTTCGCGAGGCCGGCGGTGAGGTCGTGGGCGGTGGCGAACTCGGCCGCCGCGACCGCGGGCGTCTTGCGGTCATCGTCAACGGCCTTGTTGAGCTGGACCAGCTTCGGCGTGTCCAGCGCCGCGGAGACCTGGTCCAGGGCGGCGATGAGCGGCGGGGTCGCGACGTCGGCGTTGACCGCGGGGATGATGTTGTCGCTGTTCTGCAACGCCTTGTCGTCGGTCAGCACGACCAGCTCGTCGCCGGCTACGGGGACGCATCCCTCCCCCGTGGCCGCCGTCTCGGGCGCGTCCGTGCCCGACGAACCAGCCTCGCCGCAGCCGGTCAAGAGCCCGGCCGTGGTCAGGACGCCGACAGCGCCGATCGCCAAACGTGTGCGTGCGTGCATGTCTGCCCGCCTTCCGTGTCCCGGCACGGCTCCTGAGCCGGCCGCGTGTCCGACGGGCGATCGGTGCCGCCCGCGCTCCCACCCAACATCCTCACGCCGGGTACGACAAATTCCGGTCGGACTTCGTCACCGGATCGTCACCCAGCACCGGCGCGACTGCCCGGGCCAGCCGATACGCCCCCGCGAACCCGGTCAGGCGCCGCTGACCGCGTCGGCCGCACGACGTCCCGCCCGCCGGCCCCGGTTGCGCAGCGGTCGCGGGGTCACCAGCCGCTCGACCAGCGCCAACACCAGCTCCACCAGCATGGCGAGCCCCGCCACCAGTAGCCCACCGGCGAGGATCTGCCCGCCCCCGGCGGCGATGTCCAGGCCGAACCCGGCCCGGATGATCTGCCCCAGGCCGCCCCCGTTGACGAAGGAGGCCAGCGCGGCGGTGGCCACGACCTGCACCGCCGCGGTGCGAAACCCCGCCGCCAGGTACGGCACGGCGAGCGGCAGCTCGACCCGGCGCAGCAGCTGCCAGCCGGAGAAGCCCATCCCCCGGGCCGCGTCCCGGGCCTCCGGATCCACCTCACGCACCCCGGTGTACGCGTTGGCCAGCAGCGGCGGGATCGCGAAGACCGCCAGCGCCACCACCACCGCGGGGCGACCGAACCCGAGGAAGGTCAACGGCAGGATGGTCAGCAGGGCCAACGTCGGCACGGCCAGCGTCAGGTTGGCCACCAGCACGACCAGCCCGCCACCGCGCCCGCTGTGCCCGAGCCAGAGCCCGATCGGCCACGCGACCAGGCAGCCCAGGAGCACCGCCGCCGCGGAGATGGCGAGATGTTCGCCGACCCGGTCCAGGATGCCGCCGGGATTGGTCCAGTTCAGCGGGTCGTTGAGCCAGACCACCGCCGCCTCGATCGGCCCCGCCGCCGCGGTCATGCCGCGCTCCGGCGACGCAGCCACGGGGTGAGCAGCCGCCCGGCACCGGCCAGGGCGAGGTCGAACACCAGGGCGAGCAGGACGCAGAGCAGCGTACCGGTCATGATCTGCGCCTTGTAGAAGTTGTTCTGGAAGCCGGCGAAGATCAACTGGCCGAGCCCGCCCCGCCCCACGACCACCCCCACGGTGACCAGCGCCACCGTTGAGACCGTCGCCAGGCGCAGCCCGGTGAGGATGCCCGGTAGGGCCAACGGCAAATCGATCCGGAACAACCGCCCCCAGCGGCCGTACCCCATGCCCTCCGCTGCTTCCCGCACCTCGGGCGGCACCTGGGTGAGCCCGGCGAGCGCGTTGCGGACGATCACCAACAGCGCGTAGAGCACCACCACGGTGAGCACGGTCACCGCCCCGATCCCCAGGTACGGCGCGAGGAAGGCGAACAACGCCAGCGACGGGATGGTGTACAGCACACCGGTGACCGCCAGGATGGGCCCGGCCAGAGCGCGGAACCAGTACGCGGCCACGGCCAGCGGCACCGCGATCAGCACCGCGATCAGCACCGCCCGCACGGTAAGCGAGGTGTGCTCGCGCAGCGCGGTGAGGATCGTGTCAGAGTTGTCCCGCACGTACTGCCAGGAAAACCACGGGTTACCCGGGTCGGCCCGGTAGCTCAAGCGGAAGGACATGTGTGGACGTTACCCCGCGGGGATCCGCCGCCGACGAGGCGCGTGCGGCCTCGATCTCCCTTGACAAGATCGGCAAGCGCTACCCGGATGGCACCGAGGCGGTCCACGAACTGACCCTGGAGGTCGCCGCCGGCGAGCTGGTGGTGCTGATCGGCCCCTCCGGCTGCGGCAAGTCGACCGTGCTCCGGATGGTGAACCGCCTCATCGAGCCGACCGGCGGCCGAATCCTGCTCGATGGGGCAGACGTCACGCGGGTTGACCCGGTACGGCTGCGCCGCCGCATCGGCTACGTGATCCAGAACGTCGGCCTCTTCCCGCACCAGACCATCAGCGCGAACGTCGCCACCGTGCCGCAGCTGCTCGGCTGGCCCCGAGACCGCCGCCGGCAGCGAGTCAACGAGCTGTTGGAGCTGGTCGGTCTGGACCCGGCCCAATTCGGCCCCCGCTACCCGCACGAACTCTCCGGCGGTCAGCGGCAGCGGGTGGGGGTGGCCCGGGCACTCGCCGCGGACCCGGTGGTCCTGCTGATGGACGAGCCCTTCTCCGCGGTCGACCCGATCGTCCGAACCCGGCTCCAGGAGGAGTTCCTGCGGTTGCAGGCCGAGGTCTGCAAGACCATCGTGCTGGTGACGCACGACCTCGACGAGGCGGTTCGGCTGGGCGACCGGATCGCGGTGCTCTCCGAGGGCGGCCGCCTGGAGCAGTTCGACACCCCGGCCGCCGTGCTTGGCGCGCCGGCCACCCCGTTCGTCCGGGAATTCGTCGGTGCCGACCGGGGCATCCGACGTCTGGCCGTCACCCCGGTCACCCGAGAGACGGTCGAGCCGGTCTCCGCCACCCCGATCTCCGCCGGGCTCCCCACGGTGCCGCTCGGGGCATCGGCGTACGACGCGCTGGGGGTTCTGTTGACCTCTACGGCGGACCAGGTGGTGGTGACCGACCAGGAGCAGCCCGTGGGTGTCCTCACCCGATCCCGTCTGCTCGACCTGGGCCACCCCGACAACCAGCGCCGGCTGCCCGCTCCCAACGGGGCAGTCACCCCCGCAGATAGTCGATGAAGGCCGCCCGCAACAGCGGCGCCGACTCCTCGTAGCCGTGGCCGGTCAGCTCCCGCCACAGCGCCACCGCCTCGTCGATCGTCGGCCCGACCGAGTTCGGCGCGCCATCCAGGGCGGCGGCCTCGTCGGCGTTCGGCAGGTGCCGCAGAACCGACCAGAAGAAACGCACGTCACGGCGCTCCCGCGCCATCGCGAACGCCTGCTTACGTAGCTCCTCGGTGGGGAGTGCGTCCAACTCCTCGAACGACCGGCCGGCGGGGAAGGTCGAAGGTGTGTCGGTCATGCGGCCGAGCCTAACCGTCCGGCTCCCCACCGACCTGCTGGACGCGGGTCAGCGGCGGCTGGGGTCCCAGTGCCGTCCGCTTCCCCAGTCCGGGAGCTCCCACTGGTCCGTTGGGCTCTCGGCGGGCTGGGGCGGCAGGGTCGCGGTCCAGTCCGTGAGCGGCTCGGGCCGCCGCACATTCCAATCGGCGGGCAGCTGCTCGTCGAGATCGGGGCCGTCGGCCACCGCCTCCCGGTCGTCCCGCGCCCCCCCATACGCCTCAACCAGCCGGGTGACCACCAGCCCCACCCCGAGCACCACCGCCCCGACCGCCCAGCGACTCGCCGAGAGGCCGCTCGCCCGCAGGTCCGTGAGGACGAGCGTGACCAACGAGACGGCCAGCAGGGTACCGAGGATGCCACCCCGGCGGCCGAAGGCACTGGTGCCGGCAAGCAGCGCCGTTCCCACCGCCAGGACGGTCCAGTCCAGCCCCGACCCGACAGCGACCGGGCCGGCGGCGGGAGTCCCTAGTAGGGAGCCGGCCAGCACAGCCAGGACGCTGGAGGCGACCAGCGCCCCGCCGGCCACCACCGGGGCCAGCACGCCCGGCCGGCGGGCCGGATCGCTAACCGGCCGGAACCGGCCGGCCAGTCGACGGATCGGCCGTAACGCGCCGAACAGCCCACCGAGCACGGCGAGCGCTGCGAACCCGGCGAACAGGTAGAGCGCGTCGCTCGTCGGGTCGTAGCTACCCTGCGGCAGAACCGGGTCACCGCGCCGCTCGATGTACGCGACCAGCGCCGCGCCGGCGGCGAGGCTGGCCGCCCAGGCGGGGACGTGCAGCACCGTCACCACGAACGCCAGGAGCAGCCCACCGAGCACCCCGGCGGCGATCGCCGGGCCGAGGGCGGCCACCGCGCCCCGGTCTCCCTGCTCCGCCATGTGCAGCGCCGCGGCGACGGCCGCCGGCCCGATCGCCAGATTCACCGCCGCGGTACGCAGGCTCAGCCCGGCGGCGAGGGCCAGCAACCCGAGGACGGCCCCGTCAACGAGCAACGACCGCAGGTCGTCGCCCCGCAGCGTGTCCGGGTTTTCCCGCCAGAGCAGGTAGGCGACCCCGGCCGCGGCCACCAGGAGTAGGAGCTCCCAGACGACGTGCACGCCGAGCCGGTCCCCACCGGACTCGACCGGGGCCGGATCCGGGGCGGGGACGACGGTGTGGGTACCGGGGGAGGGCTCCGAATTGCCTCGCACCGATTCGTCGTACCCCATGCAGCGCCCTCCACCTGGCCGTCCGTCCCGCTTCCCGACGCGCGAAGCGGCTCGGGGCAGCCGTCACTCTCTGGTGGCAGGCACCGTACCCGCGCGGGAAGCGCGGCGGAAGCCCATCTCAGCGCTGGCCGGGGCGGCCTTCCCGGTCGCCGGGCTCGCGGTCCTCGTCATCCTCCTGCTCGGGGACCCGGCAGGAGCGCTCCAACCAGAGCGCGGCGGCCACCAGCGCCAGGGCGGCGAGCAGGCTGCTCCCAGCCACGTTCCGGTCGCTCGCCGCGACCTGGGTGGGCTCCAAGAACAGCCACCCGGTCAGGCCCCCGTAGAAGCCGGCAAAGATCGCGCCCGCCAGCGCGGACGCCTTGGCCAGCACCACGAAGCGGGCAACCAGGAGCGGGTTCACCGGCTCCTTCCCCGGCCGGCGCTCGATCCGGGCCCGGGTGTTCACCGCGGCGTACGCCTCCAGCACGGCGAGCCCGGCCAGGGTGACCACCGGCAGCCAGGGCAGGCCGCCGGGGAGGTAGTCGTAGTAGAAGAAGCTGATCAGCAGCCACGCCACCGCGGCGGCGGCGAGACCGGCGACCACCAGGGTGGAGGCCCGGGTGGGGCCCATCCGGCCGGGGCCCGCGCCGTCCGGGGGTGATGACTTCGCCCGCGTCATGCCCGCCGGCTCCGCTGCCTCATGCCGTTGACTCTAACCCCACTTCGGGGCAGGGACGCAGCTCCAACGCGTGCGCACCGACCGGCTCCGAGTTCAGCAGGTCGGTGACCCAGCCGTGGCCCGGCAGCCGTCCGTACGGTTGCAGGTCGAGCCAGGGCCGCAGGACGAAGGCGCGCAGGTGGGCGCGGGGATGCGGCAGCGTCAGCTCGGGATCGTCCCGGAGCACCGGCGTGCCGTCCTGGGTCCAGACCGCGATGATGTCGACGTCGAGGGTGCGGGGCCCGAAGCGCCGGGCCGGGTCGCGCTCCCGGCCGGCCGCGCGCTCGGCCGCCTGGGCCCGCACCAGCCAGTCCTCCGGCGCCGCTTCGGGATCCTCGACCAGCACCGCGGCATTCAGGTACGCGGGCTGGTCCCGGTCGCCCCAGGGCGGAGTCTCGTAGACGCCGGAGACCAAAAGCACGGACTCACCCAGCGCGGTGACCGCCGACCGCAGGTGGTCGGCCCGATCGCCGAGGTTGCTGCCGAGCGAGAGCAGGGCGCGGGTCACGAGGCGGACCTGGTCATGGTGACGGCCACGTCGGTGAAGCTACCCGAGATCGGGGCCTGCGGCTTGTGCACCGTCACCGTGGCGCGACGGACCCGGGCGTCGGCCAGACAGACCGTGAGGAGCCGGTCGGCGAGGGTCTCAATCAGGTTGACCGGTTCCCCGGTCACCACCGCCACCAGCTGCTCGGCCAGCTCGCCGTAGTGGACGGTGTCGGTCACCTCGTCCGAACGGGCGGCGGGGGCGAGGTCCAGCTCCAGCAGCGCGTCCACGACGAAGTCCTGCCCGTGCGCCCGCTCGAAGTCGTACACCCCGTGCCGGCCGTGCGCCCGCAGGCCGGTCAGCTCGATTCGGTCGGTCATCACTGCTCTCCCCTGGCCCGGGCGCCGCCGGTGGCGGCCGGGCCGGATGATCCGGTGCCGGCCAGCCGGGGCGATCCGGTGGCCCGCCAGACGGCCAGCGCGTCCGCGGTGGCCCGGACGTCGTGCACTCGTACTCCCCAGGCGCCGGCCGCGACCGCGAGCACGCTGGTGGCGACGGTGGCGACCTCCCGGCCCTCGGTCGGCCGCGGCTGGCCGTCGACGGCGAGCAGCGCGCCCAGGTGGGACTTGCGGCTGGCGGCGAAGAGCAGCGGGTAGCCGAGCGCCAGCAGCTCCGGCAGCCGGGTGCTCAGCTCCCAGTTGTGGGCGGCGGTCTTCGCGAAGCCGAGCCCCGGGTCGATGACGATGCGGTCGGCCGCCACCCCGGCGGCGAGGGCCGCCTCGACCCGCTGCGCCAGCTCGGCCTTGACGTCGGCGACGACGTCGCCGTAGCGGGCCAACTCCCGCATCTCGCGGGAGTGCCCGCGCCAGTGCATGAGCACCCAGGGGCAGCCGGCGTCCCGGACCACCCGGGCCATGTCCGGGTCGGCGAGCCCACCAGAGACATCGTTGACCACCTGTGCCCCAGCGGCGAGCGCCAGCTCGGCCACCCGGGCCCGGGTGGTGTCGATGCTGACCGGCACGCCGGCGGCGGCCAGCTCGCGGATCACCGGTCGCACCCGGGCCGCCTCGGTGTCGGCGGCCACCCGGTCCGCCCCCGGCCGGGTGGACTCGCCACCGACGTCCACCAGGTGGGCACCGTCGCCGCGCAGCCGCACGCCGTGTGCGATGGCGGCATCGAGATCGGCGTAGCGTCCGCCGTCGGAGAAGGAGTCCGGCGTGACGTTCAGGATGCCCATCACCACCGGGGACGCGGCCTGCACCAGATCGGTCACAAGGAGACCGTACCGGTCCTCGTTGGCGCTCCCGCGCCACCCGGCCCGGGGGCGCTGACATGCGCGTCGGCGCAGGTGTGGGGGCGGACGACAGAGTCGGATCGGGGTCATTCTTCGCGGCTTGTCGCAGACAGTGGGTGGCCGTACGCTTTGGAATTGCCGAGCATCGAGATGGCGAAGCCTGGAGGGAGGGCCGAAGCGGGAAAATCCGCCCAGGACCCACCGTCTCGTGGTGGGTGACGACCGCGGCAGCCTAGCCGCAACGTGAGCACTGTTCCCGCCAGGCATGCCTACTGCACCGCCGCGGCGCCGCCGGCCGCGAAATGGGGAGGTTTTCCAGTGATCGCCATCGAGCTGACGGAGGCGGCATCGTCCGCCGCCCACGCTCTCACCGCGCTGAGCGCGACACCGCTCGCCGAGCCCGCGCCCACCGGCATCGACACCGAAGGCGTCGTCGCCTTCTTCGCCAGCAAGATTGCCCCGATCCTGCTGGCCGTGCTGGGCGTCATCTTCATCGGGCGGGCGAGCCGGGGCGAGATCTCCAAGGTGCTGACGAGCTCGGCTATCGCGATCGTCGGCCTGGCCTTCATCGCCGGCGCCGCCACCCTCTTCTTCGTCGGTGACTACCTGATCGACCTGATCTTCGAATAGGCGCGGGCACGAGCATGCGGCTGCGCACCGACGACGACATCTACCGGGCTCGCCTGGTCTACCTCGGGCCGCCCGGCTACACCCTCCCGGTCCACCTCCCGTACGCCCAGTACGGGCTCTTCATCCTGCTTGTTCCCCTCTACATGTTCATCCACTGGTTGTTCACGCTGCAGGTCGAGCTCTTCCCGGCGTGGGAGATCGCCCTCGCGATCGTGACCACCTCGTTCGTCTTCCGGTACGTCGACCCGGACCGGCCCGCGCGGATGGTGATCCACACCGCGCTGACCGACTGGCGACGCACCCGGGAGCCGGCCGCCGAGCAACGCGACCCCCGCCTGGTCGGCAGCCGGATCAGGATCCGAGAGGAACTGGCATGACCGGGCAGTGCAACGACGCGGGTGAGGCGATCGCATGAGTTCCCACTACGCGCCGGGACCCCCGGCTGGGCAGCCGGCCGCGACCCAAGGTGACACAGCGCAGTCTGTTGGCTACGCCCCGGAGCTCGAGGAGGCCCACCACGACCCGGCCCGGGCCACCTCCCCGGGCCACGGCGGGGTCGGCGTCTTCCAGGCACCCCGCCCACTGCAGCAGCGGACGCCCACGGAGTCGACGCCGACCGCCGGCACCGATATCGACTCCCCCTTCCTCGACCTGTTCGGCGCGACCCGCCCGGCGCGGCCCACATCGGGCCGGGCAGCGGCGCGCGAACAGCAGCCGACCATCCCCCAGCAGCTCGTCGCCGGGGATCCACTCGTCGCCGAGAATCCGCCCGCCACACTGACCGCCCCCGCCGCACCGACCGAGGTGGAGCGGCCGCCAGCCGGGCCGGCCCGGCGCTCCACCCGGGTACCGCACCAGGCTGGCGAGCGGCTCGCGCGGCCAGAGACCGGCGCGCCGGCCCCGCCGCCAGCCGACACCGCGCCGCGGCACCTCGACGAACGGTCGGAGCCGGACACCCGAGACGCGCCCCCGTCCGACCGGCGCTCCACCAGCCGTCGGGACCGCACCACCAAACCGGCACGAGTCCGGCCACCGAAGATCAAGTTCAGGGACCGGGACCCGTCGGTGGAGCTGGCCATCACCGAGATCGCCGGCCACCTGACCTTCACCCCCAACACGGTCACCGCCTGGTACTGGCTACCCGAGGTGCGCTGGGCCTTCCGCCCCGACGCCGAACGGGAGGCGCTACTCGCGGCGATCTCGGAGCAGTACGCCGGGTTGGCCGGATTCCGCCTGCACCTGCGGCGCACCACCCGCCCCTTCCCCGCCGACGAGTGGGCCCGCACCATCGACACCAACACCCGGGCACCGCTCCCCGACGTCCCGGGGACACCGAGCTGGGCAGATCATCTGGTCGCCGCACAACGGCACCTGCTCTCGGTCAACCACGCCGAGGGACAGACGTACCTGGGGGTGACCTTCGCCCGGCGCTCACTGGGCGACTCGCTGGTGGAGCGGGTGCGACGCAGCTTCGGTCGCGGCGTCGCGGAGGGCGAACGACGCAAGCTCGGCCGCACCGTCGAACAGTTCGACGAGGTGCTGGGCGCCTTCGGGATGCGCGGACGCCGGGTCACCACACCGGAGCTGGAGTGGCTCCTCTACCGCTCGGTGGCGCTCTGCATGGCCCCGCCCGGGCGACTCTCCCCGGTCACCGACGGGCACTGGGAACGCGGCGACCTGCTCGCCCTGACCGAACAGGTGGAGCGCTACCGCACCCCGTACGGGTCCACGGTCAAGCTGGTCAACCGGATGACCGGGGAGGAGGGGCACGTCGCCGTCCTCGCCGTGGGCCGGATGGAGCCGCTGGAGATCCCCGAACGACACGAGCCCTGGCTGCACTTCCACGAGCGGCTGCCCTGGCCGATGGAGCTGTCCAGCCGGGTCGACATCCTCGGCTCCGGCGACTCCTTCCGTAACCTGGAGCACCGGCTACGGATGATCCGCTCCCAGCAGCTCGACTACGCCGAGCACGGCATCGACGCCCCGCCCGAGCTGGAGCGCCTCGCGGAGCGGGCCCTGGTCATCGGCGACGAGATGACCACCGGGCTGCCGGTCGAGTCCGCCCGCGCGCACGGCTGGCACCGACTCGCCGTCGGCGGCCGGACCCGAGAGGAGTGCCTGGAACGCGCCCGGCGGCTGATCCAGCTCTACTCCCGAGAGCTACGGGTCTCGCTCCAGCACCCGAAGAACCAGGACTGGCTGGCCCGCGAGTTCATCCCCGGGGAGCCGATCGCCAACACCGGCTACGTCCGCCGGATGCCGGTCAACCTCTTCGCCGCCGCGCTCCCCCAGGCCGCCTCGACCGTCGGCGACCGCCGGGGCGACCTGATCGGGCGTACCGCCGGCACCTGCCGCCGGCCGGTCTTCCTCGACCTGCACTTCCCGATGGAGGTCCGGGAACGCTCCGGTCTCGGGGTCTTCGTAGCCGAACCCGGCGGCGGAAAGTCCACCCTGCTCGGCGCCCTCGGCTACCTCGCCGCCCGCCGCGGCGTGCAGGTAACGCTGCTCGACCCCTCCGGCCCGCTCGCCCGACTCTGCGCCATGCCGGAGCTGGCCCCGTACGCGCGGGTGCTGAACCTGACCGGCTCCGAGCCCGGCACCCTCGCCCCGTACTCGCTGATCCCCACGCCGCTGCGCAGTGAGTTCAGCGCCGGTGACGCGGGCGAGCGGGAGTTCGAGATCGCCGTCTCCAACGCCCGGGCCGAGCGCCGGATGCTGGTCCAGGACATCTGCATGATGCTGGTGCCGCCACAGGTCGCGCGGGAGGCCTCCACCGCCACGCTCTTCCGGCACGCCGTACGCCAGGTGCCGGCGGAGGAGACGGCCACTCTCGACGATGTGGTCGCCACCCTGGGCAAGCTCGACGACGACGCCGGCCGGGAGCTGGCCAACCTCCTGCTGGACACCGCCGAGATGCCGCTGGCCATGCTCTTCTTCGGTCGTCCCCCGGAGGGGCTGCTCGGGCCGGACGCCACCCTCACCGTGATCACGATGGCCGGCCTCCGCCTCCCCGACCTCAAGATCGAGCGAGAGTACTGGTCGGCGGAGGAGGCGCTCGCCCTGCCCATGCTGCACACCGCGCACCGGCTCGCCGTCCGCCGCTGCTACGGCGGCTCGATGTCGTCGCGCAAGCTGGTCGGGCTGGATGAGGCGCACTTCATGGAGGGGTGGCGTTCCGGGCGGTCGTTCCTGGTCCGGCTGGCCCGGGACTCCCGCAAGTGGAACCTGGCCGCGCTGGTCGCCTCGCAGAACCCGAAGGACATTCTCGGCCTCGACGTGCAGAACCTGGTCTCCACGGTCTTCGTCGGGCGGATCGCCGAGGACGAGGAGATCGCCTCCGAGGCGCTGCGCCTGCTGCGGGTCCCGGTCAACGACGGATATGAGGCCACCCTCGCCTCCCTCTCCGCCGCCGACAGCACCTCGGCCGCCCGCCTCGGCTACCGCGAGTTCGTCATGCGCGACGTTGACGGGCGGGTGCAGAAGGTCCGAGTCGACGTCTCGTACGTCGATGGGCTGCTCGACCACCTCGACACCACACCGGCGGCGATCGCCGCCGCGGCTGGAGTGCTACCCGTCGTAGCGGATCTGGAGGCGTGAGATGGCCGGGGCCCGGGCTCGGACGGTGGCGCTCTTGCTGGCTCTCGGCGTCCTCGCCGGGGCCACGGTCAGCTGGCCGGGGGTCGGCGCGGCAGCGGCACCAGCGGTGGCTCCGGAGCTGTCCACGCAGGCCCCAGCCAGCCCCTGCACCACCGAGGAGTGGCAGGCCGACTTCCGCGCCTGTGTGTCCCGGCTGGCGGAGGTCGCCGAGGACGACGTCACCTGCCGCAACGCCCCGACGCCGACAGCGCCGGACTCCGGCCTCGCCGGCTGGTTCGCGGCCCGCCCGGACGCGGCGAAGGAAGACGGCCGCAAGGGGTACTACAGCGACTACGGCTACGCGGGATACAGCTACACCACCTACGACATCGACACCGGGTGCGCCACCGCGGTGCTGCACCCGGACTACAAGTTCACCAACACGGTCGCCAACGGCGAGTTCATGATCGCCACCGCGATCGTCGGCGCCTCGAACGCCCTGCGGGAGCGGGCCTGGGATCCGCAGTCGATGTGGGGCTGGGCCGATCCGCTGGTGGAGCAGGCGACCACGGCGGTCTACCAGAAGGTGTTCAGCGTCTTCGGGATCGTCACCCTCTGCGTGGTCGGGCTCTATCTGCTCTGGCGTTCCCGCCAGTCGGACATGAGCAACGCCCTGACGACCGCGGGCTGGGCCCTGCTCGTGATGGTGGCGGTGACCGCGCTGGCCGCCTGGCCGGTGAAGTCCGCCAACGTCGCCGACGGCACCCTGGTCACCACGCTGGGGGTGGTCCACGACGCGGTCGGACCAGCCACCCAGGAAGTCCCGCCGGACCAGTGCCCGGTCCCGAATCCGGCGGCCTGCGCCGACAACCGGCCGCCGGCGGTGCGGGCGAGCGACACGGCGACCGAGACGATGCTCTACCGCAACTGGCTGCGCGGGGTGCTGGGCTCGGCCGACAGCGAGACCGCGAAGAAGTACGGGCCGGCGCTCTACGACGCGAAGTCCTTCTCCTGGGAGGAGGTGGAGCGGCTCCGGTCGAACCCCGCGACGCGGGAGCTGACGGTCAAGCTGAAGAAGCAGCAGTGGGCGCGGGTCGCGCAGCAGATCAAGCAGGAGGATCCGGAGGCGTACGAGTACCTCCAGGGGCTCCGGGACATGGACCGGGTCGGCGCCGGCTTCATCGCGGTGCTCGCCGCGCTGCTCTTCGCGATGTTCGACCTCACCGCGTCGGTGCTGGTGCTGCTGGGCTTCCTGCTCTTCCGCTGGGCGGTGATCGCCGCGCCGATCCTCGGCACCATCGGTCTGCTCCGCCCGGCGAGCGCCGGGCTGCGCCGGCTGGGTAACGCGGTGGTCGCAGCGGTCTTCAACATCGCCATCTTCGGCACCGGCGCCGCGATCTACCTCTTCGCCGTGGACCTCATCATGAGCACCCCGACCCTGCCCGGCTGGCTCCAGGTGGTGCTGGTCTGGCTCTGCGGCGTGGTCGGCTGGCTGCTGCTGCGTCCCTACCGACGAGTCACCCAACTCGGCGGCAAGGGCGGGAGTGAGGCGGGCGGCTCGGCCAGCTCCTGGCACCGCCGGTTCTTCCGGGACATGCGTGCGGCGTCCCGCCTCGACGCGGAGCCCCGCGGCGCCGGCGAGCCGAGCTCGGGTCGCCGCGGGGCGGTGGTGGCGGAGCAGAGCAGGCTGCGGCCGGAGGCCCGGCACGAGGAACTGGTGCCCGCGACCGCGGGTGGGACCCGGCCCGAGCACCGCGAGCGGCCGGACGGGGCACCGGCGTCCGGGGAGCGCAGCTCGCCGAGCCGCACCACCCCGGCACCGCGGCAGCGGCAGGCACCGGCGAGCTGGACCGAGCCGGAGGGCCCGCAGGAGAGCCCCTCCTACGTCATCTACCGACCCGGCGCGACGAAGCCCGCGCCGGAACGGAGCACCCCCCGGATCCGCTCCGAGGCTCGGTGATCGCGGTGCGGCGGGCAGTCGAACAGCTCCTCACCCGGGTACTCCGGTCCCGGGTGGGGATCGCGCTGGCGCTCGCCGTGGTGGTGGTCGGCATCATCGGCACCACCCGGCTGGTCGCCGGGGCGGGGGAGCCGGGGAGCGGCCTCAGCAACCGCCCGGAGCAGCCGATCACCACGGTGCACCCGACGGTCGGTGACGACGGGCTGATCGACACGCGCTCCCCCACGCCGGTGACCCGGCCCGGGGCGGCGACGCCGGAGCAGGTCGCCGCCGAGTTCGTCACCGCCTGGCGCGGGCAGCCGGGGATCACCGCCGAGCGCTGGCACGCCGGGCTGCGCCCCCTGGCCACCCCGGCGTTGGCCGAGCAGCTCGCCGACGTGGATCCGGTTGACGTCCCGACCGGTGAGGTGGCGGGCGCCGTGACGGTCAGGGCCCGGTCCGAGACGGTCGTCGAGGCGCGGGTGCCCTTCGACACCGGCCAGCTCCGGCTGGAGCTGGTGGCGCCGGACGGCCGGTGGCGGGTGGACGCGGTGGACTGGGAGCAGGTATGAGCGAAGCAGCCGAGCCGAAGCGCCGCCGCCTGCGCGTCGGCGTGCTGGCCTTCGCGTTCACCGCGACGCTGACCCTGCTCTGCTGCGCCGGCGGCGCGGGAGCCTTCTTCCTCACCGAGCTCGGCAGCGACGACGAGCTCCGGCTCGCCAACCAGGAGTGCACCGACGACTTCCGGGTCGAGGTCACCGGGGCGATGCCGCAGATGTCGCAGTACGGTGAGCGCCAGCTCCGCAACGCCGCCCGAATCATCGAGGTCGGGCAGGAGCTGCAGGTGCCGCCCCGCGGTTGGGTGATCGCCGTGGCGACCGCCATGCAGGAGTCCCGGCTGCGCAATCTCGCCAACCCCACGGTCCCCGGGTCGGAGCAGCTCCCCAACGAGGGCGTCGGCTCGGACCACGACTCGGTGGGCCTGTTCCAGCAGCGGGCGGGCTGGGGCTCGGTCAAGGAGCGGATGACGCCGGAGTACGCGGCCCGCAGGTTCTACGAAAAGCTGCTGGCGGTCCCCGGCTGGCAGCAGCTGCCGCTGACCCGGGCGGCGCAGGCCGTGCAGGTCAGCGCCTTCCCGGACGCCTACGCGAAGCATGAGGCGCTGGCCTCGACAATCGTCAACTCGCTGGCCGGCGGCGCGGCCCGGAGCGTGCCGGTCGCCGACGGGCATCTCTGCAACGCCGCGGAGGCGGGCCGGATCGCCGCCTCCGGCTGGACCGCCCCGATCCCCGGTGACGTCGGCTCCGGCTTCCGCACCCAGGAGCGGCCGGCGCACCAGGGGGTGGACATCGCCGCCGACAAGGGCACCCCGATCCACGCCGCCGCCAGCGGACGGGTCCTGGTCGCCCGCTGCGACCCGGACCGGGCCGGGGAGCTGAGCTGCGACGTGGACGGCTGGCCGGGCAAGGGTGGCTGCGGCTGGTTCGTCGACATCGCGCACGCGGGGAAGATCATCACCCGCTACTGCCACCTGGCGGAGAAACCCAAGGTCAGCGCGGGCCAGACGGTGCGCGCCGGGGAGGAGATCGGGGTGATCGGCAGCAGCGGCAACTCCTCCGGCCCGCACCTGCACTTCGAGGTGCACGTCGACGGCGACCGGAGTCGCCACGGCGCGATCGACCCGGTGCTCTTCATGCGGGAGCAGGGCGCGCCGCTGCGGAGCGTGGAGTGAGGCACCGACGGCGATGACCGACCCCCTCCCCGACCCCTTCCTGGACCAGCCGGACTGGGCGCCGCTGCCACCCCGACCGATCGCGGTGCTGCCGGCCGCCGGCCGGGTCGAGCTGCGCGGGTGCCGGGTGCGGGTCGGCCAACCCGGGCTGGGCTGGCGCGGTGACCTGCGCGCGGACGACCGCGTGGTCCAGGGCAGCCGCACCTACGTGCCGGTCATCGCCGAGCACGAGTGGTACCGCGCCGAGGCCGATCAGGTCGAGGTCTTCGCCCCCCTCGTCCCGGTCGACCGGGTCTGGGTGGAGACGGTCGGGCAGCGGCCGGAGCTGCCGCCCGCGGAGGCCGATCGGCTGGTCTCCCTGGACGCGCCCACGCATCGGGCGCCGACGCCGGTCTTCGAGGCCGACGCCGTCGCCGGTCGGCGGGTCGTGCAGGTGGTGGGCTCGGTCGAACACCGGGACCTACGCGCGGTGACCGAGACCTACTCGAGCGCCGAGGGGGACATCTGCGTCCGGATCACCCCCGAGATCGAGTGGTATCGCTGGGCCTGGCGCGGGCAGACCCCGACCACACTCGAGGTCCCCGTCCACCTGCTCTGGATCGAATAGGTCAGTCAACCCGCGCGCCGGCGCAGACCCGCCAGTCCTCGCCCAGCCGGGTGGTGAAGCGCCACGGCTGCCGTTCGCTGTAACTGCCACCGTCGACGTAGGCAGAGATCACCAGTTCCAGGTCGACGATCGCCTCGTCACCCTCGCGTTGGACCGCGAGGCTCCCCCAGCTGACGGAGATGGGCACCGCGAACCGCGCCTCCCGCGCCGCCAGGTCCTCGCGCAGCGCCCGCAGCTCAGCGAGGGACGCCCCCTCGGCGCAGAGGAACAGGTCGGCGAGCGTGTCATTCCTGTCTACAAAAAACGCGGCGAGATAGCTACTCACGACCACGTCGGGTGCGCTGCGGTCGGGGGTGGTGGCCCGGTCGTAGAGGACGTAGCCACCGACGATCCCGCCCAGCACGAGCGCCGTCAGCACGGCGGCGGTCACGGTGAGGATGGTGCGAAGTCGTTGCCGCCGCGGCTGGACCGGCGTCCCCGTTCCTGGCGCGGGCGCCGAGGGTGGGGCCGCCAGCTGCTCCGAGGGAGGCCGCTGCGCCGGTAGGCGGGACACCTGGGAACCGGCGGGGGGCTGCACTGATTCCACCCCCTGAGGCTAACGGCTGCCGGCCGCTGGCCCAATGCCCAGATTAGGCGGATCGTGACGGCTTCCTCCCCGCCGGTAACGTCGGCAACAACACCGACGCGGCACCGCGGCGCCTCCGCCGGAACCAGGTCGTCCTGCGCTACGGTCTTCGCGCGGGGCGGGTCGCCGACCTCGCGAAAAGGGGGTGGACGCGGTGGGTCCGAGGAGGCGGGCGAACCGGGCCGCCGCCCTACACCGGCAGGCTGCCGCCACCGCGCTCGCCGCCGCCGACGTCCTCGACGACATCCGTCCTGCTCCCGCCGACCACGCCCGCCAGTACGAGCTCGCCGACCGGCTGCGGAGCGCCGCCGGTCAACTCGCCCCTGGCTGGGCGGGAGCCGCGCTGGAGACCCTGCCGGCGGAGACCATCGCCGGGGAGGGGCCGCCGCGCTTCGTCCGGGTCGGCACCGCCGCCCCACTCGACGAGGCTCGCTTCCCCGCACTGGTCCCGCTGATCGGCGCCGGGAACCTGACGGTCGACGCCGACACCGGGGATCCGCGGGTGGCGGGCCTGGTCCGGGCCGTCCTGTTCCGGCTGCTGGCGGCCACGCCGGCCGGGGCGCTGCTGGTCCGCGCGGTTGACGGTACGGGTACCGCGCTGACCCCGTTCGCGGCGCTCGCCGACGCCGGCCTCCTGCCGCCTCCGGTTACGGACGTCGCCGGCCTGCGCGCGGTGCTGGCGGAGGCGGAACGGTGGGTGGCTCCGGCCGGAGCCGACCGACGCCGGCACGACCGGATCCTGCTCCTGGTCGTCGCCGCGCTGCCCGAGTCCGCCGGCCACACCGACCTGACCCGCCTGGAAGCGCTCGCCGAGCAGGGCAGCGCGAGTGGCCTACACCTGCTGGTGGCGGGGTGGCCAGCCGGCCGCGCTCCGCTGCCACGCGCCGCCGCGCTGACGATCCGCAGTGCGTACGCGCTGCTCACCGGCCCTCCCGGCACCGCCTTCGGGGCGCCGGAAGCGGATCCTCCGAGCGGGTTGAACTCGCCGGTCTTCCTCGAGCCGGATCCCCCGGCAGACCTCGTGGACGAGGTCTGCCGTCGCCTCGCCGAGCAGGTGGAGGAGGGCTCACGGCTGGCCCTGGCCGAGCTGCTTCCGGAGCCGGGTGAGCCGGTGTGGACGGCGAGTTCCCGGGCCGGGATGGCGACGACGGTGGGGGACGCCGGGGGGCGGCCGGTCTCCCTGGGCTTCTCCGAGCTGACGCCACACTGGTTGGTGAGTGGTCGCTCCGACACCAGCCGATCGACGTTCCTCGCCACCGCCCTGCTCAGTCTGACCGCCCGCTACGGCCCGGAGGAGCTCGTCCTCTACCTGGCCGACCTCGGCGTCGGGGAGTCCTTCACCGAGTTCCTCCAGACCGAACGCGACCGCTCCTGGATTCCACAGGTCCGGGCCGCCGCCATCACCGCGGACCGGGAATACGTGCTGGATCTGTTCGACCTCCTGGCCACCGAGGTCCGCCGCCGTGCGGAGGCCGGTGCCCGCGCCGGCGGGCAGCGGTATCAGGAGCTGCGGCAGCACCAGGAGTTGCCGCGGATCGTCGCCGTGGTGGACGGCCTACCGCGACTACTCACCGGCCGGGACCGGATCGCCACCGAGGCCCGGGCCCTGCTCGAGGCCGTGGCGCGCACCGGCCGGTCGTACGGCGTGCATCTGCTCCTGGCCGGGGAGGGGGACCTGGGCCTTCGGCCGCGCAGTGACCGGGATCCGCTGCTCGGGCAGTTCCCGGTGCGGGTGGCGCTTCCCGGTGGGGGTGCGGTGTTGGCCTCGACCAACGACTCGGCGGCCGGGCTGGCGGTGGGGAGTGCGGTGGTCAACACCGCGGGCGGCCTCGGGGGGCCGCGGGGCGCCATCCGGGGACACGAACGGGTGATCCGCTTCCCCGATCCGATGGATCACTGCGAGGCGGTGGAGGGCCTGCGGCACCGGCTCTGGGAGGCCCGCCCGGAGCGGAGCGCCCCACCAGTCGTCTTCGCCGGTTATGCCCAGCCGCAGCTGCGCAACGACCCCCGGTACCGAGCGGCGGTGGCCGGTGGGGCAACCGGTCCGGTGGCGCTGCTGGGCCGGGCGGTGGATGTGACCCGGTCAACGGTGACGGTGTCGCTCGACGCCGCCCCGGGGCGCAATCTGGCGGTGCTCGGTGCCAGTGTGGCGGCGGCTGGCCTGCTGGTCACCGCGGCCCGCAGCGTCGCCGCCCACCACCAGCCGGGTTCCGCCCGTTTCGTGGTGGTGCCTTCCGCGGACGAATCGGGCCCGCTCGCCGCGGCGCTCGCCGCCGAGTTGGCCGCCCAGCACTCGGTTGAGGTGGTGGATCAGGCTGATCTGCCGGCTGCCCTCGACTCGGCCGAGCCGGCCTACCTGGTCGTCTTCGATGTGGACGGGCCGGGTGCCGGGGAGGTTCCGCCGGACCGGCTCGCCACCCTGCTCCGGGAGGGGCCGCCGACCGGTCGTCACCTGCTCGGCCGGTGGGGCACCGTGCCCTCCTTCGCGTCCCTACTCGAACCAGGAGACGAGTTGACGAAGCTCGCCACGGTCGCCGTCGTGGACGTGCCGGGGGCCCAGCTCGGGGCGCTCTTCGGCCGCCCGGTGGAGTGGCGGCCTCGACCAGACCGGGCGCTGCTCTGGGACGGCCACAGCGAGCAGGGTGTCGTCCTGGTTCCGTTCGCCACGAAGCCGGTCCTGACGTGAGCCGGATACCCATCCAGGATCGGGGCCCGGATCGGCAGCAACCCCCGGGCGCCCCGCCGCTGCCGATCCACGTACCGCAGCCGGTCCCTCCGCCGGCGGCGGCCCACCAGCCGCTGCCCGACCACGAGCCGGAGCCGACCCACCAGCCGGAGTCGCCCCACGAGCCGGAGTCAGCCCACGAGGAGGAGGCGACCCACCAGCCGGAGTCAGCTCTCGAGGAGAAGGCAGCTGACGAGCCGGTCGAGGTGGCGTGGGCCGAATACCTCGCAGCGACCCGACAGCTCGACGAGGTACGCCGAAGTGCGGCCACCGCCGCGGGCGAGCAGGCCCGCGAGGTCGCGGCCGCCCGGGAGGAACTGGCGACGGTCCGGGCCCAGCTGGCCGGGCAGGAGGCGCGGCTACGAGACTCCGGCGTACCGCCGATCTCGCTGGCGCCGACGCCACCGGAGCTCTCGGCGGCGAGTCGGTCGATGGCGAGTGGGCCGGCGACGGTGCTGGCCGCGCTGCGGGAGGCGGCCAGCCGGGTGGAGTCGGCGGACGCCGCACTGGCCGCCCGCGGGCTGGTCAACCTGGCCGGCTGGCCCGTCATCGCCCGGAACCTGCTCTGCTACGCCCCGCTGGCCCTGCTGATGCCGCTGGTCCAGCTGATCCTGCTCGCCGTCACCGGCCCCAGCACGGTGAGCGCCACCGCGCTGGTTGTCGGGCTGGCTACGCCGGCCGCGGCGTTCGCAGCGGGCTGGTGGTGGGTGGGGCGCCTCGCCGGGCCGGAGACGGGCGGGCAGCCGGACCGCACTCCCCGGCTCGGGGTGTTGGTCTGCCTGGTCCCAGCCATCCTGACCAGTACGGTGCTCCTGCTCGCCCTGCTGGGCTGAGCTCGGCGGAGCTGCCGTGCGGTCCAGCCTCGACTCACCCGTCATGGCCGGCGGCGACGGCGTCCCGGGGGTGGAGGGTGTCCCGCCGGGCGGGCGGGATCAGCGGGCGTTGATCAGCGCCATCGCCTCGGCGCGGGTCCTCGCGTCCTCCTGCAGGCTGCCGCGCACCGCGGAGGTGATCGTGCAGGCGCCCGACTTCTGGATGCCGCGCATCGCCATGCACATGTGCTCGCACTCCAGGACGACGATCACGCCACGCGGCTGGAGCTGCGCCATCAGCAGGTCGGCGATCTGTGCGGTGAGCCGCTCCTGCACCTGGGGACGACGCGCGAAGACCTCTACCAGCCGGGCCAGCTTGGACAGACCGGTGATCCGGCCGTCCGAGCCGGGAATGTACCCGATGTGGGCGCTGCCCCGAAACGGCAGTAGGTGGTGCTCGCAGAGGCTCATCACGTCGATGCCCCGGACCAGCACCAGCTCGTCGTGGTCGGCCTCGAAGGTGGTGCTGAGCACCTGCGCCGGGTCGACCCGAAGCCCGGCGAACAACTCGACGTAGGCCCGGGCAACCCGGGCCGGGGTCTGCTGGAGCCCCTCGCGGTCCGGGTCTTCGCCAACCGCGATCAGGATCTCGCGGACCGCCTTCTCCAGCCGGACCAGGTCAACGCTCTCCTCGACCGGACCGCCGGCGAGCCGACCACTGACCAGCCGAGCGGCGACGTGGTCCAGGTCGCCGTCGGCCTTGGTGGCGGAGGCGGCCAACCCCTGCGGGCGGTCGGCCGCCTCATCGTCGCTGTTCAGTGCGGGGCCTCCGAGTTGTTCGAGGCGGCACCGCTGATGGACGCGGTGTCGGCCGTGCCCTGCGCCTTGAGCGCCTCGTTCTCGGCAGGCGTGCGCACCGGCGGCTCGGTGGAGGGCTGGCGCTTGCCGAACCCGTTGTACGGAGCCATCGGCGGGCGCTTCGCCACCCGGTCGCAGATCCGGGCCATGTCGGCCGTGGAGAGCGTCTCCTTCTCCATCAGCTCGAGCACGATGTTGTCCAGCACATCGCGGTACTCGACCAGGATCTCCCAGGCCTCGTCGTGCGCCAGCTCGATCAGGGCGCGCATCTCGGCGTCGATCTCGGCGGCGACGGCGTCGGAATAGCCCCGCTCGTTGCCCATGTTGCGGCCCAGGAACGGCTCGTCACCACTGCTGCCGTACTTGAGCGCACCGAGCTTGGAGCTCATCCCGTACTGAGTGATCATCGCGCGGGCCAGCTGGGTGGCCTTCTCGATGTCGTTGCCGGCGCCGGTGGTCGGCTCGTGGAACACCAGCTCCTCGGCGGCCCGGCCACCCAGCGCGTAGGCCAGGGTGTCGACCATCTCGGCCCGGGTCTGGGTGTACTTGTCCTCGGTCGGCAGGACCAGGGTGTGCCCCAGGGAACGACCCCGGGACAAGATGGTGACCTTGTGCACCGGTGCGGCGTGCGGCAGCGCCCAGGCGACCAGCGCGTGCCCACCCTCGTGGTACGCCGTGATCTTCTTTTCGTTGTCACTCATCACCCGGGTACGGCGCTGGGGGCCGGCGATCACCCGGTCGATCGACTCTTCCAGGGAGTCGTCGGTGATCGCCCGCTGGTCCCGGCGGGCGGTGAGCAGCGCGGCCTCGTTGATCACGTTGGCCAGGTCGGCACCGCTGAAGCCGGGGGTACGCCGCGCCACCGCATCGAGATCAACATCGGGGGTGAACGGCTTGCCCTTGGCGTGCACCCGCAGGATCGCCTTGCGGCCCTCCATGTCCGGCGCGTCCACCGGGATCTGCCGGTCGAAGCGGCCCGGCCGCAGCAGCGCCGGGTCGAGGATGTCCGGCCGGTTGGTGGCGGCGATCAGGATGACGCCGCCCTTGGTGTCGAAGCCGTCCATCTCGACGAGGAGCTGGTTGAGGGTCTGCTCCCGCTCGTCGTGACCGCCGCCCATGCCGGCACCCCGGTGCCGACCGACCGCGTCGATCTCGTCCACGAAGACGATCGCCGGCGCGTTCGTCTTGGCCTGCTCGAAGAGGTCCCGGACCCGGCTGGCGCCGACACCGACGAACATCTCGACGAAATCCGAGCCGGAGATGGAGTAGAAGGGCACCCCGGCCTCCCCGGCGACCGCGCGGGCCAGCAGGGTCTTACCGGTGCCGGGCGGGCCGAAGAGCAGCACGCCCTTCGGGATCTTGGCGCCGAGCGCCTGGTACTTCGCCGGGTTCTGCAGGAAATCCTTGATCTCGTGCAGCTCCTCGACGGCCTCCTCGGAGCCCGCCACGTCGGAAAAGGTCGTCTTCGGCGTGTCCTTGGTGATCATCTTGGCCTTGGACTTGCCGAAGTTGAGCACCCGGGAGCCGCCGCCCTGCATCTGCGACATGAAGAACAGCAGCAGGGCCACCAGCAGCAGGATGGGGAGCAGGCTGATCAGCAGGGTCATCCAGATGCTGTCGGACGAGACCTCTGTGTCGGCCGTGCCGGTGATGCGGTTGTTCGCCTCGGCGTCAAGGACGTCGTCCCAGACCTGGGCGCTCCACTCGTACGGGATCTGCGCCTCGATCCGATCGGTGGACGTGTTGTCGTCCCCGAACTCGGCCGACTCGGCCAGATCGAGCTGAAGGGTCTGCTCCTTGTCGGCGTAGACGGCCTTCTCAATGCCACCCTTGTTGAGCTGGTCCAGCGCAACAGAGGTCTCCACCCGATGGTAGTCGGGGCCCCCGGTGAACAGCTGACCGAGCAAAATGGCGCCGAGGATGACCAGGATGATCCAGACCACCGGTCGGCGGAAGAAACGCGTACGTTCCATACTGTTGTCGAGCGCCGAGACGCTCGCATCCTCCTGATCGACGTCCGGACCGTCTGAAAGGTATCGCCACCAGCGCGGCGGCTGGGCCGCCGTGCGGGCCGATCTGACCCCCGGGGCACCACATCGCGCCACGGTCACTCGACGGTACACCGTTCGTGCCGGATGCGAGCATGCCAGCCCCAGCACTTACGCGTAGGGCGAACCGGGGTTCCTGCCAGCGGGACGGGAGCTCCGCACCCGCCCCGCAACCGCCCGGTCCCGCGGTTGCGGAGGTCGGGCGGGGAGGTTTCCTCCACGCCGCCACCGGCCTCAACCCTAGTCCGTACGGCTGAGAGTCCGCTGAACGTCGCAGCGAGCGCTCCTACCGGGCGTAGACCTCGGGTCGGAGTACGCCGACGAAGGGCAACTCCCGGTAGCGCTCACCGAAGTCGAGCCCGTAGCCGACGACGAACTCGGTCGGGATGTCGAAGCCGACGTACTTGACCGCGACCGGCACCTTCACCGCCTCCGGCTTACGGAACAGCGCGACCACCTCGACGCTCGCCGCCGAGCGGGACTCCAGGTAGCGCAGGAGCCAGGAGAGGGTCAGCCCGGAGTCGACGATGTCCTCCACCACGACCACGTGCCGGCCGGCGATGTCCCGGTCCAGGTCCTTGAGGATCCGCACCACGCCGGAGGAGGTGGTGCCCTGCCCGTACGAGGAGATCGCCATGAATTCCAGCTCGGCCGGGGGGCCCTGCCGGCCCAGCGCCCGGGCGAAGTCGGCCATGAACATCACCGCGCCCTTGAGGACGCAGACGAGCAGCAGCCCGTCCTCGACGTCGGCGTAGTCCGCCGATATCTGTTTGGCCAACTCCGCCGTCTTCTCGCGGATCTGCGCCTCCGAAATGATCACGTGGTCGATATCGGCGTCGTACCAGGAGCCGTCAGCCATGACTCCTAGCCTGCCGTACGCACGATGGTCTCCGTCGGCGGGGCCGCTCCTTTTATACGACCCAGACCGGGTTTCTCCGCAAAGACCGACACACGGGACCAACCTCACCCCGCTGACCAGGGAAAGTCCCTCCGATCACCGCTGTGCGTCCGAGGCGACGGCGGCGAGCCGACCCGCCTGACGGAGCACCCGTAGCCCGCCCGGCAGGTACGCCGCCCCCTGCCCACGCCAGCCGGTGATCAGGGCCTCCAACGCGCCCACATGCCGGTGCGACAGGGCGGTGGGGCGGGCCCCCAACTCCCGGGCCCAGGCGTGCAACACCCGCCCCCGGACCGCCGGCGCCAGCTCTGCGAGCCCGCCCACGCAGAGCCCGCCATCGGGGTGCCGCACCCCCTCCAGCGCGGCGTTGGCCTGCTCGTCCAGCGCGGCCGTGTCAACAGCGACCAGCCGGGCGGTACGGGCCAGGTTGTCCAGCACGGCCGGCCCGAGCGCCCGCACCAGCACCGGCAGCACCTCGGCCCGGACCCGGGCGCGGGCGTACGCCGGATCGGCGTTGTGCGGATCCTCCCAGGGGTCGAGCCCCAGCGCCGTACAGGCCGCCCGGGTCTGCTCCCGCCCCACCTCCAGCAGCGGGCGCAGCAGCAGCACCGAGCCGAGCCGCCGCCGCGCCGGCATCCCGGACAGGCCGCGCGGACCAGCACCGCGCGCCAACGCCAGCAGCACCGTCTCCGCCTGATCGTCACGGGTGTGTCCGGTGAGTAGCGCCGCCGCCCCAAGCCCGCCGGCCACCTCGGTCAACGCCCGGTAGCGGGCTGCCCGGGCGGCGGCCTCCGGGCCACCGGGCCGCCCGGACACGTCCACCCGAACCACCTCGACCGGGGCGAGGCCGGTCGTCCGGGCCCAGTCGGCGACCGCCGCCGCCTGCTGCGCGGAACCCTCCTGCAGGCCATGGTCAACGGTGACCAGACCGGCGGACCGCCCGAGTCGGGGCGCCACGAAGGCGGTCGCGGCGGCCAGTGCGAGCGAGTCGGCTCCCCCGGAGCAGGCCACCAGGACCGGCCCCGCACGGGGTAGCTCGATCAGCGCGTGCCGGATCGCGCGGCGAATCGCGGCGACCGGTGGGGCGAGTGCGGCCACGGGCGGCCGGTCAGTCGCCGGCCGGAAGCGGGCCGGCTGGCCCGTGCACCCGGGCCACCCAGGCGTCCGGGTCGCTGAGCTCGGCGAGCCGGGGCAGGGTCAGCGGTGAGGCGAAGACCCGGTTGAAGCCCGCCATGCCGACCCGCTCGACGACACCGTGGACGAACCGCCGCCCCTCGGCGTACTGGCGCAGCTTGACCTCCACCCCGAGCAGCCGACGGAGCGCCTTCTCCACGGGGTTGCCCGACTCCCGACGCCGGTTGAACGACGCCCGGATCCGCTCCACGCTCGGGATCACCTGCGGCCCCACCCCATCCATCACGAACTCGGCGTGCCCCTCGAGCAACGTCATCAGCGCGGTGAGCCGATCCAGCACCGCCTTCTGGGCCGGGGTCTGGACGATGTCCAGGACGCTGGTGCGACCGGCCGGCTCCCGCACCGCGTCGGCGAGGACGGCGACGCCGCGGCGCAGCCGCTCGACCAGCGGGTCGGTGCCGGTGCTGGAGGCGTCGATGAACGCCTGCACCTCACCAAGAAAGTAGGCCCGCAGCCACGGCACCGCGGTGAACTGGGTGCGGTGGGTGACCTCGTGCAGACAGACCCAGAGCCGAAAGTCGCGGGGGTCGGCCGCCAGCTTCCGCTCCACCTCGACGATGTTCGGCGCGATCAGCAGTAGCTGGCCCGGCTCGCCGGAGAAGACCTCGTACTGGCCGAGGACCCGGCCGGAGAGGTACGCCAGCACCGTGCCGGCCTGCACGCCGGTGATCCGCGAACCGATCGCCTCGGTCAACACACCGGGCTGCTTGTCTCCCGCGAGGCGACCGACCAGGGGGCCGATGACCTCGCGCAGACCGGCGATGTTTGTCGCCGCCCAGTCTCGACGGTCCACCACCTGCACCGGCGGGTGCGACACCTGCGAGCGGAGCCCGGTGAAGTCGCCGACGTGCTCGGCCGCCTCGTCGGTCAGCCGTCGCAGGTCACCGACGACCTCCGTGGCCTCGGCGTAGGAGACGCGCGGGCCCGTCTTGCCGAGCGTCCCCGCGGTCGCTGCGGCCAGATCCCAGTCCACGAACTGCGCCATGGGCCCACCGTACCCGTGCGGTCGCCCGCTGACCGGGGCCACGACGGTCACAACCGGTCCCTCCCCTCCGCGTCCTCCGCGCCGCAGCGGCGCCGAGCCGAGGTCAGCGGCAGCCGCAGGCGGCGAGGGCCGCGGCGATCCGGTCCAGCTCCAACCGGGTCGCCTCCAGCCCGTCGGCGGGTGTCCGGTCGGTGAGCACCGCGAAGGTGAGCAGGCGCCCGTCGGCGGTGGTCACCAACCCGGCGATCGCGTGCACTCCGGTCAGCGTGCCGGTCTTGGCGCGGACCGCCCCGGCGCCGGCCTGCGCCGCGACATCGGTGTAGCGGTCGGCGAGGGTGCCCGACCAGGCGGCGACCGGCAGTCCGCCGAAGAGCGTCGTCAGCTCCGGACGGCTGCCGTCGGCGGCGAGCCGGATCAGGTCGGTGAGCAGCGACGGGCTGATCCGGTTGGCGCGGGACAGGCCGCTGCCGTCGGTGAGCGTGAGCGCGTCAACCGGCAGTCCCAGCTCCCCCGCGACCGCCTCCATCGACTCCCCCGCGCCGGAGAATGACGCCGGCTGCCCCCGGGCCAGGGCCACCTGCCGGGCCAGGGCCTCGGCCACCACGTTGTCACTGTCGGCGATCATGATGTCGACCAGTCGCACCATCGGCAGCGACTGGACCACGCCCAGCTCGCCGCCCGGCGCACCCGCCGTCGCACCCGCCGAGGCGTCCGCTCCGGCCTCGGGCGCCGGGCCCCGCTTGACCGCGTCCTCCGGTACGCCCAGCAGCCGAGCGAACGCCGCGCCAGCGTGCAGGTCCGGCTCCTTTACCCGTTCGGCACCGTGCGCGCCGTCGTCGTGGTCCCGCTTCGCCTGCTCGAGGTCACTGCGGGCGCCATCGGTCATCAGTGCGGTAATCGCCGAGCCGTACCCGCCCGTGGGAATGTCGTCGTCCCAGCCGGGCGCGTGCACCGGCCCGGAGTACAGCGACGAGTCGACCACGACCCGCGTCGGGGCGACGCCGCCGAGCGCGGCCTTGACCTGCGCGGCCAGCTCATCAAGGCGCGCCGCGCCCGGGTAGAAGCCGGTGTCGTCCACGGCGAGCGTCGGGTCGCCCCCACCGATGAGCACGACCTCGCCAGGGGCCGCCCCGGCGACAGCCCGGGTGGGGATCCGGTGGCCTGGGCCGCGCGCCGCGAGCACGGTCGCGGCGGTGACCAGCTTGGTCACCGAGGCGGGCACGGTGCCGATATCAGCGCCCTGGTCATACAGGGTCGACCCGGTCGCGACATCGGTGACCGAGACGTTGACCCGGTCACCCAACGCGGCGGAGCCGACCAACGGGTCAAGCACAGCGCGCACTCCGGCGGCGGCGGGTTCGGGCGCGTTCTGGTCGGCCGCGGTCAGCACCGCCGGTGGCGGCTGGGCGGCGGGCTGCTCGCCGGCACGCCACTCGGCCGCCGGCCCCGACCACACCACGGTGACCCCGACCGCGGCCAGCGCGAGGAGCACCACCGCGGCCAGCACGGCCGGCAGTAGCCAGCGCCGAGGCCGACCGGGCGAGGTCGAACCGGACGGTACGGGGGCGTGGCTGCCGCTGTCGGCGGATGCCGCCGGCGGCTGCCCGGTCGGACCGACTCGATCCGGCGGCGCTCCCTGTTCCGGTCCGGTGAGCCGGTTGTCGGGGTGGGCCTCGGGCACCGACACCCGCCCAACCGCACTGCCGTGAGCAGATCTACCGGTCTCCCGTCCAGTACTCTGCTCCGGACGGTAGTGTGAATCTTCCCTCCCCACGGCCCCCTCCTCGCCCCGCGGAACCTGCTTGGGTGACACTACTTCGGTCCGAAGACTATGCGGCGACCGGACCGGCGGGCGGGGTTTCCACCTGTCCGGCGACGGACGCCGTCGGTCAATGCCAGCGTGGGCAGACGAGGAGCGTGCAGATGGATTTCGACGTCACGGTTGAGATCCCGAAGGGTCACCGCAACAAGTACGAGGTTGACCACGTGACCGGTCGGATCCGGCTGGACCGCACCCTCTTCACCTCCACGCAGTACCCAGCCGACTACGGCTTCATCGAGGGCACCCTGGGCGAGGACGGCGACCCGCTGGACGCCCTGGTGCTGGTCCCGGAGCCGACCTTTCCGGGCTGCCTGATCCGGTGCCGCACCATCGGCATGTTCCGGATGACCGACGAGAAGGGTGGCGACGACAAGGTCCTCTGCGTCCCGTACGAGGACCCGCGTCAGGAGCACCTCCGCGACATCCACCACCTCGGCGAGTTCGACCGCCTGGAGATCCAGCACTTCTTCGAGGTGTACAAGGACCTAGAGCCCGGCAAGTCCGTCGAGGGCGCCACCTGGGTGGGCCGGCAGGAGGCGGAGGAGGAGATCGTCGCGTCGATCCGGCGCGGCCGGGAGGCCGCGGAGCACGGCGACTCCGCGCACTGACCCCAGCCACCGGCGGGCCCGGGGGCGCTCAACCGAGCAGCCCCCGGGCCCGTTCGTTTCTGCCGACCGACAACGGTGAGCACCAGCCGCCGTCGTGGCCGATGTTGCCGGAACCTACCTGCCGGGCCGCGGGAACCGGTAACCTCCGAACGTTATGGCTAGGTTGGTCGAACGCGAATGGTCAAGGATGTGACCGGGGTACGGCGTGGTAGCAGGTCCGCCGCTCGCCGGGGGGCCAGGCGGGTGTGGCTCTCGCTGACGTCGGTCGCCGTCGTGGTCGCCGTGCCGGTCGCCGGCATCCCGCACACCGGACAGGTCAGCACCGGTCTCCCCAGCCACATTGGGCAGCTCGCCGCCGGGGGCCCCGGCCACTCGGCTGGCCGAATCCTGGCGGAGCAGACCGAGCGCTCCGCCGACCAGGTTCGCGACGACCAGTGGCAGCTGGACGCGCTGCGCGCCAGCACGGCGTGGCGCACCTCGACCGGGGCCGGGGTGGTGGTGGCGGTCATCGACTCCGGTGTGGATCCCAGCCATCCGGATCTGGCTGGCCGGGTGCTACCCGGTCTTGACCTAGTCGAGCCGGCGGGCACCGCCGACCCGGATCCGGTGGGTCACGGCACGGCCGTGGCCGGTTTGATCGCGGGCCGCCACGACGACAGCCGTGGGGTGGTAGGCCTCGCCCCCGAGGCCCGAATCCTGCCGGTACGGGTCCTGGACGCGGAGAACCGTTACGACGACGCATTGATCGTGGCGAACGGCGTACGGTGGGCCGTTGACAACGGCGCCCGGGTGATCAACCTGTCGCTCGGCGGCAGCAGCGCCAGCCCGGCTCTGGCCGCCGCGCTGGACTACGCGTTCGCCCGGGACGTGGTGGTCGTCGCCTGCACCGGCAACGAGACCGCCTCGAACTCCGACACCGTCTGGTACCCGGCCCGGGAGCCGGGGGTGGTCGCGGTCTCCGGGCTGGAGCGGGACAGTGAGAAGCTCTGGTCCGGCGCGATCACCGGCCGGGAAACGGTGCTGACCGCGCCCGCGACCGGCCTGGTGGGCGCGCGGCCACCGGACGGGTACTGGCGGGTTCAGGGCACCAGCTTCGGCACGCCACTGGTCTCGGCCACCGCCGCGCTGATCCGGGCCCGGTATCCAGAGATGCGCGCTGGCGACGTGATCAATCGAATGCTGCGCACCGCTCGGGACATCGGCCCCAGCGGGCGAGACGACAGCTTCGGATACGGGCTGATCGACCCGGTCGCGGCGCTGACCGCCGACGTGCAGCCGGTCGGGTTCAACCCGCTGGACGACCAGTCCTCGCCGGGGGTGGTCGGCTTCGGGCCGGCACCGAGCGCGGCCAGCGCGGACACCGAGCCGGCCGGGCTCGAGTTCATCCCAGCTGTCCCAGCTGCCTCGTGGGAGCCGTGGGAGCCGTGGTCGGCTGGAACTGGGGGCGGCTCCACGTCGGTGTGGCCGCGGTCCGGGCCGACGTTTCCCGTCGCACTGTTCGCCGACCGGGCTCGGAGAGTGGGCCGATTCCGCCGGTAGGGGCGCCGCGCCCGGGCAGGTCCACCACACCGGAATGCCCGGTCGCGATCCGGGTAGACGGAGGAATGCGCGCGCCCGGCTTCGGTACCGCCGCCCGGCCGTCGTGGCGCAACCGCCGCCTGCACCCCAATGATGGGCTGGGGTTGCGGCTGACCCTCGCCGTTGTCTCCGTGTTCCTGGTGCTGGTGCCGTTCCTACTCGCGCTACTGGTGCTGGCGTCCTGGTCACCGCTGCGGCGGCTGGACCGGGCGGTGACCGAGGCGCTCGTCGGCTACGGCCTGCGGCATCCGGGGTGGGCCGAGGCGCTGAACGTGTGGACCGAGGTCTTCGCCCCGATGCCGCTGCGGTTGGGCGCGCTGGTGGTGGTTGGCTGGCTAGCCCGGCGTCAGGCTCGGCAGCTGGCGCTCTGGGTCGCCGTCACCATGACGGTCGGCGGGCTGCTGAGCCCGCTCCTCAAGCTGCTCGTCGGGCGTCCCCGGCCGGAGTTCCCGAACCCCCTGGCCCAGGCGGTCGGGCTCGCGTTTCCGTCCGGGCACGCGCTGAACGCGACGCTCGCCGCCGGCGTACTGCTGGTGGTCTTCCGACCCCGGCCGGACCGCTCCGCCGAGCGGTACGCGGTCTGGGCCGCCGCACTCCTCCTCGCCGTGGTGACCGGATTCAGCCGGGTGGCGTTGGGCGTGCACTGGAGCAGCGACGTGGTTGCTGGATGGTTGCTGGGTACGGCCGTGGTGGCCGCGACCGCCGCAGTGTTCACGGTTTGGCAGGCCACCCCACCGCACCATCGTTGAGCCGCTCAGGGGCCAGGCAGAGTGCCACCGCGGAAGCAGGCCGTCCGCTCAGGTGCACTCGCCGGTGCTGACGCCGCGCACGCGTTCGGCTCCGGCCAAGGCGACCGAGCGGGCCTCGGCCGCGGTCACCGCGAAGCCGGTGTTCGGGTCGTCGGCCGCCGCCGCGAAGATCACCCCGAGCACCAGGCCGTTCGTGGAGACCAACGGGCCGCCGGAGTTTCCGCTCTGCACCAGGGCCCGGATGGTGTAGACCTCCCGGGTCACGTTCCCGCTGGAGTAGATGTCCGGGCCGGTGATCTCGTCAACCTCCCGAACCCGGGCCGACTGCGCGTTGTACGGGCCGTCGAGCGGGAAGCCGAGCACGATCGCGTCCGCGCCGCTGCCCTCGTTGCCGGCGGCGAAGCGCATCGACGGGCCGGGCAGGCCCGGGACGTGCAGGACTGCCAGGTCCCGGTCCGGGTCGTACACCACCACCCGAGCGTCGTACCGTTCGCCGTTGAGCTCGACGACGGTGGAGCGGGTTCCGGCCACCACGTGCGCGTTGGTCATCACGCGGTCGTCGGCGTAGACGAAGCCGGAGCCCTCCAGGCGGCGGGAGCAGCTCGGGGCGGAGCCGAGCACCTTGACCACGGAGCTTCTACTGTTGGCCACCACCTGCGATCCGATGAGGGCGGGGTCGGGCGGGGCGACCTGCCGGGCGCGGGTGGGCGCCAGGTCACCGAAGACGTCCGGGAAGCCGTTGGTGTCGACGGTCTCCCGCAGCGCGGTGGAGAGCTCCTGTGCCTGGTCGGGCAGGACCCGGTCCACCACGGTGAGCAGCGCGCTGTTGCGGACCGCGGAGGCCAGCCAGGGCAGCGATGACGAGCCCAGCGGGACCGCGACCAGCCAGGCGACCAGGAGCACGGCGAACAGCGAGACGAAGGCGCCGCCGATGTCGTCCGCCTGCCGCCCGAAGTCACTGCTGATCGTGCGTCGCAGGCGCGTACCGAGCCAGCCGGCGAGCGCCTGCCCCACCACCGCCAGCCCGAAGATCGCCACCAGCGAGACCAACACCCGGGTGCCACTGTCCAGGAACTGCTGTGCGAGCCGGGGGCCGAGCTGTAGGCCGGCCAGCGCTCCGAGGAAGAGCCCGGAGAGCGACAGCACGGCGGTGACGAAGCCCTGGCGGTATCCGCTGATCGCGAACACGAGCATGAGCAGGAGCAGTACGAGATCCACGGCGGACACGTGTCCAGCCTACGGGGCCCGGGCCGACGGGACGGCTGCTGCCGCTACGCAAGGTCACCGGAGTCAGTGCGGAGCGCTCTCGTCTGCCGCATCAGTCCCGGCCGAGGGCGCCGGGTCGGCGCCCACCGGGGGAAGGTCCAGCACCTGCCCTGGGCGCCACGGGCGGGCCCAGCCCCCCATGTCGAGCAGGGCGGAGAGCACCCCCGCGGTGAATCCCCACACCAGCATGCCGCGGGCGGAGAAGGCCGGGCCGGTCCAGCCACTCGGGTGGCGTACGCGCAGCCGATTCTCCGGGTCGACCAGTTCGGTGATCGGCATCCGGGCCACGTGCGCCACCTCGGCCGGCTCCCGGGGGTGCACCGGGTGGGGCGCGTGCCACCAGCCGAGCACCGGGGTCACCACGAAGTCGCTGACCGGAATCCACAGCTTCGGCAGTTCGGCGAGGACGGTTACGGTTCCCGGGTCGAGGTCAACCTCCTCGTTCGCCTCGCGGAGCGCGGTCGCGGAGGCGTCCGCGTCCTCCGGGTCGGCGGCGCCACCGGGAAAGGCCGGCTGCCCCGCGTGGTTACGCAGGGTGGCGGCTCGCTGGAGGATCAGCACGTCCGGGCCGGTGCCGGGAGCCTCGCCGAGCAGCACCAGCACGGCGCTTTCCCGCCCACCGCTGCTCGGGGTGGCCAGCCGGGTGAAGTCCTCCGTCCGGGCGCTGCCCAGCCGGGTCAGCAGCGGGTCGAGCCAGGGCGGCGGCTGCCGACTCATCAGGCCACCGCCGCACCCGGGTTGCGGGCGAGGTCCGGGCGGCTCATTCCGGCACCGCCACGCCCAGGTGCACCCGGACCAGCTCGGCGAGGCGGGCGTCGTCGAGCGCCCCGGAGACATCGACGTGCCGGATCTGGCTGTTCGCGTCAACGAGGACGGTCATCGGGATGGCCTTGCGTCCCAACGCCCGTTGCAGCGACTCACCCTGGTCGATCAGGCTGGGAAAGCGGACCCCGAAGTCCTCACCGATCGACTGGGCGCCGCTGCGGGTGTCCCGCATGTTCACCCCGACGACCGTCAGCTGCCCTTCGGCCCGCTCGCTGAGCCGCTGGAACGCGGGCAGCTCGGCCCGGCAGGGGGCACACCACGAGGCCCAGAGGTTGATTACGGCTGGGCCCTGGATCTGGCGCAGATCGACCGGAGCGCCACCGGTGAAGCAGGTCAGCGTCAGCTCCGGCAGGGGCGTGCCGCCGGGGGCCGGGGTGGTGGGTGGGGCGCTGGGCCGGTCGGTGGTCAGGCCGGAGCAGTCCGCGAACGGGGAGGGCCGGCTCTGCGCCGCCTCATCCCGGGTGATGGGGGCCGGCTCCGGCCCGGCGTCGGTGCAGCCGGCCACCGCCAGCACCGCCGGGACGGCCAGGGCGACGAGCCACTTCCTCACGGCGCCTCCACCGCCCCGTCCGGGACCGGCACCAGCTCCGGATCAACGCCGGCGGCCACCGCGAGTTCCCGGGCCCGGGGACCCTTGAGCAGCCGCGCGGCCACCGCCGGATCGGTCGGCCCGGTCCCGTAGGACGGGCAGAGCTTGGTCAGGGTGCAGGCGCCACACGCCGGTTTTCGGGCCGCGCAGACCCGGCGCCCGTGGAAAATGATCCGGTGCGACAGCATTGTCCAGTCGCGCTTCGGATAGAGCGCCCCGATCGCGTGCTCGATCTTGACCGGATCGGTCTCGGTGGTCAGCTCCCACCGCCGTACGAGTCGGTTGAAGTGTGTGTCGACGGTGATTCCCGGCACGTCGAACGCGTTGCCGAGAATGACGTTCGCCGTCTTGCGGCCAATTCCGGGCAGGGACACCAGGTCGGTCAGCTTCCCGGGAACCTGGCCGTCGTGCCGTTCGACCAGCCCCTGCCCCAGCCGGATCAGGGAGTCTGCCTTGTTGCGGTAGAAGCCGGTGGACCGGATCAGCTCCTCCAACTCGGCCCGGTCGGCGCCGGCGTAGTCGGCCGCCTGCGGGTAGCGGGCGAACAACTTCGGGGTGACCTCGTTGACCCGCTTGTCCGTGCACTGGGCGGAGAGGATCGTCGCGACGGCCAGCTCCAACGGATTGGAGTGGTCGAGTTCGCAGTGCGCGTCCGGGTGGGTGTCGGCCAGCACCCGCCCGATCCGTCGGGCGCGGCGTATCCGACCGAGGTCGGTCTCCCTGAGGCTGATGGTCACGCCGGCCAGCCTACGTCGCCGGCCGCCGGTGACCGTTTCGTGCCCACGCGACGGCGTCGACCATCAGCTCGGCTGCGGCGGGCTGATCTTTCCCAGGTCGTCGAAGACCGCACCGGTCTCGGGGAAGTCCGCAGCGCTGAGCTCGCGCACCAGCCCCAGCCCCCGGTCGTCCGGGTCCATCGCCGGCAGACCCGCCCCGTTCAGGTACGTCGAGGCGAACGACCCACCGTCCCAGGTGCCGTCGGGCTGCAGCGACACCTTGAGCACGCCGCCCCAGCCGAGCTTGCCGCTGCGGTTGAACGTGTTCCCGCCGCCGGCGAAGTTGCCCAGGCTGTACGCGATCAGCCGGCCCTGGTAGAACTCCATGCCCCGCAGGACGTGCGGGCCGTGCCCGACGATCAGATCCGCCCCGGCGTCGATCATGGCCTTGGCGAACCGGACCGGGTCACCCCGGTCCTCCCCCAGGTACCGCTCGGTACCCGGTTTGACCTGGGTCTTGTCGGCCCCCTCCGCGCCCATGTGCACCTGCACCACCACCAGGTCCGCCTGCTCAGCGGCCTTGGTGATGACCCTTTCCGCCGCCGGGATGTCGGTCAGCGGGTTCGACCAGGCGTACGACGAGAAGCCCGCCACCGCCACCTGGACGCCGCGTACGTCGACGACGGTGATCTGGTCCGGCGCCCCGGTGTGCGCCAGTTCGTACTGTTCGAGCGCCTGCCGGGTGTTCTCGAGGCCCTTCGCGCCGAAGTCGTTCCCGTGGTTGTTGGCCAGGTTGAGCAGGTTGAACCCGCCGTCGCGCAGGTGCGCCGCGTACTCCGGTGGGGCCCGGAACTGGTAGCAGTTGGTGGAGTCCTCGCCACACTTGCCGGTCCCGGTGTCGACGGTGAGCGGCTCCTCCAGGTTGCCCATCACCACGTCGGCGGCGAGCTCCGGGCGCACCTCGTCGAAGAAGCCCTCGCCGCCGTTGGGGGGCAGCCGGTCCGGGGCGTTGCCCAGGAGGATGTCGCCGGTGGCGGTGAGGGAGACCGCGGCGGCCTCGGTGGGGGAGGCGGAGGGGGCGGGGGTGCCACTGCCGGCGCCGGGCTGCCAGGCCCCGCCGGGCCCGGTCGCACCGGAGCCAACCGCGCCGCAACCGGCGACAACCAGCACGGCGAGCAGCGCGCCGGCCGACAGGAGCCGACGCGCATGGGTCGCGAACGTCAATGTGTTGCGGTGGGCGCGCATCGCCCGCGACCCTACCGGGCCCGCGCCCAGCCGACGAGGGCCGATTGGTGGCACCTCATCTGGCCGGCCGTTGCGACCGTGGCCGCACCGGTCGGGCGCCCCCGGCCAGGACCGCACGGTGCACCGCCCGGGCCAGCGGTGCGCCCCAGGTGGAGCGGGGGCCACCGTACGGCGCCTCGGGCCCCTCGGTCGGGCAGCAGACGACGACCGCGTCGGTCGGGGTGCCGGTGCCGGGCATTCCCAGCTCGGCGATGGCCTGCGCCTTCGCCTCGGTGGCGGTCGCCACGGCGTTGATCAGGGCGGCGGGACTGAGCCGGGCCGGCACGTACACCACGGTGTTGACGGTGCCGACCGGATGACCGCCCGCGCCGGGTGCAGCCGGGACCGGGGCGGGCTCGGCCGGGGTGCGCTCGGCCGGGGCCGGGGCCGGGGTGCGCTCGACTGGGGCGGGTTCGGGTGGGGCGGCGGCCCAGATCGGAACGCCGAGCCCGACCGTCGTCCAGACCCGTACTCCGGTGTCGGTTCGGGCCACCACCTTCGCGACGTCCACCCCGGTCAGCAGCCCCACTCCGGGGCCGTCGAGACCGAACCCCGCGGCCAGTTCGGCCAGGTGCTCGACGGGGTCGTGCCGGTCGTACGACATCGGGACGGTCGCGTTGATCACCCAGCTCCGGACGCCCAGCCCGCCGCCGAGCGCCGCTGAACTCGCGCTGAGTAACGGCCGCTCGGCTCGCCAGACCAGCACCGGGAGGTCCCGCCCGTCCTCGCGACGGGTAGACAGTGACGGTTCGTTCAGCACGGGGCGACCCTACGGCCTGTTCCCGCGCCCGGCACATCTCACCTGGTGCGGCGCGGTATCGTAAACGTTGACGACGGCCGGCAGGTTACGCCCAACGATCACGTTTCCCGGGGTGCACCTCGGAATATCCGCGCACGTGCGCCTAGACTGACCGAGCGCGAGGGAGAAGCGGACGGCGGACCCGCCGACGGACGGCACGCGCAGGCGGAGGTGCGCGATGGACGAGGTACTGGCCCGGAGTGGGATCTTCCAGGGGGTCGACCCGGAGGCTGCCGAGGCGTTGGCCAAGGAGATGGAGACGATCGAGGTCCGCAAGGGCGATGTCGTCTTCAACGAGGGCGAGCCCGGTGACAGCCTGTACATCCTCCTCTCTGGCAAGATCAAGGTCGGCCGCCGGGCGGCCGACGGGCGACAGAACCTGATCGCGGTCATGGGCCCTTCGGACATGGTCGGCGAGTTGTCGCTCTTTGACCCGGGGCCCCGGACGGCGACGGCGACGGCGGTGACCGACACCCGCCTGGTGCGGCTCCGTAAGCAGGCGCTGCGCCCCTGGCTGAACAACCGGCCGGAGATCGCTGAGCAGTTGCTGCGGGTGCTCGCCCGCCGACTGCGGCGGACCAACGACTCGCTGGCCGACCTGATCTTCACTGACGTGCCCGGTCGGGTCGCGAAGAACCTGCTCCAGCTGGCGGGACGGTTCGGCACCCGGGACGGCGGGGTGCTGCGGGTGACCCATGACCTGACCCAGGAAGAGATCGCCCAGCTCGTCGGCGCTTCCCGGGAGACGGTCAACAAGGCCCTCGCCGACTTCGCCTCGCGGGGCTGGCTGCGCCTGGACGGCAAGAGCATCATCATCCTCGACCCGGAGCGCCTGGCTCGCCGCGCCCGCGTCTGACCGCCCGCCCACCCGTCGATCCGAATCCACGGGGACGGTGCTACCGCTGCAACGGCGGCCGGTTCGCCGGCCGCCGTTTTTCTCGCCCTAAAAAAGTCAGGCTTGACTGTTTGTTTTGGGGACGGCACGCTGAGCCCGTGTCCGGCACATCGACCCGCGTACCCCAGCAGGAGCGCAGTCGCGCCACCCAGGCCCGACTGCTCGAGGCCACCGTGGCGTGCCTGGTCGAGCATGGCTGGTCGGGCACCACGACGACCGTCGTAGCGACCCGGGCCGGGGTGTCCCGGGGCGCCCAACTACACCACTACCCCACCAAGGCAGCCCTGGTCACCGCCGCGGTCGCGCACCTCGCCGAGCGGCGCGCGGAGGAGCTGCGCGTCGAGGCGAAGTCCCTGCCCGCCGGCCCACAGCGGTTGGACCGGGTGGTTGATCTGCTCGCCGCGGCCTTCACCGGACCGCTCTTCATCGCCGCCCTGGAACTGTGGGTCGCCGCCCGCACCGACCGCGAACTACGGACGGCGCTGGTGCCGCTGGAGGCCCGGCTCGGCCGGGAGATGCACCGACTGACCGTCGCCCTGCTCGAGGTCGACGAGCGCCGACCCGGTGTGCGGGAGGCGGTGCAGGCCACCCTCGACCTGCTCCGCGGCCTCGGCGTAGCGAACCTGCTCAACGACGACTCCGCCCGGCGCACCGCGCTGCTCACCGCCTGGAAACGCCAACTCACCGAGTTCCTCGCCCCCTGACCCGTCCCGCACCACCGCCGACTCCCCCGGAGGCACCATGGTCAACCTGACGGACCTGCTGACCGATCTCGCCGCCGAGTCAGCCGAACTGGACGCGCTCGTGGCACCACTGTCGACCGCCGAGTGGGCCCGCGCCACGCCCGCACCCGGCTGGACGATCGGCCATCAGATCGCGCACCTGGCCTGGACGGACCACGCCGCGCAGCTCGCCGCGACGGACGCCGACGCGTTCTACGCCTCCGTCACCACGGCAGCCGACCCGGCCCGGCTGGTGGACGCGGGCGCAGAGGAGTTCCTCGCCGCACCGGCCGAGTTGCTGCCCCGCTGGCGCACCGGTCGGACGGCGCTCGCCGCCGCCCTCACGGCCACCCCGGCTGGCGAGAAGCTCCCCTGGTACGGCACCAGGATGTCGCCCGCGTCGATGGCTACCGCGCGGATCATGGAAACCTGGGCGCACGGCGCGGACGTGGCCGACGCACTCGGGGTCACCCGGCCGGCCACGGCACGGCTGCGGCACATCGCGCACCTCGGCTTCCGGACACTGCCGCACTCCTTCGCCGCACACGGTCGCCCGCTGCCGACCGCACCGGTGCGACTCGAACTGACGGGACCACCAACCAGCGCCGACACCGCCAGCGCGACCTGGGCCTACGGTCCCGCGGACGCCGCCGACCGGGTCACCGGGCCGGCGCTGGACTTCTGCCTGCTGGTGACCCAACGCCGGCACCGCGCCGATCTCGCCCTCACCGCGACCGGGCCGGTCGCCGAGGCCTGGCTGGACGTGGCCCAGGCCTTCGCCGGCCCGCCCGGCGCTGGCCGGGCGCCGAAAGCACCGGCGACCGCATGAGCACCGGCGACCGCATGGGCACCGGCGACGGCACGAACGCCCGCAACGGCACGAACGCCGGCAACGGCACGGGCGCCGCCCTGCGGGTCGGCAACGCCTCCGGCTTCTACGGCGACCGCTTCTCCGCCTGGCAGGAGATGCTCGACGGTGGCGACCTGGACGTGCTCACCGGGGACTACCTCGCCGAACTGACCCTGCTCATCCTGGGGCGGGACCGGATGCGCGACCCCGACCTCGGCTACGCGCGGACGTTCCTGCGCCAACTCGAAGGGACCCTAGGCACCGCACGGGAACGCGGCGTCCGGATCGTCACCAACGCCGGCGGGTTGAACCCCGCGGGGCTGGCCGCCGCCGTCCGCTCCCTCGCCGAGCGGCTCGGGCTTGACCTCAAGGTCGGGTACGTCGAGGGCGACTCCCTTCCCCGGCCGGACGCGCTGACCGCGAACGCGTACCTCGGGGCGTTCGGAATCGCCGCCGTGCTCGACGCCGGCACTGACGTGGTGGTCACCGGGCGGGTCACCGACGCCTCCCTGGTGGTCGGGCCGGCGATCGCCCGGTTCGGCTGGGGCCGCGACAACCTGGACGCCCTCGCCGGTGCGACCGTCGCCGGGCATCTGCTCGAATGCGGCGCGCAGGTGACCGGGGGTAACTTCAGCTTCTTCACCGAGCTGCCGGACGGCGGGCACCGGCCCGGCTTCCCCCTCGCCGAGCTGCACGCCGACGGCTCGTCGGTGCTCACGAAGCACCCGGGCACCGGGGGCGCGGTCACCGTCGAGACGGTCACCGCCCAACTCCTGTACGAGGTGGGCGCGCCGGCCTACCTCGGGCCGGATGTGGTCACCCAGCTGGACTCGGTACGCCTCGACCCGGACGGGCCGGACCGGGTCCGGGTGTCCGGGGTCCGCGGGACACCACCACCGGAGACGCTCAAGGTCGGCGTCAACAACCTCGGCGGCTTCCGCAACTCGATGACCTTCGTGCTCTGCGGGTTGGACATCCCGGCGAAGGCCGCCCTGGTCCGGGGGCAGCTGGCGGAGACGGTCGGCAAGGAGGGACTGGAGTTCGTCCTCGCCCGCACCGACCACCCCGACGCCTCGGAGACCGAGCCGGCGAGCGCCCTGCTTCACGTCCACCTACGCGACGGGGACAAGGCCCGGGCCGGGCGCGCCTTCTCCGCCGCGGCGGTGGAGCTGGCGCTGGCCTCATACCCGGGGTGCACGCTGACCACACCACCCGGCGACGCGACGCCGTACGGGGTCTTCACCGCCGACACGGTCGCGCAGGACGCTGTCGAGCACGTGGCTGTCCTGCCCGACGGCACCCGCGTACCGATCTCCCCGCCGCCGCGGACGCAGCCGGCCCCGGTCGGGACGCTGGTGTCCAGCGCGGGCCGCACGGCGGACCCGGCCGGGGCACCGGTGTCCGGCCCGGGCCGCGCGGCGTACCCGACCCGACGCCGGCCCCTCGGGGAGCTGGTCGGAGCGCGGTCGGGGGACAAGGGGGGCGACGCCAACCTGGGGGTCTGGGCCCGCACCGACGCGACCTGGGCGTGGCTGCGGGGCTGGCTGACCGTGGCGCGCCTCGCCGAGTTGCTGCCGGAGACCGCCCCGTTGACCGTGCAGCGGTACGAGCTGCCGGACCTGCGAGCCGTCAACTTCATGATCCGGGGGCTGCTCGGGGCGGGGGTGGCGGCCACGACCCGCTTCGACCCGCAGGCAAAGGCGCTGGGAGAGCTGCTCCGCTCCCGCGTGGTTGAGGTTCCGGCCGAGCTGACCCCGGAGGCGGCAGCATGACCACCATCAACACCCCGGAACGTCGACAGCTCCGCGAGCTGACCCGAACGTTCATGACCAAGGAGGTGCTGCCGCACCTCGACGACTGGGAGCGGGCCGGCGAGGTCCCCCGGGAGCTGCACGCCACGGCCGCAAAGGTCGGCCTGCTCGGCATCGGTTTCCCCGAGGAGGTCGGCGGCAGCGGTGGCGACCTGCTGGACTCGGTCGTCGTCACCGAGGAGATCATCAGGTCGGGGGGCTCCTCCGGGCTGGTGGCGGCGCTCTTCACGCACGGGATCGCCCTGCCGCACCTGGTGGCCGCCGCCGGCACGGGAACTGAGTCGGCCGCCGGCGACGACCTGGTCGAGCGCTACGTCCGACCGACCCTCGCCGGGACGATGATCGGCGCGCTGGCGGTCACCGAGCCGGGGGGCGGCTCGGACGTGGCCGGGCTGCGCACCACCGCCCGCCGCGACGGCGACCACTACCTGGTGAACGGGGCCAAGGCGTATATCACCAGCGGGCACCGGGCCGACTTCGTGACCACCGCCGTGCGTACCGGCGGGCCGGACGCGGGGGGCGTCTCCCTGCTGGTGATCGAGAAGGGACTGCCGGGCTTCACCGTCGGCCGACGGATGGAGAAGCTCGGCTGGCACTGCTCGGACACCGCCGAGCTCTCCTTCGCCGACGTTCGGGTGCCGGTGGGCAACCGGGTCGGCGCGGAGAACACCGGCTTCTTCGCCATCATGCAGAACTTCGCCGCCGAGCGGATCTCCCTCGCCACCCAGGCGTACGCGACGGCGCAGCGCTGCGTGGAGTTGGCGCTGGGCTGGTGCCGGGACCGGGAGACCTTCGGCCGCCCGCTGGCGAGCCGGCAGCTCGTCCGGCACCGCCTCGCCGAGCTACACACCCGCGCCGAGGCGGCCCGCTCCTACGTGCTCGACGTGGCGACCCGGGTCACCGCCGGGGAGGCGGAGATGACCGAGGTCGCGATGGCCAAGAACACCGCCGTCGCCGCCTGCGCCGAGGTGGTTGACGCGGCGTTGCAGCTCCACGGCGGCTTCGGCTACCTGCGCGACGCCGAGGTGGAGCGGCACTACCGCGACCAGCGCATCCTCGGCATCGGCGGCGGCACCACCGAGATCATGAACGAGATCATCGCGAAGGGCATGGGGCTGTGACCACACTCGACAGCGTGCTCGACCCGGCCGCACCGGCCTTCGAGGAGAACCGGGAGGCGCTGCTGGCCCGGCTGGCCGAACTGGACTCCGCGCTGGACCAGGCCCGCGACGGTGGCGGCGAGAAGTCCCGCGCCCGACAGCGCAAGCGCGGCAAGCTGCTCGCCCGGGAGCGCGTCGAGCTGCTGCTCGACCCGGATGCCCCGTTCCTGGAGCTGTCTCCGGTCGCCGCGTACGGGACGGACTTCCCGGTCGGTGCCAGCGTGGTCACCGGCATCGGCCCGGTCGAGGGCGTCGAGTGCATGATCATTGCCAGCGATCCGACGGTACGCGGCGGCGCGGTCAACCCGTGGTCGTTGGCGAAGACCCGGCGGGCCGGGGAGATCGCCCTGGCCAACCGGCTACCAATGATCAACCTGGTCGAGTCGGCCGGCGCGGACCTCCCCACCCAGGCGGAGATCTTCATCCCGGGTGGGCGGGTCTTCCGCGACCTGACCCGGCTCTCGGCGGAGCGCATCCCCACGGTCAGCGTGGTCTTCGGTAACGCCACGGCCGGCGGTGCGTACGTGCCGGGCATGTCCGATCACGTCATCATGATCCGCGACCGATCGCAGGTCTACCTGGCCGGGCCACCGCTGGTGAAGATGGCCACCGGTGAGGACGCCGACGACGAGTCGCTGGGTGGCGCCGCCATGCACGCCACCACCTCCGGACTGGCCGACTACCTGGCCGAGGACGAGCGGGACGGCATCCGACTGGCCCGGCAGTGTGTACGCCGACTCAACTGGCGCAAGGCGGGGCCACCGCCCCGCGCGGCCACCCCCCGGCCGCCGCGGTACGACCCGGAGGAACTGCTCGGTATCGCCAGCGCCGACCTCAAGGTGCCGTTCGACCCGCGCGAGATCATCGCCCGCGTGCTGGACGGCAGCGAGTTCGACGAGTTCAAGCCGACCTACGGCACCGCGCTGGTCACCGGCTGGGGCGAGCTGCACGGCTATCCGGTCGGTGTGCTCGCCAACGCCCGCGGTGTCCTGTTCAACGCGGAGGCGCAGAAGGCGGCCCAGTTCATCCAGCTCGCCAACGCCGCCGACACCCCGCTGATCTTCCTTCAGAACACCACCGGATACATGGTGGGCACCGAGTACGAGCAGCGCGGCATCATCAAGCACGGCGCCCTCATGATCAACGCGGTGTCGAACTCGACGGTGCCGCACCTGACGGTCAACCTCGGCGCCTCCTACGGCGCCGGCAACTACGGCATGTGCGGCCGAGCCTACGAACCGAGGTTCCTGTTCACCTGGCCGAACGCGAAATCGGCGGTGATGGGCCCGACCCAGCTCGCCGGGGTGCTCTCCATCGTGGCCCGGCAGGCCGCCGCCGCGAAGGGCCGGGAGTACGACGAGGATTCCGACGCCGCCATGCGAACGATGGTCGAGCAGCAGATCGAGTCCCAGTCCGGGGCACTCTTCCTCTCCGGCCGGCTCTACGACGACGGGGTCATCGATCCCCGGGACACCCGTACCGTCCTCGGGCTCTGCCTGTCGGCGATCCACACCGGGCCGGTGCGGGGCGCCGACGGCTTCGGCGTCTTCCGGATGTGAGGCGCGAACCGCACAGTCAGGCCGGGCCCGTAGTCGCGAACGAAGGAGACTCAGCGCGGATGATCAGCAGACTTCTGGTCGCCAACCGGGGCGAGATCGCCCGCCGGATCTTCACCACCTGCCGGGCACTCGGGATCGAGACGGTCGCCGTGCACTCCGATGCGGACGCCGACGCGCCCTTCGTCGCCGAGGCCGACCACGCCGTCCGGCTGCCCGGGAACACGCCCGCCGAGACGTACCTGCGGATCGACCTCGTCCTGGCCGCGGCCCGGCGGGCCGGCGCGGACGCCGTCCATCCGGGCTACGGCTTCCTCGCCGAGAACGCCGAGTTCGCCACGGCGGTCACCGACGCCGGGCTGGCCTGGGTCGGGCCACCGGCGAAGGCGATCGCCGCGATGGGGGACAAGCTGGCGGCGAAGACACTGCTCGCCGAGGCCGGCGTCCCCATACTGCCCAGTTGGACCGAACCCGACCAGGTCAGCGGCTTCCCGGTGCTGGTGAAGGCATCCGCCGGAGGTGGTGGACGGGGCATGCGTGTGGTCCGCGCCGCCGACGGACTCGCCGATGCCGTCGCCAGCGCACGCCGCGAGGCGGCCTCCGCCTTCGGCGACGGCACGGTCTTCATCGAGCGGTACGTCGAACGCGGCCGGCACGTCGAGGTGCAGATCCTGGGCGACCGGTTCGGAACGGTGACGGCCCTGGGCGCGCGGGACTGCTCGATCCAACGCCGCCATCAGAAGATCGTCGAGGAGGCGCCGGGCGTCCTCGCACCCGAGGTGCGTCAGCGACTCCACGAGGCGGCGACGGCCGCCGGGCGGGCGGTCGACTACGTCGGCGCGGGCACGGTCGAGTTCCTACTCGCCCCGGACGGTGACATCTTCTTCCTGGAAATGAACACCCGCCTCCAGGTGGAGCACCCGGTGACCGAGCTGACCACCGGCCTGGACCTGGTCCGCCTGCAACTGCTCGTCGCCGAGGGCGCACCGCTGCCGATCACCACGCCGCCACCGACCACGGGGCACGCGATCGAGGTGCGCCTCTGCGCCGAGGACCCGACCCAGGGGTACCGGCCGGCAACAGGCACCCTGCACCGGTTCACGGTTCCCGCGGTGGCCACCGAGTTCGGGCCGCTGACCGGGCCGGGTCTGCGGCTGGACTCGGGCGTGACTGATGGCTCGGTGGTGAGCGTCCACTACGACTCGATGCTCGCGAAGGTGATCAGCTGGGCGCCCACCCGGGACGAGGCGGCCCGCGCGCTGGCCGGCGCGCTGGCGCGGGCCGAGCTGCACGGCGTCGCCACCAACCGGGATCTGCTGGTACGCATCCTGCGTAGTCCGGAGTTCGCCGCTGTTGACATCGACACCGGCTTCCTGGACCGGCACCCGGAGGTCTTCGCGCCGCTGCTTCCCCCGGAAGAGCTGCCGGTGGCCGCGGTGGCGGCGGCGCTCGCCTCGGCCGCCGACCGCCGCGCCAGCGCCCCGGTGCTGGCCGGGCTCCCCTCAGGCTGGCGCAACGTGTCCGCCTTCCCACAGGTCACGCGCTACGCCGGCCCGGACGGCGGGGAGATCGAGGTGCGGTACCGCCTGGACCGTCGAGGCGCGCTCGCCGAATGGTCGGTGGCACCGGGGGACGACCCGCCCGCTGCCGGCGACGCCGCCTTCCCGGCCGGCGGGGCGCCGGCCCTCACCCTGGTCGAGGCGCACCCGGACCGGGTCGTGCTGGATGTCACCGGGGTGCGGCGAACGTACCGGGTACACCGGGTGGGCCCGGAGGTCTTCGTGGACAGCCCGGACGGCGCGCTGGGCCTGACCGAGCTACCACGCTTCCCGCTACCGGGCGCGGAACTGGCGGCCGGGTCGCTGCTCGCGCCACTTCCCGGCACGGTGACCCGCGTGCACGTCGAGCTCAGCCAGCGGGTCGCCGCCGGTGACCTACTGCTGACCCTGGAAGCGATGAAGCTGGAACACCCCGTACTCGCCCCCACCGACGGCGTGGTCGCCGAGTTGCCGGTACCCGCCGGCGGCCAGGTCGAGACCGGCGCCGTACTGGCCGTGGTCAACCCCGACGAGGAGGCACAGTCATGAACTTCGACCTCACCCCCGAGCAGGACCAGCTCCGTGACGCCGTACGGGCGCTGGGCAAGCGGTACGGCCACCGGTACTTCGTCGAGAAGGCCAAGGCCGGCGAACGCACCACCGAACTGTGGGACGAGGCCGGCGGGTTGGGCTACCTCGGCGTGAACATCCCGACCGAGTACGGCGGTGGGGGCGGCGGCATCACCGAACTCTCCATCGTCTGCGAGGAGTTGGCCGCGGCCGGGTGCCCGCTGCTGCTGCTGGTGGTCTCCCCCGCCATCGTCGCGACGATCATCAACCGACACGGCACCGAGGAGCAGCGCAAGCGCCACCTGCCCGGCCTCGCTGACGGCTCCCAGCGGATCGTCTTCGCGATCACCGAGCCGGAGGCCGGGTCGAACTTCCACCGGCTCGGCACGGTGGCCCGCCGCGACGGCGACGACTGGGTGATCTCCGGCCGCAAGTGCTACATCTCCGGCGTCGACCAGGCGGGGCACGTGCTGGTGGTGGCGCGGACCGAGGATGCCACGACCGGCAAACTGAAGCCGGCCCTGTTCCTCGTACCAACCGACGCGGCGGGGCTGACCTACTCCAAGCTGGACATGGAGATCCTCTCCCCGGAGGACCAGTTCCTGCTCTACCTCGATGACGTACGGGTGCCCAGGGAGGCGTTGGTCGGCGAGTCGGTGGACGCCGGCCTGCCGGCGCTCTTTGCTGGGCTGAACCCGGAGCGGATCACGATCGGCGCGATGAGCATCGGGTCCGGCCGGTACGCGCTCGAACGCGCCTCGGAGTACACGGCGACCCGGAAGGTGTGGGGTGGACGGTCGATCGGCTCGCACCAGGGCGTATCGCATCCCCTGGCGCACGCGGCGGTGCAGGTGGAGTTGGCCCGGCTGATGGTCCAGAAGGCGGCGGTGCTCTACGACGCCGGGCGGGACCTGGAGGCGGGAGTCGCCGGCAACATGGCGAAGTACGCGTCCGGGGAGGCGGCGGCACTGGCCGTGGACACGGCGGTGCAGGCCCACGGCGGGGCCGGCATGACCACCGAGTACGGGGTGGCGACGCTGCTCGGGGCGGTGCGGGCCGGGCGGATCGCCCCGGTCACCAGGGAAATGATCCTGAACTTCGTGGCCCAGCACGTGCTCGGCCAGGAGAAGTCGTACTGACCTCGGGCCACCGCACGGCGACCAGCACGGCACCGACACGTGCCGTGCTGGTCAGCACCATCCGCGAACCGTCTGCCCTGTCGCCGACGGTCACGGTCTGAGGCCCGGGTACCGCCGCTCGGGTTCGCACGCGGCCGACAGCCGGGCCAGCACACCTGCCGGATCGTGCACGACTCGGTGCCCGTCATCGATGACCCGGTGTGTGCCCGCGTCGACCGGGTCGGTGTCGGCCCAGCTCACCGGCGTGACGCCAATTTCGACCAACAACCCCGACGGCCGTCGCACGCGGATCTCCCGGAGCGGGCCCCACTCGGCCGACCGGACCATCTCGCCGCCGGGCAGACCGGTCCACACTCCCGCCACGGAATAGTGGACGTTGCCCGTCAGCACCACGACGTCGACGTCGGAGTCCATCCGCGCGGTCCCGCGCGCCCAGGAGCCGACAACCAGCACCCCGCGTACTTCCGCGCGCTCGGCCGCCCACTCGACGACCGTGTCGACAACCGAACGAACCTCCCGAGACCGTGCCTGGGTCAACACGGGGTCGAGTGTCACACGCACGCCCTGGCACCAGCGATGCCTGACCACACCCGGCCGTCCCTGGACCGGACCGACCAGCCGATGCGGTGGTGGGGTACCGCCACCTCCGCGGCCCAGGCGGCTTCGCCACCCGCTACCGCGACGACCTCTCCCGAGTTCGTACGGCGGATGGCCCCCACCTCGGACTTGGTGAAGGGGCAGCGCCATGAACGGCTCTGACCTACGGACACGCATGGACCGTGCTGTCGAGGCACACGAGGTGGTCACCGCACGCCGCCCAGGAACCGGGCGACGCTCGTGCGCGCCTGCCGACTGGTCGCCCAGTCCACCTGCCAACACGGGTACGGCACCAACCGCGACCACCACGCCCGGCAGCCGACACACATGCCGTCGCGTCCTCGGAGGTGCGCCGTGAGAATAAGCTGCTCCGGCCCGTCGCTCACTACTCTCCCTCCGCTGGCCAGTGCCCGCGATTGATCGGAATCCGGTGTCGGGCACGACACGGCAGTTCTCCTCCGCACCGGCAGACCCTCCGCCAGCGCCGCCAACACCAGACCGGCCGATGCCGACGTGCGAGGGTCAACGCGACCGCCAGGACGTACTCGTCGTAGGGGACTCGCCGTCGGTAGCCACCGGTTCCACGATCGTCGGTCACCCTGCCTCCCGCCGATGCCCTGACAAAGCCGCGGGCACCCGACCACTCTCTTTCGGGACGGAGCGCCCACGGCGGGACAGCCGGCCGCCAAGCTCGGTAGCCCCACCAACAACTTAGGACGCAATGTGCGCAGGGTCAATAACCAAGGACGCATAGCGTTGTAGGTCGAGGCTGCGGTGTGATTCGCTTACACCAGCCGCCAAGCTGGGAGCACCACCGATGTCTGAAGCCGCATACCTGAAGGTCGCCAGGGATATCCGGGAGCAGATCGACTCCGGCCAGTTGAAGCCGGGCGACAAGTTGCCCTCCTTCGCTGCCCTGTGCGAGCACTACGAGGTCAGCAACACGGTCATCCGCGCCACCATGCTTCTCCTCAAGGCAGAAGGGTTGATCGACGGCCGGCAGGGCAAGGGCGTATACGTGGCGAACCCACTTCCCCAGTAGCCCCTACGCCAATCCAGCCGACTGCATCCACTCTGGGTGACGACCATGACACCAATGGCGAAGCCGACAGCACCACGGCCAGCCACACCGCCGGCGGCGTCCAACGGATGTCGCGCGATCTCCCATGGTGATCCGCACGTGGCTGGCAGCACGTGATGCCGGAGGGCCCGTTCCCACCACATGCCGGCAGGAACGGGCCCTCCAAGCCCAACGCGATCAGGCCGCTATCCGACGCAGCCGGGCACGTTGACGCAGTTGTTCGGCTGATTCTTGACCACGACGGTACCGGTGGCCGTGTTCAGGTTCACCGTTCCCGAGTTGAGGATGCCCCCGCCGTTGCTGGTGGCGATGTTCTTGATGACTTTCGTGTTGGTGAGCGTGGCCGTGGCGTCAACGCCGATATTGTAGATTCCGCCGCCAAATGTTGCCTGATTGGCCGTGATGCGGGTGTTCCGCACGTCGACTGTGGAGGAGGCCAAGGAGATCTCGAGGTTGACGATTCCTCCACCGTTCTGAGTACCGACGTTGTGCGCGATTGTGCTGTCCTCGACCGTGGCCACGGTCGCAGCGTTGAGGGATCGGAGGGCGAGGCCGCCGCCCTGGAACGTGCCGGTGTTGTTGGTGGCCGTGACGTGGCGCAGGGCCAGCATACCCCCCTCCGCGAAGACCCCGCCGCCGTTGCTGGCTCGGTTACCGGTGATGGCGGTGTTGGTGACGGTGACGTTCGCGTCGAAGCCGCCGGCACCTCCACCAGCCTCGCCGGCGCGGTTACCGCTGATGGTGCTGCCAGTCACGACCGTGGTGCCACCGGGGAAGCTACCGACACCTCCCCCGAACCCACCCGCGATGGCGTTGGCCGCGTTCGTGGTGACGGAGGACTTCTTGATGACGAGTTGACCGGTGTTGCCGATGCCGCCAGCGGCGGTTGCCGCAGTGTTACGGCTGACGGTGGAGTGCTTGATGGTGGTGGTGCCGTTGTTGGCGATACCGCCGCTGCTTCCGCCGCCGTCGCTGCCAGCGATGTTGCGGGTGACGGTGCTGTGGTTGGTGGTCAACGCTCCGCCGGCGTTGACCAGGATTGCTCCGCCGTCGCCGTCGGTCTGTCCACCCGTGATTGTCAGGTGGTTGAGGGTGAGGTCACCGCCGGTGCCGACGGTGACGATGCGGAACTCCTCCACACCGGCGGCACGTTTGATGGTGGTGTGCTTGCCGCCGTTGAGGGTGATGGGGGCGGTGACAACCGGCAGGCCGGCGCCGTCGTCGATGGTGGCGGTGAGCAGGTAGGTGCACTTCTTGGCGAGGTCGAGCACGGCGCCGCCGCGGGCGTTGGCCAGGGTGATCGCGGCGATCAGCTTGTCCGCGTCACAGGGGACCGGAACGCCCTTCGGCTTCGGCTCCTTCTTGCCCTTGCCCTTATCGGACTCGCCCCTGCCGGACTCGCCTCTGCCAGGGTCACCCTTGCCGGACTCGGCCTTGCCGGGCTCGCCCTTACCGGACTCACCTTTGACGGACTCGCCCTTACCGGACTCACCCCCGCTGCGGCGCTCGTCGGCGGAGGGCTGCTCGTCGGCGGAGGTGAGCGGGCGTCCGACCGCGTCCGCGGCCGGGGCGGCGACACCTATGGTGGCGAGAGCCAGGCCGGTCATACCAGCCAGCCCCACAGCCCACCACCGCCACCGTGACCTCGGCCGGCCCTCGTCGGGCCGGACCGGTTCGTACCCCCGGGTATGGTCCTGATGGTTCATCGCGATCTCGGTGTCCTTCCCCGTGAACGGCGAGGAACTCCGCCGCCCCGAGGGCAGACCGGGTAGTGTTCCTCGGCTACCGGAAGGCGGTAGCAACCGTCCCGAGCTAAACCCGAACCACGCCTCACAAGGACACTAAGGCGATCTAAACCCCCAAACGGGATATAAATTCCCTTAACGGTACATACCCGGCTACCCGACTTACCGGAGCACGTGGGTGTCCGGACGGTGTGCCACGACCGGTGAGCCCGGCCGTGGCAACTCTCATGCGGCAGGCGGCACGAGGTCGGGCGCACCCCAGCCGTCGGGAACGGACAGCCCGGCCTTCCGCCGGGCCATGATGGCGGCGCCGACCTGTGCCGCCTGGGCGCCGAAGGCGGAGCGCAGCACGGGGGGCGGGTTCCGCCAGGCGAGGGCGCCGTGCAGGGCCTCGCGCACCGGGTCGAGGAAGAGTGCGCCTGCCTCGGCGAGCCCACCTCCCAACACGACGCGGGCCGGGTCGAGGGCCAGGGTGAGGGTGGCCAGGGCGGTTCCCAACGCCTGGGTGGCGTCGTTCCAGACAGCACGGGCGTGCGGATCGGTGGCCACCGCGTCGGCGATGGCCTGGCTGTCCGCCCCCGAGGTGCCGACGCGCCGGGCATAGCGACGTGCCATCCCGCCGCCCGAGGCGTACACCTCCAGGCATCCCCGCTGCCCGCAACTGCACGGCTCCCCGCCCGGATAGACCGGCATGTGGCCGACCTCGCCGGCCGCGCGGGTCGCGCCGGCCACGGGGACACCATGGACCACCACCGCCGCGGCGATGCCGGTGCCCAGCGGCAGTAGCAGGAAGTTGTCCAACCCGACGGCCGCGCCCGCCGTGGCCTCCGCGATGCCGGCCGCCCGCGCGTCGTGCCCGACCACCACGGGTAGTCCGAGGTCGCCGCTGACGAGGGCGCGCAGTGGCACGTCGCGCAGGCGAAGGTTTGCCGCGTACCGCACCACTCCGTCCCGCTCGTCCACGAGGCCGGGCGTCACCACGCCGATCGCGGCGGGTGTGCTGCCGAGCGAGAGCGCATGCGCGCGCAGTTCGCGGCACAGCGACCGGATCGCCTCGACCGGGTCGTCGTCCGCCTGCGACGGCGCGGTCAGGGAACTCAGGAATCGGCCGTCCTCGCCGACCACCGCCGCCTTGATGGTCGTCCCGCCGACGTCGACGGCGAGGACGCAACGGCCTTCGGGCTGGATCACGCCGCTCATCCGACAACCACGGCGAGGTCCGCCGCGAAGTCACGGTCCAGGGGAAACACCGGTCGCACCACGTTCTGGTACGGCAACCGCGCAAGGTCCTGGTCGACACCACCCGGAGTCAGGGCGAGCAGCCAGTCTCCGGCGGCGTCGAACAGTTCCGGCTCGAGATAGCCGATCTTCACCACGACCACGTCCACCTCGTCGACCCTGACCCCCAGCCGGGTATACGACGCCAGTAGCCGGTACTGCATCCGGCGGGACGTGACGAAGATGCTGAGCCCGCCGACCCGTACGCTGACGCATCGCCCGCCGTCGGGATCGTCGGCGACCGCTTCCAAAATCCCGTCGAGTTCCAACGGGCCCGGGGGCCGGGAGTCGATCCGCCCGCCGACCGACACCCGGACCGGAGAGCCGACCGGCTGGTCGGCGACAAGCGCTACCGCCTGCGGGTCGACCAGCGAGGCGAACACGGCCCGACGCGAGCCGTCGCGGATCTCGGGGCGGGCCAACATCCGGTCGAGGGCGAAGGTGACGTCGTCGGCGCCGCCGGCGCCCGGGTTGTCGCCGGAGTCGCTGATGAAGAACGGCCGCTTCGCCTGATCGGCGACGGCGGCCAGGGCGGTGTCGAGGCACTCGTCCATCGAGCCGGTGGGAGCGACGAAGGTGAACTCGTCCCGGGCCGCCCAGAAGTGCCCGCCGAGTTCGCGGGCCGCCTCGGCGGTGACGGTGGCGTCGGTGCCGGTGACGACGACCGCGCCCTGACAGCGTGGCTGGTCGGCCCAGGCGAACCCGATCCAAATCGCGGCGTCGACCACACCGGCACGGCCCTCGATCTCGGGGATCCGTGCGTAGAGTCCCCGGGCCGGTTCCTCGCGGGTGCTGGTCATCTCGCCGGGCAACAGGATCGGCACGTGGACCAGCGCCTTGTGCGGACGTCGCTCACGGCGTAACGCCTCGATGAGGTTGCGTGCGGCACGCTCCCGGGTTTCCCACACGTCGACGTGTGGGGCGGTGCGGTAGCAGGTGAGCAGGTCGCAGGCGTCGAAGAGCACCGGTGAGACGTTGCCGTGCAGATCCATCGCCGCCGAGATGTACGGCTCGGGACCGATCACCGACCGGATGGCGGTGACCAGGTCGCCCTCTGCGTCGGACCGGCCGACCACGCTCATCGCACCGTGAATGTCCAGCAGGACGCCGTCCAGTGGGCCGACTGCGGCGAGCTTCTCCACGATCTCCGCGGCCCATTGCGCGTACGTCTCGGCGTCCACGGCACCGCCGGGAAGGGCCCGGGCGTGCACGAGTGGTATCCATTCGACGTCAGCGGCCCACGGCTGGGTGGGCGAGAGCCAGGCGTATCGCGCGAGCAACGCCTCCTCCCGGGTGACCTCGAAGTCGTCGGCGGTGCTCAGGTGGGGTGAGAATGTGCTTGATTCGATGTGGATGCCGCCGATGGCGACGCGGAGGGGGCGAGGCACGTTGGTTGGCTCCTCAGGCGGGTCGGACGTCGACGGTCGTGCGCAGCAGGTGCCCGAGGCCGATGAGGGCCGCGTCCGAGCCCGCGCCGCTGGCTTCGATGGTCAGGGACTGGGTCATGGACGGTAGGCAGCGTTCGTAGAGCATGCCGCGGGTCGCGGCCACGTAGACGTCGAGGCTGGACAGCGCACCGCCGATGACGACGGCGTCGGGGTTGAGGAAGTTGACCAGACCGGAGAGCGCCACGCCGAGCAGCCCACCGGCGTGGCGCACCATGGTCACGACCGTCGGGTCGGCGTCGCCGACCGCCGTGATGATCTCCCGGACGGTGGCCGCCGAGGAACCCTGCTCGGCCAACTCACGGGCCAGGGCGGCACCGCTGGCAACGGTCTCCAGGCAGCCCCGGCTGCCGCAGGAGCAGTGCCGCTCGCCGCTGTCGGCCACCCGTACGTGGGTGACGTCGCCGCTGAGGCCGCGCCCGCCACGATGGATCTGTCCGCCGCTGACCAGGCAGGCGCCGATGCCGGTGCCGGCCTTGACGTAGATCATGTCGCCGACTTCCGAGCCTCGGGTGACGTACTCGCCCATCGCCGCCGCCTTGGCGTCGTTCTCGACGATCACCGGCACCTGGAAGCGGTCGGTGAGGTGGGCGCCAGCGTCGACGCCGCTCCAGCTGGGCATCCGGGCCGGGCCCACCAACCGCCCTCCGGGGAACCCCACCGGTCCGGGGAGGGCCACGCCGACCCCGAGCAGTACCTGACCGGGTGCGGTCGCCGTCTGGAGCCGCGCGAAGGTGGCTCCGACGACCGCGAAGACCTCGTCGGGCCCGGCGGCGATGTCGATCGCCACCTCCTCGGTGGTGTGCAGCTCGCCGCCGGGTGTGCACAACCCGACCCGGGCGTGCCGGCCGCCGAGTTCTGCGACGGCGAGGATTCCCTTGGTCTCTCGCAGCCGCAGGATCCGCGGGCGTCGCCCACCGGTGGAGCGACCCATGCCCTCCTCCGCGAGGACGCCCTCCTCCAGCAGCCGGCGCACCACGGCGGTGACGGTTGACGGGGCGACCTGCAACGCCTCGACGAGGTCGGCGCGGGATGTGGCCGCGCCGCTGGAGAGCAGATCGAGGGTCTGGTCGCGCAGCGTAGCGGAGATCGGTGGCTCCAAGTTTGCCTCTCCTTGGTCGGGTGGTTCTCCGGCGCCGCCTCAGTGTGTCGCAGCGCAAAGCCGCGGGTGGGCTCCGGCCGCCCACGCGAGGAGTAACGGTCGATGCTTCGGGCGACTTTGATCGTACCCTGGCCAAAGTTAGTAAATGAAGTGGGTAATTTTCGTTGACGTACCACTTCTACCTGGATACATTCTTCGCGTTGATCGCCGAGGCAGCGCCCGGCGGGGGCGCCCGGCACACCGCCGGCACCCGGTGACGTAGGGCACGTGCACATCAATCGAGGAGACTCATGACGAGCAGATTTCCCCGCCGCGCCCTGCGTGGCGCGGTGGCGGCAGCCACCACGATCGCTCTCGGGGCGGGCCTGGTCGGCTGCGGTGACAGCAGTGGATCGTCCCAAGACGGCGGAAGTCAGGGCAAGGACACCGTGACGGTCGCCTTGCGTACCCCAAACTGGATCCTGCCGATCTCGGCACCCGGATTCACGCAGGGTGAAAACGCCATCTTCAACCAGTCGCTCTACCGGCCCCTGTACCAGTACCGGCTCGACGGCACGGCGCAGTACAACATCGACCCACAACGCTCGATGGCCGAGCCACCGCAGGTGAGCGAGGACGGCCGGACCCTGACGATCACGCTGAAGGACAACACCTGGTCCGACGGCAAGCCCATCACCACCAAGGACATCCAGTTCTGGTACGACCTGGTCACGGCGAACAAGGACAAGTGGGCGTCCTACCGGGCCGGCGGCTTCCCCGACAACGTCGCGGAGTGGTCGGTCCAGGACGAGAAGACCTTCTCGATCACCACCACGAAGGTCTACAACACCGCGTGGTTCGTCGACAACCAACTCAACCGCATCACGCCCCTGCCCCAGCACGCCTGGGACAAGGACTCCGCGACCGCCGACGTGAGCGACCTCGCCAGCAGCCCGGAGGGCGCCGAGAAGGTCTTCGACTTCCTCACCGCCGCCGCGAAGGACCCCAAGACGTACGACTCCAACGAGTTGTGGAAGGTCACCAGCGGCGCGTGGAAGCTGGAGAAGTACGTGCCCAACGGTGAGGTCACCCTCGCCGCCCAACCGAACTACTCCGGTACCGACAAACCGAAGCTGGCCACGGTCGTGTTGCGCCCGTTCACCAGCGACGACGCCGAGTTCAACGTGCTCCGCGCCGGTGACATCGACTACGGGTACGTGCCAGCGGCCAACCTGTCCCAGGAGAGCTACCTCGAGTCCAAGGGATACACGGTCTCGCCGTGGTACGGCTGGTCGATCACCTACCTGCAGCTGAACTACAACAACCCGAAAACCGGCGTGCTGTTCAAGCAGCCCTACCTTCGGCAGTCGCTGCAGATGCTCATCGACCAGCCGACGATCAGCAAGGTCATCTGGTCGGACACCGCCGCGCCGACCTGCGGCCCGGTACCGGCCAAGCCCGGCACCAACACCGACGCCGCGGGATGCGCCTACTCCTTCGATCCGGCGAAGGCCAAGGAACTGCTGGAGAGCCACGGCTGGAAGGTGACCCCTGACGGGCAGACCACCTGCCAGTCACCGGGCACCGGCCCGAACCAGTGCGGTGACGGAATCGCCGCCGGCACGGCGCTGGAGTTCACCGTCACCAGCCAGACCGGGTTCGCCGCCACGACCAAGATGTTCGCCGAGATCAAGTCACAGATGGCCAAGCTCGGCATCCAGCTGACGATCAAGGAGGTGCCGGACTCGGTCGCGGTCACCCCGGCGTGCGAGCCGACCGAGGGGACCTGCGACTGGGACATGTCCTTCTTCGGCTCGCAGGGCAGCTGGTACTACCCGGCCTTCGCCAGCGGCGAGCGGCTCTTCGCCACGGACGCCCCGGTCAACCTGGGCAGCTACAGCAATCCGGAGGCCGACAAGCTCATCGAGGCCACCCAGTTCGCTGGCGACGAGAGCGCGCTCACGGCGTACAACGACTTCCTGGCCAAGGACCTGCCTGTGCTGTGGATGCCGAACCCGGTGTACCAGGTCTCGGCGTACCGCTCCGGCCTGCAGGGAGTCGAGCCGCAGGACCCGATGAATCTCATGTACTTCCAGGACTGGTCCTGGAAGTAACCCGCTGATCGTTCCGGCCCCGGCGACGCGCTGCGCGTCGCCGGGGCCCCGACCGGGAGAGGAAACCGCACACGTGGCCCGGTACCTCATCACGCGCCTGGGACAGGCACTCATCGTCGTCGTACTCGTCACGGTGATCGCGTTCCTCATCCTGCACCTGCTGCCCGGGGGCGCCGCACGAGCCACCCTCGGCAAGGAGGCGACGCTGGAGCAGTTGGCGGCGTTCAACCACGAGATGGGCTACGACCGGCCGTTGATCCAGCAGTACGGCATGTACGTACAGCGCCTGCTGCAGGGTGATCTCGGCTACTCGTACCAGCTCAACCAGTCCGTTCTCGAGGCGATCGAACAGCGGCTACCCAAGACGATGGTGTTGTCGCTGCTGTCGACCCTGCTCGCCGTCGTGTTGGCGATCCCGCTCGGCGTGCTCCAGGCGGTACGCCGCAACCGATGGCCCGACTACGCCATCACCGCGCTGTCGCTGCTGGCGTACGCCACGCCCATCTTCTTTCTGGGCCTCATGATGATCATTGTCTTCTCGCAGGTCTGGCCGATCCTGCCCCCGGAGGCACCGCAGGGGTTCACGGTGGCCGAGGTGCTCGCCGATCCGGCCGGGCTGGTCCTACCCACGGCCACCCTCGCCATCGTCACCATCGCGGTCTACGCGCGGTACGTGCGGTCATCCATGATCGACAATCTGAACGAGAACTACGTGCGGACCGCCCGCAGCAAGGGGCTCTCCGAGCGGCGGGTTGTGCTGCGACACACCCTGCGTAACGGGCTGTTCCCGGTCATCACGCTGCTCGGGATGTACCTGCCCGCGCTGTTCAGTGGAGCGCTGGTCGTCGAGTCGCTGTTCAACTTCCCCGGGATGGGCCAGCTGTTCTGGCAGGCGGCCCTCAAGCGGGACTTTCCGATCCTGCTCGGGGTCACCGTCATCATCTCGATCGCCACGGTCGTCGGCGCGCTGATAGCCGACCTGCTCTACGCCACCGTCGACCCCCGAGTCCGACTCCGTGGGAGTGCCACATGAGCACGCTGTCCGAGGCGGTCGGCCCGGCCGAGCCGAAGGACGCGCCACCGCGCGGCCTGTGGCGGCAGGGGCTGATCGTCTTCTGCGAGAACCGGCTTGCCCTGGTGGGGCTGTGTCTGTTCGTCCTCCTGGCCGGGGTCTGTTTCCTCGGACCGTTGGTGTACCAGACCGACCAGGTGCACACGGACCTCACCGCCGTACACCTGGCCCCGGGAGAGCAGGGACATCCACTCGGCACCGACGGGGTCGGCTACGACCAGTTGGGGCGGTTGATGCTCGGCGGCCAGACCTCCATCATCGTCGGACTGGCTGCCGGGATCCTCGCCACCATCGTTGGCACGCTTCTGGGCGCCATCGCCGGCTTCGTCGGCGGCTGGGTGGACGCCGCGGTGATGCGCGTCGTCGACGCGATGATGTCGATCCCGTCGTTGTTCCTGTTCATGCTGCTCGCCGCCATCGTCACACCGAGCGTGCCGATGCTCATCCTCATCATCGGCGCCTTCGCCTGGTTGGGTCCGGCCCGGCTCGTGCGAGGCGAGGCACTGACGCTGCGCTCACGCGAGTACGTCCAGGCGATGCGCGGGATGGGTGGCACGGGCGGTCGTGCGGTCCGTCGACACATCATCCCCAACGCCATCGGCACGGTGATCGTCAACGCCACCTTCCAGGTCGCCGACGCCATCCTCTACGTCGCCTACCTGTCCTTCCTCGGCCTCGGCGTCCCCCCACCGGCGGCGAACTGGGGTGGCATGCTCTCCGATGGTCTGGCGGACACCTACAGCGGCCACTGGTGGCTGTTGTACCCGCCCGGGATCGCCATCATCCTCATCGTCCTCGCCTTCAACTTCATCGGTGACGGGCTGAGGGATGCCTTCGAGGTTCGCCTCCGGCGACGCTAGCAGGAGCAGAGAATGAGCGAATCGATCGGTCCAACCATCCGGCACGCCTCGTCGGCCGGCAGCCGGCCCCTGCTGGAACTGCGCGACCTCGACACCGACATCGCGCTACGCCGCGGCACGGTACACGCCCTCGACGGCGTCAGTCTCGAGGTCGCGCCCGGGCAGACCCTCGGCATCGTGGGCGAATCCGGCAGCGGCAAGACGATGACCGCCCTGTCGATCATGGGTCTACTTCCGTCCGGCGGTCGGGTCGCCGGTGGGCAGATTTTGTTCGAGGGACGGGACCTGCGATCGTTGCCACCCGACGAGGTGCGCCGAATCCGAGGTGTTCGGATGGGCATGGTCTTCCAGGACCCGCTCACCTCGCTCAACCCCACCATGCGCATCGGCGCACAGGTGGCCGAACCGCTGCGCGTGCACGAGCGGGTCGGCCGGGCGGAGGCCCGGGAGCGGGCCGTCGAGATTCTGCGCCGGGTCGGGATGCCGCGTCCGGAGCGGATCGTCGACAGCTATCCGCATGAGCTGTCCGGCGGAATGCGGCAACGGGTCGCCATCGCGATGGCACTGGTCTGCTCACCAAGCCTGCTCATCGCCGACGAACCGACCACGGCCCTCGACGTCACCACCCAGCGGCAGATCCTCGAACTCATCGACGATCTGCGAGAAGAGTTTGGGATGGCCGTCATCCTGGTCACCCACGATCTCGGGGTGATCGCCGGTCGGGCGGACCGGGTAGCCGTCATGTACGCCGGACGGGTTGTGGAGACCGCGGCTACTGAGCAGCTGTTCCAAGCACCCCGACACCGCTACACCGAGGCCCTGATGCGGGCGCTACCCGAGTCGGCCATCCGGGACAGCGGCGGACACGACCGGCTGGTCAGCATCCCGGGACTGCCACCGGACCTGTCCGGCCCCCTGACCGGATGCCGGTTCGCGGCGCGGTGTTCGTTTGTCAGCGACGATTGCCGGACCACCGACCCGTCCCTGACCCCGGGCGCGCATCAGCACGCGTGTCTGCACCCGGTACCCACGCCCGCCGTGGCGGTCACCGGGCCGGTGCCGGCGCAGGTCGAACCGGCGGCGGTGCCGGCGCAGGTCCAACCGGCGGCGGTCCAACCGGCGGCGAAGCCGGCCACCACAGCGCCCGCCGAAGTCGCGGAGCTGCCGGTCCTGTCGGTGCGGAACCTGGTCAAGAACTACCCGGTGCACGGCCGTGGGCTGCTGCGCCGGACAGCCGGGCAGGTAAGCGCGGTGGCCGACGTCTCCTTCGAGGTCAGACCCGGGGAGACCTTCGGGCTCGTCGGTGAATCCGGCTGCGGCAAGTCCACCGTGGGACGGCTCTCCGTCGGCCTGGAACGACCCTCCGCCGGACAGATCGTGTTGGACGGTACGGATCTCACCGACCTCACCGGCCGGGAACGACGCCGGATGCACCGACAGGTCCAACTCATGTTCCAGGACAGCTACGCCGCGATGAACCCCCGGATGCGGGTTGACGCCATCCTCGCCGAACCGCTCGAGATCCAGAAGGTGGGTGACAACTCGGAGCGGCAGGCACGGATCGCCACTCTCCTCGACCAGGTGGGGTTGTCCCGGCGCGCGCTGGAACGCTACCCCCACGAGTTCTCCGGCGGTCAGCTGCAGCGGATCGGGCTGGCCCGGTCGCTGGCGTTGCACCCCCGGCTGATCGTCGGCGACGAGCCGGTGAGCGCGCTGGACGTGTCGATCCAGGCGCAGGTGCTCAACCTGATGCGGGACCTGCAGCACGAACTCGGTCTGGCGTACATCTTCATCAGCCATGATCTGTCCGTGGTCGACTACATGGCAGACCGGATCGGGGTGATGTACCTCGGCAAACTCGTCGAGATCGGGCCCGCCCGGGAGGTGGTGCGGGCTGCCCGGCACCCGTACACGCAGGCGCTTGTCGACGCGGTCCCGTCCATCACGCCGGACCGGGCGGCCACGCGCGACGGCACGACCATCCGGGGTGAGCTTCCCAGCGCCCTCGACCCACCCACCGGGTGCCGGTTCCGTACCCGCTGCCCCCGCGCGGCGGACATCTGCACGACGGAGCCCCCGCTGGTCGGCGGCCTGCACCAGGTGGCCTGCCACCTGCCGCTACGCCCGGAGCCGACCGGCACGCCCACACCGGTCCAGGCGCTCGGATGACCACAGTAGAGATCTGCGTCAGTGATGTGCCGACCGCACTGGTGGCCGAGGCGGCCGGGGCCGACCGGCTGGAGCTCTGCGCCGACCTCGGCCAGGGCGGCACCACCCCGAGCCTGGGGACGGTTGAGGTCGCCCTGCGTACGCTGCGTGCGCCCGATCTACGCGTCATGATCAGGCCTCGGGGCGGTGACTTCCGGGTGAGCGAGATCGAGCAGCAGGTCATGCTCGCCGACATCGCGGCACTCCGCGCCCTGCCCAACCCAAACGGTCTCACGGTCGGGGTGGTGGTCGGCGCGCTCACCCCCGACAACAACCTCGACCTGGCCGTGCTGCGGGACCTGATCGAGGCCGCGGGGCCGTTGCCGGTAACCGTCCACAAGGCCTTCGACGAGGTCGATGACCAGCTCGCGGCGATCGATCAGGCCATCGACCTCGGGGCGGACGCCGTGCTCACCTCGGGCGCGGCGGCCACCGCACTGGCCGGTGCCGCCCGCATCGCCGCACTTCGGCAGCGGGCCGGCGATCGGCTTCGGGTGATCGCCGCCGGCGGTATCCGCTCGCACAACGTCCGGCGGGTGCTCGCCGAGACCGGGGCGCGGGAGGTCCACCTGCGTGCGCCCGTCCGGCGCGACGGACGCGAGGCGACCGACGGCGATGAGGTGAGCCGCCTCGTTGCCGCCGTGCGTCCACGGTGAGCGACCGCCGGTCCGGCAGCCGCGTGGGGTACCGAGCCGAAGATCAGATCTTCGGAATTCCCAGGTCAGCGAAGAGCTGTCGGGTCGCCGGGTCAACCGAGTAGAGCACGGTCCCACGGATGGAGCGCGTCAGGAGGACACCGTAGGCGTTTCGGATCGCCCGTAGGAGTTCCGCATCGTCCTGGATCCGATCGGCCTTGCTGCGCACGTGCTTGCGGTGCAACAGCCATCGGCTGCCGCTCCAGGTCAGGTCGGGGCCGAAAATCACCCCGCCCCAATCGTATTCCAGCCCCTGCACGGTGTGCACACAACCGATCTGGCCAAACCCGCCTGGTTCGGTGGCCCAGAACCGCCGTTTTGGCACGCCTGGTGTCCGGTGGTTGTCACCGGCGTTCCACGGACGCGCCCAGCCCGCCTCGGGTTTGACATCCGGAACGGTCCCGGAGTCATCGGTCCACTCCCAACACATCCCGGCGCATATCCGGGCGCTGAAGCCCGCGTCGATTTTGTCCTGTAGGAACTCTTCCATGGCCGCGGCGGTGTCGGCGCAGTAGAGCCCGAAAGGCTCTGGATCATCGTCGACATCGGGGTTCCACCGCACCGGGTGATCCGACAGAAGCCGCTGGCCCCAGGTGTCGTACGTCGCGCTACCGACGGCGCGCAGCGGGCGGTCCAGACTGATCGGCACTACTTCCGCGCCGAGGTGCTGAATTTCTTTGACCAGCGCCTCCGGGGTCCAGACCTCCTCGCCGAAGAGGCGCTGATCACCATCGATGAAAAAGACCGGCACCTTCGCTCGGGTGACGATCACCGAAACGGTGGATTCACCCGGGCGCATCACGAAGGAACCCGCCATCGGCCGCGCGGTGAGCCGGTGCGCCTCGTCGCACAGGATCAGGTCCAGCTCATCGGTCCGCACCCGGTCGGCGATGTTGTTCAAGGTGGTGAAGGTGCCCCGTAGGCCCCTGGCCGCACGTTTGAAAGTCTCCCGTGGCGCCTGAGGCCCCGGGCCGGCCTCAGGCCGGCAAAGATGTGATCACCCGGTCCAGCTCACGCAGGTCGTCGACGACGGCATCGGCGTGGGCCAGCTCCTCCGGAGCGTGGGTGGTGGTGAGCGCGACGACCACCGCCCCGGCCGCTTTGCCGGCGGCGACTCCGGCGGGGGAATCCTCCACCACAACGCAGGACGAGGCGGCAACACCGAGTTGCCGGGCGGCCAGCAGATACCCCTCGGGATCGGGCTTGCCGTGGCGGACATCCTCCGCCGCCACGAAGATCGCTGGAGTTCGCAGACCGGCACCGCGCATCCGGGCAGTCATCAGCGGGCGGGACCCGGACGTGACGACGGCCCACCGGTCATCGGTGATCGTGGTCAACGCGGCGGTGGCGCCGGGGATCGGGCGCACCAGATCGGCGTACGAGAGCTGGAGGTCGGCCGTCTCCCGCAGGACCGACGCGACAACCTCGGGCGGAAAGAACTCCGGCACCACGTCCTCGTCGCGCCGGCCGTGGCAGACCCGCAGGATGGCGTCCGCATCGACGCCGTAACGAGCAGCGACCGTATGCCAACTGGTGGTAACCGCCTCGGTCGAATCCACGAGGGTGCCGTCAATGTCGAAGAGGACCGACTGATCCATGGTTCACCTTGCCTTCATGTTTCGCGACTTGGCAGTCCTCGCGGCCACGGTCGCACGGCGACGCTCAGCGCACGAGAGTCGGGGCGGCGAGCGCGTCCAGCCCGCGCCCGGCCACACAGCGGTACGTCCGCTCCGCCTCCCCGGGGGGCAGCACTTCCAGCTTCCACCCCTCGGTGTGGTTGAGGCCGACGGCGAGCTTGAAGGTGGTCTCGTTACACACCCGACGAACCATCGGGTTGACGCTGATGTCGACGTAGCCGGCCCCGCGGGCCACGTCGGACAGCTCACCCTCGGCATAGCTCTCCCAGGTGTGCTCACCCGAGCAGGACACCTGCTCCGCGGGGGTCCGCGACCCGCTGCCCCAGATCGGACCGAAGCACTCCAGTTCGTCTCCACACCGGGCCCCGGACGGTAGCTCCGCAGCTTGGGCGCAGGCGGGCCGAAGTGCGGGATCGGCGGTCCGGCCCGCACTCGAGGTCGGTTGCGACGCGCTCAGGCCGCCCTCCAGCCCAAGCGGATCCAGCCCGACGCCGACCAGCCCGGCGGCGGCCGCCAGGAGGGCGGCCACTCCCGCGCCACCGAGGAACCAGGGCCGCCGACGCCGGGCCGCGGAGGGAAGGGTCGGGTGCGCGTCCTCGGCCGGCGCTCGGGGCGTCGGGGGAGTCGACCGGCCGCCCGAGGCCGCTCCGGAGTGCCCGCTCGGGGCCGTCCCGGGGTGCCCGCTGGCGGCCGGCTCGGCAGCGGCGCTGGCGGCGGTCCCGCCCACCGGCAGCGCGGCCAGCAGGTCCCGCAGCTCGACTGCGGACGGTCGCGCCACCGGATCGTTCGACATGCCGGCCCGAAGGATGTCGACCAACTCCTCCGGCACCCCGGGTAGGCCGGGTACCGGCTGGTGGAACATCTCCAGCACCGTCACCAGGCTGGGGTTGCGCTCGGAGCGCCAACGCGGCGGCCGACCGTGCATCACCGCGTAGAGGGTGGCGCAGAGGGCGTAGACATCCACTGCCGGTGATGGCGGGCTGTGGTTGAACATCTCCGGCGGCGCGTACGCGGGGGTGAGCACCTCCAGGGCGACCGTGGCGTCCCGCAGCTCGGCGACGACGGCCAGCCCGAAGTCGGCCAGCACCGCCGGGTTGAAGTGGGAGTGGAGGATGTTGGCCGGCTTGATGTCCCGGTGCAGCACCCCGGCCGCGTGGGAGTGGGCGATCGCGTCGGCGATCTTGACTCCGAGGTCGCGGGCCTCCACGGGGCCGAGCGGCGAGGTACGCATCCGTTCGGCGAACGACCCGTCACAGAGCTCCATGATCAGGTATGGGTGCTGGTCCACGGTGACCCCGACGTCGAAGAGGTCAACCACATGCGGGTGCGACGACATCCGACCGGCCGCCCGTGCCTCCCGGAGGAACCGGGCCTGGTCCCGCTCGCTGTCCAGAGTGCGGTTCTCTACCTTGACCGCCACCTCGCGCGCCACCGAGATCTGGGTGGCTTTATAGATCGTCGCGTAACCGCCTCGGGCAAAAACCCGCAGACCGGTCAGCCCGGGCACAAGGGGCGTCGGTAGCGCGCCAGGCGAGGTCTCGGTCACGGCTTGAAAATACCGAATCAGGCGGGCTGTTCAGCGAACCGCGTCAGCGGTGGGCGCCGGACCAACCGGGTCGGCCGAGGGCGAGACCGCACCGTCCGGCGATGCGGCACCCGAGCCGCGGCGATCCCACCACAGACCCGCAGCGGTCGCCAACGCGCCCAGCCCCTCCCAGGCGGCCACCCCGAAGAATCGGCCCGGAGCGGCATCCACCAGCACCAGGATGCTGAACACGGTGAACGTGAGGAGTCGAAACCCGACCGTGAACCGGTAGAACGCCCGCCACTCGGTCACCGCGGCGAGCAGGTAGTAGACCCCCATGTTGAACGAGGCCATCGAGGACGCCGTCAGGAAGGTAACGGTATAGTCACCCGACGCGCGGGACTCCAGCACCTCGAAGCCGAGCAGCCGCAGCAACGCCTCCGGCCAGGTCAACCCGATCGCGCCCACCAGCAACGCGAGCAGGCCAAAGACCGCGACTGTCCAACCGGCAGCGGAACGCGGCAGCTTCATCAGACCCCTTCCCGTCCGGCACGCCCGTATCCCGGATCGTGCGCGGCCCCCACGCTATCGAGCACCCACCCTGTCCCGCATCACCGGAATTGCCAAAATCTGTCACCGGCGACGCCGCCGACGGCCGGATCAGTCGGCCGCCGTCAACCGGCCGAGGAGGTCGTCCGCGTCCCGCCGCTCGCTCCGCTGCTCGGTCGCGTACGCCAGGCGTACCGCCTCCTGGGCGCTGGCCTGCGCCGCCGCCGACTCGCCAGTAGCGGCGAGCGCCTTCGCCAACACAGCGGCGGCGATCACCTGGCTACGCACGTCCTCCGCCGGGACGGTACGGGCCCGCTGCGCCCAGTCCAGCGCCTGCTCGGCCTGCCCGTGGGCGAGTAGGGCGGAGGCGTACTGGGCCAGCGTCAGGCGACGGGAGAAGAGCAACGCCGGGGTGGTCTGCGCGGCGGTCGCCACCGGGGCGAGCAGGCCGACCGCGGCCGCGGGGTCACCGGCCGCCAGCCGGGCGGTGGCCAGCAGCACCCGCGGCGCCACCTGCGCCGGCGCCCACGGGTTGTACGGCTCGACGGCGGCCAGCACCGCCTGCGCCTCCCGCTCGGCCAGGTCGTGGTCGCCCGAGTCCAACGCCACGAACCCCCGCAGCGTGCCAGCCATGCCGGTCAACAGCGGATGCGAGGTACGACGGGCGTACCCCATCGCGTCGGTGAGCAGATCCGCGGCGTGCTCCGGCTCGCCCAGGCCGCGCGCGATGACCCCACGCACCACCAGCGCGAAGCCCCGCCCCCACTCGTCGGAGGCGGCGTCGAAGTCCCGGTACGCCCGCCGGGCCGCTCGGTCGGCCTCGGCCAGATCACCCAGCTCGGCGGTGGCGAACGCCTCCACCGCCCGCAGGGTGCCCACCGCCCACTGCTCGCCGACCCGCTCGCCGAACGGCAGGAACGCCCGGGCGAGGCGGCCGGCCTCGTGCAGCCGGCCGGCGAGCAGCCGGGCGAAGGCGGTGGTGCCTCGCAGCCAGGCCCGTCCGTACGGATCCTTCAGCTCGGCGAACAACCGCGCGGCCCGACCGAGTACCGCGTCGGTGCCGGCGAAGTCGCCCCGGGTGGTGGTGACCCAGGCCAGGTTCTGCAACGACCACGCCTGCCCGCGGCGATCCTGCACCGCAAGGCTGGTCTGGTAGGACGCCGCGAGCCGGCTGCTTGCCTGCCCCAGCCGGCCGGCGATGAAGTCGGCCATCCCGAGCCGCCGCATCGCCGCCGCACGCAGCGTCGGCAACTCGTGGGCCGAGGCGACCTGCAACGCCTCCGCCCAGGAGCTCGCCGCCCGGTCCGGGTCGCCCATCGTCTGGTGCGCCTGCCCAGCCAGAAGCAGCGCACTGGCCTGGGTGGCCGCCTCGTCCCCGGCGTTGGCGGCGATCTTCTCCGCGTTGGCGAGGGCGTCGGCCGCCTTGCCGATCTGGAGCAGCGCCCGCGCGTGCACCACCCGGTCGGCCGCCGGGACCCCGTCGGAAGCCAGCTCGCTGGCGCGTTCGGCGTACTCCACCGCCAGCAGCGGCTCCCCGGCGTACATCGACCGGCGGGCGGCGTGGCCCAACGCGGCGACCCCAACCGGGACCACGGCCCGCGCCGGTGCGTCCGGCCGCAGCCCCACCGCGTCGGCGAGCGCGGTCGCCCGCTCCACGTGCCCGGCCACGAAGTCGTCCCGGGCGGCTTCGGTGAACCCACCGGAGGCGGGGGTACCGGTCGGCGGATCGACCGCCGCCCAGCGGGCGAGCGCCGCATGCCGTTCGGCCAGTTCGGCCTTGCTGACCCCGGCGTAGGCCGCCTCCCGCATCAGCGGGGTGGCGAACGTGTGGCCGGACCACGCGCGGTGCAACATCCGGCGTTGCAGTAGCTCCTCGACCGCACGTTCCAGCTCCACGGTGGCCACCGCCGCCGGTCGGCCGTCCCGACCGCTCCGCTGCTCTCGCAGCGCCTCCAGCGCCCCCGCCGGCACGGTGTCGCCGACCACCGCCGCGTCCCGCAGCACCGAACGGGCGTCCGGCGGCAACGCGTCGATCCGCGCGGCGAGCACAGCCGCGAGGTCACGGGAGAGGAGTTGGCTGCCGAGCGAGCCCGGCGCGAGCTGCCAGTCCTCGTCGGCACCGGCGGTCAGCGCGCCCCGCTCCATCAGCAGGGTGACCAGCTCAGCCAGGTAGAACGGGTTACCCTGCGCGGTGGCGAGCAGGCGATCGGCGTCCCCCTGCGGCAGCCGGCCCCCGCTGAGGTAGCTGGTGAGCAGCCGCGCGGCATCCGCACCGCGCAGCGTCGCCAGCGCATGGACCTCGGCGTCGGCCACCCGAGCCAGGGCACCCGCCGTGCGGACCAGCTCCGGCCGGCCCAGCAGCAGCACCAGCACCGGGCCGACGAGCCGGGACAGGGTCTCGCCGAGCGCGTGGGTGCTCTCGGTGGTCGCGTCGTGCAGATCGTCGACCACGACCACCAGCGGCGCCTCCGCGGCTAGGGCGCTGAGCAGGTCGGCGACGGCATTGGGCACCGCGTCGCCGTCGGCGGACTGACTCGCCGAGCGCCACTCGCCCTGGTCGGTGGGGCCGCTGGGCAGCTCCGCGTAGCCGAGCAGGGCCAGCAACTGCTCGGTGGCGACCGAGGCGGGGTCGCCACCGGCACGGCCGAGGCGCTGGCCGAGTCGACGCAGTCGCTCCTCGACCGCCGGTCGGGTGAGCGCGGTGGCCGAGTCGGTGGGCAGGCCGACCGCGGCGCGAACCAAGTCCGCCAGCGGAGCGAGCCGACGCCGTTCCCCGAACGCGACGCAGCGCACAGAGAGCACCCGCGCACCGGTGTACGCCGCGAACCTGCCGGCGCCCACGTCGTAGCCGGCGGCGAGCCGCTCCACCTCGGCGGCGAAGCGGGACTTGCCGATGCCGGCCTCGGCGGTCATCAGCAGTACCCGGGGCTCACCGCGGTCAACCACCTCGGCGAGCCGGCCCGCCACCCGCCCGATCTCGGTCTCCCGGCCGACGAAGGGCGCCTCGTCCCCGAGCCCGGACCGGGTGCCCGTGGCGTCCAGCAGACCAAGCAGCTCGTACGCCGCGACCGGCTCGCGCTTGCCCTTCAGGCGCAGCGGGCGCAGCGCCCGCCAGGAGGCGATGTGCCGGGTGGCGGCGGCGGTCCGGTCCCCGGCGTAGACCGCGCCGACCGCCGCCGTGTCGGCGAGCCGGGCGGCGGTGTTGACCGTGTCTCCGATGACCGTGTACTCGAGGGCCGCCTGGATCCCGGCGATCACGCCGCCCGTGTTGAGCCCGACCCGCAGCCCCAGGGGCCCGCCACCACCGCGTTCGTCGTCGAGGACCCGGCGCACCGCCCGCTGCATGGACAGCGCCGCCCGAACGGCCCGCTCGGCGTCGTCCTCGTGCGCCACCGGCGCACCGAAGACCGCCATGATGCCGTCCCCGGTCAGCTTGTCGACGTGCCCGCCGAAGGTCTTGACCGCGCCGGCCAGCGCCGCGAGTACCCGGTCGGTGACGGCGCCGACCCGCTCCGGGTCGAGATCCTCCGACCAGGAGGTGAAGTCGGACAGGTCGCCGAAGAGCACGGTGACCACCCGGCGTTCGGTGGCGGGGAGCGTCGCCGCCGCCGGCAACGCGGCGCCGCAGTTGTGGCAGAACCGGGCACCGGGTACCGCGACGGTTCCGCACACCGGGCAGGTCACGTCTGCTCCAACTCCACATCGGTGGTGCCGGATTCCCGGCCCAGGTATGCCAGTTGCGCCCGGACCGACCACTGGGCGGCCCACCACAGTGACCGATCGACATCGGCGTAGACGACCGCCACAACCTCGGCGGCGGTGCGGGCACCGGCGTCGAGCGCGGCCCGGACCTGGTCGAGTCGGGCCCGCCGGTGGGCCAGGTAGAACTCCGCCGCGGCGCCGCAGTCCGCCAGCGCCGGGCCGTGACCGGGCAGGGCCGGGATTCCGGCGTACGTCGAGAGCAGCTCCAGACTGTCCAGGTAGTCCCCGAGGTGCCCGTCCGGGTGGGCGACCACGGCGGTGCCCTGGCCGAGAATGGTGTCACCGGTGAGGACCACCCGCTCCTCGCCGTGCGTCGCGAGGAAGCAGACCGAGTCGGCGGTGTGCCCGGGGGTGCCCAGCAGGCGGATCTCCAGCGGGTCACCGCCGAGGTCACCGTTGGACCTGGTCAGCGGCGTACCGCCGATGGTGTGCACCGGATCCGCGGCACGTACGGGCGCCCCGCCGAGCAGGTCGTGCAGGCGCGCTGAGCCTTCGGTGTGGTCGGGGTGCCCATGGGTGATCAGCACCTGCCCGATCGGCCCCTGGGCGGCGATCGCGGCCAGGTGCGTCTCGTCGGCCGGCCCGGGGTCGATCACCACCGCGGGTTCACCGGCGGCGGCGCGGAGCACCCAGGTATTGGTTCCAGTCAACGTCATCGGCCCGGGGTTCGGGGCCCGCAGCAGCGTGACCCACCCCGGCAGCGCGCCCGCGATAGCTGTCGCCGGCGCCGTGAAGTGCCCGCTCATGGCTGCGATCGTACGACCACCGGCAGCAGCCTCCGCGATCTTGCACCTCCAACCTCCGCTTCATACCCGTTCAGGGGCTTTGACCGGTAGGAATTGCAAGATCGCGCCAGGGCTAGGCCGCGACTTCGACGATGACCTCAACCTCGACGGGCGCGTCCAGGGGGAGTTCCGCCACCCCGACCGCGCTCCGTGCGTGCCGACCGGCCTCGCCGAAGACAGTGCCGAAGAAGTCGGAGGCGCCGTTGATGACGCCGGGCTGGCCGGTGAAGCCCGGGGCGCTCGCCACGAAGCCGGTCACCTTGACGATCTTGACAATCTGCTCCAGCCCGACCAACGAGTTGATCGCCGCGAGCGCGTTCAACGCGCACCGCTGGGCCAGCTCCCTGGCCTGGTCGGCGGAGACGTCGGCGCCGACCTTGCCGGTGGCGAGCAGCTTGCCCTCGGCCATCGGCAGCTGGCCGGAGACGTAGACGTGCTGCCCGGACTGCACCGCCGGCAGGTAGCTGGCGACCGGGGGCACCACCTCGGGCAACTCGTGCCCCAACTCGACGAGTTTCGCGTACGGCCCGGTCATGCCTTGGCCCGCTTCAGGTAGGCGACGAGCTGCTCTGGGTTTGGGCCGGGAACCACGGACACCAGTTCCCAGCCGTCCTCGCCCCAGTTGTCGAGGATCTGCTTGGTCGCATGGACCAGCAGCGGGACCGTGGCGTACTCCCACTTCTGCATCGCTGGAAGTCTCTCTTTCCCTGGAGTGCGGTTCTTTCCAGGGCACAGCCTACGGTCCGGCGGCGGGCTGGGGCGCGGGACGTTGCTCGGTCACCACCTCCCCGCACGGGCCAGCGTGGTCATAGGGCCGTGGACAGCGAGACCGGTCCAGCAGGGGCAGGTCGCAGAAGACCCGGTGCCGGTTGTTCTGGTCGTCCGCCGTGGAGACGGTGGTCTCGCCGGCGTCCACCGCACCGAGGAAGCTCAACGAGGTGGCGATCGTGCCGGCCAGCGCCACGGCGGCGGCGTGGTCCGCGACCCGGACCGGAAGATGCACCACGTAGCCCGGCTCCTCCTCGTCCCGGGGTGGCAGGGCCGGCTGGTCCGGGACGCCGCCGGGGGCGGGCAGCCGGATCACCGCCGGGAGTTGGGTCCGGGGGTTGTTCTCCACGTCGTGCATGCCCTGCCTCCGGCGGTTTGTACCTGATCGTGCCCACGCCGCTCGGCCCGGCCCACGGCCCGATCCCGGCACCATCGGAACGTAGGCTGCTGGTCGATGGCCGCCAACAGGGCGCGCGGCATTCCGGCTGCCAAGTCACATATGCGACACCTGCTTTGACGGAGTGCGGACAACGTCCGGGAGCCGACGGGTTCCGGACAGAACCGGTGTCATGTCAACGGCCGGGCCAACCGCTACCCTTCCGGTCGTAACCGGCGGTCTACCGCCACCCGTCGCCTCGCCGAGCCGACGCAGTCCCACCCCCCGGGGGAGCGATGTCCCAGCCAGCCAGCGGTGATCCGACCAGTCAGCCCGACGGCCCGACCGCGGCGGGCACCCCCTCCACACCACCACCAGACTCGTCGGCACTCCCCGCACCGGCTATCCCCTCCGCCGCGCCACCACCAGCTCCGTCGGCACTCCCCGCACCGGCCACCACCTCCGCCACGCCACCACCAGACCCATCGGCGTTCCCCGCAGCGGGCGTCCCCCAACCCCCGAACCAGCAGCCTCCGGCGCCCCACCGCCGACGCGGACTGCTGATCGCGTCGATTGCCCTTGCGGTGACCCTGGTGCTCTGCCTCGGCGGCGGGTTCGCCGCCTTCCTGGCGGTGCGCTCGGTGGGGGACGGCGTGGGCACCGAGGAGCCCCAGGCCGCCGTGGAAGGGTTCCTCACCGCCGTCTACCAGGACCGGGACGCGGCCCAGGCGTCGCGCCTGGTCTGCTCGGCCGCCCAGGACCAGGACAAGATCTCCGCGAAGGTCGCCGAGGTGGAGAAGTACGCGGCCGACTACAAAAAGCCGCACTTCCGGTGGAGCCCCCCGACGGTTGACGACGAGACCGAGGACCGGGCCATCGTCACCACCACCGTCACCATGACCACTGCCGACGAGAAGGTCGCCGAACTCCCCCTGCGCCTCACCGTGGTCAAGACGACGGGTTGGCGGGTCTGCGAGGTCGCTGGCGGGTGACGCCTGGTTAGGCTCGACGGGTGGGAGCAGCACAGCAACCGGCCGAGCCGGCCGGCACCGAATGGTCGGCCCGCCTCCACGTGGTGACCGGCAAGGGCGGCACCGGCAAGACCAGCGTCGCCGCCGCCCTCGCCCTCGCCCTCGCCACCGGGGGCCGGCGCACCCTGCTGGTCGAGGTCGAGGGACGGCAGGGCATCGCCCAGCTCTTCGGCACCGACCCGCTCCCCTACGGCGAACGGCACCTGACCGACGCCGCGGACGGCGGCGAGGTGCGGGCCCTCGCTGTGGACGCGGAGGAGGCCCTGCTCGAGTACCTGGACATGTTCTACAAACTCGGCGGCGCCGGGCGGGCCCTGCGCAAGCTGGGCGCCATCGACTTCGCCACCACCATCGCCCCGGGACTGCGCGACGTGCTGCTGACCGGCAAGGTGAAGGAGGCCACCACCCGCACGCGGGGCCAGCGGCGGGTGTACGACGCGGTGGTGCTGGACGCCCCACCAACAGGTCGGATCGCGCGGTTCCTGAACGTCACCGCCGAGACCGCACGGTTGGCTCGGATGGGGCCGATCAAAACCCAGAGCGAGGGGGTCGCCGCGCTGCTGCGCTCCCCGATGACCGCCGTGCACGTGGTGACGCTGCTCGAGGAGATGCCGGTCCAGGAAACCACGGACGCCATCGCGGACTTCACCTCGCTCGGCTTCCCGGTCGGACGGATCATCGTCAACGCCACCCGATCCCCGGCACCAGTCAGCTCCGCAATCACCGCCGCGGAGCTCGCCGCCGGGCTGCTCGCCGCCGGGCTGCCCGCCGACGATGCGACCGTCTCCGGCCTGGCGACCGAGGTGCGCGACCAGTCGGTCCGCCGCGACCTGGAGGATTCGCTCCGGACCGACCTGGCCGAGTTGGGTCTGCCGCTGGTCGAGCTGCCGCTGCTGCCCGACGGGGTGGACCGGGCAGGTCTGGATCAGCTGGCCGCGGCGCTCGTCCGAGCGGCTTGACGCGCTCCTCCCGTCGGCTCTTCAGCGTTGTTGAACCGGGCCCGATACGCTCGATTGGTGCCTTCCGACAACGTGGCGCCGCCGCTGGACGTTGACCGGATCCTCGCCGATCCCGGCGTACGGATCGTGGTCTGCTGCGGGGCGGGCGGGGTGGGCAAGACGACCACCGCCGCCGCGCTCGCGCTACGGGCCGCGGAGGAGCACGGCCGCCGCACGGTGGTGCTCACCATCGACCCGGCGCACCGGCTGGCCCAGTCACTGGGGCTGACCGAGCTGGACAACACGCCGCGCCAGGTCAAGGGGATCGACGTCGAGGCCAGCGGCGGTGAGCTGCACGCCATGATGCTCGACATGAAGCGCACCTTCGACGACGTGGTGCTGCAGCACACCGACCCGGAACGGGCCGCGGAGATCTTCGCGAACCCGTTCTACGCGGCCATGAGCTCCACCTTCGCCGGCACCCAGGAGTACATGGCGATGGAGAAGCTCGGGCAGCTGCACGCCCGGGGCGAGTGGGACCTGATCGTGGTGGACACTCCACCCTCCCGCTCGGCGCTGGACTTCCTCGACGCGCCGGCTCGCCTCGCCCGCTTCCTGGACGGCCGGATGCTGCGGCTGCTGCTTGCCCCGGCCCGCTCGGGCGGGCGGAGCATGTTCAGCTTCGTCACGGCTGGGTTCGGCATGTTCTCGAAGGTTGTCCAGAAGGTGCTGGGCGCACAGTTGTTGAGTGATCTGTCCGGCTTCGTCGCCGCCCTCGATTCGATGTTCGGCGGTTTCCGCCACCGGGCGGAGCAGACCTACCGCATCCTGCAGGCCCAGGAGACGGCGTTCCTCCTGGTCGCCGCGCCGGAGCCGGACGCGGTCCGGGAGGCCGCGTACTTCGCGAGCCGGCTGCGGGCCGACCGGATGCCGCTCGCCGGATTGGTGCTCAATCGGGTGCACCGCCCGGCGGTGCCGGAGCTCGGCCCCGACGAGAGCCTGGCCGCCGCTGATCGACTGGCCGGGCTGGGCGGCCATGACGGCACGGTGAACGCGCTCCGGGCCCATGCCACGCTGGCCCACCAGGCGGTACGCGAACAGCGGGTGGCTGCCCGGTTCACCGCGGCGTTCCCGACCGTGCCGGTGGCCTCGGTAACCGCGCAGCCCGCCGATGTCCACGACATCGACGGGCTACGGACGATCGGTTCGCTGGCTGGCCAGGGGTGATTCGTAGCCGGCCGCGGCAGTCAGGAGTGATCCGTAGCCGGCCGCGGCCCGGAGTGACTCGTCAACCGGTCGCGGCAGCCAGGACCTTGTCCCGGTCGGCCTTCTCCTTGGCATTCTTCTTCATCGCGGCCTCGAACATCTTGCGCCAGCTGGCGACCTGCGGGTGACGGCGCAGCAGCGCCCGTCGCTCACGTTCGGTCATACCGCCCCACACACCGAACTCGATCCGGTTGTCCAGCGCGTCGGCCAGGCACTCGTACCGGACTGGGCAGCTTCGGCAGATCCGCTTTGCCACGTTCTGTTCGGCGCCCTGTACGAACAACGCGTCCGGGTCCCCGTTCTGACATGCCGCCAGCGACGGCCAGTCAGTGATCATGCCCATCTGTACACGTCCCCCCTTGCAGTACTACCGACCCCATCGCGGACCAGCCGGCTGTTTCCCCCGATCGGCCCCACCGACCTCCCCCAAGGCGGCATGGACGACCTGTGGCGCTCTCGCCGCTCCCATCATGCTCTGTAGCTGCCTGATTACGCAACGTTGTCGGCAAAATCCATTATTACGGACACTCCCGGCTTACCGGGCCTGCTGCCGCCCGCATACCCCACCGAGGTCCACGAAAACGCTGGACGCCCATCCCACGCCAAGAGGAGACTCGGCGACGCCTGGTCCGCAACCGCCTACCGGGGGTCGTGCGTTTAGCACAACGAGGACGGCCTGCGCAGGAAATGGGGAAAAGCCACCCCGCGCCGCTCGTCGCCGGTTCGCTACCCTGTCGAGGTGACCTGGATGCGGAAACGTGATCATAATGTGCTGACCAATGCCGCATCGCTGCTCGTCTGTGGCCTACTCGCCGGAGTGGTGGTCGCCGCAGCGGCCTTCCCCGCGGTGGCACTGTCCGGACTGGCCGCGAAGGCCGGTGCCGAAACCTTCGATGCCCTCCCCGAGCTGTTCGTAGACGCTGCCGGGCCCCAGATGAGCCGTCTACTCGCTGCTGATGGCAAGACACCGTTGGCCACCATGTACGACGAGAACCGCCGCGACATCACCAAGGTTGACGACATCGCGCCGGCGATGCAGCAGGCGATCCTCGCCGCCGAGGACCACGACTTCTACGAGCACAACGGCGTCGACCTCAACGGCGTCGTCCGAGCCTTCGTCAACAACAGTCAGGAAGGCGCCCACCAGCAGGGCGCCTCCACACTGACCATGCAGTACGTTCGCCTCGCCATCGCGTACTCCGCGACACACCCGGCCGACGTGGTCGCGGCCACCGAGGACACCAGCGCCCGCAAAATCCGCGAGATGAACCTCGCCCTGCAGGTCGAGAAGCAGTTCTCCAAGGACGAGATCCTGCTGCGCTACCTCAACATCGCCGCCTTCGGCAACGGCGCATACGGCATCTACGCCGCCAGCCAGGTCTACTTCGCCAAGCCCCCAAGCGAGCTCACCATCGCCGAGGCGGCGCTCCTCGCCGGCCTCGTCAAAGCTCCCAGCTCGTTGGACCCCACCACCACCAGCGGCTACCCGAGCGCGGTGGCCCGGCGCGACTACATCCTCGACCACATGGTGACGATCAACGCCATCACCGAGGAGGAGGCCAAGACGGCCAAGGCCAGCAAGCCGAAGATCGTCGGCAAGCGGGCGCCGAACGGCTGCGTCGACACCAACACGCAGGAGTGGGGATTCTTCTGCGACTACTTCTACCGCTGGTGGATGGAGCAGGAGGCGTTCGGCTCCACCTCGTACGACCGGGAGCGGCGACTCAAGAGCGGCGGCTTCGAAATCATCACCACGATGGAGCCCGAGGTCCAGAAGGCCGCCGACAAGGCGGTACGAAAGAACCTCTCCACCACCAGTAAGGCCGCGCGCATGCTCGCCGTGGTCGAGCCCGGCACCGGCCGGGTCCGCGCCCTCTCCACCAACCGCGACTACCAGCTCGACGATCCGGACAACCCGGAGAACAAGCCACACAGCAACCCGGCGAAGCGTGAAACCGGGGCGCTCGGCAACTATCCGAACACCGTCAACCCGCTCCTCACCGGCGGTGACGGCATCACCGGCTACCAGGCCGGCTCGACCTTCAAGATCTTCACCATGGTCGCCGCGCTGGAGAAGGGCATCCCGCTCAGCCACACCATCAACGCCGAGCAACAGTTCCGGTCCGAGTACATCATCAGCAAGAGCAGCCCCGCCGCCTGCGACGGCCACTTCTACTGCCCCGGAAACGCGACCCCCAGCATGGCTGGCGTGCACAACATGTGGAGCGCGTTCGGAAGATCGGTGAACACCTACTTCGTCCCCCTCCAGCAGCAGGTGGGCGCGGAGAAGGTGGTTGAGGCCGCCAAGAAGCTCGGCATCACCTTCCGCAGCCAGGAGGACCTCGATCTGGAGAAGGGCGCCCACCAGTGGGGTGCCTTCACCCTCGGCGTCTCCCAGACCACGCCGCTGGAGCTGGCCAACGCGTACGCCACCCTCGGCGCCGAAGGGATGTACTGCGAACCGATCCCGGTGCAGGAGATCCGCGACTCGGCAGGCAACAAGCTCGACCTCGCCAACCCCCGCTGCGAGCAGCGGATCAGCACCGAGGTGGCCCGCGCGGCCGTAGACGCCGCCCGCTGCCCGGTCGGGGACCGCTCGTCCACGACGAAGTGCGCAGGCGCGACCGCCGGCAAGGTGCGGAGCACCGTTGACGCCCCCGTCGCCGGCAAGTCCGGCACCACCGACAAGGACAAGACCGCCTCCCTGGTCGCGATGACCAAGCAGTACGCGGTCGCCGGCATCATGGCCGACCCGGACTGGCCGCAGACCACCCAGAAGATGAAGCACGAAGATTCCAGGGGCATCAACCCGCCGGTGTACGAGACGCTGCGCGACGCGATGAAGGGTAAGCCCCGGATCGACTTCACCCCGCCGAAGAACAAGCTCCGCTACGGGGACCAGCGGACGATCCCGACCGTCAAGTGCGTCAGCGTGGAGAAGGCGAAGTCCCGCATCACCGACGCCGGATTCGCGGTGGTCGTCTCGAAGAACGAGGTCGAGTCGAGCTGCCCGGCCGGCACCGCCGCCGGGACCAGCCCAACCGGCCGCACTGCCAAGGGCAGCGTCGTCTCCATCAAGGTCAGCTCCGGACCGGCCGCCAAGCCCACCGAGCCGACCGCGCAGCCCGAGCCGGGCAGACCGACGGAACGCCCCGGCGACTAGGGGCTCACTGAGAAGTCGAAGGGGCGGCCATCCCGATCGGGGTGGCCGCCCCTTCGCGTACGTGGAGCCAGGTCAGCTGGCGAGCTGCCGGCGTACCTCGGCGGCGACCCGCCCCCCGGCGGCCTGGCCGGCCACCGCGGCCTGGGCGGCCTTCATCGCCGGGCCCATCTGCCCCATGCCGGTGAAGCCACCCGTGGTCAGGGCAGTCCGGACCGCCTCGGCCAGTTCATCGTCGGAGAGCTGACTCGGCAGGTAGCGCTCCAGCACCACGCCCTCAGCGGTCTCCTTCGCGGCCTGCTCGTCGCGGCCGGCCTCGGCGAAGGCGGCAGCCGCCTCCCGACGCTTCTTCGCCTCCTTGGCCAGGAGGGCGAGCACCTCGTCGTCACCGAGCTCACGCTTGGCCTGACCGGCGACCTCAGCCGCGCCGACGGCTGCCAGCGCCATCCGCAGCGTGGAGGTGGTCATCTCGTCACGCGCCTTCAGCGCGGCCCGCATGTCCGTGGTCAGGCGGTCCTTCAATGTACCCATGGACGGTCAAACTACTCTGTCAGGCATGGGAAAGCGCACACTATTCCGCTTCGCCGCCGGCACCGCCGTCGTGGGTGCGGCCACCCTGGCGTACGCATCGCTGATCGAGCGCAACATGTTCACCCTGCGGCGGTACGAGGTGCCGGTGTTGCCGGCCGGCGCGGAGCCGCTGCGCATCCTGCACCTGTCCGACCTACACATGATGCCCAACCAGCGACGCAAGCAGGAATGGGTGGCGTCGCTGGCCGGGCTGGACCCGGACCTGGTCCTGGTGACCGGCGACAACATGGCCAACCCCGACGCGGTCCCCGGGGTCCTGTGCGCGCTGCAGCCGCTCCTCGACCACCCGGGTGCCTTCGTCTTCGGCTCCAACGACTACACCGGGCCGGTCTGGAAGAACCCGTTCACCTACTTCCTGCCCGACCGCGAATACACCGAGGGCGTGACCCTGCCCTACGACGAACTGCGGGACATCTTCACCGGTGCCGGCTGGGCCGACCTGAGCAACGCCCGTACCACGCTCAAGGCCGGCGGGCGGCTGGTGGAGCTGGTCGGGGTGGACGACCCGCACATCGAACGGGACGACTACGCGTCCGTCGCCGGCCCGGTCTCGCCGTCGGCCGACCTCTCGATCGCCCTCAGCCACTCCCCGGAGCCAGCCGTGCTGGACCAGATGGCCGCGGACGGGTTCAGCCTGCTGCTCGCCGGACACACCCATGGCGGTCAGGTCTGCGTACCGGGGGTCGGAGCCCTGGTGACAAACTGCGGGCTGCACCGCTCGATGGCCAAGGGTCTGCACCGCTGGCCCGGCTCGGACGCCTGGCTGCACGTCTCGGCCGGCCTGGGCACCCATCCGACCGCGCCGGTCCGCTTCGCCTGCCCGCCCGAGGCGAGCATCCTGACCCTGATCCCCCGCTGAGCCGGCGACGCCACGGGGGATACCGAATTTGACCCGCGGATCGGGTGGGCTAGTATTTGTCGGCACGCCTCGGGGTGTGGCGCAGCTTGGTAGCGCGCTTCGTTCGGGACGAAGAGGTCGTCGGTTCGAATCCGGCCACCCCGACCGCAGTAAGGGGCACATCCAATTGATGGATGTGCCCCTTACTCCATACTGGCGCTGGGTTCGGCCGATCCGGGGGTTCCTTCGAAACGAAGCAGTCCCCCGTGCTCCCGCATGCTGGCGATCTTCAGCCGGCATCGATCTTCGCGGCGGTCCCTCTCGACCACATCAGGGTCACTTCCCAAGCTGGCAGTGCGGCGTGCAGCGCCCCAGCGTGGATGCGCCTACCGGCGGCCGATATGCCGCCAGAACCATGCCGCCGCCGCAAGAGCATCGGTCGTTGGGTCAACACAATCGAGCCGCAGCCCGTCGGGGCCCGCAGTGTCGATCAGAGCGTCGTCGGCTCGCATGCCGTCGTCCCAGTTGAGACACGAGGGGCTCCAACCACCACGCAGGCTGGTGCCGTCGTAGTCCAGCCGCAGGGTCTGGTAGATCTGGTTGCTCTGGGTGAAGTCGTACGACGTGGTCATCCAGGGGGTGCCACCATCGTCCTGGTGATACCAGTCCTGGATATCCGGCACGTGCCTCACGAGTTCGGTGAAGAAGGCGCTCTCCTCGGCACTGGGTTCCCGCACAGATCCGATTTTCGCAGAGTGCACGCGGCGGGCCACGGGACGGTGAGTGACTAGCTGGGTGACGACCGGGGCACCCAGGCCTGACGCTGGTGAATGACAGGCGAGGCCTCAATCGGCGACCTTATAGACCTCGATGGCGTCGTCGCCAAGGATCGAGTCAAACCGGCCTGCGTCGGTGTCCTTGTGGAGCCGCCCGCATGGGCAGTGTTCGGTCCTGTCGGGGCTCCCGCTCATCAGGTAGCCGCAAGCAACGCACTTGAACATGAGTTGCGGACTCATCGTCCAGCCTGCGCCGCCGGTAGCAGTCGGTCCTCTACCGAGGTATTCCAACGCCACCGCTTCAGAATGCCGTTGGGCCGCGTCTGGGCCGTCACCGGGCCGTCGAACGCCGACCGATGATGACCAACAACGAGCGGCAGCACTAGAGAACCGCAGGCCAGGTGTCATGTGGCGGTGGCTGACCTGGTGGGCTATGGACGAGTCGACCTGTACGCCGGATCCCGCTGAGGCCATACGATGCCGGACATGCGCGAGGAAGAGGAAGTGGTTCTTCGTCTTGACCGACCGACAGCTGCGGCCATCGCCGACCTGCTCTACAACATCGGCGAGCACCAGGCCGCCGGCATGCCTATCGCTGAGTTGTCGACAGACAACAGCGAACGGGTCGGTCGGGTGCTCCATGACCTCTGGCGAGCCTTGGGCGTTCCGCTTCCATACGGCGGCGTTCGTGCCTATGAGCCTCGTCGCCGGATCTGATGTCGTTCCGGCACCGGGGCTGCTGACAGCAGTGGTGGCAGCAACATGGCCGGAAGAGGGCAGCCGCCGGCAGTCAGCTACCCGAAGCCGCGGCTTTGGACGGACGCTGCTGGACGAAGCGCCCAAACTCACAATGAAGGGTCGGGCGGCTGGGGCGGTGTGGCCGCCTGTGTGCATGGTAGGGGGCCGGGGCGGATACTGGCAGGGTGGTGGAGGAGCAGGCGACGGGGTTGACCCGGTGGACCATCCACGGCGAGCGGGTCGTGGATGACACCCGGCGGGCTCTCAGGTCTCTGACATAGAAGCTCCCGGCCGGTTGTGAACCCTGGGCCAGGGGCTTCTATCGATTTCGACTGATTTTGCCTGTGGCGGACTCGCCGTGCCCTATGCAGGTTTCGGACCGCCCCGCCGGATCGAGTGAACTTTTCTACTTAACTAGATCAAATGTGAACCAAATAGGTGTAGCTGTGGCGGGAGTAGCCCTCGGGGCAGAACGCGTAGGAATAAACCCCTGATCCGGCTTCCCTCAAAGGGCCCCGCATCGTCCAAACGAAAGTGGTGTCTGATCGACGGCATTTCAATTCCGCTTGGAAACTGAAGTTGGAGCCACTGCAATAGGCCCAGGAGCCGCCTAGAATCGGCCCAGCACTGCATTGCACCTGGATCTCCGCAGAAGCATCCTGTGCCGAAATTGCTCGGGGCTCGGCTTGGGCGGGCGAAGCGACGACTAGGATTCCAACGAGCGCAGCAAGGGATGCGGCAGCTCCACCAATTCGTACTTTCAACAGGTCCTCCCCGTTTCGAACTTGACTGAGCGACGATGAAGTTACTCGTAGACATCGGCGCCCGTCAAGAGCACGTTGGGGCTCTTCGAAATTAAGCGAGGTTCACGTTCGATGATGACCGGGACGTAAGGGCTGGGTAACTGGATAGGTGCCTGACCTCGACGATGCTGTCTGCTGTGGAGGCTGCTAGGTTGATCAGCCATGCCCGCCGATCCGTCGCCGTCGTATGACGAGTTGTTGGCGGTTAACGCCGGGCTGGCCGCGCGGTTGGAGCAGGCGCTGACGCGGACCGCTGAGCTTGAGGCCCGGTTGAAGCAGTCGTCTGGCAACTCGTCGAAACCGCCGTCGAGTGACGGGCTGGCCAAGCCGGCGCCGAAGTCGCTGCGGGGTCGTTCGGGTCGCCGGCCGGGCCGTCCCGCTGGCGGCGAGGGCACCACCCTGTCCCAGGTGGCTGATCCGGACGTGGTCGTCCGGCATGTGCCGGACACCTGTGGCGGCTGCGGTGGCGGCCTGACCGGTGCGGCCGAGGTCGCGGTGACCCGCCGGCAGGTGTTCGACATCCCCCGGCCTGAGGTCATGGTGACCGAGCATCAGATCGTCACCGTCTCCTGCCCGTGTGGGCATAACACCACCGGTCCGACACCGGCCGGGGCCACCGCGCCCGCGGTCTACGGATCACGGATCGCCGCGATCGGCGTCTGCCTGCTCCACGGGCAGCCTGTCCATCGGCCGCACCGCCGACGCGATCCGTGACCTGTTCGGGCTGCCCGTCGCGGCAGCCACGGTCACCGCGTGGGTCACCCGCACCGCCCTCGGCGTCATCGACAAAGGTGCTACCGAGAGCGCGGACAACGACAACCCGCCGAAGAGATCCTGACCGCCGTGTTCGGCGAGTTATGCGGCGCGGATATCTCGGTGCAGCGGGCGTGCGCGTTGACCGGGACCTCGCAGGCGACTTACTACCGGCGGGTGAAGCCGGTCGGTCCACGGCACGGGCCGTGGCTGCCCCGGACCCCGCCACCGCAGGCACTCAGCCCGGCCGAACGCGGCCGGGTGCTGGCGGTGCTGAACTCGCCGGTCTACGCCGACCTGGCGATCCCGCAGGTTTGGGCGAGGGACCTGGATGCGGGCCGCTACCACTGCTCGGTGTCCACGATGCATCGCATCGCCCGTGCGGCCGGGCAGAGCCGGGACAACGCCGACTGGCGGCCCATCCACCCCGGGTACGTCCAGAGCTGGTCGCGACCGGGCCGGGTCAGGTGTGGTCCTGGGACATCACCGCGTTGAAAGGACCTGTCACAGGCCTCTGGTACCGGTGCTACGTCGCTATCGACATCTACTCGCGCTTTGTTGTCGGCTGGCTTGTCGCGGCCGGGGAGGACGCGGTCGTAGCCCGCGACTTCCTGGCCGATGCCATCAGCCGTAACGGGATCGAGCCGCACACCATCCACGCCGACCGTGGCGGCGCCATGGTGTCGAAGCCGGTATCGCAGATGCTCGTCGACCTCGGTGTCCTACGGTCGCATTCCCGACCTCGGACCTCGAATGACAACCCGTACTCCGAAGCCCAGTTCAAAACCATGAGGTACGTGCCAGACTTCCCGGAAAAGTTCGGGTCCCCCGCCGACGCGAAAGCTTTCTGCGACGGCTTCTTCACCGCCTACAACCACGAACACCGACATTCCGGGATCGGCTGGCATACCCCGGCGTCGATGCGCCACGGCACCGCCGAGCAGATCCGTGAGCAACGGCAGGACACCCTCGACGCGGCCCACGCCGCCCACCCGGACCGGTTCAACCGCAGGCCGCACGCACCGAAACTGCCCGACCACGCCTGGATCAACAAGCCAACCCGCCAGGAACAGACCGTCTCAGTTTGACTTGACAACTACCGGTCGCCACTCCAACGCCTCAGCGCGTAGAGGGCTGCCGGACTGGCTGCGCCGTACCAAATCCGCGGATGGCCATTCGGGTTCAGCTCGTCAACGGGAGGCACCTGTTGCCCGTGTTGCTTGGCCTGTCGACGCCTGCAGGCGTAGTCCCGCATGTCAGCATGCCACCCAGCTCGGCTCGCCGCTAGCGCGTCAAGCGCCCTCAGGAGAGAGTGTCTTCATCCTGCTGGTACGGCCCCGCCAACAAGGGGGGCGGCGTCCGCCGTGCGCGGGAACGCGTCGTGCAGGGCGCGGGCGAAGGCGTCCGGATCTACTTGCAACTCGTCTCGCCATACGTCGAGGCAGCGCTCGCCGCGCATCCGGCTTTCCACCGCAACCTCGAACTACCAGCCAGGCGAGTCGGTTGAGATTCCTCCAGGGATAAGGTAAACCTGAGTCATGTTTAGTTCTGTGGACGGTGCGTCGCCCGGCACCAAACCCGCCACGCAGCGGCGCTCCCGCGAGACCCGGGACAAGCTCATCACCGCACTGGACGAACTGCTGCATGAAGAGAACTTCGACGAGATCAGCGTCGCGCAGATCGCCAACCGGGCCGGTGTGTCCGTGGCGTCGGTCTACCAGCGGTTCGACAATCAGAACGCCTCGGTCGCCATCCTCGTCGCCCTGTACCTGCGCCGGGTTACGCATTGGTGGGACGACTTCTCCCGGGACAACCCCGTGCCGAGCAGCCACACCTCGCTGCGTGAGGCACTCGTCCATGTCGGCCGTGCGGCATGGCGTCAATCCGAGGACCTGCGCTATGTCATGCAGCCGGCCTACCTCCAGTCTCGGTTGCACCCGGACCTGCTCGACGAGCACTGGCGGCACCGGGAGGAGGTTGCCGTGTCCGGCTTTCGCTCACTGCTACAGGGTCACGCCGACGAGATACGCCATTCGGACCTGGCCCGAGCGGCCAGCATGACTGCGTACTTCTTCAACCTGATGTTCCTGGGACGCCTGCTTCACCCAGAGGGGATGTCCGGCTGGAACCTTCCCACCGATGCCGACGAGTTCGCCGAGGAACTCGCCGACTTCGTATGTGGCTACCTCGGTGTCGCCCGCGTCCCGGGCGCGTCGGACCGGCGGAATCGATGATGTGGACCTTTGTCGAACGCGCCACTCTAACTGCTACCGCCCTCACCACGACGCTGATCCTCTTTGCCGCTCCGACGAGCGTGACGCTGCCGGCGATCGTCGCGGTGACCGCACTCAGCATCCTCCGCCTGGTCAACAACAGCGCCCGGTGGCAGATGGCACCGGCCTACCTCGCCGTCGCCTGGCTCTGCGTCGCTGTCGTCACAGAACTGCCCGTTGGCGTACGCATCGTCGGCGGGCTGGTCGCTCTGGCGTTGTCGACAGTGTCTGCCGCGTTGGTAGTCGGCTTTCCCATTCCAAGCCTCCCGCAGCCCGACGGCCCGTTCGGGGTCGGCGTGATCACGACAACGGAGGAGCGTGACGTCAGGACGGCACCACGCATGGGACGCAGGCGACTCTTCGTCACCACGTGGTACCCGGCGGAAGCAAACCTGGCTCAACGACATTCGGAAGGCGAAGCCCTGTGGTCCGAATTCCACGAAGCTCCCGGGATCCCCTCCGGGCTACGGCGGCTCGCCGGCTACCTGAAGCAGGTACGGACGCATGCGATTCGTGGCGCCCACGCCAGCCGACACGCTACTACCGCGCCGGTGGTTCTCTACCAGCCCGGGCTCGTGTCCATCACCGCGGAGAACTCGCTCCTGATGGAATCGTTGGCAAGCCACGGCTATGTCGTGGTGAGTGTCAGGCACATCGATCAGCGTGCCGAGTTGGAGGAAACGGACGCAGCCGTCGCCCCGGCCACAGCCAGCCGGATCCAGGAGATCAACCGCGAGCTGCGGGGTAGGCTCACCCGATCCGAGCGCGCCCGAATCTCTGCGGAGCTCTACCGGTTGAGCACCAGCACAGCTACCGTCGTTGCCCGACGTACCGAAGACTCACAGCATGTGCTTGATCGACTTCCCACCATCCTGGCCACTATTCCCGGGTATCCCACCGACGAACTGGGGTCAGGGCGGCCGATCGCCACAATGGGGCTATCTCTGGGTGGGGCGGTCGCCAGCGAGCTCAGCAAGATCGACAACCGGTGCGCCGCAGCCATCAACATCGATGGCGGGCTCTACAGTGAACGCCCCCACGACCCACTCAGCATTCCATACCTGATGATCTACAGTGAGTTGAACTCGGGTAGCAACGATTTCGCACGGGACACCGCACAGGCCGAGTTCCACGAGATGACAGCACCCGGGACAAAGCACCTGGACTTCCATGACGCTACCGTCGTACTACCAATTCTGCGATGGCTGGGACACCTCGGCGACGCATCCGGTATCGGGATCGTCCGCTGGAAGAATAGTCAGATCCGGCAGTTCCTGGACCGGACGGTTCGGTGCACGACGCCAGACACATCTGCCAGGTGACTCCAGCCCGG
>NZ_AXVR01000005.1 GCF_000484695.1 Salinispora cortesiana | reverse complement strand
CGCCGCCCGGCGCAGGACCTCGTTCTCCTGCTCGAGCAGCTTGATCCGCTTGCGGGCCTCACGCAGCTCGGCCGACTCGCTGCCACTGACGCCAGGCTTGGTCCCGGCGTCGATGTCGGCTTGGCGCAGCCACTTGAACAATGTCATCGGGTGGACCCCGAAGTCCTTGGCGATCTGCTCGACCGTGACGCCAGGCTCCCGTTCACGAGCGATTCGCACCACGTCATCACGGAACTCACGGGGGTAGGGCTTGGGCACAGCAACATCCTTCCAGCCCGCCACCAGGGCAAGCCATCTCAGATGTCACCCATCGGTGCAGCAGACCCGCACGACCAGTCAACGAGCCAGCACGACTCAAGTCGCAACACCGGGTTGCAGTACTAGGCGGTGGTCGCGAGTCGGGACATGGGTGCCGTCGACGATCGCGATCTGATCAACCTGGCGTCGTCGGACCGGGGCCAGGGCCAGCAGTGGGCCGAGGGTGTCGATGACCCGGTGTGCCGCCGAGTGCGACACCCCGAACAGCGGACCGATCTGGCGCATCGTCAGGTTCGTCCGCCAGTACGCGGCCACCAGCAACATCCGGTCGGCGAGGTCGAGTGACCACTGCCGGCCCGGCCGCCCGTCCGTGATCGCGTCACCGCCCCGCTCGGCGACCAGCCGGACCAGCCTGCGGAACTGGACGGGCTGCAATCTGGTGAACGGGAAGATCCACTCCGGGCGGGCTGACGTGATCACCTGCACCCCGAAACATCCTGCACGACTGTCCCTAACGGACGGACGCCAGGGTTACGAGACATCCCTTAGACGATCTATTCCAAGGGTTAGTGGCCGTACGCCACGAGTGATCGCGCAACGGGTTGGCCGTGTGTCAGTTGTGCCAGATCGCGGCCGGCGCTAAGTTCGTTCCTCCCGGTGCGCTCCTTCCCAGCGCCGCTTGCCGAGCCGCCAGTATGTCGTTGACGGCCGGTGGCAGCCCCGAGGCGCCGCACCAGGTGCCTGGGCTTTTTGACGCCACGGGTTGCTGCCCGCAACGGTGTCCGCAGGCGTCGTCTTACTTTTGGCCACCTTGCTCCACCATGGATCTATGTCTGTCTATCGATCGACCAGGCTCACAGTGCGACACACCCCGACTGACCCGTACATCAAAGCGCTCTTTGGGGAAGGGTGATCGTCTGGCAGGGTTGGTCGGGTGAATCTAACGGAAGAGTTCGAGTGGCGCGGACGTGAAGTTCGATGGCGTCGGATGGGTTCTGGGCCCGATGTCGTGTTCTGTCATGGGACGCCGTGGTCCTCGCGGCTGTGGGGCCCCTATGCCGAGGCCCTGAGCGACCAGTTCAGGGTTCACCTCTGGGACATGCCCGGTTACGGGCAGTCCTCGAAGTTGCGAGATCACCGGGTTTCGCTGGATGTCCAGGGTGAGCTATTGACTGACCTCGTCTCGCATTGGGAACTACAGTCCCCGCATGTCGTAGCTCACGACTACGGCGGCGCCGTTGCGTTGAGGGCCCTTCTCTTGCATGGCTGTGCGTTCGCGTCGTTGGCGCTGGTTGACGTGGTGGCACTGGCTCCCTGGGGTTCGGACTTCTTCCGGCTTGTGCGCGACAGCACCGAGGTGTTCAGCGCGCTTCCAAGCTCTGTACACGAAGGGGCGCTTCGGGCCTACATTGCGGGAGCCAGCCAGCTGGGCCTTACCCCTGGCCAGATGCAGGACCTTGTTTCTCCCTGGCTTGGTGCAGACGGGCAAGCCGCATTCTATCGACAGATTGCCCAGGCGGACCAGGCGTACACCGACGAAATTCAGGACCTCTACTCGCGTCTGGACCTGCCCGTTTTGGTGGTGTGGGGCAAGAACGACACGTGGATTCCGGTTGACCGCGCTCACCTACTGATCGAACGCATTCCGGACGCAAAACTTAAGTTGATCGATGGGGCGGGTCACCTGGTACAGCTTGACCAGCCCGTACAACTAGCAACGACGCTGCACGGGTGGCTCACCTCTCAGGGCTCCGTTGCGCCTCCTCGTCGTGGTCGTCCGCGATCTGGCGCAACAACATAACCAGCGCACCTGTCACCCGCTCGCTGATTGCCTATGACCATTGACCACAATTCAGAACAACTCATCTAGTGGATCTTGCTGATGACATCGTCGGCGAAGCGGCGGATGCCGTCCTGCTTGGCGGCGAGTTCGCCGTCGAAGCCGACGCCGTAGAAGCGCCAGGGCATCACGATCGCGTCGGTCACGCCGGCCTCGGCCTGTTGCTGGAAGCCCGCCAGGCCGAATCGGTCGACGCAGACCGCCTGGATCTCGAACGGCTGGTCGGCCCGGTCGTACTCGCGGCGTAGCCGGGCAAGCTGGTCGATCGCCGTGCGTAGGTCGTCGAAGCGCATCATGGCGGAGGACCAGCCGTCCCCCAGCCGGGCCGCACGGCGCAACGCCGCGTTGCTATGACCGCCCACGTAGATCGGGATCTGCTCGGTCGGGGCCGGGCTCATCTGTAGCCGGCCGAAATCGAAGTGCTTTCCGTGGTGCTCCACCATGCCACCGCCCAGGATCAGCCGTAGCACCTCAATCGCCTCGTCGCCCCGCGCGCCCCGGGCGGTGAACGGCGCGTCGCACCAGAGCGACTCCTCCGGCGACCAGCCCAGCCCGACGCCGAGCCCGAACCGGCTTCCGGTCAGGTTCGCCACCGAGCCGACCTGCCGCGCCAACAGGACCGGGTTGCGGGGTCCGAGTTTGAGCACCTGGGTGTGGAACCGGATCCGGGTGGTGGCGGCGCCGAGCGCGGCGGCGGTCACCAGCGGGTCGGCCCAGGGGGTCTGCGCGTCCCAGAACCGGCTGCCGTCCGGCGTGTACGGATACTTGGCGCTGACCTCTTCGGAGTAGAAGAGGGAGTCGGGGAGGGTGATGGCCGAGAACCCACACTCCTCAGCGGTTTGCGTCAGGTCGACGAGCTGGTCGAGCGGGCTGAGCGCGATTCCGAGGCTGAATTTCATCTATAAACTGTAACGTGTTCTATTTCCCTGCGGGAAGGTCTCGGGTGGTCTGGTCGGGTCGCGTCCAGGGTCGACCAAGCGTTTGTTCGCGGGTTAGCATCGGTCAATGGAGCCCCTCGATTTCACCGGTCGTGGTGTGGTCGTCACCGGGGGGACGCGAGGTGTCGGTGCCGCGATCGCCGCGGCGTTCCGCGCGGCGGGCGCTCGGGTGCTGGTCTGTGGCCGGACCCAACCGTCCTCGGTGGTGCCCGACTTCGTTTCGGCTGATGTCCGTGATCCCGAACAGGCCACCGCGTTGGTGGCGGCGGCGGTCGACCGGTTCGGCCGCCTCGACGTGCTGGTGAACAACGCAGGTGGTGCGCCGCCAGCGGCGGCCGCCAGCGCCTCGCCCCGGCTGCACGCCAAGATCATTGAGCTCAACCTCGTCGCCCCGCTGCATGTTTCGCAGGCAGCCAACACGATCATGCAACAACAGCCCGGTGGCGGGGTCATCGTCATGGTCGGGAGTGTCAGCGGCACCCGCCCGTCGCCCGGCTCCGCCGCATATGGCGCTGCCAAGGCCGGTCTGCACAATCTGGCGACGAGTCTGGCCGCCGAGTGGGCGCCGGCGGTGCGGGTGAACAGTGTCGTCCCTGGCCCGGTGGCCGGTGACGCGGGCCTGCAGCTGGACCCGGCAGCGGTGGCGCGCACCGTACCCCTGGGGCGACCCGCGACGCCGGCCGAGGTCGCCGGAGTGTGTCTGCTGTTGGCCTCTCCGCTGGCCTCCTATGTCACCGGGGCGGCGGTGGCAGTGCACGGCGGTGGCGAGTGGCCCGGTTATCTTGCGGATCTACGGGCGTAGATGCCTTCCTCGGTTCAGAGGTAGCTTCGCCACGGCGCTGCGGACCCCGCCGTCGGACTACGGCCCCGCTTCGGGCGGCGCGGCCGAACGGCTCAGGTCACCAGCCGACGGTGGTCCCAGCTGACCACCCGCCGCGGCTCGACCAGATAGGCCGCCCGCTTGGCTGCCGTGTGCGCGACATAGCCGTCGAGCGCCGCTGCCACCTCACCGGGTGGCAGGTCGCCTACCGCCAGGGGGCTGGGCATCCGCGCGGCGATCAGGCGGCCGACGGCGGTCACCTCCGCCCGATCGTCGATCCGGGTCACCTCGCCGGTTACCTGGACGCCGCGCAGTTCGAAGTAGCCCTCACCCTCCTCGACCAGGCAGGTCACCCGTGGATCGCGGGCCAGGTTCCGGGCCTTCTGCGAAGCGTGGTAGGTCCAGAAGGCGATGCGTCCGTCGTGCATCGCGTAGAACATGCTGACCAGGTGTGGCGTGCCGTCCCGGTTGACGGTCGCGAGCTGGAGTTTCCGGCTCTGGGCCAAGTGCTGATCGATGTCTGCGGGTGGCATCGCCACCGTGGCGCGTTGGTTCACGAGCCCTCGCTCTCCGCACCGCTACTCGCGCCGGTCACGGCCGCCCCTCGGTCCAGAAAGGTCATCTCAGTACCCCGGCCCGGACAGGAGACCGCCATCGGCTACGAACTCGGCACCCGTGGTGTAGGACGACTCGTCCGAGGCGAGGAATGCCACCAGGCGGGAGATCTCCACCGGCTCGGCGAAGCGGGCGATCGGCAGCGAGGTGAGGAATGCGTCCAAGTCGACGGCGGGCATGGTTTCGGCGGCGGCCAGCGCCATTGAGGTCAGCACGCTGCCGGGGTGCACCGAGTTGACCCGGATGCCGGCCGGCCCGAGCTCCTGGGCCGCGGACTTGGTGATGCCGCGGATCCCGAACTTGCTGGCGCTGTAGGCCGAGAGGCCGGCCGCACCGACGAACCCCTCGATCGATGACACGTTCACGATCGATCCACCGCCGGCGCCACGGTGTGGATGCCGAGCCAACAGCCGGTGAGGTTGACGTCGAGCACGTGGCGGAACTCGGCCGGATCCATCGTGGCGATTGCTGCGTGCCGGAAGACGCCGGCGTTGTTGACCAGCACGTCGAGTCGGTCGAACGCCGTCAGCGCGGTGGCGACCGCGGCAGCCCACTCCTGTTCGCTGGTGACGTCGTGGTGCACGTAGCGGCAATGATCATCGCCGAGGCCGTCGGCGACGGCCGTGCCGCGGTCGTCGAGGATGTCGCCGATGACCACCCGGGCGCCCTCGGCCACGAACTGCCGGGCATGTGCCTTGCCCATGCCGCGCGCGCCGCCGGTGATGAGTGCCACCTTGCCGTCCAGTCGCCCCATCAGCCCTCCTGCCAAGCGCTTGCTTGGTAGCTTAGCATCGGTGCGACGCCGGTGCCGCAACAAAACGGCCGCCGCGGTGGGAGCCGCGGCGGCCGTGGACAATCGCGTTGTCGCTGGTGGTGGTGAGGGTTCGTCAGGGGACGAGGACCACCTTGCCGATGTTGCGACGTTCGCCGATCCGGCGGTGCGCCGCGGCGGCCTCCTCGAACGGATAGACCTGGTCGATCCGGGGCTTGATCGCACCCTCGCGCCACAGGTCCAGGAGTGCCATCAGCTCCTCCCGCAGCAGGTCGGTGCGCTCCCACAGGTGCCCCAGATTGACGCCACTGACCGTGTGGTTGCGGTCCATCATCCCGTACGGCGTCAGCAGCGGTACGCCGGTGAGCTGGCCGAGGAGCCGGCGATAGCTGCGCCGTTCCCCGGTGGACAGGTTGGCGAAGCCGTACGCGATGAGCTGCCCAACCGGCCGGAGCAGGCTGATCCCGCGCTTCCAGTCGCGACCACCCAGCGAGTCCAGCACCAGGTCAAGCCCTTCGCCGCCGGTGAGCTCCCGTACCCGCGCGACGTAGTCCTCGGTGCGGTAGTCGATGGGATGGGTGCAGCCCTCCTCGCGGAGCACAGCGTGCTTGGCCGCCGAGGCGGTGCCGAAGGTGACAACACCCGGTACGGTGCGGCATAGCTGCAGCACCGCGGTGCCGACCCCACCCGCGGCCATGTGCACCAGGACGCGGGCCTCGGGGCGGAGGTTCGCTACCCGAAAGAGCATGTGGTAGGCGGTCAGGTAGTTGACCGGTATTGCGGCTCCCTCGACGAAGTCGAGGCCATCGGGCATCGGCAGCACCCGGGCGGCCGGCACGCAGACGGTGTCGGCGTGGCCACCGAAGCGCACCAGGGCCAGCACCCGCTGCCCCACCTCGAGGCCGGTCACCTCGGCGTCGACGGCGTCCACGACTCCGGCCACCTCGTATCCCACCACGGACGGCGGCTTCGGAGCGTCCGGGTACAGCCCTTGCCGGGCCATGACCTCGGCGAAGTTCAACCCGCAGGCGCGGACCGCGATGCGCACCTCACCGCGACCCGGTTGCGGATCGGGGGTTTCCCGTACCGCAAGGACCTCGGGCCCACCCGCCTTGGTGATCCAGACAGCGCGCATCGATTCCTCGACCTCCACGTTTACGCCGACTACTCCGCCTGCGGTCATCCGCTCGCCCGGGTGTTGGCCGCATGGGCTACCCGGGCGAGGCGGTGACTGCCGAAGGCCAGCGTAGGGGGTGCTGGTGGGCCTGAGCCGGTGGCCGTCAGTCGTGGGACGACTCGACGATGTCCAACGCGGCCAGGTACCCGAAGGTCATTGCCGGACCGAGCGTCGATCCCGCTCCGGCGTAGCCCTTCCCCATGACGGCCGCGCTCGCGTTGCCCGCGGCATAGAGACCGGGAATGACGGTGCCGTCATCCCGCAACGCCCGGCCCCGCTCGTCGGTTCGGACGCCGCCGTTGGTGCCGAGGTCGCCGGGGACGATCCGCATCGCGTAGAACGGTGGCAGCACCAGTGCGGCCAGACATGCGTTCGGTTCGTTCGTCGGATCGGCATAGTAGTGGTCGTAGCTACTGTCGCCCCGATGAAAGTCCGTGTCGCTACCCGCCGCGGCGAGGGCGTTGAAGCGCTTGACGGTGTTGTTCAGGGCCGTCGGGGGGACACCGATCTTGTCGGCCAGGCCCTTGATGGTCCAGGACCGGAACAGGGCACCGGAGTCATACCACTCGCTGGGGTAGGGCAGCAGCGGTGGGAGGTCGCGGAACAGGTAGCGGTTGCGGTACCGCTGATCTGTGATCATCCAGGCCGGGAAGGCATCCTGCGCGTACATGGTGCGCACCACGTCGCCGTACGGGGCGGCCTCGTTGACGAACCGTTCCCCGGCGGGGTTGACGAAGATGTTCCCCGGCAGCGTGCGTTCGGAGAGGCAGAAGTAGGGGCCGGTCGGCAACGGGATCATCGGCCCCCACCAGGCGCTGTCCATGAGGTCCAGAGCGGCACCGACCTCGGCGCAGGCACGGATACCGTCCCCGGTGTTCGACGCCGCGCCGACCGTCCAGTCAGTGCCGGTGGGAGCTTCCTGGTACTGCTTGCGCATCGCCTCGTTGTGCTCGAAGCCGCCGGACCCGACGATGACTCCGCGTCGGGCGGTGAGGAGCACCTCTTCCCCGTCCCGGACCACCCGTACCCCGGTGACTCGCCCCTCGCTGACGACCAACTCGGTCAGGGGGGTGTTCAGCCAGACCGGTACGTCGGCGGCGAGCAGGCCGGCGCGCAGCCCGCCCGCGAGCGCCTGGCCCATGGTGATCGGCTTTTCCCCCTTGACCCATGCCGCCAGGTAGCGCTGGACAATCTCCGTGGCCGTCGTCAGGCCGCGGGGGTGGCGGGCGATGAGGGCCAGCCACTTGTAGTCGACGTCCATGACCACGGTGCCCGGCGGAGTGGCCATGTAGGGCGGGTTCAGGGCGGCGTACTCGGCGCCGAGGACATTGGCGTCGAGCGGTTGCGGCTCGATCGACCGACCGTTGGGCAGGCCGCCGGGCAACTCGGGGTAGTAGTCGGAGTAGCCCTCCATCCAGGCGAACCGCAGCGGTGTGTGCTCCAACAGGAAGGAGATCATGGCTGGCCCGGCCGACAGGTAGGCCTGGAGGCGGGTGGCGGGGACCTCGTCCCCGACGACCGCGGCCAGGTATTCGGTGGCCTGAGCGGGAGTGTCCGGCACTCCGGCATCGAGGAGAACCTCGTTGTTGGGGATCCAGATTCCGGCCCCGGAGCGGGCGGTAGAGCCACCGTAGACATCGGCTTTCTCCACCACGACGGTCTGCAGACCGCGTTTCGCCGCCGTAAGCGCACCCACCATGCCGGCCGCACCGGCACCCACCACCACTACGTCGTACTCGACCACGGTCGTCATCGGACCCCCAGCCCAGCGGAAACAGATGGTGGAACACGTTACTGTATTGAGAACGGTGTCGGGAGATATTGCATGCATATCCTTCAATTAATATATTGATCTTGACATCTGTTGGCCCGGCGATCGCGGCGATGCCCGCGTCCGGATCGCCGCCTGCCACGCGGACGCGTCCGAGCCGACACCGGAAACGGTGTCATGATGGCCGCTAACCGGTCGAGAACGAGGTGCACGACGGTGACGATGAGTAGGTCGAACCACGAGCGTTGGCGTAGCCACCACCCCATGCGGGAGCAGCGGGAGGCCAGCCCCTCCCTGCTGGACCGGCGGGAGGCCATCGCGGAGTTGGGAGATGCCTTACGCGACCTGGTTCAGCAGGCGGTCACCACGGAGGTTCCGGCTGACCAACTCCGTCAGGTCACCGCCGACCTGCGCCGAGCGGCTCGTCCGTTGGCCACGCACGAACGGGAGGTCACGCGGATACCGAGCGCCGACGACCTGTTGGGTGGCGTCCGGATGTACAACCCGGTTACCGGCGTGGGCAGTGCCCTGGCTCCGCCAATGCGCATCGACCTGGTTGACGGGGTCGCGGTCGGCACATGCACCCTTGGGCCGGCCTTCGAGGGGCCGCCCCGGTACGCCCATGGCGGAGTCAGTGCCCAACTGCTGGACCAGCTACTCGGCTACGTGGCGAGTGCCACCGGCAACGCGGGGATGACCGTCCGGCTCGACACCCGGTATCGGGCACCGATCCCGTTGCGTACTCCGCTGCACCTGACGGCCCGGGTTACCGCCGTGAACGGCCGGAAGACCACCGCCCACGGCGGCATCGCGACCGCTGCCCACCCCGACGACCTCCTGGTCGAGGCGACCGGGGTGTTCGTCGCGCCACGACCAGAACAATCCTGGCAGCTCTTCGGCACGGCACCGTACTGGATAGCCGGCAGTACCTCCGTCGAGTCCGACTGATCCGCAGCCGCGGAGCCGCCGTGGCCTGCGGGGGGCGCTGTGTCCTGCGGAGGCGGCTGTCGGAGTGCTGGCTATGCCACGACACCGGTGCGGCAGAGGAGCATGAGCTGCTGGAGGGTGAGCTCCTGCGTGTAGGCGGCGGCGTGGCTGCTGGCCCAGCTGAAGACGGTCTCGGCTGGTTGTTGGTTTGGTGTGCCCGGGGTCACGTCGTAGCCGTCGGAGGCGACGATCTTCTCGATCATCCTGGCGAGTTCGGCGGGCCCACTGCCCGGGTAGCCGGTGCTGTAACCGGCGGTCTGCTTCTCGGGCAGGATGTGCAGGGTGCCGCGGTCGGTGCGGGCCCAGACCATGTCGGCCTCGCGGTCGATGATGAGGGCGGTCAGCTGCTCGCCGTCGGGAAGCGCGAGGGGAGCGTAGGTGTGATGATCCCAGTGCTCGTGGTTGCCGGTGACCGTCCGATAGTGGTGCACGGCGACGGGTAGCCAGGTGATCGGATCACGGAAGGCTCGCCAGCACACGCAGCCGTCGCCCGCGACCGCGGAGGGAGAGTCGGGATCGTCGTAGACGCAGGGATGCCAGAGCTGGGGCGCCTCGTCCGGGGTGACGAGGGTGACGTGCAGGGCGTCCGGCGTGCAGGGCGTGAGTCGGTCCCGCCATTCGGCCGCGTACCGGCTGGCGTAGGTATCGAGCTGCTGGCCGGCGTTGATGGCGCCGCCGGTGTACGCCGGCGGTTCGATGTAGAGCATGAAGTGCCAGTAGCCCCGCTCCGGGCTGTGGGTGAGATGCAGGTCCCGGTCGTGCTGATAGGTCATTGTGGGTGCTCTCCTGTCCTTCCCGGCGGATACCCTGCATCGGCAACGCCAGACCGGCTTCCGGTAAGCGGATCCGACGCGGCAGGCCCACCAGCGGAGAGCTCAGTCCGCCCGGCGCCCCCCGTCAACGGCGGCGTCGTGGGCGAGAACAACGGGATCGCCGTCGTGGGCAACGATCGCGTCATCCGGGTGGTTCCCTTCCACGCCACATCGTTGACCCAGCCGGGATTGGCCCGCGTGGAGCCCTTGGTGCGCCGCCGACCTTCGCCCAAGCACCGTAGGACAAGCTGAGTGACTGCGCCACCACCTAAGGTGAGTATCTATCGATTGCGGGGAATCGACCCCCGGTCGCCTTGTGGACCGGGGGTCGGTGTCGGTCGCAGCCCGGTGACGGCGAGCCCGGACTTCGCCGCCGCTGCCGTCAGCGCAGCAACAGGCGGGCGGCGAGCTCGAGGTGCTCGTGCACGTCGTTGGCCGAGGCGCGCCGGGTGACCCAGGCGACCAGGCTGGAGAGCCAGACATCGCCGATGACGCGGGCCTTGGCCCGGTCGTCCGCCGACGGCTTGCCGTCGCGCATGGCCAGGATGAACATGTCTTCCATGAGTCGGGCGACGGCGTTGACCTCGGCGGCGGCGGTTGGGTCGGCGAACATGAACGCCCGGGTCATCGCTTCGGTGAGCATGGGGTCGCGCTGCATGGCGCGGGTGACCCGGCCGAGGACGAACGTGGTCCGCTCGTGTGCCGTCTCACCCGGAATGGCGGTGCGCCGGAGCCGGTCCTGTGTCCGCTCGAACTCTCTGGCCAGGGCGGAAACCAAAAGGTGGATTTTGGAGGGGAAGTAGCGGTACAGCGTGCCGAGGGCGACGTTGGCGTGTTCGGCGACGGCGCGCATCTGCACCGCGTCGTATCCGCCCCTGGAGGCCAGGACGAGGGTGGCGTCCAGGATGCGCCGTCGGCGCTCGCGCTGCGCCGCCGACCCCTGCTCGGTGTCGGTCAGGCTGCCCGCGCCCGAGCTTCTGGTATGTGTTCTCGACGCCACCATCCTGCCTTCCGTGATCTTGGTCGAACCGGCAGCGGTCATGCCATCCCAAGTCTAGCAACGGGCTGGATGTCGTGTGCTCAGGGCGGCTGGCGGTAGCTGATAGAACGTGTTCTACTGGCGTCAGGTGTTCGGAGTGGGGAGGGTCGATGCCGATCGCGATGACCACCGACCAGTTGGCGCTCCAGGACGCGGTCCGGCAGTGGGCTGTCGGGGCCGACATCCTGGCCACCGTACGCGCGCTGGAGAACGGGCCGTCCGCAGCGGCCGATCGGCACTGGGCCGGCCTCGTCGGCCTTGGCTGCTTCGCCCTGGCCGTGCCGGAGCAGCTCGGTGGTGACGGTGGCCGCGTCGGCGAGCTGGCCGCCGTGTTGGAACAGCTCACCGTCGCCCTGGTTCCCGGCCTGGTCATGCCCACCCTGCTCGCGGCACTGACACTCGCGTCCACCGGGCCGACGCCCGTCGCGAAAGGCCTGCTGCCGGACCTCGCGGCCGGCAAGGTCTCGGTCGGGGTGGCGCTCGCTCCAGGAGCGTTGACGGCCGTGCCGGTCGCCGGGGGAGCGTACCGGGTGACCGGGCAGGTCAACGCCGTACTCGGTGCGGGGAGCAGCACCCACCTGATGTTGACCGCCAGCACCGAAACCGAAACATTGTCGTTCGTGCTCGATCCGGAGCATGAGGGGGTCCACCTCACCGCGCGTACCCCGGTGGACTTCTCCCGGCCCCTGGCCGACGTGCGGTTGGCGGGAGTGCGCGTCGAGCCCGACCAACTCCTGCCCACACCCGGGCCGGACCGACTCCGCGACTGCGCGGCGCTGCTGGCCGCGGTCGAGGCGGCAGCGGTGGCCTCGTGGTGCCTGCGCACCGCCACCGAGCATGCGAAGGTGCGGCGCCAGTTCGATCAGGCGATCGGGTCGTTCCAGGCGGTCGGGCACCTCTGCGCCGGGATGCTCTGCCGGGCGGAGCGCGCCAACGCGGTGGCCTGGGACGCGGCCCGCGCCTACGACCAGGCGGCGGAGGAGCTCCCCCTGGCCGCTGCCACCGCCGCCGCGATCGCCCTGGACGCGGCGGTGGACAACGCCAAAGACTGTATTCAGGTTCTCGGGGGGATCGGGTTCACCTGGGAGCACGACGCCCACCTCTACCTGCGTCGGGCACTCGCTCTACGGCAGCTACTCGGCGGTGGTGCCCGATGGCGGCAGCGTTGCGCGGAGCTGACGTTGGCCGGGGCGCGTCGGCATGTATGGGCGGTTGGCGACGAGTTCCGGGCCGCAACGGAAGCGGCAACGCAGCCCTCGTCCGGAGCCCAGACCGACGCCGACTCGGCGGATCGGTTGACGGTACGAGCCCAGCTCCAGGCGATCGCGCAGCTTCCCGACGCCGAGCGCCGTACCCGGTTGGCGGCCGTGGGCTACCTCGCACCACACTGGCCCGCACCGTACGGCATCGACGCCTCACCCGCCCAGCAGCTGCTGCTGGACGAGGAGCTTGACCAGGCCGGCATCGTCCGCCCGGACCTGGCGATCGGCGGCTGGGCCGTCCCCACGATTCTGCACTACGGCAGTGCCGCCCAGCGGGACCGGTTCGCCGGGCCGTCCCTGCGTGGCGAGATCACCTGGTGTCAGCTCTTCAGCGAGCCGGAGGCCGGTTCGGACCTGGCCTCGCTGCGCACCCGGGCGAACCGGGTGCCGGGCGGTTGGCGGTTGTCCGGCCAGAAGGTCTGGACATCGCTGGCGGCCGAGGCGGACTGGGCGATCTGTCTGGCCCGCACCGACCCCACGGCGAGCAAGCATCGCGGTCTGACCTACTTCCTGGTCGACATGCGCAGCCCGGGCATCGAGATTCGCCCGTTGCGCGAGATCACCGGGCGGTCGGTCTTCAACGAGGTCTTCCTGGACGACGTCTTCGTCCCCGACGAGGATGTGGTGGGCGAACCCGGAGCGGGCTGGCGGCTGGCCCGGGCGACGCTCTCCTATGAGCGGGTCGCCATGGGGCGTGGCCCCGGATTCGGAGCCGACGTGGACCGACTGGTCGGGATGGTTGGGGCCGGTGGAGTCGCCAGCGAGCCGGGGATGCGGGAACGTCTTGGCGGCCACATCGCGGACGGTCTCGCTGTCTCCCTGGTGGAATGCCGGGCCACGCTACGCCAGCTCGGTGCTGACCGAAATGGGCCGGAGTCGGCGGTGGCCAAGTTGATTGGGGTCAGCCATCGACAGGCGGTGGCCGAGACGGCGCTGACGCTCTGCGGTCCGGACGGTGCCGCGGCCGACGGCGCAAGTGTGGAGCCGATCCACCACTTCCTCCTCACCCGATGCCTCAGTATCGCCGGCGGAACCACCCAGATCCTGCTCTCCCTGGTGGCCGAACGGGTCCTCGGCCTGCCCCGGGCAACCGTGGGCTGAATGCGGATCACCCCAGTCGCCGCTGGAGAAGGGAGGACCGATGGAGAGCACCATCAACGCCGCCGCGGAGCGGATCCGGGCTGCCGGTGCGGGGCCAGCCCGGCCGGCGCGCGACCCGGTCAATCTACCGATGATCCGGAACTGGCTGGAGGCGATCGGCGACCGCAATCCCCGCTACGAGCAGGACGGTCTGGCACCACCAGCGATGACGCAGGTATGGACGATGCGCGGCCTGCACCCGGCGGTGGAGCCCGCCGATCCACTGTCAGCCATGTCCGCGGTACTCGATCAGGCCGGGTTCACCTCGGTGGTGGCGACGAACTGCGAGCAGACGTACCACCGGTATCTGCGCGACGGCGAGCGGGTCGAGGTGCGCAGCCGGCTGGTCGACGTGAGCGGACCAAAACGAACAGCGCTCGGCGAGGGCTGGTTTGTCACTACCGACAGCACCTGGTACGTCGGCGCGGAGGCTGTGGCGTCGATGACCTTTCGGGTGCTCAAGTTCCGGCCGTCGGGCTCCGCAGCGGCTCCTCCAACATCCGAGCGGGCCTCCGCTCCGGTGTCCGGGCCGGCCTCGGCGGCGACGTCCGAACGGGTCTCGGCTCCGGTGTCCGGGCCAGCCTCGGCGGCGTCCGATCGGGATCCGGATCCGGCGTCCGACGTGCTGCGGCCGGTCGTCACCCGGGACACCGCTTTCTTCTGGACCGGCACCGCCGCCGGCGAGCTGCGCATTCAGCGGTGCGGGGGTTGTGGTCAGCTGCGACATCCGCCGGGGCCGGTCTGCCGACAGTGCGGCGCTGACCGCAAGGACCACCTGGTCGCCCGCGGTACGGGTGAGGTCTTCAGCTTCGTGGTGCACCACCACCCGCCGGTGCCGGGGCGGCGGTTGCCGATCGTGGTGGCGTTGGTGGAGTTGACCGAAGGGGTACGGATGGTGGGCGAGGTGCTCGGAGTAGACCCGGCGCAGGTGCGGATCGGAGCCGCGGTCCAGGTCGACTTCGTACGGGTGGACGCCGAGCTGACCCTGCCCGCGTGGCGGTTGCTGTCATGAACGTGGCGGTCGGCGTCGTCCTGCCGGAACTGCGGATCCCGGTCACCCCCACCTTTGTGATCAGCACCGCTGTCGCCACCCGGGACTTCCAGGATGTGCACCATGATCGGGACCAGGCCGTTCGGCGGGGCTCGAAGGACATCTTCCTCAACATCTTGACCACGACCGGACTGGTGCAGCGGTACGTGACTGATTGGGCCGGAGCGATGGCGATGGTGCGCAGTGTCGCTATCCGGCTCGGGGCGCCGTGCTACGCGTACGACACCCTCGTCCTGACCGGTCAGGTGGCGCAGGTGTCGCCAACCGGGTGTGTGGTGGCCGTGGTGGGACGTGTTGCCGGGGGCGATCACGTCACCGGACAGGTTGAGGTCGGGAGGATTCCGTGATCTCGGGAAGAGCGGCGATCGTCGGTATCGGCGAGACGGAGTTCTCCAAGGACTCCGGTCGCAGCGAGCTCCAACTGGCGGTGGAGTCGGTCCGCGCCGCACTCGCCGACGCCGGGCTGGCGCCGACCGATGTCGACGGCGTGGTGACCTTCACCATGGACAGCACCGCCGAGATCGCCCTGGCCCGGGAAATCGGTGCGGGGGAGTTGCGCTTTTTCAGCCAGGTCGGTTACGGCGGCGGCGCGGCCTGTGCCACGGTGCAGCAGGCGGCCCTGGCGATCAGCGCCGGGATGGCGCGGGTCGTGGTGTGCTACCGCGCGCTCAACGAGCGCTCCGGCCGCCGCTTCGGTCGGGTGTCCCGGGACGTCTCGAGCGCATCGACCAGCTCCGGCGTCGACAATGGCTGGCACTACCCGATGGGGCTGGGCACCCCGGCCGCTACCGTGGCCATGGCCGCCCGCCGCTACCAGCACGTCTTCGGGGCCACCGGGGAGGACTTCGGTCGGGTGGCGGTGGCTGCTCGCCGGCATGCCGCGACCAACCCCCGAGCCTGGTTCTTTGGCCGACCGATCACCCTCGTCGACCACCAGGCGTCCCGGTGGATCGCCGAGCCGCTTCGGCTGCTGGACTGCTGCCAGGAGAGCGACGGAGCGGTCGCCGTGGTGGTGGCCGGCGTCGAGCACGCCGCCGACCTGCGGCAGACCCCCGCGGTGATTGCCGCTGCCGCGCAGGGTAGCGGGGCGGACCAGTACATCATGACCAGCTACTACCGCGACAACCTGACCGGGCTACCGGAGCTCGGCGTGGTCGGGCGGCAACTCTGGGAGCAGTCCGGTCTGGTCCCCGACGATGTGCGGGTCGCGATGCTGTACGACCACTTCACCCCGTACGTCCTGATGCAGTTGGAGGAGTTGGGGTTCTGCCCACCGGGGGAGGCACGGCACTTCATCGCCGACGGCGCGATCGAACTGGGTGGCCGGCTCCCGGTCAACCCGCACGGTGGGCAGCTCGGGGAGGCCTACATCCATGGGATGAACGGGATCGTGGAGGCGGTCCGGCAGGTCCGGGGAAGCTCGGTCAACCAGGTCGCCGGGGCGGGCCCGGTGCTGGTGACCGCCGGCACCGGCGTACCCACCAGTGGCCTGCTGCTCGCGCTCCCGGGCCGCGGCAGAGTCGTGCCCTGAGCAACCTCCGGCTCCGGCCCAGTCGGGCCCGGAGCGTGAGGTCAGCACCCCACTGGTTGGATCACCCGGATGACGCGTTTGTATCCCGAGATCGAACCCTACGCTGACGGCTTGCTCGACGTCGGGGACGGTCATCTCGTTTACTGGGAGAGCTGCGGCAATCCACTCGGCAAGCCGGCCCTGGTGTTGCATGGTGGCCCCGGTTCTGGCGCCAGCGCCGGTTGGCGGCGACTCTTCGATCCGATCATCTACCGGATAGTCCTGTTTGACCAGCGGGGGTGCGGGCGCAGCACCCCGGACGCGGGCGACGTGCGAACCGACCTGTCGACCAACACCATGCCGCACCTGCTGGCTGACATCGAGAAGCTGCGGACACACCTGAATATCGACCGGTGGCTACTGCTCGGCGGATCGTGGGGTAGCGCGCTGAGCCTCGGCTATGCCCAGCGGCACTCCGACCGGGTCACCGAGATGGTGTTGTTCAGCGTCGTCACCAGTACCCCGGCCGAACATCGGTGGATCACCCGCGACCTCGGACGGATCTTCCCCGAACAGTGGGACAGGTTCCGGGATGCGGTACCGGCCGCCGAACGCGACGGCAACCTGCCCGCCGCCTACGCCCGGCTGTTGGCCGACCCGGACGAGACGGTGCGGGACCGAGCCGCACGCGCCTGGTGCGCCTGGGAGGACGCACTCGTCTCGAACCTGCCCGGCAGCGAACCCGACCCCCGGTTCGAGGACCCGGTGTTCCGGATGACCTTCGCCCGCCTTGTCACCCACTACTGGGCCCACGACGGTTGGTTCGCCGATGGCGAGTTGATGGCGGGTGCACACCGGCTCGCCGGAATTCCCGGCGTGCTGGTTCACGGCAGGCTCGATCTGGGCAGCCCGGCGGACGTTCCGTGGCGATTGTCCAAGGCCTGGCCCACGGCGCGGCTGGAGCTGATCGACGAGGCCGGTCATGGCGCCGGACATGGCATCGGGGACGCGGTCATCACCGCCTTGGACCGTTTCGGCGCCTCCTACCGCTGAGTGCCGATGACCGCCTCGGCGAGGCGGGCGAGATGTGCCCGCGGGTGCCCGAAGAGATGAGCTGCGCCGTGGGCCCGCTTGAAGTAGCGGTGGGCGTTGTGCTCCCAGGTGATGCCGATGCCTCCGTGTAGCTGGATCATCTGCGCGGCGGCCTGTTCCAGCGCCTCGGCGCAGTGGACCGCGGCCCCGGCGGCGAGCAGGTGGGCGTCGGGCGCGTCGGAGTCGAGGCCCGACACCGCGGCGTACGACAGGGAGCGAGCGCTCTCCACCGTGACGTGTAGGTCGGCCAACCGGTGCGCGATCGCCTGGAAGGCACCGATCGGCCGGCCGAACTGCACCCGGGTCAGCGCGTGCGCCACGGTCAGCTCCACCGCCCGAGTGGCCGCCCCGACCTGCTCGGCGCTGAGCGCGACGCAGGCGATGTCCCGGACCCGCTCCAGCGGGTTCACCTCGCCCAGCTGACGACCCGGTGCCCCGTCGAGCACGACCACCCCCAACCGGCGGGTCAGGTCCACGGTGGTGACCGGGCGCCGTCGGACGCCGACGGCGCCCGGATCCACCTCGAAGAGGCGGACCCCCGCGGGGGTGCTCGCGGCGACCAGCAGCACGTCGGACTGGTGTCCGTCGAGCACGTAGTGCGCCTCGCCGGTGAGCCGGTCGCCCCCCGTCGCCGCGAATGCGGGTCGGTGTGGATTCCAGGCACCGTGCTGGTCGGTCCAGGCCAGCGCGGCCAGCCGTTCCCCGCTGACCAGGTCGGGCAGGATCCGGCGGCAGGCCGCCTCGTCCCCGCTGTGCAGCAGGGCCTGGCTGGCGAGGACCGCGCAGCCGAGCATCGGCGTGGGGGTGAGGGTGCGGCCCAACTCGTCCAACACCACGTGGGCCTCGCCCAGGCCGGCGCCGAGCCCACCGAACCGTTCGGGTACGGCGAGTCCCGCTACTCCGATCTGGCCACACAGCACCTGCCAGAGCTCGGCGTCATCTCCCGCCGTCGACTCGGTCAGCTCGGCGATGGACCGGTCGCCGGTGTGCCGGGACAGCACACCGCGGACGCTCATCCGAAGGGCTTGCTGCTCCGCCGTCATGTCAGATCTCCAGCAGCTAGTGCGGTCCTGATCCGATCGCGGTGCCAGGACTGGGTGCCCCAGGTCCGAGCCAGCGCCCAGATTCTGGTCAGCCACAAGTCGAGGCCGGACTCCCGGGCGTACCCGATCGCCCCGTGCACCTGTAGGGCCGTGCGGGCGGCCCGCTGGGCGGCGTCGGCGCACGCCACCTTCGCGGCGGAGATGTCGCGGGCAGCCATGGCCGGGTGGTCGGCGAGGGCGACGGCGGCGGCGTAGAGCAGCGGCCGGGCGAACTCGAGGCCGATCGCCACGTCGGCGAGCAGGTGCTTGACCGCCTGGAACTGCCCGATCGGCTGGCCGAACTGGGTGCGCTGACCGGCGTACCGGAGGGTCGTCTCGAGCAGCGCGTGGCCTGCTCCGAGAAGCTGTGCCGCGCAGGCCAGCGCGCCGGCGTCGAGGGCGTGGGCGACCGCCGGGCCGACGGTCGGGCCGGTCACCAGCAGCGCTCCGTCGGCCACCTCGACCAATCGTCGGGTGTCGTCCACCGAGCGCAGTCGCGGCCCCGGCACCCCGAGGCGCAGCGTCCGCTCATCGGCCCGGAGCACCAGGGACACGACATCGGCGTCCGTCGCGTACGGCACGTGCGGCGCCACGGCGAGCGTTCCGATCACCTCGCCGCTGGCGAGTCGGGGTAGCCAGGTCTCGCAGAGCGCGTCGTCGCCGAGCGTCGTGAGCAACATGGGCAGGGCGGCGATGGACTCGGCGACCGGACCGGGCAGGGCGTGGTGCCCGAGCTCTTCGCACGCGATGACGACGTCCGCCGGGTGTGCGGCCAGGCCGCCCCACCGTTCCGGTACCGCCAGACCGGCTACGCCGAGCTCTGCCAGCCGGCGCCAGACCACCTGCCCGGGAGCCGGGTCGTCGGCGGCCCACCGGCGGGCGACGGTGGGAATGTCGGCCTCGGTCAACATCGCGTGGAGGGCGGCGGCGAACTGCTCCTGCTCCGCGGAGGGGGTCAGCCTCATCGTCGATCCCGGGGCAGGCCGAGTACCCGTTCGGCGATCACCGTGCGCTGGATCTCGTTGGTGCCGGCGTAGATCGGACCCGCCAGGGAGAACAGGTAGCCGTCCAGCCAGGCGTCCGTACCGCCGTCATCGCCTGCCCAGCCGGCCGTACCCGTCCGGAGACCACCCGTTTCGGCGTCCGGTCCGAGCAGGTCGAGCGCCACCTCGTGCAGAGCGACGTCCAGTTCGGACCAGAAGACCTTGGTCATGCTGGTGGCGTGGCCACCACCCGACAACATCGTCGGACCGGTCCGCGTTGGTCGATCGGCTCGGCCGGGCGGTGGCGGAGGCTCGGGTGGCCGGTCGGTGGCCTCCCGGGTGGCCGTGCCGTAGCTGTGCAGCTGGTACGCCCGGGCGGCGACCCAGCCGTCAACGACGCGGTCGGACAGCGCCGGGTCGGCGTGTGCACCGGCCCGACACCACAGCCGCACGAGCCGCCCGGCGGCGGCGGTGAAGCGACCTGGACTACGCAGCGACAGTCCGCGCTCGTGGCTCGCGGTGCTCATCGCGACGGTCCAACCCTGGTCTACCGCGCCGAGCACGTCGGCGTCGGGCACGAACACCTGGTCGAGGAAGATCTCGGCGAAGCCGGTCGCACCGCCGACCTGTTGGATCGGCCGGACCGTGACGCCCTCGACGCGGAGGTCGAACATCAGGTACGTCAGGCCGCGGTGGCGGTCCACTCCGGTGCGGAAGAGCCCGAACGCGCGGTCGGCCTGTGCCGCCCGGGTGCTCCAGGTCTTCTGCCCGGACAGGAGCCACCCGCCGTCGGTGCGGACCGCACGGGAGCGGATTCCGGCCAGATCGCTGCCGGCCTCCGGCTCCGACCAGGCCTGCGCCCAGACGTCGTCGGCCCGCGCCATCCGCGGGAGCAGGCGAGCACGCTGCTCGGCCGTGCCGTGGGCGAACAGGGTTGGGGCCAGGAGGAAGAGGCCGTTCTGGTTGATCCTGACCGGAGCCCGGGCGCGGTGGTACTCCTCCTCGAAAATGAGCCACTGTAGGGGTGAGACGTCGCGTCCACCGTAGGCGGTGGGCCAGGACACCACCGACAGCCCGGCCGTGGCGAGCTGCCGTTCCCACGCTCGGTGGGCCAGGTCACCCTCGGGGGTGTCAACGGGCGGCAACGGCGTGGCGGGCACGTTTGTGGCCAGCCACGAGCGGACCTCCGCCCGGAACGCGTGGGTCTCGTCATCGAGGTCGAGGTTCATCGTGCCGGCCGGTCTCACGAGCCGGACCTCGCCTTCATTCTCGTGGCGTCCATCCCGGCCAGCGGGTCGCCGGCCACCTCCGCGTTGTGCGCGTGCGCGAGGTGGTGCAGACCGAAGGCGGCGTCCATCGCCGAGCGCATTCCCATCAGGTCCTCCGCCTGGTTGACGGCCCGTTTGGTCAGGGCCAGTCCAAAGCGGGGCATCTCGGCGATGCGCTGCGCGAGACCGAGGGTGTGGGAGTGTAGCTCCGCGCGGGGGACGACCCGGTTGACCATGCCGACCTGGTACGCGCGCCGAGCATCGAACCGGTCCCCGGTGAAGAGGATCTCCTTGGCGAAGCGGGGGCCCAACGTCCACGGATGGGCGAAGTACTCCACGCCGGGGATACCCATCCGGACCACGGGGTCGGCGAAGTACGCGTCCTCGGCCGCGATGATCAGGTCGCAGACCCAGGCGAGCATGAGCCCGCCGGCCAGGCAGGCCCCCTGCACCATCGCGATGGTCGGTTTCGGAAGCTCCCGCCAGCGCCGGCACATGCCAAGGTAGACCTCCATCTCCCGGGCGTACCGTTGATCGGCGCCGGACCGGCCGACATGGTCCCACCAGAGCACTGCCCGGCGCTCGAAGCTCTTCTCGACGTCTCGGCCGGGTGAGCCGATGTCGTGACCCGCGGAGAAGTGCTCACCGGCACCGGCGAGCACGATGACCGCGACCGAGTCGTCATTCACGGCCTCGGTGAAAGCGGAGTCGAGGGCGTAGGTCATCGCCGAGTTCTGGGCGTTCCGGTAGCGGGGCCGGTTCATCGTGATCACCGCGGTTGCACCCCGGCGTTCGAGTCGTACCAACTCGTCCTCTGTCACTGTGTTGCCTCCTGCCGAAGCACCTGCTCGAGTGGCTTGTCGGTCCGGTTGTGTGGCGTGGCTTCCTGCTCGGTGTTCCATCGACACCTCCTCGCGCAAGCAAGTGCTTGGTAGGGTGAGCCTACGCGCGCTTCGGGAGGTGACACCAGTGCACGACGACGAGTTCCGGCGGGCGGTGCGCGCCTGGCTGGCGGAGAATGTCAGCGCCGAGCTGCGGGGGGCGGGTGGACCAGGCCGGGAGCACGAGGCATACCGCGAACGACTGGCTTTCAACCGCCGGCTGGCCGCCGCCGGCTGGACCTGTCTCGGCTGGCCGGTCGAGCACGGCGGTCAGGGCGCGACGCTTGCCCAACAGGTCGCCTTCCACGAGGAGTACGCCCGTGCCGGCGCTCCGGGGCGGGTCGGCTACCTGGGTGAGGAGCTGCTCGGCCCGACGTTGATCGCCTACGGCACGCCGGAGCAGCGCCGCCGCTTCCTGCCCGGGATTCGGGCTGTCGAGCAGCTCTGGTGCCAGGGGTACTCCGAGCCGGGAGCGGGGTCTGATCTCGCCGCCGTGGCGACCCGAGCCCGACTCGTCGGTGACGAGTGGGTGATCGATGGGCAGAAGGTGTGGACCTCGCTGGCACATGTGGCGCACTGGTGCTTCCTCCTGGCCCGGACCGAGCCCGCCGGGGACGGGCCGCGCCAGGCGGGGCTCTCCTATCTGCTCGTGCCGATGCAGCAACCGGGCATTACGGTGCGGCCCATCCGCCAGCTGACCGGTACCTCGGAGTTCAACGAGGTCTTCTTCGACGGCGCGCGCACCTCGCGGGACATGGTTGTCGGCGAGGTCGGCCAGGGGTGGCGGGTGGCGATGGGCACTCTCGCGTTCGAGCGAGGCGCGGCGACGCTCGGCCAGCAGGTCGGGTTCCAGCGGGAGCTGGACCGGCTGGTGGCGCTCGCCCGGCAGACCGGCGTCGCCGGTGAGCCACAGCTGCGCGACCGGCTTGTCCGCGCCGCTGTCGGGCTCTGGGCGCTGCGCGCGCACACCCTACGGACGATGGCCGAGGCTGACCAGCCGGGCCCGGGGCAGGGTGCGTCCGCGGTGAAGCTGCTCTGGTCGCGGTGGCATCAGCAGCTCGGCGAGTTGGCGATGCAGGTGCGCGGCGCGGCCGGAACGGTTGCCCAGGATGCCTCCTACGAACTGGACGACTGGCAGCGCCTCTTCCTGTTCGGTCGCGCGGACACGATCTACGGCGGGTCGGACGAGATCCAGCGGGGCATCATCGCCGAGCGGGTTCTCGGCCTGCCGCGGCAGGCCCGCGGATGAGGCCCCCGAATCTGACGCCGCCGCTCCGCCCGGCCGGTCGGGAGCTGCTCGCGGAGAAGGTGGTGGTGGTAACCGCGGCGGCGGGATCCGGCATCGGGGCGGCCGTGGTGGAGCGCTGTCTGGACGAGGGCGCGCTGGTCGTGATCAGCGACCGGCATCTGCGGCGGCTTGCCGAGAGCTACGAACGGCTCTCGGCTGACTACCCGGGCCGGGTTCGGTCGTTGCCGTGCGACGTGACCGACGAGCAGGAAGTCGAGGCGCTGGTCAACGCCGCCGTGGCTGACTTTGGACGGCTGGACGTAATGATCAACAACGCTGGGCTCGGCGGCACCGCGTCGGTCATGGAGATGGCCGACGACGAGTGGTCGCGGGTGCTGGACGTGACTCTGACCGGCACCTTTCGCTGTACGCGGGCAGCGGTTCGGCAGATGCTGGCGCAGGGCCAGGGTGGCGTGGTGGTCAACAATGCTTCGGTGCTGGGCTGGCGGGCCCAGGCCGGTCAGGCGCACTATGCGGCTGCCAAGGCGGGGGTGATGGCGTTCACTCGGTGCGCGGCGCTGGACGCGGCACCCTACGGCATCCGCGTCAACGCCGTGGCGCCCAGCCTCGCCATGCACCCCAACCTGTCGAAGGTGACCAGTGCGGACCTGCTCGCCGAGCTCACCGGCCAGGAGGCCTTCGGCCGGGCGGCGCAGCCCTGGGAGGTCGCGGCCGTCATGGCCTTCCTCGCCAGCGACTACGCCTCCTATCTCACCGGTGAGGTGGTGTCGGTCAGTAGTCAGCACCCCTGAGTGCCGTGGCGGCCAATGGTGGGCCGTCACGGCACCAGCGGTCAGAGGCGCTCGATGATGGTCGCGGTGGACATGGCGCCACCGGCACACATCGTGATCAATGCGGTGCGGGTGCCGGTCCGTTCCAACTCGTGTAGGGCGGTGGTGAGCAGCCGGGCCCCGGTGCTGCCCACCGGATGCCCGAGGGCGATCGCGCCACCGTTGACGTTCACCTTCTCCGGGTCGGCTCGGTGCACCGAAAGCCAGGACAGCACGACGGCGGCGAACGCCTCGTTGACCTCGAACCGATCGATATCCTCGATCTTCATGCCGGCGCGGGACAGCACGCGTTCGGTCGCCTGCACGGGGCCGTCCAGGTGGTAGTAGGGCTCGGCACCGACCAGACACTGGGCGACGATCCTGGCCCGTGGGCGGAGACCGAGCGCGCGAGCCCGATCAGCCTCCATCAGTAGTACCGACGCGGCGCCGTCGGAGATCTGTGACGAGGTGCCGGCGGTGTGTAGCCCGCCCTCGACCACCGGCCGCAGTCGGTTCAGCGCCACCAGGGTGGTGTCCCGCAGGCCCTGGTCCTGCTCCACCGTGCGGGTTTCTCCAGTCGGCTGCCCCTCGGTGTCGAGGACCGGCGCGGTCACGGGTACGACCTCGCGGTCGTAGTGCCGCTGCGTCCAGGCCCGAGCCGCCTTGGCCTGCGAGCGCACGCCGAACTCGTCCACCGCCGCGCGGGACAGTCCGCGCCGGACGGCGATCCGTTCGGCGGCGACGTACTGGTTGGGTAGGTCGATCTCCCACGAGGCCGGCCGGGGTGTGCCGGCGTCAACGCCGAGATTCGCGCGTAGCGGTACCCGGCTCATCGCCTCGACACCGCAGGCGACGCCGACCTCGATGGCGTCGGCGGCGATCAGACCGGCGACCAGATGGGCGGCGTGCTGGGATGACCCACACTGGGCGTCGATGGTGAGGCAGCCCGTCCGGTACGGCAGGCCGGCGTGTAGCCAGGCGGTGCGGGTGATGTTGTTGGACTGCTCACCGCCCTGGGTGACGCACCCGCCGATGACCTGCTCGACCGTCTCCGGGTCAAGGTCCGCATGGGCGACGAGGGCGCGTTGTGCCGCGCCGAGTAGCTCGGCGGCGTGCAGCCCCGCCAGCCAGCCACCGCGTTTGCCGATCGGTGTGCGAACCGCGTCAACGATCACCGGAATGCCCATCGCACCGTCCCTTCGGATTGCGAACGTGCTCCGCGCCGGAGCTCACGCTGCGTTGTCGAAACAACATTTGATCTGTTTGAATATTAGAACAGGTTACAGTAGGAGGTTCGATGACTGAGCCGCGTATTCCAGTGGGATTTGACTTCACCGACCCCGCCGTCCTGGAGCGCCGTGTGCCGCGGGAGGAGTTCGCCGAGCTGCGCCGGACGGCCCCGGTCTGGTGGAACGTCCAACCGAGGGGCTCGGCCGGCTTCGACGACGACGGCTACTGGGTGGTCACCCGGTACGCCGACGTCATGGCGGTCTCTCGGGACAGCGATACCTACTCGACCCGGGAGAACACCGCGATCGCCCGGTTCCAGCCGGGCACCACCAAGGCGGACCTCGAGATGCAGCGGGTCATCATGCTCAACGTCGACCCGCCGGAGCACACCAAGCTACGGGCCATCGTGTCCCGTGGCTTCACCCCCAGGGCGATCAACGCGTTGCGCGGGTCCCTGGCGGAGCGGGCCGAGCGCATCGTGCGGGACGCGACCGTGCATGGCACGGGTGACTTCGTCACCGATGTCGCCTGCGAACTGCCGTTGCAGGCGATCGCGGAGCTGATCGGGGTGCCACAGCAGCACCGTCGGAAGGTCTTCGACTGGTCGAACCAGTTGATCGGCTACGACGATCCAGCGTACGGCGTGGATCCATTGGCCGCCGCCGCCGAGCTGCTCGCATACGCGATGGAGATGGCCGACGAGCGACAGCGCAACCCGAGCGACGATCTGGTGACCAAGCTGGTCAACGCGCAGATCGACGGGGAGCACCTGACCACTGACGAGTTCGGCTTCTTCGTGATGCTCCTGGCGGTTGCGGGCAACGAGACGACCCGGAACGCGATCACCCACGGCATGTTGGCCTTCCTCGACCACCCAGATCAGTGGGAACTGTTCAAGGCTGAGCGCCCCAGGAGCGCGGTCGAGGAGATCATCCGCTGGGCGACCCCGGTGAATGTCTTCCAACGCACCGCGTTGGTCGACACCACCCTGGGCGGACAGGCGATCTCCGCCGGCCAACGGGTAGCGCTCTTCTACGGGTCGGCCAACTTCGACGAGTCGGTCTTCGAGCAGCCGGAACGGTTCGACATCACCCGTAGCCCCAATCCGCACCTGGGGTTTGGCGGTAGTGGTGCGCACTTCTGTCTGGGTGCGAACCTCGCCCGCCTGGAGATCGAACTGATCTTCAATTCGATCGCCGACCATATGCCGGACATCCGCAAGGTGGCCGAACCGCAGCGGCTGCGGTCGGGCTGGATCAACGGGATCCGAGAGATGCCGGTGCGGTACCGCTGACCGGGAGCCCGGCCTGCGGCCGGGCCCCCGTGCGGGTCAGGAGTGCGCGGCGAGGAACCGGTCCATGCAGCGTTCGGCGTTCGCGGTGATGGTCAGGGAAGGGTTGGCCAGGCAGGCCGTACCCGGCAGGATCGACCCGTCGATGCAGAAGAGGTTGGGGTAGTCGACGCAGCGACCACCGAAGTCGGTGGCCTTGCCCATGACCATGCCGCCCAACGGGTGCCAGGTGTTCGCCGCGCCGAGCCCGGTGCCGACGCCCCGGGCGTAGGTCGGCAGACCGTGCAGTAGATATCCCTTGCGACCCTCGGTCTCCCACCACAACCGGGTAACCAGGTCGACCGCCGCCTTCTCGGAGGTGGTCTCCAGCGCCCCGTACGGCCAGTGCACCTTGCCGGTCCCGGTCTCCGGGTCGTAGCGAATCTCGCCTCGTTCCGGAGCCATACTGGTTACCAGGTGCGCCGTGGTGCGCGGCATCCAACGGGGGACCGGTGCCGCCTCCCACGCCATCGAGGTGGGCGCGTACGGGTTGTCCTCGTCGATGTACTTGACGTTGCCCGGACCGCCCTGGGCGTAGCCGACGTCCTTTCGTAGGTTGATCCGGGTTACCAGGAAGTCGCCGTTGTTGCCCCAGCCCTTGCCCACCTCCTGGTTGACCAGGCGGGGGAGCCAGCCCTTGGCCCGGGAGGTGAGTAGCAGCGAGGTGGTGTAGACGGAGCCGGCCGCCATGAACAGGTAGTCACAGACGAAGGTCCTGGTGGAGAGGACCGTGCCGTGCTCGTCGATCTGCCGGCACCGGATCTCGAACTTGTCCTGGCCGGACACCTCATGGATTTCGGTGACCTCGTGCAGGGCCAGTGTGGTCACGTTGCCGGTCGCAGTGGCCCAGGCGAGGTAGTTGCGGTCCACGCTGTTCTTCGCCCCGGAGTTGCTGCCGTACGGGCCCTCACCGATCGTGTGGCATGGCACGACGTCACCGGAGAGTTCGGCGCGGATCACGTCCCAGTCCACGGCGAACGGAATGGGGAGGGGGGTCTGCTTGAACTCCGACAGGTAGTTGAGCCAGGCCCGGGCTCCCCGGTAGGGGCCGGTGCTCTGCACATCCTCGGGGATCGGCGTGGCACCGAGGCGTTGCCGGGCCCGTGGCCAGTAGACATCGTTCATCTCATCGAATCCGACCTCGGTCGGATAGACCTGCTCCCACTCGTTGCGCCGCGGCTGCGGTAGGAACATCCCGATGGCGAGGGAGCCGCCGCCAACTCCAGTTCCGCTCAGTACCGAGATTCCATCTCCGTCGTGCCGGGCGATCAACCCGGCACGTTTCTCGATCCTCGAGCCGAGGTTGATGCCCAGTGGCGGGCGGTCCAGGAACCAGCCACACCGCCAGTCCGCATCATTGATGCTGCAGAACGTGGTGCCGGAGCCGTCCACATCCCAGCGGCGGCCTCGCTCCAGCACGGTGGTGGCCACTCCGGCCTGGCCGAGTCGGTAGGCGGCGACCGCCCCGCCGAAGCCACTGCCAATGACCACGGCGGTTTTTCCAGCCAACGCGGGTACCGGACCACCCGCCTGGGCCGCCTGTTGACCCAAGGCGGCCCCGGCGACGGCGGCGCCGGCGCCGAGCGTGGTGGCCCGTAGTAGGCCACGTCGGGAAAGGCTCGTACCTGTCATGCTCGGCCCCTTCAATCGCTGGTCGTGATCGGGCTCCGATGCCCACTGGTGGCGCCGGCCGCGTTGACCGCCCTCGGCTCGGGTCTCCCGCCCGGTGGATTGGCTCGTGTGTCGATCGAGACTGGCCATCAGGCGGGGACAGAGTTGCCGGTGGCTGGCGGCCTACCGTTCGCGCAGAGGTCGTCGCCGTGGGCCGATATCCGGTCGCGGCGGTCGCCGCCAATCAGGTCGGAGGGGAGTGGCTCTCGGATCTGCGTCGAAGGCCCCGCGGGCCAACTCCCACTTTAAATTCATAAAGGTCAATCTATGGTGTGTTCTCCGCGCCGTCAACGCCTCGGGGTCAGACCCACGAGGCGGTTGGTTGGGGCCGCCCGCGGCGCCGGCGGGTTCAGGCGGTGGGGGGTGACTCATCGGCCGAGCCATCGTGGTCGCCCAGGTCGGTCGAGGTGAGGGCGGCCCCGATCGCCCGAAGTTGGGCGGTGGCACCGCCCAACCGGAACTCGTGGTGCTTCGCGGCGAGAAAGTAGCGGTGCAAGTGGTGGTCAAGGTCGATTCCTACGCCACCGTGGAGGTGGACGGCGGTGTGCGCCACCCGGTGCCCGGCGTCGGCGGCCCAGAACTTGGCCGTCGCCACCTCGGTTGGGCAGGGTAGCCCTTCGGCGAGCCGCCACGCCGCCTGCCAGAGCGTGAGCCGGATCGCCTCGACATCGACGTAGGCGTCAGCGAGTCGCTGCGCCACCGCCTGGAAGGTGCCGATCGGGCGACCGAACTGGATCCGGGTGCGGACGTACTCCGCGGTCAACTCCAGCGCCCGCTCGGTCACCCCAAGTTGGGTGGCGCAGGATCCGATGGTGGCCCGGGTGGTGAGCCAGGCGGTGATAGCCCTGCCGTCCGCGACGGTGCTGAGCAGTCGGTCGTCGGGAAGGGGCACCTGGTCCAGGTCCAGCCAGCCGGCCCCCTCGCCCCCCGCCACCTGCTGCGGCTCCACGCTCACCCCGGGGTCGTCGGAGCGGACCAGGAAGACCGCGATCGTGCCGTCAACCTCGGCCGGGACCAGCACCAGATCCGCCTCCGGTGCGGCCGGCACGGTCGTCTTCGCGCCGGTCAGCACCCAACGACCGGCGCCGCGCTCGGCCCGAACCGTACCCTCCGCGAGGGCGGCGGTCAGGACCATGGCCCCCTCCCGGGCTGGAGTGACCCAACGCGTGAGCTGTCGCTCGTCGCCGAAGGTGGCCAGGCCGGCCGCCGCGGTGACGATGCTGGACAGGTAGGGCACGGGGGCGACGCTCCGACCCAGCTCGACCAGGACGCCACACTGCGCCAGGAGGCCGAGCCCGTCACCTCCCGCCCGGCGGGGCAGCGCAGCGGCGAGCACTCCCGCGGTGGCAAGCTCCTGCCAGAGTGGCCGGTCCAGGCAGATCTCCTTCGCCTCGATGTCCCGGAGTCGGTCGGCGGTGATCCGGTCGGTAAGGATCTGCCGGGTTAGCAGGGTGAGGTCGCGGTGACTCTCGTCCGGGGTGAATCTCATGGCTGCTCCTGCCGTTGACGGCGCCGGCGGGCCGCCGGCAGACCCAGGCCGACGGTGGCGATGATGTCCCGCTGCACCTCGTTCGTGCCGCCGCCGAAGGTGAGGATCAGGGCGGAGCGGTGCAGCCGCTCCACCCGCCCACGCAGCAGGGCGCCGCGGGACCCCTGCCGCACCGAGGCGTTCGTGCCGAGCACCTCCATGAGCAGCCGGTACGCCTCGATGGCGAACTCGGTGCCGTAGACCTTGGTGGCCGAGGCGGCGGCCGGGTCGAGGCCGGTGGCGGACTCGGTGGCGAGTCGCCAGTTGTAGACCTTGAGGAACTCGGCCTTGGCGTGCACTCGGGCCAGGTGTAGCTGGACCCACTCCTGGTCGATGACCCGCTGCCCGCTTGGCAGGGTGGTGGCGAGGGCCCAGTCCCGTACCTCGCGTAGCGCGTGTCGAATCGGGGCTGCCGAGGTGAGCGCGACCCGTTCGTGGTTGAGCTGGTTCGTGATCAGCGGCCAGCCCTGATTCTCCGCGCCGACCAGTGCGGAGTGGGGTACCCGGACATCCGTGTAGTAGGTCGCGCTGGTGGTCGGTCCCGCGACGGTACGCACCGGAGTCCACGAGAAGCCGCTCGCGTCGGTCGGCACGATGAGGATGGAGAGGCCCTCGTGCTGGGGCGCCTCTGGTGCGGTGCGGCAGGCCAGCCAGACGTAGTCCGCGTACTGGATGAGACTGGTCCACATCTTCTGGCCGTTGATGACGTAGGTGTCACCGTCGCGGACCGCGGTGGTGCGCAGTGCGGCCAGGTCGGTGCCCGCCTCCGGCTCGGAGTAGCCGATCGAGAAGTGCAGCTCGCCGGCGGCGATCCGGGGCAGGTATTCGGCCCGTTGCCGTTCGGTCCCGAAGCGCATGAGCGTCGGCCCGATCGTGTTGATGGTCAGGAACGGAACTGGTACTCCCGCGACCGCCGCCTCGTCGGTGAAGATGAGTTGATCCAGCATGGACCGGTCGCTGCCGCCGTACTCCCGGGGCCAGCCGAGGGTCAGCCAGCCATCCTGGCCCAGACGCCGCACAACGTCCCGATAGACCGTGCCGTCGCCGTATTCGCCGCCGGTCATCGCGAGCGCCTCGCGGACCTCCGGGCTCATCAGCTCAGCGAAGTACGCCCGCAGTTGAGAACGGAGTTGTTGCTGATCGACCGAGTAGGTGAGGTACATGGCGCTGCCCCGTTCGGCTAAATTTAGAACGTGTTCTAGCATACTGGAGGAGGCGACAATGAGCGAGGCGTACCTTGTCGACGCGGTGCGCAGCCCAGTGGGGCGGCGCGGTGGTGGGCTGGCCGGGATGCACCCGGCAGACCTCGGCGGTGAGGTCATCGCGGCCCTACTGGACCGAGTGGGGGTGGATCCGGCCGCGGTTGATGACGTCGTCTTCGGCTGCGTGGACACCCTCGGGCCCCAGTCCGGTGACATAGCCCGGACGGCTTGGCTGGCGGCTGGCCTGCCGGAGGAGGTGCCCGGGGTGACCGTCGACCGACAGTGTGGTTCGTCCCAACAGGCGGTGCACTTCGCCGCCCAGGCCGTCCTGGCCGGCACGGCGGACCTGGTGGTCGCCGGTGGGGTCCAGAGCATGAGTCAGGTGCCGATCGCGAGTGCGATGGCCCCGCACGGCCCGTACGCCGGTTCCGTCGGGTGGGCGGCTCGCTATGGCGAGGAAGAGATCTCCCAGTTTCGCAGCGCTGATCTTATCGCCGCCCGGTGGGGAATCACCCGTCCCGAGATGGAACAGTACGCGTTGCTCAGCCACGAGCGGGCGGTCCGGGCCCGGGAGGCAGGACGGTTCGCCGCCGAGATTGTGCCCTGTGCTGGCTGCACGGCCGACGAGTGCCCGCGACCGGATACCTCCCTGGCGGCGATGGCCGCCCTTGCCCCACTCCGTCCCGACGGGACGACCACCGCGGCTCTCGCCAGCCAACTCGCTGACGCGGCCAGCGTCGTGCTGGTCGCCTCCGAGCGGGGACTGCGGGTGCACGGGCTGTCGCCCCGGGCCCGCGTCCACCATCTCAGCGCCCGGGGCGACGATCCGGTGCTGATGCTGACCGCGCCGATTCGGGCCACCGAGGTCGCCTTGCGGCGGGCCGGGATGACGCTCGACCAGATCGACCTGATCGAGATCAACGAGGCGTTCGCCAGCGTGGTGCTCGCCTGGCTGCGCGAAACCGGTGCGGAACTGGATCGGGTCAATGTCAATGGTGGGGCGATCGCCCTTGGGCACCCGCTCGGTGCGACCGGCGCGCGGCTGATGACCACTCTGCTGCACGAGCTGGACCGCTCCGGCGGTCGGTATGGGTTGCAGACGATGTGCGAGGGGGGTGGCCAGGCGAACGTCACCGTCATTGAGCGGTTGTAAGCCGGGAGAGGCAGCCGTCTGCCTCGGCCATGATCCGGTCGATGAGCTCCGCGCACGAGGGCAGGTCGTTGATGAGTCCCACCACCTGCCCGGCAGACATCACTCCGAGGTCGGCTCGGCCGTCTACCATCGCCGCCCGGAGGAGGACCGGGGTGTTGGCGGCCATCAGCGTCTGGGACCAGGAGAGTTCGCGGCTGCGTCGGGTGGAGAGGCCGTCCCGAATCAACGTCAGCCAGGGCACTGCGGTGTGTCGGCGCAGCGCGCGGGCCCGCCCGAGTGCGCTGGCCAGGGTGCTGATCCGGCTCGATCGTTCGAGCCGGTCAACGAACCGGGTCCGGAGGACCCGGTGCGGCACGCCGTCGACCTGCGTGGTGACCACCGTGTCGGTGGGGCCGCTGTCGAGATAGGTCTGCTTCACCGCTGACTCGACCGGGCTGTCACTGGTCAACAGGAATCGGGTGCCCATGGCGATTCCCGCCGCGCCATAGGCGAGGGCCGAGACCAGGCCACGGCCGTCGAAGAAGCCGCCCGCCGCGACCACCGGAATGTCGACCGCGTCCACCACCTGGGGGAGGAGCAGGCTGGTGGGGACCGCCCCCGTGTGCCCACCACCCTCGCCCCCCTGGACCAGGACGGCATCCGCCCCCCAGCCGGCCACCTTCTCCGCGTGCCGGAGGGCGCCGACGGACGGGATGGTGATGACCCCGGCGTCGCGGAGCTGGCGGATGAGGTCGCGGCGCGGCGCGAGCGCGAACGAGACGACCCGGACCGACTCCGCGATGACCAACTCGACCCGCTCCCGCACGTCCGTCGCGTCTGCGCGCAGGTTGACCCCGAACGGCGCGGAGGTACACCGACGCACCTGGTGGATCGCGGAGCGCAACTCGTCGAGACTCATCGTGGCCGAGGCGATGATGCCGAGGCCGCCGGCCTGGGCCGTCGCCGCGGTCAACCGAGCACCGGAGACATAGCCCATGCCGGTCTGCACGATGGGGTACCGGACCCCGACCAGCTCGGTCAGCCTCGTGCGCAGTGCTGGGTGCATGGTTGTCTCCCTGCTGTCGGCACCGGATGGGCACGGCCTCCGGGGGAGCGGCGGGATTCACCGACCCAGCTCGTGATCTCGCAGCCCGGCCGGGTCCAGTCGGTCGCGGATGAGCCGCAGCTCAGAATCGCCGGGGGTTCTGGTCTCCGGCAGTTGATCCGGCAGATGTAACGGGAAGCCGGTCGCAGCCACGACCTCGTCAACGCTGACGCCAGGGTGTACCGAGCGCAACCGCATCCCGCGATCCGGTGCCTGGAAGTCGAGGACCGCCTTGTCCGTCACCACCATCCGGACTTCGTGGAACCGGTTGCCCGGGGGACCGAGGGCGGCGGCCCGGTCGTAGCCGATGCCGCAGACCAGGTCGACCCGGTCCACAAAGACGCGCCGACTGTGGCGGGGCACCCAGTAGCTGGTGGGATGGTTGATGGTGTTCCCCGGGGCGCCACGTACCCCGAGCAACTGGACGGTGGGCTGTGCCCAGGAGCCGATGCGGGAGATGTTCTGGTTGCCGTACCGGTCCAGCTGGCTGGCACCCATCATCACGTGACGACGACCAGCGGCGACAATGCCGAACACCGCGCGGTAGGGCAGCCACCCCTCGGCCCCGTCCTCGCCGACCAACTCAGCCTCGCCGTCGCTGAGCACCAGGTCGGGAGCGAAGGTACGGCGGGCCAACTGGGCGCCCAGGCGGGGGATCAGTCCCATGCCGCTGGCCAGGATCTCGCCGTCGCCCCGCCACGCCTCGGCGCAGGCGACGATGCAGACCTCGGCGCGGCTGGCCCCGGTCACGACACGGCTCGCTGATAGTGGGCCTCATCTACATCGAGGTATCGAGCCCGGAATCGACTCCAGGCCTGCGGGCTGGCAGCGGACGCCGCGTACTCGCGCTGGAACGCCTCGTCGCGGTCGTAGTCCGGCACGCAGCTGGTGAAGTGCGCGCCGTGTGGGGTTTCGATGACGCCGTTGACCATCATTCGGCTGATCAGGAGGCTCTGCGTTGGGCCGCCGGAGCGCAGCTCGGCCGGGTCGACCAACCGCTCGCAGGAGATGAAGCTCCGGGCAGCGGCGAGGCAGAAGAGGTCGTCGAAGTACGGGTCCGGACCCAGGTACTGTCCATTGCCCTGGCGGTCGGCCCGGTTCAGGTGCACGAAGGCCACGTCCAGGGTGAGGGCCGGCATCGCCACCAGCTCTTCCCCGTCGGAGTAGGGGGACCGCACCGTATGGAGTTCGGGGTTCACTCGCAGCACGTCGGAGCCCAGCCCGGCGCGGATCGGCAGGTAGGGAAGTCGCCGTGCGGCGGCGAGCAGCCCCCAGTGCAGCATTCCCTCGTCCAGCTCGGTCAGCTGGACGGCACCCAGCTGCCGGGCTTGTCGAAAGTGAGGTTCGAGGGCGATGCTGTCGAGGGAGACGAACCCGGTCACCACTCGTCGCACCCGCCCCGCCGCCACCAACAGGCCGACGTCGGGTCCGCCGTAGGAGACGACGGTGAGATCCGTGAGGGCGGACCGGGCGATGGCCCGGACCAGGGCCATCGGCTTCCGTCGTGACCCCCAACCTCCGATGCCGATCGTCATGCCGGAGCGCAACTCGCCGACTACCTCCGCGATGCTGATCACCTTGTCGGCCATGGGGGTCAGGCCACCCTCCCTCGTCGGTCGGTCAGTGCTTGCCTCGGTCAAGAAAGCGCTGTCTGGCCCGGTCGGACACGCCCGCGAGGTTCAGCTCGTAGGTGAAGCCCTGCTCGTAGCGGTAGGACCGCCGGAGGTCAATGGGGTCGATCCCGTTGAGTGACTCCTTTGCCCGGCGAATGATGACTGGGTCCTTGGCCGCGATCTCCTCGGCCACGCGGCGAGCTGTGGCCGCCAGTCGTTCCCGTGGCACCACATCGAGCACCGATCCGAAGTCCCGCAGCTCCGCTGCGGTGACTCGCCGGCAGGTGTAGACCATCGCCCGCATGAGTTGCTGCGGCACCAGCCGGGACAGGTGCGTTGCAGCGCCCAACGCGCCCCGGTCCACCTCGGGTAGGCCGAAGGTGGCATCGTCGGCGGCCACGACGATGTCGGCGGTGCCGACGAGACCGACACCGCCGCCGAGGCAGAAGCCGTGGACGGCTGCCACGACCGGCACCGGACACTCGTAGACGGCGGCGAAAGCGGCAAAGCAGCCCCGGTTGACGCCGATCAGCGCCGCGTGGTCGGTGCTGTGCTGGAGCTCTTTGAGGTCCACGCCGGCGCAGAATCCTCGCCCCTCGGCGGTGAGGATCACGGCCGCCGTAGCGGGGCTGGCGGCAGCGGTGTGGATGGCATCGGCCAGTGCAAACCAGTCGTCGCTCGCCAGGGCGTTGACCGGGGGGATGGCGATGACCACCTCGGTGATCCGTCCGTCGCCGCGAATGTCGATGCCCATCGTTGATGCCTCCAGATCCACCGGATGCTCCGCAACGGAACCCACCGGAGGCTTCGCAACGAACCCACCGGATGCTCCGCAACGGATAGCGACACGCAGGGGCGCAAACCTAGCGCTTGCTTGGCAAAACCTATCACGAAGTCCAGGTGTGTATCGATGCCTCCCTGGAGCCTGGCAGTGCCCACGGGTTCGGCGTATCCTGCCGAGAAATAGAACAGGTTATACCTGGGTCGGCCGTGGAGGTGGGCATGGTTCTCTCGATCAAGTCACGACGGGATGCGGTGGGACTGACCCGGGGGGAGCTGCTCCTCGCGGGTGACTGGCGGCCGTCGCGGGATGACCGGACGTGGGTGCACCTACATCCGGCGACGGGCGAGGAGGTGGGGGAGTTCGCGGTTGCGGACGCCGCCGACGTGGACACCGCCGTCCGAGCCGCCCGAACCGCATTCGACGAGGGGCCCTGGCCCCACAGCCGGGCGAAGGAACGCATTCGGGTGCTGCGGCGGACCGCTGACCTCATCCGTGAACACGCCGACGAACTGCTTGCGCTCCAGGCGCTCGACAACAGTGTTCCGTTGAGCTTTGGTGACGCCTATGCGGTGTCGGCCGAGTGCGCGGCCGACATTTTCGATCATCACGCTGGCTGGGTCGACAAGCTCGGTGGGGAGACGCTGTCGCCCTACCAGGGGGGTGACCACATGGTGTTCACCCTGCGCGAGCCGGTCGGGGTGGTGGCGGCGGTCATCCCGTGGAATGCGCCCCTCCTGCTGGCGGCGCAGAAGCTCGCGCCAGCGTTGGCCACCGGGTGCACCGTGGTGTTGAAGCCGTCGGAGTACGCCACCTTCGCGGTGTTGCGACTGGTGCGGATTCTCGAGGAGGCCGGCGTTCCGCCGGGCGTGCTCAACGTCGTGACCGGGCCGGGGGAGACGACCGGCGAGGCGCTGGTCACCCACCCGCTGGTAGACAAGGTCACCTTCACCGGCAGCCGGGCCGTGGGCCGGCGCATCCTGCGCGCCGCGGCGGACGGAATCACCCGGGTGAGTCTGGAGCTCGGGGGAAAGAGCCCATCGATCGTCTTCGCCGATGCCGACATCTACGCCGCGGCGGCGCTGACCATGGGAACCGTCACGGTGGGACTGTCGGGCCAGGTCTGCGTGGCCCATACCCGAGCGCTGGTCCAGCGGGAGGTCTACGACGACTTCCTGGCAATCGCCGCCGGTGCGACCGCCCTGGTGAACTACGGAGATCCCTTCGACGCCGAGACCACCGCCTCTCCGCTGATCAACGGGCGGCAGTTGAACCGCGTGCTCGGCTATGTCGGGAAGGGGCAGGCGGAGGGAGCCCGCCTGGTCTGCGGCGGTGAACGGGTTGGTGGAGAGCTGGCTGCCGGCAACTTCGTGACGCCGGCGCTCTTCGCCGACGTGGCCAGCGACATGACCATCGCCCGGGAGGAGATCTTCGGCCCGGTGCTTGGGGTGACGCCGTTCACCGACGAGCAGGAGGCGGTACGCCTGGCCAACGACACCGAGTACGGACTCGCCGCCACGGTGTGGACCAGCGATGTGAAGCGGGCCATGCGCCTGACCCGAGCCGTGCGGGCGGGAACCGTCGGCGTCAATGGCTATCAGGTGGAGCCCCACGCAGCCTTTGGCGGATTCGGCCAGTCCGGTCTCGGGCGGGAGGGCGGGCGTGGCTCGGCGGAGTCATTCACCGAGGTGAAGACCGTTCTACTGCCCACCACGGATGAGCTCATGTAGGTGGCGGGCCGTCGCGGCGGCGACCGACGGTCGCCGCCGCGGTGCCGTCCCCGCCCGGGGTTGCTACCGGCTTTCGCCGAACGTGGTCGCAGCCAGCGGCAGGGTGGCCTCGCAGGCGTATCCCGCTCCGGCGTTCTGCTCGCCGAAGAGGGGTCCCAGGGCGTCGTGTAGGGCGGTCGGTGACCAGGACTCGCCGTTGGTGTGGAAGCTTGCGCGCACGGTGGGTGGGGCCAGCACCGCGGCCACGCCACCGTGGATCACGAAGACCTCGCCGTTGATCGGATCTCCGGCCGGACTGGCGAGGTACCGCACGAGCGGTGCGACGTGTGTTGGGGACAACGGATCGGTCGCCTCCTCGGGGGAGGGTCCCATGAGCTCGCTGGTCATTGCCGTGCGCGCGCGTGGGCAGATGGCATTGGCTCGGACGCCGTACCGGGCGCAGCTACGCGCGGTCGCGACGGTGAGCGCCACAACACCGGCCTTCGCGGCGGCGTAGTTTGGCTGGCCGGGCGAGCCGAGCAGAAACGCCTCCGAGGAGGTGTTGATGATTCGGCCGTACACCGGGGTGCCGAGGGCCTTGCTGCGGTTGCGCCAGTAGGCGGTGGCGAAGCGGGTGGTGACGAAGTGACCGCGCAGGTGCACCCGCAGCACGAGGTCCCATTCCTGCGCCGACATCGTGAAGACCATCCGATCGCGGAGGACGCCGGCGTTGTTGACCAGGATGTCCAGTCGGCCGTATGTATCGAGGGCCGCGTCCAGGAGGGACTCGCCGGTCGACCAGTCGCCGATATCGCCCGGGCACACCGTCGCCTCGCCCCCCGCCGCCGCGATCTCGGCTGCCACCGCCGTTACGGCGTCGCCGGGAAGGTCGTTGAGGACGAGCCGGGCCCCACTCGCGGCCAGCTCGAGGGCTTCCGCGCGCCCCAATCCGTTGCCGGCCCCGGTCACGATCGCGACCGTGCCGTCCAGTGTGAACTGCTGATCTGTCATTGGTGCTCCCTCGTCCGCGGGCAGTCGGTGGCTCCGCCGGGCACATCGGTGACCAATCGCTTGCTTGGTAGGGTATCAGCTTCTCGTCGGCTTCGCCCGCGGAGCGCGATCCGCCCGTGACCCCCCGGGCGACCCGCTGTCCGGGGCGAGAATGCCGTCGAAGATCAGACGAATGACCGCGTCGGCGATCTGATCGGCATCCCAGCTGTTGCTGCCGTTCTGTCCCCACCGCGTCGGTATCCACAACACGTCCCGCAGCAATCGGTAGGTCAGCTTGGTGTCCAGATCGGAGCGGAAGAGTCCGCTTTGCTTCCCCCGCTCCAACTGGTCTACCCAGAGGTGCTCGATCTCCCGGGTGGCGTCGCGCAGATAGTCGAAGCGGGGTACGGCGCGGAAGTGGTTCCAGTCGTTCTGCAGCATGGTCAGGGCGGCGCGGTGCCGGGCCAGCGTCGCCGCGCTCGAGCGGACGAACTGCTCGATCGTGCTGCGCGGGTCGTCCGTGTCGGCGACCGCCTCGCGGTATCCGGTGAGCACCTCGTTGAGGAAGCCGGAGAGGAGCTCGTCCCCGATCGACTCCTTGGAGTCGAAGTGGTGGTAGAGGCTGCCGGACAGGATGCCGGCCGCGTCGGCGATCTCCCGCACGGTGGTGGCTCGGAAGCCCTTCTCGGCGAACAGCTCTCCGGCGAGGCGTACGAGGTGGGTGCGACGCTCCGACGGCAGGCCCGCGCTGCTGGCTTTCTTTGTGGTCACGGTCGAATTATGCCGGTCGCCCTGGCTGTGCCCCAGCCGCTTGCCCGGGCCCTTGTCGGCCCCTAGGCTAGAACAGGTTTCACTTTCGGAGGTGATCTCGTGCGGGCGGCGATTTTTCACACGGTGGGTGACGACAAGGTCGAGATTCGCGATGACGTGACGGTGCTCGGGCCGGGTGCGGGGGAGGTCCGGATCCGGGTTCGGGTGGCCGGGGTGTGTCACTCTGACCGCTCGACGCGCGAGGGGGTGCTGCCGCACCCGATGCCCGTGGTGCTGGGGCACGAGGCATCCGGCGATGTCGTCGCGGTCGGCGATGGGGTGGATGACCTGGTCGAGGGGGACCGCGTCGTGGTCAACTGGCTACCCGCGTGCGGGTCCTGCCCCTCCTGCGCCCGGGGGGAGCCCTACCTCTGCTTGACCAACGTGCTGGCTGGCTACGCCCAGCCGCGCTTCCTGGTCGGCGAGACTCCAGTCTTCGCGATGGCCGGGTGTGGCGCCTTCGCCGAAGAGATCGTGATTCCCCAGGCCGGCGCCGTGAAGGTGGCCCCCGATGTGCCGTACGAGGTGGCCGCGCTGGTTGGCTGTGGCGTGATGACCGGCGTCGGTGCCGTGATCAACACGGCGCGGGTAGAGCCGGGTGCCGCCGTCGCGGTGATCGGCTGCGGCGGTGTGGGTATCGCCGCGATCCAGGGCGCGCGGCTCGCCGGTGCCGCCGTCATCGTCGCGGTCGACACGGTCGAGGCCAAGCAGCAGACCGCGCTGCGCTTCGGAGCAACCCACAGCTGTGGCCCGGAGACGTTGGGTGAGCTGTCGGCTCAGCTCACCGACGGTGAGGGCTTCGACCACGTCTTCGACGTGGTGGCGGTGCCGCAGACGCTGCGTGCGGCGTGGACTGCGGCACGTCGGGGTGGGACGGTGGTGGTCGTGGGTGCCGGCCGCTCCGACCAACAGGTCACCTTCAGCCCCTTTGAGCTGTTGTTCGAGGGAAAGAGCATCACGTCCTCGCTCTACGGTGCGTCGCAGGCGCCGCGGGACTTTGACCGGATGTTCGACCTCTGGCGGGCCGGCCGACTCGACCTGAGTGAGATGATCACGCATCGGCTGCGGCTGGAGGAGGTCGGGGACGCCCTCGCCGCTCTCGGTCGCGGCGACGTGATCCGGCAGGTCATCTGTTCCGACGACGCCAGCTGACCCGGCGATGTAGATCACCTCGCCCGACTCCGGTGGCCCACCGTGCGGCGGCGCGGGGTAGCCGTCAGGTGGGCCACCGGAGTCGGGCGATTGGCGGGACGGGTGCTCAGCCCACCACCTCGGCGACCTGGCGTAGCTGCTGGGCGTTGCCCTGGACGAGCAGCGTGGTGACCACGGTCTCGCGCCATCGTTGCAGCTCATCGCGGACCTTGGCGACCGAGCCGATCAGGGCGATGTCCTCCACCAGCGCGGTTGGCACGGCGGCGGCGGCCCGCTTCTTGTCGCCCGCCAGGTACGCCTCGGTGATGACCTCGCACTCCTTTTCGTAGCCGAGGCGGGCGAAGACATCCCGGTGGAAGTTGACTGACTTGGCTCCCATGCCGCCCACGTAGAGCGCGACGAAGGGGCGGAGTCGGTCCGCCGCCCGCTCGATGTCGTCGTGGACGACGATCGGTACGGTCGCGGCGACCTCGAATGTGTCCAGATCACGGCGGGCGCCAGGTCGGGCGAAGCCCTCGGCCAGCGCGGCCCGGTAGAAGCTGTCCGCCTTGGGGGAGAAGAAGATCGGTAGCCAGCCATCGGCGATCTCGGCTGCCAAGGCGACGTTCTTCGGCCCCTCGGCGCCGAGGAAGATCGGGATGTCGGCGCGCAGCGGGTGGACGGTGGACTTCAGCGGCTTACCCAGGCCGGTGCCGCCGCGATGCGGTAGCTGGAAGAAGTCGCCGTCGTGCGTGACCGGTTCGGATCGGGCGAGGACGGCACGGATGATCTCGATGTACTCCCGGGTACGGGCCAGCGGTCGCGGATACGGCTGGCCGTACCACCCCTCCACGACCTGCGGGCCGGAGACGCCGAGCCCGAGGACGAACCGGCCGCCGGAGAGATGGTCGAGGGTGAGCGCGGCCATCGCCGCGGCGGTCGGAGTGCGGGCCGACATCTGCATGATGTTGGTGCCCAGGCGGACGTTGGAGGTGTTCGCTCCCCACCACGCGAGGGGGGTCAGGCAGTCCGATCCGTATGCCTCGGCGGCCCAGATGGAGTCGAAGCCGAGTCGGTCGGCCTCGGCGATGGCCGCCGTGACGCCCTCGGGCGGCCCGGAGGACCAGTAGCCGGTCGTGTAGCCAAGCTTCATTGGGGTGTCCTTCCAGGTCCCCGGGGGTCCCGGGCGCGGGAGAAGCCGGTGGGGGCCGCCTCGTTCCGCGTGGTGACGGTGGGCAGTGTGCCGGTGGGCAGGCTTGACGGTCGGGAGGACTGCCGTCGGTAGTCCTCAACAGGAATAGTCATATCATTGAGTATGGTTCGGGGGAAGGGCCGGTGACGCGGTGCCGGCCCGCGAAACTGCGTCCTCACCCGGAGTGGGAGGTGTGGCCATGGCGCTGCGGCACGCGGTGCTGGCGGTGCTGCTCGATGGGGAGTACAGCGGCTACCAACTAACCAAAATCTTCGATGTTTCCTGCTCTAACTTCTGGTACGCGGTACCCCAGCAGCTCTACGCCGAGTTGACCAAGCTGGAACGGGCGGGGCTGATCACCGGTCGCCAGGTCATCCAGCACGACCGCCCCAACAAGCGGCTGTTCACGGTCACGCCCGCCGGCCTCGCCGAACTGGCTGCCTTCGCCGCCGTGCCGTCGAAGCCGTCGTCGATCCGGGAGGACCTGCTCGTCATGGTCCAGGCCGTGGACCGGCTCGACCCGGCACCGGTCATCGCCCAGCTCGAGGAGCGGGCGGTCATCGCCGCCGCCAAGGTGGAACTCTTCGACCGGATGCTCCGGCAGCTGCGCGGTGACCTGACCGAGGAGGCGTTCCTGCGTGAGAGCGACCGGATCGGGCCGTACCTCACCTGCCTGCGGGGGCGTGGCTTCGAGCAGGAGAATCGTGAGTGGTGCGAGCGGGTGGCGGCCCTGCTCCGCGCTCGCGCGCCGGTACCCGGCTGACCCGTCGGTACCCGGCTGACCCGCCAGTGCCGGGGTTGCCCTCCGCCCGATCACCGGCACGGGGCCAGGTGTCGCCGGTCTGGGCAGCCGCGCCGGGCGGTATTCGACCAAGCCGGCGTGCCGGGGCAGTGCGGCGTGGAATGGTGAGAGCCATGAAGCGGGACCGGGATGAGGTGTTCGTCGAGTACACAAAGTCGATCTGCCCGGTCTGCAAGGTCGTTGTCGACGGACAGGTCAACCTCCGCGACGACAAGGTCTATCTGCGTAAGCGCTGTCCGGAGCACGGCCAGTTCGAGGCGTTGGTGTACGGCGACGCGCGGATGTACCTCGACAGCGCCCGATTCAACAAGCCCGGCACGATCCCGCTGACCTTCCAGACGGAGGTGCGCGACGGCTGCCCGGCGGACTGCGGGCTGTGCCCGGAACACAAGCAGCACGCCTGCCTGGGCATTATCGAGGTCAACACCGGCTGCAACCTCGACTGCCCGATCTGCTTCGCCGACTCCGGCCACCAGCCCGACGGGTACGCCATCAGCCTCGCGCAGTGTGAGCGGATGCTCGACGTCTTCGTGGCGAGTGAGGGCGAGGCCGAGGTGGTGATGTTCTCCGGCGGAGAGCCCACCATCCATCGGCAGATCCTGGACTTCGTGGACGCCGCACAGGCCCGTCCGATTCGGGCGGTCAACCTGAACACCAACGGAATCCGGCTCGCCAGCGATCGGGCGTTCGTGGCAGCGCTTGGCGCGCGGAACCGTCCCGGCCGGGCGGTCAACATCTACCTGCAGTTCGACGGGTTCGACGAGCGAACACACCGGGAGATCCGGGGCCGGGACCTACGCGAGATCAAGCAGCGAGCGTTGGACAACTGTGCCGAGGTCGGCCTGACCGTCACCCTGGTGGCCGCGGTCGAGCGGGGGCTCAACGAGCACGAACTCGGTGCCATCATCAGCCACGGTCTCGCGCACCCGGCGGTGCGCAGCGTCTCGTTCCAGCCGGTGACCCACTCCGGCCGACACACGCCCTTCGACCCACTGACCCGGCTGACCAACTCCGACATCATTCACCTTGTCGCGCGGCAGCGGCCCGACTGGTTCCGGGCCGAGGACTTCTTCCCGGTGCCGTGCTGCTTCCCGACCTGCCGGTCGATCACCTATCTGCTCACCTCGGGCACGCCTGGCGCCGAAGACTTCGCGGTGGTGCCGATTCCCCGGCTGCTCGATGTGGCGGACCACCTCGACTACGTCGCCAACCGGGTGGTGCCGGACCCGGCTGTCCGGGAGGCGCTGGAGAAGCTGTGGTCGGCGTCGGCGTTCATGGGCACCGACACGACCAACGCGCGCCTCGCCCAGACCGCCGCAGCGCTGGACTGCGCCGACGCCTGCGGGGTCAACCTACCCGAGGCGGTCGCGAACCTGACCGACCGGGCCTTCATGATCGTGATCCAGGACTTCCAGGACCCGTACACGCTCAATGTGCGGCAGCTGATGAAGTGCTGCGTCGAGGAGATCACTCCGGACGGCAGACTGATCCCGTTCTGCGCCTACAACTCGGTCGGCTACCGGGAACAGGTTCGCGAGCAGATGTCCGGGGTGCCGGTCGCTGACGTGGTGCCCAACGCACTCGCGCTGCGCTCGATGATTGCCGACTCCCCGTACGGATCGAAGGTCGCCCAGCGCTCCGACGGCGTCGCCACCGGGCGGCGGGTGGCACCGGACGCCACCAACGTCGGGCGGCGGATCCGGTGACGACGGGTGAGCCCGCGGCGGACCCGAAGGGCTGCTGTGCCGCGGTCTACGGTTCGGACCTGGTCGCCCTGCTCCTCGGCGAGGCGTACCATCCCGGCGGTTCGTCGCTGACCCGTCGACTCGCCGCCCGAACGGGGCTGACCAGCGGTGAACGCGTACTCGACGTCGCGAGCGGACGGGGCGCCAGCGCACTGCTGCTGGCCTCCGAGTACGGCTGCACGGTGACCGGTGTGGACCTCGCCGGTCCCAATGTCGCGGCGGCCACCCGGGGAGCCCGGTCTGTGGGGCTCGCCGACCAGGTGCGGTTCCGGCAGGGAGACGCCGAGCAACTGGGTGTCGACGCACACTCGGTTGACGTGGTGATCTGCGAATGTGCCTTCTGCACCTTCCCCGACAAGCCCACGGCAGCGGGGGAACTGGCTCGGGTGCTGGTCCCGGGCGGTCGACTGGGGATGGCCGATGTCGTCGCCGTCCCCGACCGGCTGCCCCCCGAACTGACCGGGTTGGGAGCGTGGATCGCCTGCATCGCCGATGCCCGTCCCCTTGATGAGTACGTCGCCCTGCTGGCCGGCGCGGGGTTGACCACAACCCACACCGAACGGCACGACCCCGCGGTCACCACGATGATCGACCAGATCGAGGCGCGCCTGACCGTGTTGCGGCTGACCGCTGCTGATCAGGCGGCGGCGCTCGGCCTGGACTTCGCCCGGGCCCCGGCGGTCCTGGCCGCGGCCCGGGCCGCGGTCGCCGACGGTGTACTCGGCTACGCCATCCTGACGGCCCGGAAGCCGGGCTCTGGCCCGCGCTGAACCTATCGGCTCGCGGCGGAGCGCGGCATCCGGGACGCTGCAGCCGGCGCAGGCGTGGACCGATTGGCGCGAAGCGACAGCTTGCCGTCCGGCCGGGCGCCCGATAGCCTCTCGCCGTCAAGGTGCACGGGAAGCCGGTGGAAGACCGGCGCGGCCCTCGCCACTGTGACCGGGTAGTGATCTCTGACTGTGCCACTGGGCCCCACCAGGCCTGGGAAGGCTGGAGTGAACGTCGATCCGGAAGCCAGGAGACCGGCCTTGACACGGATCTCATCCACGAGGTGCTGGAAGGGAAGGTCATTCGATGCATATCGCCGAGGGGTATCTCCCTCCGGAACAGGCGGCGGCGTGGTTCGTCGTGTCCGCGCCATTCGTCGTCCACGGAAGTCGGGCCCTGGTCCGGCAGGTCCGTGCAGATCCAGAATCGAAACTGCTGCTCGGGGCGGCCGGTGCCTTCACCTTCGCGCTGTCCGCATTGAAGATCCCGTCGGTGACCGGGTCGAGTTCCCACCCGACCGGCACCGGGCTGGGGGCGGTGCTGTTCCGACCGCCGGTGATGAGCGTGCTCGGCGGCATCGTGCTGCTGTTCCAGGCGCTGCTGCTGGCCCACGGTGGGTTGAGCACGCTGGGCGCGAACGTCTTCTCGATGGCGATCGTCGGCCCGTGGGTGGCGTTTGGGAGCTACACCATGGTCCGTCGCGCCGGCGGCGGTATGGACCCGGCGGTGTTCGCCGCTGCGGCCCTGGGCAGCCTGGCGACGTACGGTGTCACCGTCGCCCAGCTGGCCCTGGCATTCCCCGACCCGACGGCTGGCATCGTCGGTGCGTTGGCGAAGTTCGGCGGGATCTTCGCCGTGACCCAGATTCCATTGGCGATCAGCGAGGGACTGCTGACCGTTCTGGTGGTCCGCCTGCTGAGTCGGACCAGCGGTGATGAACTGCGTCGGCTCGGCCTGCTGCGTCCGGCGGCGGAGGTACGGGCATGAGGCGCTTCTCCTGGGTCAACCTGCTGCTGCTGCTCGCGGTGCTGCTCCTGGCGGTGGCACCGCTGGCGTTCGGCCTCGGGTCGGGGGAGGAACCCTTCTCCGGCGCGGACGCCCTTGCCGAACAGGCCATCGTGGACGACCACCCCGACTACCAGCCGTGGTTCTCGCCGATCTACGAGCCGCCATCAGCCGAGCTGGAGTCGGCGTTCTTCGCCCTCCAGGCTGCGCTCGGTGCCGGCCTGCTCGGCTACTACTTCGGTGTTGCCCGGACCCGGCAGCGGCAGCGCGACGCTGCTGGCCGGCAGCGCGGCTAGCGTGTTCGCCCTCGACATCGCCGCGCATACCGGCCCCTGGCGAGGTCGGCACCCTGCCGAGAAGGCGTTGCTCGCGCTCGGGCTGCTGGTCTGCGCGGTGGCCCTGCCCACCTGGCCCGGCGCGCTCCTGTCCGGTGGTGCGGCGGCGGTGCTGCTGGCCGTCGCACGGGTACCACTGGTCGTGGTGCTTCGGGCGGCCCGGGTGCCGCTACTCTTCGTGGTCACGTCGACGATTCCGCTACTGGCGTCGATGCCGGCTCCACTCCGACTGGCCATTGACCCCGCGGGCCTGCCGGTGGCGGCACAGACCGCGGGCCGTTCCGTGGCGGCGTTGACCTGCCTGCTGCTGTTCACCGCCACCACACCGCTGTCGGAGGTCCTGCCACGACTGCACCGGTTGGGGATCCCCCCGGCGGTCACCGAGGTTGCCGCGCTGACGTACCGGATGCTCTTCCTGCTGGTGGAGAGCGTGCGCGCGGTCCGGCAGGCGCAGGCGGCCCGGCTTGGCTTCCGTACCTGGCGGAGCGCCTACCGGTCCCTGGCCGGTCAGGCGGGGGCGGTGTTCGTCCGGGCGTTGCACCGGGCGCGGCGGCTGGAGGAGGGACTGGCGGTGCGGGGCTACACCGGTTCGCTTGCCGTGCAGGTGGGGGCCCACCGGGTATCGGTGCCGTTCGTCGCGGCGACCACGGCGTTGCTCGGCGTGATCGTCATGGTCAGCACCGGGTGGGTGTCCCCTTGGTGAGCGCACCGCTGCTGGAGTTCGCCGAGGTGGGCTTCGCCTACCAGCCGGGTCAGCCGATCCTGACCGGGGTCAACCTTCGGATCGACCCCGGTCAGCGACTGGCCGTGCTGGGCCCGAACGGCGGCGGCAAGACCACGCTGTTCCGGCTGGCGGCCGGCGCGCGGCGGCCCGCCGCGGGCCGGATCTCCGTCGCCGGCACCCGGGCGCGCTACACCCGGGCCGGCCTACGGGAGCTGCGGCAGCAGGTACAACTGGTGGTGCAGGACCCGGACGATCAGCTCTTCTCCGCCAACGTCCGGCAGGATGTCTCCTTCGGGCCGGTCAACCTGGGGCTACCGGCCGAGCAGGTACGGCGGCGCTGCGAGGCGGCGCTGGCGGCGCTCGGTGTGTCGGGGCTCGCCGATCGACCCACCCACCTGCTCTCCTACGGCCAGCGCAAGCGGGTGGCCATCGCCGGCGCGGTCGCGATGCACCCGCGGCTGCTCATTCTCGACGAACCGACGGCCGGGCTCGACCCGGCCGGGGTGGAAGCACTGCTGAGCACCCTGCACGACCTGCACACCGCGGGTACGACGGTGGTGCTCTCCACCCACGATGTCGACCTCGCCTTCCGCTGGGCGGACGCGGTGGCGGTGGTCTCCGGCGGACGGGTGCGGACCGTAGCCACGGCGGATGGCCTTGCCGATCCGGCGCTGCTCGCGGCGGCACACCTGGTGCCGGCGTGGGCGCCGCTGGTGCACCAGCTCCTGGACCAGATTCCAGAGCTGGCGGGGGCCCGCCCGCGCGCGGTGACCGAACTCGCCGCGCTACTCCACGACGCTGCGCCGGAGGACCGGTGACCGCCGCAACCCGGTGCGCGGCCTGGCCTGGCAACGGCGCAGATCCCGCTGGGGTCGGGCGCCAAGGGTTGTCGGGCGGCACCGAGCGCCGCCCGACAACCCTTGGTCAGGTCGTGCTGCGTCGGCGGCGTAGTAGCACCAGTCCGCCGGCTACCACCAGGACCAACAGCACCCCGCCGCCGACCACCGCCGGGGCGCCGATTCCGCCGCCGTCACCGTCGTCGTCGGTCGCCGCCGCTGCCGGGCTGACCGATCCGGGCTCCGTTGGCGGCGTGGTGGGCTCGGCCTCGGGAGAGGACTCCGCCGGCGTCGGTGCCGGCGCCTCGGCGCCGGCGGGGTCGGCGACGGTGAAGGCGTACGAGCCCTGGACCGGGTGCCCGTCGGCGGAGACTACCCGGTACGCGACGGTGTAGGTGCCGTTCGCCAGGGTTCCGTCGATGCTTATCGTGCCTTTTGCCCCGGTGACCTCGGGTTCACCGGTCGGAACCTTCTGCTCCGCGGCGTCGGAGAGGACGATGGTGGTGAACGCCGGATCCAGCTTCTGGAGGAACTCCAGTGTGATCTCGGTCGGCGCCGTGTCCAGCTCGGCGTTCTTGGCCGGTGTGGTGGCCTTCAGAGAGTTGTGCGCGGCGGCCGGGGAGGCCGGTACGAGCAGCAGCGCGGCGGCGGCGAGGACGGCGGCGAGGAAGCCGGCGGGTCTCGGGCGGGTGTTGGTCCGCATGGTTCTCCTGTCGAGGTCAGCCGAGCAGTTGCTGGCCGATCCAGCCGCCTTCGGGGCAGCCGGGTGGGATCGCGAAGACGGCAGAGCCGATCGGGGTGGTCCACTCGTTGAGTAGGTCCCGTTCGGCCAGGCGTCGTTGGATGGGTAGGAACTGACGGGTGATGTCGGCCTGGTATGAGGCGAAGATCAGGCCGCTGTCCGCAGTCCCGTCGGCGCTGGGCACGCCGTCGTAATTGTAGGGGCGGCGCAGAATCCGGAGCCGGTCCTCGGTGACGTGGGAGCGGGTCAGGTGTGAGAAGTCCGGGATGACGGTGAGTCCGCCCGACCCGAGGGCCTTGAAGTCGGGCTCGTCGTTTTCGTCCGTGCCGGTCAGGGGCGCGCCGGTGTCGAGCCGGCGGCCGACGGACAACTCTCGGTCGGTGCGGCCGAGGAGGTCCCACGTCTCCAGGTTCATGCTGATCCGCCGGACGACCAGGGTGGTGCTGTCGCGTAGCCACGCCGGCCCGTCCGGTGCCCACACCGCGGTCTCCAGGGGAGCGCCCGGCTTCGGGTTGGCGGTGCCGTCGAGTTGGCCGAAGAGGTTGCGCTGGGTGCGCCCCGGCTCGGCCCCGGCCGCGCGCCGGAAGCCTTGCTGTACCCAGGCGACGGTGGCGAAGGGGCGGCTGTCCTTCACCAGTACCCGCTGAGCATGCGCGACGGTCAGCGGGTCGTCGGCGCAGATCTGCAACAGCAGGTCCCCGCCGGACCAGCGGGGGGAGAGCCGGTCGATGCGGAACGCCGGGAGGGCGGCCACCGATGGTGGCCGCCGCCCGTCGAGGTTGGCCGCCTGGTAGAAGCCGGGACCGAAGCCGAAGGTCACGGTCAGTCGGGCTGGCAGCAGCCCGAGCTCCGGCTCGGTGTCGGCCAGGGCGGGATGGCCCTGAGTGAGGCGGGCGGCGTCGTCGGAGAGCAGCCGTAGCATCCGTCCCAGCGCCTCCCGGTCCGTCTCCGGCCGGAGGGCGAGTGCGACGAATGCCGCATACGCCTGTGGTTCGGTGGCGACCCCCGCCTGGCGGGTCCCGTGGAACGGTTCGACGGCGAGCCCGATCTCCGCCGCCGGTGTCATCTCGGTGGGGTGGGTGGAGGGGGCGTCGGAGCCAACGGCGGTGACGGCCACGGTGGCGCCGAGCGCGCCACCGGCAGCCAGGACGCCACCTGCGAGCAGACCGCGTCGGCTCACCGCGCGGGGGCCGCTCCCAGTCACGACGCTGCGCTGGGGCTCATGGACATGTCCGGCATGCTGTGCTCGGGGTTGTAGCTCTCCTCCGCGCCGGTGAACGGCTTCGCCACCGCCGTGAACGACTGGGTCCGCCCGTCGGCGAAGGTGAGGGTGAAGCTCAGCTCGTCGCCGGCCTGCACCGGCTGCTTCAGATCCAGCATCATGAGGTGGTCGCCACCGGGCTCGAGGACGTGGCTGCTCTTCGCCTTGATCACGATGCCGCCCTCCTTGGCCTGCATGACCATCTCCCCATCCTTCATGGCCATCTCATGCAGCTCCATCGGCGACACCTCGGTGCTGACGCCGGTCAGGGTCACGTCGGCGTCGCTCTCGTTCACCAGGGTAGCGAACGCCGCGGTCATCCCCTGGTCGGCGGCCTTAACCCACGGGTCGTTGATCCCGACCACGCCGACGGGGGCGTCCGCTGCCGCGGTGGCCGTCTCCGACGGGGCTGGGTTGGGCGCCGACGAGTCGTCGGACGAGCCACAGCCGGCCATGGCGGCGGTCAGCAGGGCGGCGGCGACCAGGGCGGCCGGGCGTAGGCGCCGACGGGTGACGTTACTTGGCATGTAGACCTCTCTGAGTTCGGTGTTGACTGTTGGTCGGTTCGGCGGGACGGGAAAGTTCCCGGTGATTCGGTTAGCAACATCACCGGGATCGGGACGCTCAGGCCGCAGCGTTGTCCCGGTGGCACGCCGAACCCGGAAACGGCGGGGGCGCGAGCCGTAGACCCGGCGGGGGCGGCTCATCCTCGGCCGGGATGCGCCAGCGGGGCCGATCAGTGCGAAGGTCGGTGGGCGGGCCGCCCGGGTGTAGTCCCGGCCGGGACATGGCCACGACGATCGTGTAGCCAACGAAGAGGAACCCGTGGCTGACCAGCCGGGCGGTCTCCACCCGGCCGGTCATCAGGTCGTTGACCGACAGGAGCACCAGGGTGCCGACGAAGGCGCTCAACATCGGCAGCAGCCCGGTCGGCGGGGTGCGGCGGGCGGCCACGAACAGGAACCCGGCGCCGACGGCGATGTTCCACGCCGCTGCCTCGTGCCACAGGTGGCCCGAGGCCAGTGGCCCGCCAGCGTGGATGTGCGGGCCCGCCGCCGCCCGACCGACCTGCGTCAGACCCAGCATGACCTGCAGCGCCCCCGTTAGCACGAGCGCCGCGCGCAGGGCGATCACCAGCCGTTGTCGCCACGGCGGTCGCGCCGGGGTCGTCGCCGGAGTCGTTGCGGGGAGCGCGGCCAGGACCGCGTCGGTGAGGTCGGGGCCGATCACGCTGACCGACAGCCGGGCCCGACGGGTGATCGCCGCCGCCTGGTCGAACCACGTCCGGCACGCACCGCAACCGGCCAGGTGGGAGTCGGCTGCCGCCCGCTCAGCCGGGGTCTCCTCCCCGTCCAACTGCGCCGACAACACCTCGCGCCACTGCTCACACCCCATGTACCGGTAGTCGGACCGGTGCCGGCGCTGGTTCCCGCGCGGGACGGGAAGGTCGTCAGCCGGCTGCGGTGTGGCGGGCCGACCCGCCGGAGCGGGCCTGTAGCGCGACGACCAGATCTTCCCGAGCCCGGGATACCCGGGACCTGATCGTCCCGACCGGGCAGCCGCACACCTGTGCGGCCTCGGCGTAGGAGAGGCCGAGAACCTGGGTGACGACGAACGCCTCCCGGCGGTCGGTCGGGAGTGCCGCGATGACCTGTTCCAGGGCGACCTGCCGGTCGAAGCCACTCTCGTCGGCGTCGGCGACGTCGTGGGAGTTGGTCATCGGGACCGTCCGCGGACGGGACGTGGCGGTCCGCACGTGGTCCACCGCGACTCGCCGGGCGATGCTGAACAACCAGGTACGCGCTGAGGAGCGGCCGGCGAACGAGGGAAGCGACCGCAGCGCGCGCAGGTAGGTCTCCTGCGTCAGGTCATCCGCCTCGGCCGGGGAGATCAAGGCGGCCAGGAAGCGCCGAACCTGCTGCTGGGTCGCCCGGATGAAGGCGGCGGCGGCCGCCTGGTCACCGCGTCCCGCCTCGAGAGCCCACGAGGTGACATCGGTGTCGTCGGTCACGGTGGGTACCTCCGGGTCGCCGTTCGGAGCGAACGACGGGCACAAAATGCCCGTACGAGACGGCTGAGCATCGTGCTGAACGGTAGCGTACGACATTCCCGGCGCGCCGGTCTCTCGCCGGTTCGGGGCCGCCAACTGTTGTGGATCACCTCGAGGTGGTGGTTCCCGCCTCCCGGACAGCCCGACCCATGCGGGTGACGGCGTCGGTGAGGATGGTGGGGGAGGTGGCGAAGTTTAGCCGGACCCAGCCCGCTCCACCCGTGCCGAAGGCGTGCCCGGAGCTGAGGGCCACCCGCGCGCGTTCCAGGAACAGCTGGGCTGGTCCGGCGCTGACCTCGTCGGCTGCGCTGTCGGGTTGAGCCCGGTGCGGGTCGAGACGCCGGCAGTCCAGCCAGGCCAGGTAGGTGCCTTCGGGCCGGTGGTAGCCGACGGTCGGCAGGTGCTCGACCAGCAGCCCCTCCAGCTGGGTGCGGTTGGCGTGTAGCCCGTCGAGGAGGTGGTCGAGCCACTCCCTGCCGGCCCGGAGGGCGGCCGTCTGCGCGACCACACCCAGGTGGCTCGGTCCGTGGCTGACCTCTTCCGGCATCCGGGTCAGCTCGGCCGCGGCGCGTGGTCCCGCGACCGCGAGTGCCGCCTTCAGGCCGGCGAGGTTCCATGCCTTGGAGCCGGGAGGTTACCGCGAAGGCGTCCTGGGTGCCGGTGACGGTCAGGTACGGGGTGACCGCTGCCCCCGGCAGCGCCAGCGGAGCGTGGATCTCGTCGGAGATCACCCGCACGCCGTGCCGGTCGGCCAGCTCGGCGACGGCCTCAAGCTCCGCGCGGCGGTGTACCGCCCCGGTGGGATTGTGCGGGTTGCACAACAGGAAGGCCGGCCGCTTGCTGCGGGCACGGGCACGCTGGAAGGCCTCGTCGAGAGCGGCGAGATCGATCCGTAGGTCGGCCCCGAGCGGGGCCTCGACAACCTCCCGTCCGGCGTGCCGGGTGAACGCGTAGAAGGGCGGATAGACCGGGGAGCAGACGACCACGGCGTCGCCGGGTTCGGTCACCAGCCGGAGTACCTCGACGATGCCCAGCATCACGTCGGGTACCACCGCCGTTCGGCCGGGGGAGAAGTCGGTCCAGCCCCAGCGTTCGGCGGCGAACTCGCCGAACGCCTCCGCGTAACCCGTCGGGTTGGCGTAGCCGGTGTCGCCGAGCGCGATGGCGCGCTGCAGCGCATCGGCGACGGCGGGGGCGAGGGGGACATCCATCTCCGCCACCCAGAGTGGAAGCACGTCCGGGGCGTGCCTGCCCCACTTCACGCTGGTACGTCGCCGGAGCTGTTCCAGCGTGAGCTGGGTGAGCGGGTTCGAGGCGGCGGTGGGGTGATCGTCGGAGGGCGTGGGGCGGGACATCCGCCCACCCTAGGGCGTCAAGCGGCGGGTGGGTTCTCGGCCCGGTGGGTGGTCTTGCCGAACGGTTGAACGACTGTTTAATCTAGCGGGGTGGCATCGGTTGGCGGCGGTTTCGTGACTCGGGTTGGCGGCTTCGTCACCACGGGTGTCTGTCAGGCTGCCGCGATCGACGGACACGTTCGCGCGGCCGGGTCTCGTCCCGGCGCCGAGGGGATCGCGTCGCCGGCCCTCGGGCGTTTCACCCAAGGGCTGCACGTCGATCGTTCGATGCTCGACGACTATCTGATGTACGTCCCGGATCCGCCCGCGGCGGGCGTAGAGGGCACTGCGTACCGGTTGTCACGCCGCCCGGCGTGAACTTTCTCCGCGACGGCTCACCGACTCTTCGTGGGCTCCGCGTGATCGACGACATCGGACCAACCCCGGGGCTTCACCCTGCCCGGGTCTTCCTCGAACGAGGTCTACGACCATGACCACGGCAATCGACATTCAACACATCGACAAGCTCTTCGGCCGCATCAAGGCGCTGGACGGTCTCGACCTGCAGGTCGAGACCGGCACCGTGCACGGCTTCCTCGGCCCCAACGGTGCCGGCAAGTCCACCACCATTCGGATCTTGCTGGGGCTGCTCCGGGCCGACCGCGGCCGGGTCCGGCTGCTCGGCGGTGATCCGTGGGCCGACGCGGTGCGACTGCACCGCCGACTCGCCTACGTCCCCGGCGACGTGGAGCTGTGGCCCAACCTGACCGGCGGCGAAGCGATCGACCTCTTCGCCCGCCTGCGCGGCGGGACCGACCCGGTTCGCCGCGACGAGCTGTGCCAACGTTTCGACCTCGACCCCCGCAAGAAGGGGCGGACCTACTCAAAGGGCAACCGGCAGAAGGTCGCCCTGATCGCGGCGCTGGCCAGCGACGTGGACCTGCTGCTGCTCGACGAGCCGACCGCCGGGCTGGACCCGCTGATGGAGGCGGTGTTTCAGGAGTGCATCCGGGAGGCCTGCGCGGCCGGCCGGACCGTCCTGCTCTCCAGCCACATCCTCGCCCAGGTCGAGGTGCTGGCCGACCAGATCTCGATCATCCGGCAGGGGCGGATCGTCGAGACCGGCTCCCTGACCGACCTGCGTCACCTGACCCGGACCTCCGTGGACGCGATCGTCGACAGTCCGGCCGCCTCGCTGGCCACCCTGGCCGGCGTACACGGGCTGCAGGACACCGACGGCCACGTCCGCTTCGAGGTCGACGGCGATCACCTCGCCGCCGTCATCCGGCGGCTGGGCGACCTCGGCGTACGTGGGCTGACCGTCCGGCCACCGACCCTGGAACAGCTGCTGCTGCGGCACTATGGCGATGAGCCGGCCCGCAACGGGGCGGTGGCGTGATGGCCACCGTGATGGTGAACCGTCCGGTGGTCGCGGCGCCCGCCAAGGGCGGCGGCCGGGTCACCGGGACCGGCACCCTGCTGCGGTTCATGCTGCGCCGAGACCGGATCCGCTTCCCGGCCTGGACCCTCGGCCTGGCGCTGCTGATGGGATACTTCGCCACCGCGCTGGAGACCTTCGTCGAGAGCCCGGCGGACCTGGAGGGGCTGACCGCCTTCTCCGGCAGCCCGGCCGGTGCGCTCTTCGGCGGCCCTGGATTCGGCTTCGACGACCTGACCATCGAGCGCTTCCTCGCTGGGCAGTACGGCCTCTACGTGGCCATCGGCGCGGGTCTGATGGGGCTGTTGACCGTCGTGCGGCACACCCGGGTGGAGGAGCGCTCCGGTCGGGCCGAGCTGATCCGCGCCAACGTGGTCGGCCGGCACGCCCAGCTCACCGCCGTGCTGGCGCTCGCCGCCACGATGGCCGCGGTCGTCGCCATCCTGATCGGTGGCCTGATGGCCAGCCGGGGCTACGACCTCGGCGGGTCGTTGCTGTTCGGCGCCTCGGTCGGTGCGGTGGCGTTGGTATTCGCCGGAGTCGCGGCGGTCACCGTCCAGCTGTCAGAGTATCCGCGGGCCGCCTCCGGCGCGGCCGGTGCCCTGCTCGGAGCCGCGTTCGTGCTGCGCGGGCTGGGTGACATGGCGGCGGCGCAGGGCGGCGGCGCGTCGTGGCTGTCCTGGCTTTCACCGATCGGCTGGTCCCAGCAGACCGCGCCGTACGTGCACGACCGCTGGTGGCCCCTGGTGATCTCGCTGGCCTTCGCGGCGGCCGCCGCTGCCGCCGGCTACGCGCTCTCCGCCCGCCGGGACTTCGGTGCCGGGCTCGTGCCGCCCCGCCCGGGGCCGGCCCGGGCGGCGGCCTGGCTGGACGGGCCGCTCGCGCTCGCGTTCCGGCTGCACCGGGCCAGCCTGATCGGGTGGAGTGTGGGACTGCTCGCCGCCGGCCTCGCCTACGGCTCGTTCACCCAGCCACTGCTCGACGGGTTCACCGATGCCCCCGAGGACATGGTCGCCATCATGGGCGGGTCGGAGAACCTGCTGGACGGCTACCTCGGCACCATGGGGCTGACCATGGCCCTCGCCGTCGGGGTCTACGCGGTGCTCGCCATGCAGACTCTGCGTGCCGAAGAGAGCGAGGGGCGGGCCGAGCCGGTGCTCGCGACGGCAGTCAGCCGTTCGGCCTGGATCGGCAGCCACCTCGTGGTGACGGCGGTCGGCGTACCGTGGCTGTTGCTGGTCGCCGGCGCCGGTATGGGCGTCGGGGCGGCGGTGAGCACCGGCGACGCCGGGTCCTTCGGTAACCTGCTGCTCGGCCACGTGGCGCACACTCCGGCGGTCTGGCTTCTCCTCGCCGCCGCCGCGCTGCTCTATGCGGTGGCGCCTCGGGTGCTGCCGCTGATCTGGGTGGTGCTCGGCTACGGGCTGATCTTCGGGTACTTCGCCCCGATCCTCGATATTCCCGCCAGCGCCGGGTGGCTGTCACCCTTCGCGCATGTCGGCGAACATCCGTTGGAGGAGGTCAGTGTGGTCGCGGTCCTGGTACTGACCGGGCTTGCCGCGGTGACCGCCCAGGTGGCTCGCCTGGCGTTCCGACGGGATGTGGTCGGCCGAACCTGACCGGGTGGCCCGTGGGGCGGCGAGGGATCGTCGCCCCACGGGAACCTTCCGGCACCCGGCCACGTCTGATCCGACATGACCAATAGTCGACTCCGCTGGACGGCGCCCGCCGTGTCGCTGCTCCTGCTCGTCACCGCCTGCGGCTCGCAGGGCGAGACGGCCAACGCTGACGGTGCCGGCCAGCCGGAGGGGGCCCACCCCGCCGACGCGGTGGTGTTCCAGATGACCTCCATCGGTGGGTTCGGGATGCCGTCGGCGCTGGCCAGCCGCATCCCGGCCCTCAGCGTCTACGGTGACGGACGGGTGATCAGCGAGGGCCCCACGATCCTGATCTATCCCGGGCCCGCGCTGCCCAACCTCCAGGTCCACCCGATCGCCCCCGAGGACGTGTCGACGCTGCTGGAGTCGGCGCGGGCCGCCGGCGTGGACGGCGCGGTGGACTTCGGCACTCCGGCGCTCGCCGACGCGCCGACAACCCGATTCACGGTCCGCGGCGCGAACGGCACCGAGCAGATCGACGTCCCGGCCCTCACCGAGGCGGGCGACGACGCGCCCGGCCTCACCGCCGACCAGCGGGCGGCCCGGACGCGGCTGCGGGCGTTCGTCGCGTCGCTCACCGGCGAGTCGGGTCTGCTGGCGCCGGCCAAGGGGGACAGCGCGAAGCCCTACGTGCCCACCGCGGTCGCGGGCATCACGGACCTACCCGCCGAGGGCTCAGCGGCTAGGGGTGACTCGCCAAGCGATGTGGTCTTCGACATCAATAACCCCTGGCCCGGGCCGACGCTGCCCGGTGAGCCCCTCGGCTCCGGCAACGGGCCGGGCTGTGTGACCGTCACCGGAGATGCGCTGCAGACGTTGATCGCGGCCGCGGCGGGGGAGACCGCGACGACGCCATGGACCTCGGACGGCAAGAACTGGACGGTGCAGCTGCGACCGTTGCTGCCGGACGAGACGAGCTGCGGGGACCTCGTGGCCAACGGCTGACGTTGGCCCCAGCCGGGCAGCGCGAGCCACCCGGGGGATTGCGGCGGCGAACCTGAGGGTTGATCATGTGCTGCCATGGACTCGGCATTGACCCTGATCGGACTGCCCGTCGCACTCGGCATCATCATGCTCGGCCTGGGCCTCGGGCTGACCGTGGCGGACTTTCGCCGGGTGGCCCGCTACCCGAAAGCCGCCCTCATCGCCCTGGTCTGCCAGGTCCTGGTGCTGCCGGCGCTCTGCTTCGGGCTGGTGCTCGCCTTCGACCTGGCCCCGGAGCTTGCCCTCGGGATGATGCTGCTGGCCGCATCTCCCGGGGGCACCACCGCCAACCTCTTCAGCCACCTGTTCGGTGGGCATGTCGCCCTCAACATCACCCTGACTGCTATCAACTCGGTGCTGGCCGTGGTCACCCTGCCGATCGTGGTCAACCTCTCGGCGGCATACTTCCTCGCCGACGGCGGGAGCCTGGGTCTGCAGTTCGACAAGGTGCTGCAGGTCTTCGCCATCGTGCTCATCCCGGTCGCGATCGGCATGCTGATCCGGGCCCGGGCGCCCCACGCCGCCGTACGCCTGGACCGGCCGGTCCGGGTCCTGTCGGTCGTGGTGCTCGTCGCGGTGGTGGTCGGCGCGGTGCTGAACGAACGGGAGAACCTCGCCGACTACTTCGTCTCGGTTGGCCTGGTGGTGTTGGCGTTCAACGTGCTCAGCCTCGCAGTCGGATACGGGGTGCCCCGGCTGGCTGGGGTGGATCGGGGCGCCGCGACCGCCTCCGGATTCGAGATCGGCATCCACAACAGCACCCTGGCGATCACCGTCGCGCTCAGCCCGGCGTTGCTCGACAACACCCGGATGGCCATCCCCGCTGCGGTCTACGGCATCGTCATGTTCTTCACCGCCGCGGCCTTCGGCTTTCTGGTGACCCGCACCGGATCCCAGCCGGAAGAGCCGGTTGGCCAGAATCCGTAGCAGCGGGGGATGGTAGACATTCGGCGTGGTGGAGTGGAGCCGGACCGGCGAGCGGGGCATCGAGGACGCGGTTCTGGACGCCGCCCGTGACTGCGTCCTCGCCTACGGCGTACGTCGTACGACCGTGACCGACGTGGCGCGTCGCGCCGGGGTCTCCCGAATGACCGTCTACCGGCGTTGGCCGGATGCCCAGTCGCTGATCGGTGATCTGATGACCCGGGAGTGGCAGCAGGTGCTGCTCGCCACGGCGACCGACGAGGGCACCGGACACGCCCGATCCCGCCTGGTCGAGCGGGTGGTGGCGGGAGCGCGGGTGTTGCGGGAGCACCCGTTGCTGTGCAAGATCCGCGACGTTGATCCGGAGGTGCTGATCCCGTACCTCCTCGACCGGCGCGGCGCGGGCCAGGAGGAGATGTTGCGGTTCCTGGTGGACGCCGTCGCCCACGGGCGGGCCGACGGCTCGGTCCGGTCCGGCGAGGCCGAGACCATGGCCCGGGTTGTCCTGCTGACCACGCAGTCCTTCGTGCTCTCCGCTCGGATCGTCACCGACGGCCTCTCCGCCGCCGGCCTGGACCAAGAACTGGCCCGGCTGGTGGACGGCTACCTGCGGCCGGACTAGAACTCATCTCCGCTGATCTCCTGCATGGTCCCGTCCGGGCCCATCCGGAAAGTCCGCGGCAGCCCCATGACGCGCCTCGCCTGCTCATGGGCCGCCTCGCGGGCTGCCTGCTCCTCGCCCGTTGGGTCAGCGACGTGGAATTCGTGCATGTGAACGGCGTCTGCGTCGACGTCGTCCGGTTTCGGGAGCCCTTCGAGGATGAAGCCGAACAAGGCGCGTAGGGCCGCTTCGCCTAACTCCAAGGGATGGAACGGCAGCGGATAAGGGTCTTGGTTGGGCCATCCCGGAACCGGTTCAACCGGATGCTCGCCTTCCCAGTACGGACGCTCGAATTCGAACGGCTCGCCGATGTTCTCCTCAATACCACTATCCGGTGACAGGCTTAAGGAGCGGACCAGGTTCCCGTCCTCCCACACCGCGAAGCAGAGCCAGTCGACGACCGAATGCATGCCGTGCATGATGATTCGCCTGCCCGCACCGGCTCGGTATAGATGCGCAGGCAGTTCGGAAGGGAGATCCAGGACCAACCTGCTGTCACACAGGAGTTTGACTCCTGGCAGCACGGTGGCGAGAGTGACGTCATCGGGCGGGCGAGTCTCATCGAGAGTGCTGTCGCCAACCAACGTCACGGCATATCCGGGAAGGATCTCCCGTACTAGGGCTTCGGCCACTGCCGGCGTGGATGGAGTCGCACTCAGTAGTGCCGGCCGTAAGTCGCCGTCAGCGAAAGCCAGCAGCGCCGTCTTCGCGCCCATGCCACCCCCGATCTGTCGCAAGTGCACGCACCCTACCCGGGCAGGCCGTCCGGTTCGCGCTGGACTAGGGCGAGCCCGTCGTACTGGAGGGCATCCTGGTGGGCCGGTATGTCAGCACCGGAGTTTGGCCGGTACCGGCACCGAGTTGCAGGACCGGGATGTGGTGGTGGTCCCCAAGGTCGTGAGTTCGGTGGCGGCATTCGCGCCGAGAGGTGGCCGGTGACGGCATTCGTGGTCAGAGGTGGCCGATAGCAGGCGGTCGAGGTTCGTGGGCGAGCCGGACCGCTGTGGTGAACGCTGTTGTCCAGGGGAAGGCCTTCTGCCGCTCATTGCCGCTGCCGGGCGGGTGTGGTTCCCATTGGTCGCCGGGGCCGAGTAGGACGTGTATCCCCTCGTCGCGGAGGCTGGCCACGGCGTGCTGGAACGGCGCCCGCGCGGCGAGGGCGGCGTTGACGAACGGGACGATGACGGTCGGTACCTGCCTGCCGATCAGCTCGGCGACTGAGGTCATGGCGTAGTTGTCGGCTAGACCGAGGGCGATCTTGTTGATCGAGTTATAGGTCGCGGGGGCGATGACCAGGGCGTCGGTGGCGGGAAGTGACCGGCGGGTGCCGGGTGACGGTTGGTAGGTCGACCGGACTGGATGGCCGGTGAGGCTTTCGAGTGGCTGCGGTTCGATGAAGTTCATCGCGCTCGGGGTGGCGGTGACCGTCGCTGTCCAGGATCGGCTCTGGGCGGCCTTGACCAGCTGGGCTGCGTTGGTGGCCGGGCCGGCGCCGCAGACGACGATCTGGAGGTGACCGCCGGTCACAGTGCGATCCCGGAGCTTTGGGCGAAGTCGACAGCGGCGGTGCGGGTGGAGCCGGTGGCGAGGTCGCTGGCGATGCGCTGGACCGCCGGTTGGCAGCGGATCTCCTCGGGTGCCACCTCGTAGGCGGTGCGCAGCGCGCCGAGGCCATGTTCGTAGCGGCCCCACTGGGTGTAGGCGCGTGCCACGTCCACGTACAGAGATGCCCGGCGTTCGACCAGCGTCACCTTGTCCAGCGCAACGGTGCGGGCGATCGCGATAGCGGTGCCGGCATCGCCGAGGGCCAGGGCGATGTTGACCTGGTGCAGCAGGACGTTGACGGCGCCGAAGCCGGTCCACCGATCGTTGCCGTCGTAGCCGAGGCAGGCCGCGGCGCGCGTTGCTCCATCGAGCATCGCGTAGGCGGTGTCCCGGTCGTCTCGGCGGGCGGCGGCGATGGCCCCTCGAAGGACGAGGGCACCGTAGACGGCCACCGCATCGGCCGACGCGAGGCGGGTGTCTCGGTCGAGTGAGTCGGCCGCTTTCGCGGCGAGGGTGACTGCCTGGTCGTCGTGGCCGTTGCTCATCAGCGCATGGGTCATGATCCGGGCGCTCGCGGCAATCGCCACCGGGTCCTGGCTCATGGCAGCGGCGCGGGTGCTCCGTTCGGCTGCTACCAGGGCCGGCCCGCGGTCGCCCACTTTCAGCAGGACGCTGCCGACGACGTGGTACAGGTCAGCGGCCAGGACCTCGACCCGTTGCCGTTGTTCACCCGTCGCGCCTGACCGCACCGCTTCGAGGCAGGGCAATAGCGTCGCGAGTCGGTTGAGTACCCGCCCATACCGGCAGGCCTGATAGTCGACCTTGGCGGCGGCGACGGATCGGGAGAACTGCGGAAAGGTGAGAGCCGCATCCGCTGCGGGAACGGGCGAGAAGAACGCGTCGAGCAACGGAGCGACGTTGGGCGTGGCAGCGACGCCGATCGCTGCTCCGCGTAGGAGGGCTCTCCGTCGCACGTCACCCCCCGAATCCGAGTCGCGGTCTCCGCCATTGCCAGTATCCGCATGCCCGCCGGCATCCGGCCGTGCGGCACCCGCAGCTGTACCGCTGGTGCCCACCGTACGCAGGGCCTCGAAGCGTGCCCGTGCCTCGGGTGTGGCTCGGGATAGCACGGTGTCCAACGCGGCCTGCATGTCGGCGCGGGGAAGCACCTTGTCGCCCTGGCTGCTCCACTTGGCCACGGTCCGCCGCGCCGCGCCGAGGTGCTCGGCGAATCCGGTCATGCTCATCCGTAACGCATGTCGCAGTGCGTTGGCGTCCAGGTCGTCACGGTCGTCATCGCACGTCCTTCCGGAACGGACAGTCATCGGTGGAGGTGATGCTAGCCGCACGTGGGGTGAAGGTAGGTGCACTGCGGGTGCATCGCCGAGACATTCCGGCCGTGCGCCGTCTAGGCCAGCCTGGTTGTGCCGACGCAACCGATCCAAGCGGTGCGCCGGTGGGCCAGCGGCAACCTTACGGCAGGGAGATCCAGATGGAAGTGTCGATCGGTAACAGGTCGGAATGCGACCCAAACCACCGGCCAGGGCTTGTGCCGGGCACTCCGTCGACCGCATGGGTGATTCCCCATTCGCGTACCGCCAGCAGGGCTGCGTGGGTGGGTGACCGGCGGTCTGCCCCCAGCCGCCGGCCGACGGCGGTGGGCTTGCCAGCATGCCGGCAAGCCCACCGCGCACCCGCGTCGTCCGGATGCCGGCGATGACGACGTATGTGTCTCGGTACGCTGCGACCGGTCAGCTGACAGCAGCCCGCATAGCGCCGATTCCGGCATCGACGCCGCCGTTCTCAGTTGATCCGCCACTGCTGACGCACGTATGGCGGATCGTGTTTGAGCGTCAGGCGCGGGACAGCGAGCGTCGATGAGCAGGCATGGCGTGCCTCCTGTTGCGGTCGGCCCGAAGATGCCGTCGGAGCACCTGCCGCTGCGTCCGCTCTGGATGTGCCGCCGATGCGGGCAGCCATGGCCCTGCGGCGCGGCGAAGCTTGCGCTCCTGGATGAGTATCGAGAAGTGCCGGTGAGCCTGTTCCTCTACCTGGCTGGCTGCCTGCACGACGCGATCGACGACCTGCACCGGCTCAACCCGAGCGTCACGGGCAGCGTCTCCGACCTGTTCGACCGGTTCCTCGGCTGGCCTGCCCGAGTGGCGTGCCCACCTCGCGCTGATTAGCCGGCTCGGTGTGCCCAGCACCGGTGCGGCTATGGCACCAGGACGCCGGGGTTGAGGATGCCGGCCGGGTCCAGCTGACGCTTGACCGTCCGGAGCAGGTCAACGCCGAGATCCCCGATCTCGGCCGCGTACCAGTCTCGGTGGTCCGTGCCGACTCCGTGATGGTGGGTGATGGTGCCCCCGGCGTTGGCGATCGCGTCGCTGGCCGCCGCCTTCGCGGTGCGCCACCGGTCGATCGGATCGGACCCGGGGGAGCAGATCACGGTGAAGTACAGCGAGGCGCCGGTCTCGTAGACGTGGGAGACGTGCGCCAGCACCAGTGTGCCCTCCGGCAGCGCGTCCAGGATCGCCGCCCGGACCCGCTCGTGCAGCTCGGGCAGGCGGGACCAGTACGCCGCGGTCTCCAGGGTCTCCGCGAACGCCCCCGCGTCCAGCAGCGCGTCGCGCAGGTAGGGAGCGTCGAAGCGGTGCCGCTGCCAGTGCCGTCCCGGCTCGGCGCCCAGCGGTTGGCCGTCGTGCGCCGCCAGCACCGCGGCGGCCGTCTCGGCGGTGGCGTGGACCTGTTCGCCCTCGTACCCGATGACTAGTAGGCAGCCCCCGTCGGACCGGCCCAAACCGGTCGCCCCGATCACGGTCTCGATCTCGTCGGAGAGCCGCAGTACCGTGGCCCGCGGCCCATCCTGCGCCAGTCTTCGTACGGCGTGCAGCCCGGCGGCGAAGGAGTCGAACCGCCACCCCTCGTAGTGTGTCTGCGCCGGGATCGGTCGCACCCGGACGGTTACGTCGGTGATGACGCCCAGCGTTCCCTCACTGCCCAGGAAGAGCTGTCGCAGGTCGGGGCCGGCGGCGGAGGCGGGGGCGCGCCCCACCTGGAGGGTGCCGCGGGGGGTGGCGACGGTCAGCGCGGTCACCAGGTCGTCGAAGCGGCCGTACCCGGTGGACGCCTGCCCGCAGGAGCGGGTGGCGGCGAAGCCACCGATGGTGGCGTATTCGTAGGACTGGGGAACGTGGCCGAGGGTGAGTCCGTGCTCGGCGAGCAGCTCCGTAGCACGAGGGGCGGGCAGTCCCGCCTGGAGAGTCGCTGTTCGGGAGACGGCGTCAACCGCGAGGATCCCGTCCAGCCGGCTCAGGTCGAGGGTGAGGTGTGCGGGCGCGGTAGGTGTCAGTCCGCCGACGACCGAGGTGCCGCCACCGAAGGGGACCACGGCCACCCGGTGCTGGGAGCAGAGCTCGAGCAGGGCGAGGACCTCGGCATGGTCGGCCGGGCGGACCACCGCCTGCGGGGCTCGGTGGAGCAGGCCCCGGCGCCGGCGTAGTAGGTCGGGTGTGGACAGACCGGTTGCGTGGCGGGCCCGGATCGGTCGGGAGGTCAGTACATGCTCGGTGCCGACGGCCTCCCGGAGCGCGGCCAGGACCGCGTCGCCGAGCTCGGCTGCGGGCATCGCGACGTCGGACAGGGGCACGGCCGGGGGCACGGGGGTCAGCTCCAGTAGCTGTGCCAGTAGCTCCGACGCGGAGTCCGGTAGGGGCTGTGCCCCCGAGGCCGGCCCCCAGCGGGTCCATCGGTCGGCGTCTTCCCCAGCTCCATTCATGTGTGACACAGTGACATTCCGTGTCACTTTCAGCAAGGGGGTGTGCGCATGGACGCCACACTGACGGGGTCACGCCGGGACCGGGAACTCGCCGAACTGGCCGGTGGTGTCGCCGTTGACCTCCTCGTCGTCGGGCTCGGCGTCACCGGCGCGGGGGTGGCACTGGACGCCGCCAGCCGTGGCCTCTCGGTGGCCGCCGTCGAAGCCGAGGACCTTGCCCACGGCACCTCCCGCTGGAGTTCCAAGCTGGTCCACGGCGGACTGCGCTACCTCGCCCACGGTCAGGTTCGCATCGCCTACGAGAGCGCGGCCGAACGCCACGTCCTGATGACCCGCACCGCCCCGCACCTGATCCGGGCACTGCCGATGTTGCTGCCCACGACCGACCACACCGCCGGTTGGCAGGACCGGGCCGTGGCGGTTGGGCTCCGCGTCGGCGATCTGCTGCGCGTCAGCGCGGGAACCACCCGCCGGACCCTGCCGGCTACCCGACGGCTCGGCCCGGCCGAGGCGGGCGCGATGGCGCCGGCGTTGCGCCGGGCGGGCCTCCGCGGCGCTCGGCTGTCCTGGGACGGTCAGCTCTGCGACGACGCCCGGCTCGTGGTCGGTCTGGCCCGTGCGGCGGCGGCGCACTCGGCCCGCATCCTGCCCCGCGCCCGGGTGGTCGATCTGCGTGGCGACGGCGCCACCGTCGAGGACACCCGCACCGGGGAGACACTGCACATCGCTGCCCGCGCCGTGATCAACGCCACCGGTGTCTGGGCCGGCAGCCTGACCCCGCACGTGCGCCTGCGGCCCTCCCGCGGCACCCACCTCGTGCTGCCCGCCGCTGCGCTGGGCGGGCCTTGGGCCGGTCTGACCATCCCGGTCCCCGGCGAGTTCACCCGCTACGTCCTCGCGCTGCCACAGACCGACGGCCTGGTCTACGTCGGGCTGACTGACGAGCCGGTGGCCGGACCCATCCCGGACGTACCGGAGCCCACCGAGGCCGACATCGCGTTCTTGCTCGACGTGCTCAACGGCGTCCTCGACCGACCACTGCGACGCGGCGATGTCCTCGGTGCCTACGCCGGACTCCGGCCGCTGCTCGCCGACGCCGCGGACCGCACCGCCGACCTCTCCCGACAGCACGCCGTCATCGACGACCCGGACGGGGTCATCAGCGTCGTCGGCGGAAAGCTCACCACCTATCGGCGGATGGCCGAGGACGCGGTGGACACCGCGGTGCGTCGTCGGGCTCTGACCGCTGGTGTCTGCCGTACCCGCCGTCTCCCGCTCCCGGGCGCCGCGAGCCCCGCGTATCTGGCGCGGGTCCCGGCCCCCCGGCGTCTGGTCGCCCGCTACGGTGCCGAGGCGGTCCGCATCCTGGCCGAGGCGCCAGCGCATCTCCATCGGCCGATCGGCGAAGAGATTCCGGTCACCGGCGCCGAGCTACTCTGGGCCGCCCGGCACGAACTGGCCCGTACGGTTGATGATCTGTTGGACCGGCGAACCCGGCTCGGGCTGGTTCCTGCCTATCGGGAGGCGGCGCTGCCGGTGGCGGGTGAGGTCCTTGAGCTCGTCGCGACCCGGTAACCGGCGTCGCGTCGCCCGACCCGCCGCCGGGCCGGGACGCCTACCGGTCCCCGGTCGACTCGGCCCGCACCTCGCCCGATGCTCGGATGCGTCTCTGGTCCTCGCGGATGGTGTATCGGATCGCCGGTAGGGAGGCGTCCGGCGTGAAGATCAGTGCGTACCAGCGGTCCAGTGTGGCGCGAAGCTGGGCGATGCGGGCCTGGAGTCGACGGCTTCGCTCGTTCGAGGCACGTAGCTGCTCCCGGATGGTCTGCGCCTCGGCCTCCAACTCGGCCATTCGGATCCGCATCGGCTGCACCAGGGTCAGGGCGGTGTCAGTGATCACATCAGCCGCCTCGGCGCGGAACTTTCCTCGCTTCACCACCACCGCGGCGATGGTCGCGAAGCCGCCGGCGCCACCAAGGACGCCGAGTACCGACAGCACGACCTGGAGCCACTGTGGAGCGGCAGCTGCGGCGTCGGTCGTGGGTGGAGGTGGGGGTGGGGGTGGAGGCGGGGCTGTCATGGGAACTCACCAGCCAGGTCCGGGGCTGGACGCTGCGGCTCGACCAGCCGGTGTAGATCGTGCAGGAGCTCCCCGCCGCGCCACCACGAACCGAAGGCCACCGCAGTGATGAAGGAGACTGAGGTGACGGCGGCCAGGCCACCGCCGACCCCAAGGGTGATCGCGTACATGCTGGTGACGGCGCCGAGCATCAGCATCGACGCCAGTTCCAGCCCGAGCCCGGTGGCGTGCCGGCCTGGCCACAACAGCCCGGCAATGCCGATCAGGCCGGCGACGACCAGCCCTAGCTGCCAGCCGATGCGGATCGGCTCGGGCATAGCGACCCCCATGGTAGGTGGCGCCCCGAGGACGAGCATCATCGTGCCGCACATGGGCGAGGTGAAGACGACGGCACACTGGAAGGGCCGTCGATTTCGCGAGATCAGCCTTTTCCGCACCGCAGCTCCTCAGGTGGTCACTCGCCGAGCCGGTCTCGGGGACACGCTCGGACCGGCGCTGCGCGAGGAGGGGATGACGACGAGCGTCATTGATTGCCGATAGATCAGTCATATCACCCGGCGGAGCTGCCGCCCAAAAGATGCTGAGATCCGACAAAACCGCAGGTCAATAGGGGTGCTGTGGTGATATTCGCCCGGGCGGAATGGGCCGGCGTTGCCGTCGGTCGGAGTTGGTGCTGGCGTCGATCGCGGTCAGCGCTGCCGGCGTCCACGCTGCGCCACCCGCAGCGTGTTACACACGTCAGCCACCCCCGGGATGTCCCATGCGAGTTCGCCCGCGACCTGCCGTGTTTCGAGGTCGGCAGTCGTACCGGCCAAGATGATCACCCGATTCTGCACGGTTACGGTGATCTGCTGGCGGCGCGTCGTCCAATCAGTGCTGAGCCGTTGGGTAGTGATCGCGGCGAGCCGTGCGTCCTCGTCGTGGTGTCCCGGCGGGTTCCACGCAGGATGGAAGGGGTCGTCCTCGGGCGGGGGCCAGGGCATGACTAGGTGGCAGTCCTCATCGATGGGGCTGGCAGGGGGTGCGGCCGGTCGCCGGGTCGCGACGCGCCGGTCCGCTGCTCACACCAGCACCCCGGGTTCGTTCACTGTGTTTGGTTGGTCGGTGACGACGGGGAACGCGGTGTCCAGGCGCATTGTGTGGAGCACGGTCAACACGAACCGGGAGGGCGCGTGGAGCCACAGCTCCGCTCCGCGTTGACGAGCCTCCTGCCGGGCCCGGACGAGTAGGCCGAGGCCGGTGGAGTCGATCTGCTCAACGGCGGAGAGGTCGACGACCACGCGCCCCTCGTGCTCGGTGGCCTCGCTCAGCGCGGCGCGTAGCGGGTCCGTCGTCGTGCTGGCCTCGGCGACCTCGTCGTGGTCGGAATCCCCGAGCGGCTGGACGGGGGCGGCTCGGCCGGGTGTGGGCGGCGTGCATCCGGTGCATCGGTGTGGACCGGTGGCGAACGGAGACCCGCTCCAGCCGTGCTCGGACACGAGCGTCCAGACCACTTCGTCATCGGGTAGTACGACGGCCGTGCTGGCGGCGGTCTCTCCGCAACCATCGCAGATCAGGGTCATCATGTGGTCGTCTGGCACGACGGTCATGGTCGGTTCCCTTCCTGGTCTGCTGATGCCGAGGGGTCGCCGGCGGCAGGCCACCGGCGGATGGACCGCCTGGTCGGCCCCGGCGTGTGCCTCGCCGTCACGACCGCGAGGGTAACCGCGGCGCCGGCGAAGCCAGCCTGCACGGCCAGCCGCAGCACGGAGGGAGCAGCGACATCGACGCCAGCGACTCGGGCGATGATGGTGCCGAGCAGGGCGGCGCCGAGACCCACGGCGACGGCCAGCCACACCGGGGCGGCGTCCCGGCCCGGGAGAACGAGCCGCCCGAGTAGGCCGACGGAAGCGCCGATGACGAGGGCGTGGATGAGGGCGTTGCCGGTCACTGCTGCCTCCTCTCGGCGGGACGGGGGCCAGGTTGGCGCGACGAGCGGCCCGACACGCCTCTCACCCTCTAAGTGGGTCGTGTAGCGGCCGGTGCAGTTGGATGACAGTCACGTGACAAATCTGGCGGCTGCCCCAGAGTGGGTGGTCGTCGGGGTGCCGGGGGATGATGCCGTAATGACCGCGGTACTGGTGATCGAGGACGACGATCGGATCCGGTTGGCGCTGCTGCTCGCTCTGGAAGAGGAGGGCTACACCGCGCGGGGGGCGGCGACCGCCGAGGAGGGGCTGCGGATGCAGCGGTCCGATCCGGCCGACAACGTGTTGTTCGACTTGATGCTGCCCGGTATCGATGGATTTGAGGGGATCCGCCAGCTGCGCCGCGACGACGATGTCCCGATCGTGGTCGTCAGCGCCCGGGACGACACCCACGACATCGTCGCCGCGTTGGAGGCCGGTGCCGACGACTACGTGGTCAAACCGGTCGCCATCAAGGAGTTGTCGGCCCGGCTGCGGGCTCTGCGACGGCGGGCCCGGGCCGTCGCTACCCCGCTCGCGGTACAAATCATCGGCGACCTGGAAATCAGCCCGGAGGCGGGGGAGGTGCGTCGTGCCGGAGAGCCGGTGGCGTTGACCCGCACCGAGTTCCGGCTCCTCTGCGAGCTGGCCGAGCACGCCGGCCGGGTGCTGTCCCGGCAGCAGTTGCTGCAGCGGGTGTGGGGATATGACAGTGGCGACGAGCGCTTGGTGGACGTGCACGTCGGGCGCCTGCGCCAGAAGATTGAGGCGGAACCGGGCAACCCCCGATACCTGGTTACGCTCCGTGGTCTCGGCTACAAGCTGCAGCGATGAGACATCTCGGGCTCCGCGCGCGAGTGACGGCCGGGTTCGCGGTCGGCGCCGCGTTGCTGGCGGCGTCGATGGCGTTGATCTCCTATGACCTGACCCGGCGCAGCCTGCTCGACGAGCGGGAACGCACGGCCGTGCGGGCGGCCTACTTCGACGCGGGGGTCGTGCGCATCGGGCTGAACACCGATGAACCCGACGTTGTCGAAGTGCTCCGTTCGCTGGATACCGGCAGCTCCCGGCGACCCCTGCTCCACCTCGACGGCTCCTGGTACGGGCGTACCGCCGAGACAGCGGCGACGAGCGTGCCGACGGCGCTGCAGAAGCAGGTCCGGGCCGGACAGCCCGGGGTGCAACGGGTCCAGTTGGCTGGGCAGCCGACACTGCTGGTCGGAGTGCCACTGCCCGACGGCGCCAGCTACTACGAGCTGACCTCCCTACGTGAGTTGGAGGAGACATTCCAGGTTCTCGCGCTGGCGTTGACCGCCGTGGCGATCATGGTGGCCGGCTCCGGCGCCGCCTTCGGCTGGTACGCGACCCGGCACAGTCTGCGCCCGTTGACCGCCGTCGCGGACGCCGCCGAGCGGATCTCCGCCGGCGACTTCACGACCCGGCTGGCGCCGGCCACGGACCCGGATCTGACCCGCCTGTCGACCTCCTTCAACGATATGGTTGACCAGCTGGCCAGGCGGATCGAACGAGACCGGCGCTTCGCCGCCGACGTGAGCCACGAGCTGCGCTCGCCGTTGCAGACCCTCTACGCCGCCGCGAGCGTGCTGACCCGCCGGCGGGGACACCACGACGAACGGACCGCAACCGCGGCGGGGCTGGTGGCCGATGAGATCGGCCGGTTCCAGCAACTGGTCAACGACCTCCTGGAGCTGGCCCGTACCGACCAGCCCGCCCAGCGGGAGTCGGTGGACGTCGTCGCGCTCGCCGGTGAGGTGTGCCAGAGCCGGGGCCTACCGGAGAGCCTGGTGCGGCCCGACCCCGGTACCCCGACGGAGTGGCGGGTCGACCGGCGGCGTACCGAGCAGCTGCTGGTCAACCTGCTTGAGAACGCGGTCCGCTACGGCGGTGGCCCGGTCGCGGTCCGGCTGTCGGCCGTCGGCACCAGCGGCGTCGTCGAGGTGGACGACGCCGGTCCGGGCGTACCGGTGGCCGACCGAGCTGTCATCTTCGACCGTTTTGTTCGTAGCCGCGCCGCCCGCGCCCGCGGGGGTACCGATGGCACCGGGCTCGGCTTGGCGATCGTCGCGCAGCACGCCGCCGCTCACGGCGGACACGCGACGGTCGCCGACCGACCCGGGGGCGGGGCGCGGTTTCGGGTGGAGCTGCCTGGGAGCCTGGAGTGAACGCCCGCCTGGCGCTGGCCACGCTGTTGGTGCTGCTGCTCGCGGGTTGCGGCGTACCCACTGACGATCAGCCGCGGGCGGTGGAGGCGCCGTATGGGCCGTTCCCGACCCCGGGTACGGCGATCTCCGATCCGGTCGGGCGGTTCACCGAAGAGCTCTACTTTGTGCGCGATGACCGCCTCGTCCTGGTCCACCGTCGCCTCGACATGTCGCCGACGGTTAGCCAGCACCTGGAGCACCTGCTGGCCGGTCCGAACGAGGCCGAGCGGGCCGAGGGTCTGGCCACCGCGCTCTTCGGTGCGGTCACCGTGGCCGGCATCCGCCTCACCGGGGCGCGGGCCGAGGTGGACGTGCCGTCGGTGGCGGAGGGCGCGGGCCGGAGCGACGAGGTCTTCGCCTTCGGCCAGATTGTCTGCACCCTCACCGCCCGCCCGGAGGTTGACGCGGTGTCGTTCCTGCGCGACGGTGCGCCGCTGGGCGTCCCCCGGGCGGACGGGTCGTTGTCGCAGGGGCCGCTCACCGCTGCCGACTACGCTGAATTGTCCGGCTCGGACTGAGCGGTGGCGGTCGTGCTGTCCGGCTCGGACTGAGCAATGGCGCTGTCTGGCTCCGACGCAACGGTGGTGGTCAGCCGGCGACTGGCACCGTATCGCCGGGGAGGGTCGGCTCGTCGGGGCGCACCGAGGTGGCGCCGGGCAGCTCCGATGTCTCGCTGTGCTCGTCGGGGCCGGCTGCGCCACCGGCATCCTCGTCCGGCTGCTCTGGCTGCTGGCCGCCGGCCGAGTTGTTCGGCTGGCCGGGTGCTGGTGTCGGTGCGTCGCCGCCGGTGGGGACGTTGCGGGCGACTACCTGCGGGTACTCCGCGGTCGCGGCACCGCCCGTAGCGGCTGCCATCACCGCCGCCGCGGCCAGGTCGGCCACCCGCTTCGCCTCGCGTTTGACCCGCGACCTGACCTCCTTGGCGTGTTGGTCGGCGTAGTCGGCCGCGCGCCGCGCCTCCTCAAGCCGGTGCAGCTCGTCGGCGAGTTCCCGGCGGGCCGTGCCGAGTCGCTGCTGCTGCTTGATCAGCTCCTGATCGATGGCGTTGCCGTCCTGGCGGACCTGAGTGAGCTGCTGCTGGCCGGCCTCCAGCTCGGACTGGAGCCGGCCGAGTCCCTCCCGGCGGTCTCGGATGTCCTGCTGCACCGCGGCGAGCTGCTGCTGATGGCTGGCTGCCTGCTCGTCGATTCGCTGGCGCACCTTCGCGGCATACTCCTGGGCCTCGGCGATGAGCGCGGCGATCTCCTGCTCGGCGGCGGTGCGTTGGGCCGCGAGTTCCCGTTCGGCCGTGGCGCGCTGCTCGGTCAGCTCCTGCTCGGCGCCGGTACGCTTGTCGGTCAGCTCCCGTTCCACAGTGGACTGCCAGCGCGCCAGCTCCTCCTGGGTTCGGGTCCGGGCCGCCTGCACCTCCTGCTGGATCTGGGTGCGGGCGGAGCTGAGGAACGCCTCGGCCTCGGCTCGGGCCTGCTCGATCCGCTGGGCGCTCTGCTCGTCGGCCTGGATCGCCTCCTGCCGGGCTCGCTCGTGGGCGGCCTCGCCCGCCTCTCGTAGCTGGTCGGCGGCGGCGCGGATCTCGGCCAACTCGGCCTGGGCAGCGGCCCGCCGCTCCTCGTCCACCTGCTCCTGTTCGGTACGCCGGGTGGCCAACTCCGCTTCGAAGTCGCGCATCGTGCTGGCCGCCTGTTCCTGGGCGTCGGTGAGCGTCCGCTCCGCCTCCGCCGTGAGCTCGGCTGCCCGCTGTCCGGCCGTCTCGCCGATCATGTCGGCCTGCCGTTCGGCCAGCGCCAGGATTTCTTCGACCATCGGTCCCAGATCGCGGAACGCGGCGCGGTCGACCCGGGCTGGCCGCTCGCGTAGCTCGGCGACCTCCGTCTCCAGGTCGGCGAGCTGGGCCGTCAGTGCCTTGGCTCGGACATGTGCCTGGTTGCGGTCGGTCACGGCCCGGAGCAGCTCGCCGTCGAGCTGGTCAAGGTGTCGTTCCACCTGCCGTTTGTCGAAGCCGCGCATGGTGACGTCGAAAGCCGGCCGCGACACCTTGTAGTCGCTGGCCGCGAACGACTCGTCGCCGTGGGACATGGCTGCATCCTCCGTACGATCGCTAGCGCCACGCCGGGGCGGGGACCACCCCACGGGCAACGGTGTGGCGACACGCTACCGCCGTCGTGGTGTGGGCTGAAGACCTGCCCCGCCCTCGGGCGCGGTGGTGGCGGCGAGCTGTCGGCCGGTCGAGCCGTTCGACTGTGTCGATCTCCACTTGACAGTGGTCAAGGTAAGGCTAACCTAACTGGGTCGAGTGCGGTGCGGGACAGGTTCCCGTGCCCGACCCTGGAAGGCATCATGACCCAGACCCTGCCCGTCGCGCCCTGGCGGCTGTTCACCGTCGAGGTTCGCGCCGTGCGTCGGCTCAGCCCGTCGTTCGTGCGGGTTACCTTCACTGGTCCGGACCTGGACCGGTTCGCCGACAACGGCTACGACCAGCGCGTCAAGCTGGCGTTCCCGCTGCCGGGCGAACGGGGGGCAGGGTTGCCGGAGGGACCGGACTGGTACGCCCACTGGCGGGCACTGCCGGAGTGTCAGCGCAATCCGATCCGCACCTACACCGTCCGCGCCGTGCGCCCCGAGCTCTCCGAGGTCGACGTTGACCTCGTGCTGCACGGTGACGGCGGGCCGGCGACCCGCTGGGCGCGCCGGGTGCGGCGCGGGGACCAGATCGTGATTGTCGGCCCGGATGCGGGCTACGACGGTGAACACGGCGGTGTCGAGTTTCGGCCACCGGCCGCCGCGAAGCTTCTGCTCGCCGGCGACGAGACGGCGGTGCCGGCGATCTGTTCCATCCTGGAGCGGCTTCCGGTCACCGCCCGTGGTCGGGTGCTGCTGGAGGTGCCCGAGGTCGACGACGTGCAGTCGGTGGCAGCGCCACCGGGGGTGGCGGTGCGTTGGCTGGCCCGGGGCGGGCACCCGCACGGCGCCCGGCTCGTGCCGGCCGTGTCGGCCGCGGCGGCGGAGTTGATGTCCGGTCCGTCGGTCGGGGTGCCGGTCACCGAGCTCAACCTGGACACAGAGCTCCTCTGGGAGATGCCCATCTCCGTTCTCCCGGTCCCGCTCTACGCCTGGCTGGCGGGCGAGGCAGGCGTCATCCGCGCCCTCCGTCGTCATCTTGTCACCGAACGCGGCCTGGATCGTCGGGCAGTAGCCTTCATGGGCTACTGGCGCCTCGGCCGCCCGGACCCAGCCTGACCGTCGAGTCGATCGGCCCTCGTGGCGCCGTGCGTCCCGGCTCGCGGGCCGAGGCGGCCCTCCCGCCCGACGTCGCCGCAGTCCGGGAGCTGCAATGCGTAAACCCCTAGCCTGCAGTGCCCAACCGTGCGGTAGCTAGCCGCAGGACCTGCCTCCGCCGAGACTGTCGCTGCCGGCGGGCTTCGCAGTGTCTGGCGCACCGGTTGACTGGTCGGCACCGAACAGGCCCAGCCTCAGTAGGCGTTGGTTCGCGGCGCTGCGGCGGGTCAACGCCGGTGCTTCGAACATGGGTTGGTCCAGATTCGGTTGCATGACCGGCTCCAGCAGCAGCGGGCCCACGATCAGGCACAGCATCTGGAACGGTGCCCACTGCAGATCCGCATCCGTGCGGCCGCCCTCGGCCGCGACCAGCCGCTCCAACTCGGTGCGCGCACCCTCCAGCAGGCGGCCGAACAGTGCCGCGCTGGCCGGGCTGTCCTCCTGTAGGGCCCGACGCAGGTAGCCGCGCAAGACCGGGTCAGCGCCGAACATCCGCGCGGACATCTCACCCAGTGACTCCAGTAGGTCCCCGCCGCCCGGATCCAGCTCCCGCAGGGCAGCGCCGAGCCGGGCCAAGACCTGCTCATCGACGGCGGCACGCAGCCCTTCCTTGGAGCCGAAGTGGTGTATCACCAGGGCCGGCGAGAGCCCGGCCTCGGCGGCTACCGCGCGAGCCGAGGTGGCGGCGAAGCCGCGCTGCGCGAACAGGCGTAGGGCCGCCGCGCGTAGCCGCGCTCGTCCGGTCAGGTCCGACGGCGACGCTTCCATGCCAGCACGGTATGTCATCGCACCGGCACTGTCCTTGGGGACATCCCGCGAGGTGATCTCCGTGGCGCTAGGGATCCATCGCTGAACAGATGTTCAGTATACTGAACACATGGACAGTGTCGTAGGTGAACCCTCCGCACACCGCACCCAGTACCTGCACTACCTGGACAACCTGCGGGTGGCGATGATCCTCCTGGTGGTGATCCACCATGCCGCCCAGGCATACGGCCCCGCCGATTGGTGGTACTTCAACAGCGGCCAGCACGTACCCGTCATGGCCACCCTCTCCGCAGTGGGCGGAGCGTTCCGGATGAGCCTGCTGTTCTTCGTCGCCGCGTTCCTCGTGCCCCGCGCCGTCGATCACAAAGGCAGCTGGGTATTCATGCTCGGTCGATTCAAGCGCCTCGGAATTCCGTTTCTGGTTGGCTCGGCCACGATCATTCCCGTACTGATGTACGTCTACTACCGCGAATACCGCGGCTATCCGCCGATCTCGTTTCCTCGCTACTACCTGGACGTCTTCCTCGGCTTCGGCCCACAGCCGGCCGAATGGACCGGCCCGGTCTGGCCCGACCTGCAGTTCGGGCACCTGTGGTTCATCCAGACACTGCTTGTCTTCTGTGCCCTGTACCTGCTGTTCCACTGGCTCGGCGAGCGACTGCGTGGCCTCCGCCAAAACCCGAGGCCGAGCCGGCCGGCTCGGCTGACCTGGCTGACCGACAACCGCAGCCTGGCTATCTGCACCCTCACTCTGGCCGCGGTCGTGTTCCTCATCCGAATCTGGTACCCGCTTGACCAGTGGGTGCCGTTGTTCGGGTTCATTCAGGCCGAACCGGCGCGCCTTGCCCAATATGCGGCATTCTTTGCCGCCGGCGTCAGAGCATATCGATGTGATTGGCACTCCCGACTGCCCCGCCGGACCGGCTATACCTGGCTGGCCATCGGCGTAGCACTCACCGTCGTACTGTTCTGGACCGGCACCGACACCCGATTCTTCGCCCCCGGTGGTGCCTCCTGGGCCTCGGCCTGCTGGACCCTGACCGAGACCTTCCTGTGCGTCGGCCTCAGTATCGGCCTGGTCACCCTGTTCCGAGACCTCTTCACCGGCCACAACCGAGTCACCCGTGCCATGGCCGCCAGCTCCTACACGATTTACCTCATCCACCTGCCGATCGTCGTCGCCCTGCAGTTCGCGTTCGCCCGCGCCGGCCTACCCACCATGGCCACCTTCGTCGCCGTCACCACTCTCGGCATCGTCATCAGCGTCGCCGCTGCCGTGACAGTCCGTCGTCTGCCCGGCCTCCGCACGATTCTGTGACGGTCATCCCAACGTGACTCCGGCGAGGGTCGGCGCGGATGACTGTGGCGGTCAGCGCGGTGGGCCGGCCACCGGGGGCGGCGGGGCGAGGGCGGGGGAGAAGGTGGCCAGGAAGCGGTCCCGGAATTCGTCCATCCGCCACACCGGGGCGTCCGGCGTCGGGCGCAGCCCGTCCGGCCAGCCCCATCCGGCGATCTGCGCCAACACGGTCGGATCGCGGGCAACGAGGTGGACCGGCACGTCCCGGCTGGCGCCCGGACCGGTGATCACTGGTGCCGGTTGGTGGTCACCGACCACGATCAGCACCAGGTCGTCGTCGCCGTATCGCTGTACGTAGGAGATGAGGGCGCCGAGGGCGTACTCGATGGACCGGCGGTACCCGATCCGGGGCTGCGTTGACGAGCTGCGTTCGCTGGCGTCGTGGAACACCCGGCCGTCGCCGAGGGTGTCCCAGTCGACCAGCCTCGGGATGTGGGTCCAGGGCGAGTGGCTGGAGACCAGTGCTAGTTCGGCCATCACCGGCCGGCGGTCGGTGCCGGCCAGCTCCCGCTGGTGGAAGGCGGAGAGGGTGTACTGGTCGGGCATCGGGGCGAAGCCGAACCGGGGGCCCTGATACCCGAGGTGGTACTCGTCGTAGAACCGTTCGTAGCCGTAGAAGGCCCCCTCCGGCCAGGGCTGGTTGACCGCCGGCATCACTCCCACCGTCCGCCAACCGGCCCGCTGGAACGCCGCACCGAGAGGGGTCCGCTCGCTGGCCAGCAGCGTCTGGTGCCGCTGGTTGTTGTCGATCCAGAGCCCGGAGAGCAGCGTCGCGTGGGCCAGCCAGCTACCCCCTCCGGCGGTGGGCGAGGTGAGGAAGGCGCTGCGGGCACCGAAGCCGGCGGCGGAGAGTCGCCGCTGCCCCTCGTCGAGCACCCTCTCGACGGCGGCGAACTCCGGCTCCTGCACCACGTCCCGCCCGTAGCTCTCCACGAAGGCGACCAGGACATCCTTGCCCTCCAGCGCGGTCAGCAGCTGATCGTCGGGGACCAGGCGGTACGGGTCGATGTTCACCCGGTCGGCGAAGTTCGCGCGGTCCTGAAGGCGTGCCTGCACCTGCGCGGCGTGCGCCCGGACCAGGTCGGTTGTGGCGGCGTCGGCCACCGGGAGACCGGGGACAATCCGTACCCCGGTGGCGGCGGCCACCAGCCAGAGCACCACCAGGCCCACCAGTATCCGCCGCGCGCTGTCCGGGCGCCCGGACAGCAGTCGACTCAGCCGCAGGACCGCCCAGGTGGTGACCGTCAACAGCGTCCCCACCAGTAGGCCGGCGCCGACGGACGCCACGATCGCGCCGCCTCGGCCAACCGAGGCGCTGACAAAGGTGAACGTCTCGTCGAGGAGGCGCCAGTCCAGGGCCAGGTCGACCGGCCGGCCGAGGGTGCTGTGGAAGCTCAGGTCGGCAGCCTTGACCACCACCAGCAGCCCGAGCAGCGTCCCCGCCAGTGCGGCCACCGGCCGCCGTGCCCGGGCGGGCACGGCGAGCAGGAGAGCCGCCAACGCGAGACCTTCCAGCGGGATCCGCAGTAGCGCGGCCGGTACCAGGTGACTGGGCTGCCGCGGCACGGTGAGGGCGGCCAACACCAGCAGCACCGCCAGCGTGGCGGGTATCCGTCGCCGCCATGCCGGCCACCGTGGCCCCGCTGCCTCGGTGGGTGCCGTCGGCAGCGGGGCCGGCGGCGGGTCGGCGCGGCGCCGCCACCGCCAGGCCACGTCCCGGCCAAACGACTCCAGTTGCAGCACCAACACCGCCAGGGCGAGCAGCCCGCCGACCGCGCTCGACAGCAGTCGGGACGTCACCACCAGCAACACCACGCCGAGGGCCGCCGCGACCACCTTGCGCCAGTAGCGCGGCGGGAGCGGCCCGCGTAGCCAGGGCAGGGCCCAGCCGGCGACGAGGAACACGTACCGCATCGCACCGAGGATCAGCACCCAGGGCCCCACCACGGGTGCCACGTGCAGACTGAGCACCGCCACCAGGACGCTGTCGATCTCCATGTCGAACCGGGCGCCGAACGCGCTCTCGGTGCCGGTGCGTCGGGCCACGTAGCCATCAACCGCGTCCAGCGACAGCGCCACCGCGGCGAGAGCGGTCAGGAGCCCGACCGGCACCGGGCGGCCGGTGAGCCCGTCCGCCACCAGCGCGACGACCGCGCCGATGAGCACCGCCCGAGCGAGCGTCACTCGGTCGGCCGGCCCGAGGCCCCTCGCCGCCAGGTGCAGGCCGCGACTGAGCGCCAGGCACACCACCAACCCGTACGCGAGGCCGGCGCACCAACCGGCGGCGCCGAGCCCCACCGTCCCGGCCAACCCGGTTGACAGGAGAATCTGGAGGGACAGCCCAATCAACGGACCGTTTCGAACCGTGGCCACCGTGCCTCCCTGTCTATGATCGACCACTCTGACAGGGTCTACGGACAACGCATCGCTCCGGTTCGCCGGGGCCGTGGAGAGGAGTAGCCGGTGAGCCCGACCGCACGCGCCTTCTGGCTGGCCACGCCCGGCCGAGGCGAGCTCCGCTCGGTGCTGGTGCCCACCCCGAACGCCGGCGAAGTGCTCGTCCGGACCCGCTACTCCGGCGTGAGCCGCGGCACCGAGACGCTGGTGTTCACCGGCGCTGTCCCGAGCGGACAGTATCCGGCGATGCGCGCCCCGTTCCAGGAGGGTGACTTCCCGGCCCCGATCAAGTATGGCTACCTGAGCGTGGGCGTGGTCGAACAGGGTCCGACCGAACTGCACGGGCGGACCGTCTTCTGCCTGTACCCGCACCAGACGGCGTACGTGGTCCCGGCCGAGGCTGTGGTGGTGGTGCCCGAGCAGGTGCCGGCGGCCCGGGCGGTGCTCGCCGGCACGGTGGAGACCGCGGTGAACGCGCTCTGGGACGAGCCACCCCTGGTCGGCGACCGGGTCACTGTGGTCGGTGCCGGGATGGTCGGTGCGGCCGTCGCGGCCCTGCTGGCCCGGATTCCCGGCGTACGGGTGCAGCTTGTCGATGTGGACCCGACCCGGGCCGCGCTCGCCGGGGCGCTCGGCGTCGGGTTCGCCGCACCGGCCGACGCGGCGGCCGGACGGGACCTGGTGGTGCACGCCAGCGCGACCGCCGCCGGCCTGCGTCGCTGCCTGGAGCTGGTGGCACCGGAGGGCACGGTGCTGGAGCTGAGCTGGTACGGCGACCGCGAGGTGGCGCTGCCACTCGGCGCGCAGTTCCACACCGGTCGGCTCACCCTGCGCAGCAGCCAGGTGGGACGGGTCGCCCTGGCCCGGCGGAGCCGGCGTAGCCACACCGACCGGCTCCGCCTGGCGCTGGATCTCCTCACCGACCCGGTCTTCGACGCCCTGCTGACCGGGGAGTCCCGATTCGCGGACCTGCCCGACGTGCTGCCCCGACTCGCCGACCGGCGGTTGCCGGCCCTCTGCCACCTCATCACCTACGACGGAGAGTGACACTGTGTTCAGCGTGACCGTCCGGGACCACATGATGATTGCCCACAGCTTTCAGGGCGCGGTGTTCGGTCCCGCCCAGCGACTACACGGGGCGACGTTCGTGGTGGACGCGACCTTCCGCCGCAGTGAACTGGACGCTGACGGGGTTGTGGTTGACATAGGTCGGGCGACTGCGCAGCTGCGCGCGGTCCTCGCCGAGCTGACCTACCGCAACCTGGACGACGAGCCGGAGTTCGCCGGGGTGAACACCACCACCGAGGTCCTGGCCCGCACTGTCGCCGACCGCCTCGCGGCTCGGGTTCACGCCGGGGAGCTGGGCGCGGGCGTCGCTGGCCTGACCGGCATCAGCGTCACCCTGCACGAGTCGCACGTCGCCTGGGCCAGCTACGAACGGTCGTTGTGACCCGCGCCCTGCACGCGGTGCTACCGGGCAACGTGGACGATCCGGCCAACCCGAGTGGCGGCAACCGGTACGACCGGCGGGTCCTTGACGGGCTGGCGGCCGCCGGCTGGTCAGTCCACGAGTACCCGGTGCCCGGAGCCTGGCCGTACCCGGCGAGCGCGGACCGCTCCGTCCTCGCCGGGGTGCTCGACACACTGCCGTCCGGGTCGCTCGTCCTGCTCGACGGGCTCGTCGCCAGCACGGTGCCGGAGCTCCTGGCCCCGCACGCCGGGCGGCTGCGCCTGGCCGTGCTGGTGCACCTGCCGCTGGACAGCGTGGCAGAGCGGGTGGCCCTGCGGCACGCCACAGTGATCGTGGCGACCAGTACCTGGACCCGCCGGTGGCTGCTCGATCGGTACCAGCTGCCCGCCGAGCGGGTGTACGTCGCGGCGCCCGGGGTCGACCGGGCCGCCGCCGGGTCCGGCTCGGCAGCAGGCGAGCGGCTGCTCTGCGTCGCCGCCCTCACCCCGCACAAGGGACACGACACGCTGGTGGACGCCCTCGCTCTCGTCGGGGAGCTGACCTGGCGCTGTGACTGCCTCGGGTCGCTCACCCATGAGCCGGGCTTCGTCAAACGGCTCCGGGAACGGATCGACGAGCTGGGCCTCACCCGGCGGGTGCATCTCGCCGGACCCCGGACCGGATCCGCCCTGGCCACCGGGTACGCCACCGCCGACCTGCTGGTGCTGGCCTCCCGGGTCGAGACGTACGGGATGGTGGTGACGGAGGCGCTGGCGCGGGGCGTACCGGTGCTGGCTACCACCGCCGGTGGGTTGCCCGACACCCTCGGCCGCGCGCCGGACGGGACGGTGCCCGGCATGCTGGTGCCCCCAGACGACCCGACCGCCCTCGCCGGGGCGCTCCGCCGCTGGCTCACCGACCCGGCCTTGCGGGACCGGCTGCGCCGCGCCGCGCGGGCCCGCCGGGAGACTCTCACCTGCTGGAGCACCACCACCCGGTCGCTCGCGGCAGCGCTGGAAGGAGCAAGATGACAGAGCAGGACTGTGACCTCGAGCTGGGCCTGCCGGCGGCCTTCGCGGACTGGCTCACCCGGCGGGAACCGGCCGACGCCGCCGCTCGCGTTGTCGACCTCGCCGATCGGGTCCGGTCCCGGCTCGCCGGCACCCGCCCGGTCGTCGTCCACGACCTGGGCAGCGGCACCGGCGCGATGGGCCGGTGGCTCGCCCCCCGCCTACCCGGGCCGCAACACTGGGTTCTGCACGACGCGGACGCCGGCCTGCTGGCCCGGGCCGCCGCCCACCCACCACCGGCTGCCGCCGATGGGAGCCCGGTCACCGTCGAGACCCGTCGCGATGACCTGACCCGGCTCACCGCCAACGAGCTGGCCGAGGCTGACCTGATCACCGCCTCCGCGCTGCTGGACATGCTCACCGCCGAGGAGGTCGCACGGGTAGCGGCGGCCTGCCTCGGCCGGCCGGCCCTCTTCACACTCTCGGTGGTCGGTCAGGTCCGGCTCGACCCCACGGACCCGCTCGACGCGGAGGTCGCCGCGGCGTTCGACGACCACCAGCGCCGCACTGTTCGGGGACGGCGCCTGCTCGGTCCGGACGCCGTGGCCGGCACCGCCGCGGCCTTTGCCAACCAGGGCGCTACGGTCACGCTGCGGTCCAGCCCGTGGCGGCTCGGCCCCGCCGACGTGGACCTGTTGGGGGAGTGGTTTACCGGCTGGACCGACGCAGCCCGAGAGCAGCGGCCCCAGCTGGCCGGTCCGCTGACCGGGTACGTGCGTCGCCGCCAGGCCGACCTCGTGGCCGGCCGGCTGTCCGTGCTGGTGGACCACCGGGACCTGTTGGCCCTGCCGGCGACGAACCCGTGACCGCGGTGGAGCGGGCCTACCCACGGATAGACCGCGAGGGCGGGTCGGATGGCGAGGGCGATGCCCTGCTACCGCCGGCCAGCGGCCGGCTCTGGGCATGGGCCCGGACACTGGGTGGTCTCGGTCTGCTGGCGCTGCTGCTGTGGCTGGTAGGCACCGGCCCGATCCTTGCCGGGCTGCGTCTGATCACCGTTCCGGCGTTGGCCGCGGCGCTGGCGATCGGTGGGGTCACCACGGTCTGCGGCGCGTGGCGCTGGAGCCTGGTGGCCCGGGGACTCGGGGTCCGGCTGCCGCTGCGCACCGCCGTCGCCCACTGCTACCGGGCGGTCTTTCTCAACGCGACCCTGCCCGGCGGGATCCTGGGCGACGTGCACCGGGCGGTTCGCCACGGGCGGGCCACGGGGGACCTCGGCCGGGGTGTCCGGGCCGTCCTCTGGGAGCGGACCGCCGGCCAGCTGGTCCTCGCGGTGGTCGCGGTGGTGGTACTGGCCGCGTTCCCGTCCCCGGTCCGGCCGTACCTGCCGGTGGTGACCGCTACGCTGGCCGGGATCGGCCTCGGCGCAGCGCTGCTGGCGTGGGTACGTCCCGCCGGTCAGTCCCGGTGGGCGCGGGTGGTCCGCGTGGCCATCGCCGACATCCGCGCCGGCCTACTGGCTCGCCGCACCTGGCTCGGGGTGCTGCTCGCCTCGACCCTGGCCGTGGTGGGGCACCTGGCGACCTTTGTGCTCGCCGCCCGAACCGCCGGCTCCACGGCGCCGCTGTCACTGCTGTTGCCGTTGACCCTGCTGGCTCTGCTCGCCATGGGGATTCCGGCGAACATCGCTGGCTTCGGGCCCCGCGAGGGGGCGGCCGCGTGGGCTTTCGGCGCAGCCGGCCTCTCCGCCGCGGAGGGCGTCGCTACCGCCATCGTCTATGGAGCCTTGGTGCTCGTCGCCAGTCTTCCCGGGGCCGCCGTCCTGGCGGCCCGTCGTGTCCCCGTGCCGGCTGGCACCGTCTGACGAGGAGTCCGATGCATCCCATTGCCACGATCCGCACCGAGGTCAGCGTCCCGCTACGATTTCCAGACGGGTATGCCACCACCGCCCGGGTCTACTCCTTCGCTGGATTGGTTGACGGCCGCGAGCACCTGGCTTTCGGGCTCGGCGACCGGGCTGACCCAGCTGTTGTGCCGGCGGAGCGCTCGGTGCCGCTGGTGCGGCCGCACAGCGAGTGCCTCACCGGGGACGTGTTCGGCAGCCAGCGCTGCGACTGCGGCCCGCAGCTGCGCGAGGCGGTCGAACGGATCGCCGAGCGCGGTGGCTACCTGCTCTATCTGCGCCAGGAGGGCCGGGACATCGGCCTGTTCGCGAAGTTGGCGGCGTACGCGTTGCAGGACACCGGGTTGGACACGTACGAGGCGAATATCGCCCTCGGCCACCAGGCGGACGAGCGGGACTACACCGTCGCCGTACAGATGCTCGCCGCCCTCGGCGTGGACCGGGTCGCACTGCTCAGCAACAACCCGGACAAGAGCGCACAGCTGAACCGACACGGCATCGCCATCAGCGAACGGGTGACCACCGGAGTCTTCCTCTCCCCGGCCAACGCCGACTATCTGGCGGTCAAGGCGACTCGCGGCGAGCACGCCCTCGACCTGCCCTTCGTTCGTGACTGAGCGCCCGTACGTCCTGCTTAGCTGTGCCACGTCGTTGGACGGCTACATCGACGATGCGACCAGTCAGCGGCTGGTGCTCTCCAACGACGCCGATCTGGAGCGGATCGACGGGGTGCGGGCTGGCTGCGACGCGATCCTGGTTGGTGCGGGCACCATCCGGCGAGACGATCCACGGCTGCTGGTGCGGTCCGCGGCGCGACGTGCCGAGCGGGTTGCCCGTGGCCTGGCTGCCTCGCCCGCCCGGGTGACCGTCACCGGCTGCGGCGACCTTGACCCACGGGCTCGGGTGTTCACCACCGGTGCGACCGTACGGTTGATCTACTGTGCCTCCTCGGGGGTGGTCAAGGTCCGGGAACGCCTCGGCGACCTCGCCACCGTGGTTGACGCCGGGGAGCCGGTTGACCTGGTGTCGGTGCTTGCCGACCTAGCCGCACGGGGGATTGGTCGGTTGCTGGTGGAGGGGGGCGCGAGCATGCACACCCAGTTCCTCGCCAGCGGGCTCGCCGACGAGCTGCATCTGGTGATCGCCCCGTTCTTCGTCGGGGACGGCCGGGCACCTCGCTTCGTCCGGGACGGCTCCTTTCCGTGGCATGCCAATCACCGGGCCCAGATCGCCGAGGTACGACAGATCGGCGATGTCGCGTTGGTCCGCTACGCCCTCTCCGACCGTTGTCCTGGCTGATGGCAGTATCTGGTGTGGATGCTCACACGCCGCGATCCCCGCTGTAGCCCGCGGCGGGGCGCGGGCGGCGGGGCGCGATGACACCCATCGTCATGGCCTGGGCCTTCCCGCTACCGGCGGCCAGTCAGCGGCCGGCGGCGGCGCGGTCCAGGAACATCAGTCGGGCCTGCTTGTCCGGCAGGTCGACCAGCGGCCCGTCGACGAAGCCGGTACGGCGCAGTCGGGCCTGTGCCCGCTCGTTGCGGGCATCCGGCTCGGCGACGATCCGGTGGTGGGTGGGGTCGGCGAAGACGAAGTCGACCAGGATCCCGAAGAGGTGGCCGGTGAAGCCCGGCTCGGGGCGGGTCGGCGGGCCGATCAGAAAATGTATGCCATGGTCGCCGGGCTGGACCGGGTACACCTCACCGACTGGATCGGCGTCCGGCTGGTACGTCTGGAACAACGCCGCCGGAGCCCCGTCGCGTAGCGCCAGCCAGGCATGGTGAGTGGGAAGTGAGTCCAGGTAGCGGTAGATCTCCGCCACCCGATCCCGACCGGCGTCGCGCATCCCCCAGTACCGGGCCCGCTCCTGGCTGACCCAGCCGTGGATCAGGTCCAGGTCGCCCTCCGGATCCACCGGCCGCAGCTGCACCTCGCCGAAGCCCGGGACTACCCGCCCGAAGACCACCCGGTCACCCATTTCGCTCCTCAGTCAGCTTGTCCCAGTCGGTGACTACCGGCAGCAGTTCCCCGCGTTGCCAGGCGGTCAGCTGGTCGTCGTCGTGCGCCGAGCCAGGCACGCCATCCGCGCCGAGGGGCACCACCCAGCGGCTGTTCTCGCGCCGCGCGAGGTCCCAGGCGTACCGGGCGGCCGGCCCGCGCCCGCACCGGTCGGTCACCCCGGGCACGCTGGAGGTGGAGAGCACGCAGTCGTGCTCCCCGTCGAGTTCCGGTCCGGCAGCCGCCCCCGCGGAGCCTGGCCCCAGTTTGTCCGCGCCAACACTGACCGGCACCGCCCGCCAGGGTGCAAGCCGGTGCCGGGCACCCCACCGGGCTGCCTCACCGCCGACGGCGGGGTCGAGGTCGCTGCCCGCGACCTCCAGCAGCGCGGCCCGGACCAGGGCCGGCGCGTCCAGTCCGGGTAGCGCGTCGGGAGCGAGCAGCGCGGCCAGCGCCGTCCCCACCCGAGGGGCCAGCGCCAACCAGGGCGCGAAGACCTCCGGGTACGCCGGTGGGTCGGTCAGCGCCGCCAGCGCCGGGTGGGCGGTGATCCGCCGGACCAGGGCGGCCCGGACGGCGGCGAAGGCGCCCGCGTCGGTGCTCTCGGCGGCCATCCGTCGATCCCAGCGCAGCAGCCGGTCGCGCAGCGCGGCGGCCGGCGTCGGCAGCTCCGCCAGGCCCGCCAGGAGGGTGAGCAGCGGCCCAGCGGCGGCCGTGTACGTGTCGGTGTGCACGTCGGTCATTCGCTCCGCCGTCCAACCGGCGGTCGCGTCGAGCAGCTCGCGGATGCGCCGGGCCCGGTGCGGGGGTGCGAACTCGACCCCCAGCGGAGCGGAGACAGCCCGCTCATTGGCCATCACGGCGACCTCGTTGACGGTTGCCCGCGGCATCGAGCACCAGCCAGACCAGGCGTACCGGGGCTCCCACGCCGGCACGACCCGTACGCCGTTGGCCGGGGGGCGGGCCGGCACCGCACCGGCGACCCGGTGCAGTAGTCCACCGGTGGTGTCGGCGGCGAGCACCACGTTGACCGGCTCCACCCAGTGCTCCACGGCGGCGTCAACGTCGGCGACGGTGCGTGCCCGCAGTAGCGCCGGCAACGCGGCGAAGCCCAGCTCGCCGGTGACCCGGGGTGGGTAGCGGAGGCTGATCGCCTCGGCCGACTCCGGGCCGCCGACCACCACCGGCCCCCGGTCGGTCTCCACCACCTCCACCTCGACCGGCTCGCCGCCGGCCACCGCGATCGTCTCTGCGTGGGTGCGCGTCGGCTCCCAACCATCCGGCCCGTACGCCTCCACGCCGCTACCCCGTCGACGTAGCCGCTCGGCGTACAGGTCCTGGTAGTCGGCCATCGCGTTGGTGATCGCCCAGGCGACCTCGCCGGTGTGCCCGAAGTGGGCGATGCCGGGAACCCCCGGTACCGCCAGGCCGACCACGTCGTACGCCGGGCAGGCGAGGCGGACCTGCTGGTAGATGCCCGGGTCCTCGATGTACCGGTGTGGGTCGCCGGCGATGAGGGCGGCGCCGGTGGCAGTACGTCCGCCGGCCAGCAGCCAGCCGTTACTGCCGGAGCTGATCGGCGCGTCGGCCTGGAAGAGCGCGACGGCGTCCGGGCCGAGTCGCCGGGTGACGTGCTCGCGCCAGAGCTTGCTGGGGAAGCCGGCGAAGAGGACGTGGTGGGCCAGCCAGATCGCCAGCGGGGTCCACGGCTCCCACCGACCGGCGTCGAGCCCAGCGGTGGCGAAGCGCGGGTCGCGGGCCGCCCCCGCCGCCAGACCGGCGTTGATTCCGGCCACGTACCGGCCCACCCAGGAGGCGGTCGCCGGGTCGAGGCGAGCATGGCAGCGCCGGGCAGTGTCGGCGAGGCGGGCCTGGCGGGCGAGTCGGTCCCACGGCACCGCCTCGGGGCCGAGGAACGCGGCGCTCGCCCCCAGCGATCGGTGCCGCTCCACCTCGATCTGCCAGGCCCGGTCGTACGCGGTGACCCGGCCCTGGGCGTATGCCAGCTCGTCGGGGCCGGCGGCCCGCAGGTGCGGGACACCCCACTGGTCTCGGAAGAGTCTCACGCCGTGACTCCGATCGCGGTCCGGCGCCGGGCCGCCGGCACCACCAGCGGGGTGCCGGTCTCCGGATCGTCGATGACCCGGCAGGTGAGGCCGAAGACCTCTTCGACGAGCGCGGCGGTAACCACCGTCTGGGGTGGGCCCGTCGCCACCACCTGCCCGTCGCGCATCGCGATCAGGTGGGTCGCGTAGCGGGCGGCCTGGTTCAGGTCGTGGAGTACGGCGACCAGCGTACGGCCCTCCTCCTCGTGTAGCCGGGCGCAGAGGTCGAGGATCTCGATCTGGTGGGCGATATCCAGATAGGTGGTGGGTTCGTCGAGCAGCAGCAGCGGGGTCTGCTGGGCGAGGGCCATGGCGAGCCAGACCCGTTGTCGTTGCCCGCCGGAGAGTTCGGCTACTGGACGGTCGGCGAGGTCGGTGACGCCGGTGGCCGCCATCGACTCGGCGACCACTGCCTCGTCCTCGCGGGACCACTGCCGTAGTAGCCCCTGGTGTGGGTATCGGCCCCGGGAGACGAGTTCGGCCACCCCGATGCCGTCCGGGGCGATCGAGGACTGGGGCAGCAGGCCAAGGGTCTTCGCGATCTCCCGGGCGGGACGTCGGTGGATGTCCGCCCCATCCAGCAGGACCGCGCCGGCGCTCGGCCGAAGCAGCCGGGACAGGGCGCGCAGCAGGGTGGACTTGCCGCACGCGTTCGGGCCGATGACGACGGTGAACGACTGGTCCGGAACATCGACGGTCAACTCGCGGGAGATGGTCCGCCGTTCGTACGCCAGGGTCATCGCGCTACCGCGTAGCCGGGACCGCATTTTCGGTGCTCCGTTCTCCGTCGTTGTCACAGTCGACCCGCCCGGCGCTCAGCCGCCAGTAGCCAGATCAGGTATCCGCCGCCGATCAAGCCGGTCACCACGCCTACCGGCAGTTGGTGGCCGGGGATGGCGCGCTGAGCGATCTGGTCGGCAATGACCAGTAGTAATGCCCCGAGCAGCGCCGAGGGCAGCAGGTTGGGACCGGGTGCGCGGGTGAGTCGTCGGGCCAGGTGCGGCGCGGTGAGCGCCACGAAGTTGACCGGGCCGGCAGCCGCCGAGGCGAGGGAGACCAGCAGCACGGCCGCGCCGAGCAGGGCCAGCCGCAGGCGCTCGACCGGCACGCCGAGGGCGTTGGCGGAGTCATCGCCCATCTCCATCAGCCGCAGGGCGGGTCCGGCGCCGGCCAGCACCGCCGGCCCGAGTAGGGCGAGGGCGATCAGGACCGGCAGGGCGTGTATCCAGCCCCGGCCGTCGAGGCTGCCGGTGAGCCAGAGTACGGCCCGGGCGGCGTCCATCAGTGGGGCGCGGGTGAGCAGCCATCCATTGATTCCGGTAAGGATCGCGGCGACCCCGATGCCGGCCAGTACGAGTCGGTAGCCGTGCACTCCGCGTCGCCAGGCGATCATGTAGACCAGGAGGCCGGTGGCGAGTCCGCTGGCGGCGGCGGCGCCGGAGAGCATCGTGCTGGTGCCGCCGACGACGATCACCACCAGCGCGCCGGTCGCTGCGCCCTGGGTGAAGCCGAGCAGGTCGGGACTGCCGAGGGGGTTGCGGACCAGGGTCTGGAAGACGGCGCCGGCCAGAGCCAGGGCGGCGCCGACCGCGATGGCGGTGGCCAGCCGGGGAAGCCGCAGCTCGTGGACGATGAACTCCTCGGCCGGGGTGCCGTCACCGGCCAGGGTGCGGAGCACGTCGGCGGCGCTCAGCGGGTAGTCGCCGCTACCCAGTGCCAGCACACCCACGGCCAGGGTGAGTAGCGCGCAGGTCAGGCCGACGGTGAGGGCGCGCGGGTGCAGGCGCAGCGAGACACCGCCAGGAGTGCGCAGGACAATCATGGCTGCCCCACCCGCCCGCGGAGTACCAGCCAGAGGAAGAGCGGCCCACCCAGCACGGCGGTGACCATGCCGACCTGGAGTTCGCCGGGGCGGCTGAGGATCCGGCCGAGCACGTCGGCGCCGAGCAGGAGCACGGGTGCGAGTACGGCGCAGTAGGGCAGCAGCCACCGTAGGTCCGGCCCGGTCAGCGCGCGTACCAGGTGCGGGACCAGTAGCCCGACGAAGACGATCGGTCCACAGGCGGCGGTGGCGGCACCACAGAGCAGGGTGACCGCCGCGATGACCGCCGCCCGGATCAGCGCCGGCCGTGCGCCGAGCGCCCGTGCGGTGTCGTCGCCGAGGGCGAGGGCGTTCAGTGGGCGGGCCACGGCGAGAGCGAGCAGCAGCCCCGCCGCGATGAACGGCGCCACTGTGCCGACGATGGCCAGTTCGGCGCTGGCCAGGGAGCCCACGGTCCAGAACCGCAGTCGTTCCAGTGAGGCGGCGTCGAGCAGCATGATCGCGCTCACGTATGAGTAGAGGGTGGCGTTGAGCGCGGCGCCGGCGAGGGCCAGCCGCGCGGGGGTGGCGCCGCGCCCGCCGCCCACGACGTAGCCGGCGGCGGTGACGGCGGCAGCGCCGATCAGCGCGAACCAGACCTGTCCGTCCAGCCCCGCGACACCGACGAGGGCCGTGCCGGTGGCTACCGCCGCGGAGGCGCCGGCGTTGATGCCGAGTAGCCCGGGGTCGGCGAGCGGGTTGCGGGTGAGTGCCTGCATGACCGCCCCGGCAACCCCGAGGGCGGCCCCGGCGAGCAGGCCGAGCAGCGTGCGGGGCAGGCGCATCTGGTGGACCACGGTGTATTCGTCCGCGTCGGGGTCGAGTAGTCCGGGCCAGATGTCGGCGAGGGGGAGGGCTTTTGCCCCGACGGCGATGCTGAGCACCGCGACGACGGCGAGCAGAAGAACGGCGGCGGCGAGGCCGCTGACGCGGGTGGCGGTGCGACCGCGTCGGACGGGGTGCGCCGACACCGTTTGCGCAGCGGACGGCGGTGAATGAGTGACGGACAGGGTGAGCTCCGAGTTGGTGCGAATCGCCGGGGCGGGACTTGACAGCATCTTAGGTTAGGTTAGCCTAACCCCGCTGTCCATGGTCGCCCGCGACCCCGACCGAAAGATCTAACATGTCGCACCCCGCTTCCGCCCGTCGACTTTCCCGTCGTGGCCTGCTCGCCGCCGCCGGCGGTGTCAGCCTGGCCGCCCTCCTCGCCAGCTGCGGCAGCGAGGACACCGACAACCCCTCCGCCGACGCTAAATCCGGCCCCTGGTCCTTCACCGACGACCGAGGCGAGAAGCTCTCCGCCGACGCGTCTCCGACCCGCGTCGTCGCCTTCACCGGAGTGGCCGCGGCGCTGGTCGACTTCGGCCTCAACGAGCAGGTCGTCGGCGTGTTCGGCGAGACCACCCGCGCCGATGGCAGCAAGGACCCGCAGGCCGGGGAGCTGAACGTGGAGAGCGTGGAGATCCTGGGCAACACCTGGGGCGAGTTCAATCTGGAGAAGTACGTCGGCCTGCGGCCCGAACTGCTGGTCACCCACATGTACGACCCCGATGCGCTCTGGTACGTGCCGGACGAGAGCAAAGACAAGATTGTCCCCCTCGCCCCGGTCGCGGCGATCACCACCGCCCGGGTGCCGATGACCCAGCCCATCGAACGATACGCGCAGCTCGCCGAGTCCCTCGGCGCGGACCTGTCCGCGCCGGCGGTCGCCAAGGCGAAGGCCCGCTTCGAAGCCGCGGCGGAGTCGGTCCGTGAAGCCGTCAAGGCCAACCCGGGTATCAAGGTGATGGCCTGCTCCGGCAGTCCCGACCTGTTCTACGTCTCCAACCCGCAGGTGAGCACCGACTTGATGTACTTCGCCGAGCTCGGCGTCGACCTCGTAGTGCCCACCAAACTGGAGGCGGGCGACTACTTCGAGGCACTCAGCTGGGAAAACGCCGGCAAGTTCCCGGCCGACCTGCTTCTGCTCGACAACCGTGGCACCGCGCTGCAGGCCGACGACCTCGCCGCCAAGCCGACCTGGGCGAAGCTACCGGCCGTGGCGGCCAACCAGGTCACCGCCTGGGACTCCGTGCCCCGCTTCTCGTACGCCGGTGCCGCTCCGCTGCTGGAGAACCTGGCCACCGCGATCAAGGGTGCAAAGAAGGTCAGCTGACCATCGCGTCCCGGCCGGCGACGCCGTCGGCCGGGACCCGCCCGAACCACTCACCGCAACCGCCGTCCGCGTACGGCGGACGATGGCGGCTGCCCGCATTCGGGCGCCACGAACATGAGGATCGCGCATGAACCCGTCCGCAGACCCCGCTGACGCCGTACCGCTCGACCAAGGGCCCACCTCGGTCCGACCCGACGCGGAGTCCGCGTCCCCGGGCGCTGCCGAGGCAGCCCAGGCGTACCTGCTCGGCAACGGTTCGGTCGACCACTACCGACAGGCGCTCGCCGACGGGGTGGAGCGGGTCGCCAGTCGGGTCGCAACGGTCGACCGACCCTTCACCGGGGTCGCCCCGGACGAGCTGGCCCCGCTCGTCGGCGGCGTCGAGCTCGACCGGCCGCTCGGCGACCACGCCACCGCCCTGGACGAGTTGGACGAGCTGTGGCTGCGCGACGCGGTCTGGTTCCACCACCCCCGTTCCCTGGCCCACCTCAACTGTCCGGTGGCAATCCCCGCGTTGCTCGGCGAGGCGATGCTCACCGCGGTCAACCCGTCGCTGGACACCTGGGACCAGAGCGCTGGCGCCACCTTCATCGAGCGCCGGTTGATCGAGTGGACGGCTGCCCGGATCGGCCTCGGAGCGACTGCCGACGGGATCTTCACCAGCGGTGGAACCCAGTCCAACCTGCACGCCCTGCTGCTGGCCCGGGAGGAGGCCGTCGCGCACGCCGCCGATGCCGACGCCCGGGCCGCGCTCCTGCCCCGGCTGCGCATCCTCACCTCCGCCGCCGGGCACTTCAGCGTCCAGAAGGCCGCGAAGCTACTCGGACTGGCCCCGGACGCGGTGATTACCGTCGAGACCGACGCGGCCCGGCGGATGTGCCCGCAGGCGTTGGACCGGGAGCTGGAGCGTTGTCAGCGGGCCGACCTGCCGGTGATGGCGGTGGTCGCCACCGCCGGGACCACCGACTTCGGCACCATTGACCCGCTGCCGCAGATCGTCGGGCGCTGCGCCACCGCTGGCGTCTGGCTGCACGTCGACGCCGCGTACGGCTGCGGCCTGCTGGTCTCGCCGACCCGCCGGCACCTGCTCGACGGCATCGAGCAGGCCGATTCGGTGACCGTCGACTTCCACAAGTCCTTCTTCCAGCCGGTCAGCTCAAGCGCGCTGCTGGTACGGGACCGTCAGGTGCTGCGGCACGCCACCTACCACGCCGACTACCTCAACCCGGCCCGGGCGGTCGCCGAGCGGATCCCGAACCAAGTGGACAAGAGTCTGCAGACCACCCGCCGGTTCGACGCGCTGAAGCTGTGGTTGACCCTGCGGGTGATGGGCCCGGACGCGGTCGGCGCGCTCTTCGACGAGGTCTGCCGCCGCGCCGTTGACGCCTGGGCCCTCGCCGACGCCGACCCCCGCTTCGAGGTGGTCGCCCGCTCACCGCTGAGCACCGTCGTCTTCCGTTGGTGCCCCGCCGGCACCGATGCCGAGCTGGCCGACGAGGCCAACCGGCACGCCCGGGCCCAACTCGCCGCCTCCGGTGCCGCCATGGTGGCCGGCACCATGGTAGACGGCCGGGCGCACCTCAAGTTTACCCTGCTCAATCCCGCGACCACGGGCGCGGACGTGACCCTCGTGCTGGACCTGATCGCCGAACACGCCGGTCGGTACGCGCACGACCACGCCTCCGGGCGGAGCGACCGCCCCGCCGACCTGTCCTGCTCGGTCGCCTGACCAATCATCCCCGCAACACCCCGTCTGGAGAACCACATGACCACCCGCGACTTCATCGCGATCGGACTCGGCCCGTACAACCTCGGCCTGGCCTGCCTGACCGAGCCGATCTCCGAGCTGGACGGGCTCTTCCTGGAGGCCCGCGCCGATGTCTCCTGGCACCCCGGCATGCTGCTGGAGTCCACCCGACTGCAGACGCCGTTCCTCGCCGACCTGGTGACCTTCGCCGACCCCACCTCGCCGTTCTCCTTCGTCAACTACCTGAAGGAGACCGGCCGGCTCTACCCCTTCTACATCCGGGAGAGCTTCTTCCCGCTGCGGGCGGAGTACGACGCGTACTGCCGGTGGGCGGCGGACCGGCTGTCGAACCTGCGCTTCGGGCACACCGTCACCACGGTGTCCTACGACGAGGCCAACGGCGAGTACGTGGTGCACGCGGAGACCGCCGACGGTCCGGTCACCCACCGGGCCCGGCGCCTGGTGCTCGGCACCGGCACCGCGCCGGAGCTGCCCGCCGTCTGCCAGGGGCTGGGTGGGGACGCGTTCCACAACTCCAACTACCTCGAGCACCGCGACGCACTGCGGAGCAAGCGGAGCATCACGATCGTCGGTAGTGGGCAGAGCGCCGCCGAGATCTACCACGAACTGCTCACCGACATCGACAGCTACGGCTATCAGCTCAACTGGGTGACGCGGTCGCCCCGCTTCTTCCCGCTCGAGTACACGAAGCTGACGCTGGAGATGACCTCACCGGACTACGTGGACTACTTCCACGCGCTGCCGGAGGAGACCCGCTACCAGCTGGAGCGGGAGCAGGTCGGGCTGCTGAAGGGGATCAACTCCGACCTGATCAACAGTATCTTCGACCTGTTGTACGCGCGGAGCACCGCCGGCCCGGTCCGTACCCGCCTGATCACCAACACCGAGCTGGTCAGCGCGGCCCACGACGCCGGTACGTACACGTTGGGTCTGCGCCACCACGAGCAGGGCAGGGACTTCACCCTCGACACTGAGGGCCTGGTGCTGGCCACCGGCTACCGGTTCCCGGTGCCGGCGTTCGTGGACGGGATCCGGGACCGGCTCCGCTGGGACAGCCACGGCCGGTTCGACATCGCCCGTAACTACAGCATCGACCACACTGGCCAGGAGGTCTTTCTCCAGAACGGCGGCACCCACACGCACAGCGTTACCTCACCCGACCTGGGTATGGGGCCGTACCGGAACTCGTACCTCATCCGGGAAATGCTCGGCCGAGAGTACTACCAGGTGGAGAAGAGCGTCACCTTCCAGGAGTTCGGGGCCCCGGCGGCGGTGGATTCGTGACCGTGCACACCCGCCAGGATCCGCTCCTGGGCGAGTTCACGCTGCGCGCTCTCGACCCGGACGGGGACGCCCCGCTGCTGCACCGCTGGGTCACCCATCCGAAGGCGGCCTTCTGGCTGATGCAGGACGCCGACGTGGCGCAGGTCGCCGCCGAGTACCGGCGGATCGCCGACCACCCGCACCACGACGCGTACCTCGGGTGGCACGAGGGGGCGCCGGTGTTCCTCGCCGAACGCTACGACCCGGCCCACGTGGAACTCGTGGGCCGGTACGACGCCCGCCCCGGCGACGTCGGCATGCACTTCCTCTGCGCTCCCACCGAGACACCGGTGCACGGATTCACCCATGCCGTCATCACAGCGGTGCTGGACTGGCTCTTCACCGACCCCGCCACCCAGCGGGTCGTGGTCGAGCCGGACATCCGCAACACCGCGGTCCACGCCCTGAACGCCGCCGTGGGCTTCCAGGTCGTCGGCCCGGTGGAGCTACCGACGAAGACCGCCCTACTGAGCATCTGCACCCGCGCGGCCTTCCGCGCCGCGACCCAAGGAGCGCCCGCATGATCCCCGGCGACGCCGTCACGCACCTCACCCCGGCGCGCTGGGAGCAGGCCAACCGACTGCTGGTGCGCAAGGCCCTCGCCGAGTTCGCCCACGAACGGCTACTCACCCCGGAGCCGATTCCGGCCGAGCCGGGTCGCTACCGGGTCCGCAGCGACGACGGCACGGTCGAGTATCGCTTCACCGCCCGGCTGCTCGCCCTGGACCACTGGCAGATTGACCCGGACAGCATCACCCGACACGGGGAGTCTGGGCAGTTGCCACCTGATGCCGCCGACTTCTGCCTGGAACTGCGGGGCGCACTCGGTCTCTCCGACCGGGTCCTGCCGGTCTACCTGGAGGAGATCACCGCCACCCTCGCCGGGACGGCGTACAAGCTCGCCCGAGGTGGGCCGGCGGCGGAGAAGCTGGTCGACGCCGACTTCCAGACCGTGGAATCGGCGATGACCGAGGGGCATCCCTGCTTCGTAGCCAACAACGGCCGGCTCGGGTTCAGCTCCGACGAGTACCACCGGTACGCGCCGGAGGCCGCCACGCCGGTACGGCTGATCTGGCTCGCCGCGCACCGCGACCACTCGACCTTCAGCTGCTCGGCCGAGCTGGACTACGACACCCTCATCCAGGCCGAGTTGGATGAGCAGACCCGGGCCCGGTTCGCTGCCACCCTGGCCGGACTCGGCCTGGACCTCGCCGACCATCATCTGATCCCGGTGCATCCCTGGCAGTGGCAGCACAAGCTCTCGGTCACCTTCGCCGGGGAGGTGGCCCGCCGGCACCTGGTCTACCTCGGTGCGGGGCCGGACGACTACCGGGCCCAGCAGTCCATCCGGACTTTCTTCAACCTCACCGAACCCAGCCGGCACTATGTCAAGACCGCGCTGTCGGTGCTGAACATGGGCTTCATGCGGGGCCTGTCGGCCGCCTACATGGCGGCCACTCCGGCAATCAACGACTGGCTCGCCGACCTGATCGACGGCGACGAGGTGTTCCGCAGCACCGGGCTGACCATCCTGCGTGAGCGGGCTGCCGTCGGCTACCGGCATCGGCAGTACGAGGCGGCGACGGATCGCTACTCCCCGTACCGGAAGATGCTGGCGGCGCTGTGGCGGGAGAGCCCGGTGCAGGGGTTGGCGCCGGGTCGGCGACTGGCCACCATGGCCTCGCTCTTGCACGTTGACCCGGACGGCCGGTCCCACACCGCCGCGCTGATCGCTGCCTCGGGGCTCACCCCGGCGGCCTGGCTCCGCCGCTACCTCGACGCCTACCTGGTGCCGTTGCTGCATGCCTTCTACGCGCACGACCTCGCGTTCATGCCGCACGGCGAGAACGTCATCCTGGTCCTGCACGAGGGCGTGGTTGAGCGGGTGATCTTCAAGGACATCGCCGAGGAGATCGCGGTGATGAGCGTCGACGCGCCGTTGCCCCCGGCGGTGGAGCGGATCCGGGCGGACGTACCGGAAGAGATGCGACTGTTGTCGATCTTCACCGATGTCGTTGACTGTTTCCTGCGGCACCTCAACGCCGTGCTGGTCGAGGCGGGGGTCTGTCCGGAGGAGACCTTCTGGCGGACGGTCGCCGAATCCGCAACGGGATACCTGGACCGGGTGCCGCACCTGGCCGAGCGGGCCCGGCGGTACGAGCTCTTCGCGCCCGAGTTCGCGCTCTCCTGCCTCAACCGGCTCCAGCTGCGGGACAACCAGCAGATGGTTGACCTCGCCGATCCGGCGGGGGCGTTGCAGCTCGTGGGGACGTTGGCCAACCCGCTCGCCCCGTACCGTCCCGGGACCTGAAGGGCCCGAACCCGAGGCGCCCCCTCAGGCTGAGCGAGGACGGGGCGGCGCCTCGGGCGGCCCAGAGGTTGACCGCATCGCCGCGCCCGCTACCCCGCTGGGTAGGCGTGCGTCTCCGTCACCCCGACCGCGGCCCACACCCGTTGACCTGGAATCAGGCGCAGGGTCGCCGCGGTCGTGGGTGGTACGTCGGCCGCTACTCGGACCGGCCCGTCCAACTGCACCCGCAGGTTGTCACCGTGGCGCTGTACCCCGGTGACCGTCGCCGGCCAGGTGTTGGGTGGGCTACCGGCGGGCTGGTCGTCGTGTAGCGCCACCGCCGAGGGGCGGAACGCGACGAACGCGTCCCCATCGAGGTGCTCCGGGACGGTGAGCAGGAGCTCGTCGGCGATCCGAATGTGGTTGTTCTCGGCTCGGCCCCGGTGCAGGTTCAGGCCGACCAGTTGGGCGACGTAGTCGGTACGGGGCCGGGCGGTGACGGTGGCCGCGTCCCCCTCCTGGACCACCCGGCCCTCCTCCACGATCACCAGCCGGTCGGCCAGCACCAGAGCGTCGAGGGGGTCGTGCGTGACCAGCACGGTGGCGCCGGGGTGGGCGGCCAGGTGCCGGTGCAGCTCGGCGCGGGTGTCCAGGCGGGTACGGGCGTCCAGGGCGGCCAGCGGCTCGTCGAGCAGCAGCACGGCCGGCCGTACCGCGAGCGCCCGAGCCAGCGCCACCCGCTGCGCCTGCCCGCCGGAGAGCTGCCCGGGTCGCCGGCGGGCGTGCTCGACCAGCCCCACCCGGGCCAGCCAGTCGCCGGCGCTCCGCCGGGCCGCCCGCCGGTTGGCGCCGTGCCGGCGCGGGCCGAAGGCCACATTGTCGAGCGCGTTCAGGTGTGGGAAGAGCAGGTAGTCCTGGAAGACCACGCCGACCGAACGGTGCTCGGCGGGGACGAACCTGCGCCGGTCCGGCCGGTCCAGGTCGCTGCCCGCCACCGTGATGTGGCCGGCGGTCAGGGGCTGCAGGCCGGCAAGCGCCCTTAGGGCGGTCGTTTTGCCGGCGCCGTTTGGACCCAGCAGCGCCACCACCTCACCGGCGGCGACTCGTAGCGGTACGTCCAGCTGGAAGTCGCCTCGCTCCACGGCGAGGCGTGCGTCCAGTAGGTGCCCGGTCACGGTGTGCTGATCCACCGGTCGCGCAACCCCGCCAGGATCACGACCGAGACGACGAGCAGGATCAGGCTGAGTACGATCGCGGCCTCGACATCGGTCTCCAGCGCCAGGTAGACCGCGAGCGGCATGGTCTGGGTCCGGCCCGGATAGTTGCCGGCGAAGGTGATCGTGGCACCGAACTCGCCCAGCGCGCGGGCCCAGCACAGCACCGCGCCGGCGGCCAGGCCCGGGCCGACCAGCGGCACGGTGACGTGCGTGAACGTGGTCCACCGTCCGGCGCCGAGGGTGGCCGCGGCCTCCTCGTATCGGCGGTCGGCACCCCGTAGCGCCCCCTCCACGGCGATGACCAGGAACGGCATCGCCACGAACGCCTCGGCGAACACCACGCCGGTGGTGGTGAACGGCAGCGTGATCCCGAGGGTCTGGTCGAGCCAGCCGCCGATCAGCCCGCGCCGACCGAAGACCAGTAGCAGGGCCACCCCGCCCACCACCGGCGGGAGTACCAGGGGCACGGTGACCAGGGCGCGCACCAGCCGCCGGCCGGGGAACTCCAACCGGGCGAGCAGCCACGCCAGCGGCACCCCGAGCAGCAGGCAGAGCAGGGTCGCCAGGGTGGCGGTGAGCAGCGACAGCCGTAGCGCGGCGAGCACCCCTGGCTCGGTGAGCCGCTGCGGCAGCGTGCTCCACGGGGTGCGGGCCAGCAGCCCGATCAGCGGCAGGGTCAGGAAGGCCAGCCCGAGCAGCGCCGGCAGCAGCAACGCGACCGGAACGCCACCGCCCCGCCGCCGCGAACCGCGCGGCCGGCGGGAACCCGCCGGCCGGCGGAGCGGATGCTCGATGAGCGTCATGGCGCCTGAAACCCGGCCTCGGTGAGCACCGCCTGGGACTGGGCAGACCGGACGTGGGCCACGAAGGCGTGAGCCGCGGTCGGGTTCGGCGCGTCGGCCAACACGGCGATCGGGTAGTCGTTGACGGCCTGGGCGGACTCGGGGAACTCCACCGCCGTCACGTCCGGCGCGGCGGCCCGCGTGTCGGTGCGGTAGACGAGGGCGGCGTCCACCTCACCCAGCCGTACCTTCGCCAGGGCCCCCCGCACGTCCGCCTCCAGGGTGACCGGGGTCAGCGTGACTCCGGCGGCGTCGAGCGCGCGGCGGGCCGCCGACCCACACGGCACCTGCTCGGCGCAGAGCGCCACCTTCAGCCCAGGCCGGGTCAGGTCACTCAGGCTCCGTACGCCCTCGGGGTTGCCGGCGGCGACCGCGATGACGAGCTGGTTGCGGACGAAGACAGCCGGCGTGCCGGCCGCGCCGTTGACGCCGTCGGCGGTGGTGACGGCGGCCAGGTGCTGCGGGGCGGCGGAGGCGAAGACATCCGCCGGGGCCCCTTCGGTGATCTGGGTGGCGAGCGCGGAGCTGCCGGCGAAGTTGAACACGACGGTGCTGCCCGGATGGGCTGCCTCGAAGTCGCGCCCGATCCGGTCGAACGATGCGGTGAGTGACGCGGCGGCGAAGACGGTCACCGTGCCGGCCACCCCACCGCCGGCAGCTTCGCCGCCCGGGGCGCCGCAGCCGGCCAGGACCAGCGCGACGGCACCCGCCACGACCGAGGCGCGCGGCCTCACGGCGCCGGCCTTCCCCGGGTGCCGGCCGGCGGCGTAGCTCGCTCGACCAGTACGTTCGTCGACTTGATCACGGCGACGGCCAGCGAGCCGACCCGTAGCTCCAATTCGTCGACGGCCTCCCGGCTCATCAGGGAGACGATGCGGAACGGGCCGGCCTGGATGTCGACCTGGGCCATCACGGTGTCCCGGACGACGCCGACGACGATGCCGCGTAGTCGGTTGCGGGCCGACGAGGCGTCGGAGCGCTCGTCGCGCTCGGCCGCCTGCGCGCGGGCGAACGCCGCCAGATCCACCCCGTCCACGGCCCGGTGTCCGTGCTCGTCGCGTTCTGCCCGAATCCGCCCGGCGTCGATCCAGCGGCGGACGGTGTCGGCACTCACCCCGAGCAGCTCGGCCGCTTCCCCGATCCGGAACCTCGTCACCTGGTCACCCTAGCGTCTGCATCCGAGAGCTGTTGCCCCGCTCATCCCCGGCGATTGCAAGGTATCGGAGTCAAATTTCCTCGTAACCGCGAGGTCTGGGTCCGGTCGGGCGCTGGCGTGGCTGACTTGACCCGACGGTCAGTCGACCCGTCGGCGACGGGGGCGGCCGGTGCCGCGGTGTACGCCGCGGGCGGGTTCGACCCGACGGCGCATAATGTGGGTACGCCGGAGCCGCCCTCGGCGGTCAGCACACGGGAGATGGTGGGGAGTACGGTGCCGCGGACGATTCCGAACGCAACGCGGAACACCCGGCAGCGGGGCGAGGTGCTCGCGCTGCTCGGGGAGGTTGACGGGTTCCACACGGCGCAGCAACTGCACCGGATGCTCTGCGATCGGGACGCCCGGGTGGGCCTGACCACCGTCTACCGGACCCTCCAGCTTCTGGTGGACGCCGGTGAGATCGACTCCACCCGGTTGCCCGGCGGCGAACAGCTCTTCCGCCAGTGCAGCCAGAGTCGTCACCACCATCACCTAGTCTGCCGGTCCTGCGGACGGACCGTGGAGGTGGCCGGCCCGGCGGTCGAACGCTGGGCCGACCAGGTGGCGGCCGAGCACGGCTTCACCGAGGTCGGGCACACCCTGGAGATCTTCGGCAACTGCGCCGGCTGCGCCGCGTCCTGACCCGACCGGCTGCCACCAGCCGGGGCGTTTCCCGCCCCGTCGGCCGGGAAATCGTCACCGCGGCACCCCGGCAACGCGGCCGGGAAGCCGTCACCGCGGCACCCCGGCAACGCGGCGTCTCGCGCGCCGCCCGACGAACGGACGCCGATCGCCATGACGTACCGTCCGGCCACCGACCGTCCCGACCTGGACAACCTCACCCTCGGGGTCGAGGAGGAGTTTCTGCTGCTGGACTCCGATACGGGGGAGAGCATGCCGATCGCCGCCCGGGTACTCGACGGGTTGTCTGGCGCCGCCTACGAGCAGAGCCGGCGGGAGTTTCGACACAGCATGGTCGAGATGGTCACGCCGGTCGTTTCCGACCTGACCGAGCTGCGGCGGCACCTGGTGGCGCTGCGTACCGCCGCCATTGACGCGGCCGAGGACGCCGGCGCCCGCCTCGTCGCGGTGGGTGCGACTCCGGTGAACGAGGCGCACCGGACCGTACCGGACGAACCCCGCTACCACGCGATGTCCCGGCGGTTCGGACCGGTCGCGCACGATCCGGCGGTCTGCGGCTGCCACGTGCACGTCGGCCTGCCCGACCGGGAACTGGCGGTCCAGGTCTGCAATCACCTGCGCCCGTGGTTGCCGGTTGTGCAGGCCCTCACCGTCAACTCGCCGCTGCACGACGGCCAGGACACCGGGCACGCGAGCTGGCGGGGGATGCAACTGGAGCGTTGGCCGAGCATCGGCCCCACCCCGTTCTTCGACTCGGCCGCCGACTACGACGCCACGGTGGCGGACCTGATCAAGGCGGGGATCATGCTCGACGCCGGGATGGTCTACTGGTATGTCCGGCCCTCCGTCGCGTACCCCACGGTCGAGGTTCGGGTTGGCGACGTCTGCCTCACCGTGGACGACACGGTGCTGGTGGCTGCGCTGGTACGAGCCCTCGTCGCGACCCTCGCGGCGGATGCCCAGAACGGGGTCCGGGCGACCCGGATCCGTGGCTGCCTGGTCTCCGCCGCCCACTGGCGAGCCGCCCACGACGGGCTCGACGGTGACCTTGTCGATCTTCGTACCGGGCACGCCCGGCCGGCCTGGGACCTGGTGGATGAGATGTTCGCCCTCGTCACGCCCGCCCTGGAACGCCAGGGCGATCGGGGGTACGTGCTCGACCAGCTGACTCGGCTCCGGGACGAGGGTACCGGCGCGGCACGGCAGCGTCGGATTCTGGAGCGGACCGGCTGCGACGTCCGCGCCGTCCTGGCCCACCTGGCCGCAGAGACCCGCCCCGCCCCGGCCTGAGCTGGTGCGGCCGCCCGTCCTACCGCTGGTGCGTCTGCAGCCACAGCTCCAGCAGCCCGAGCTGCCACAGCTTGTTGCTGCCGGCCGCGGCCTGCGTCGCCGCCGGGTCGGCGAGCAGTTCGTTGACGTACTCGGGCTGGAACAGCCCCCGCTCCTGGGCGGCCGGTGCCCGCAGCGCGTCGAGCACCAGCTCCCGCACCCGCCCGGAGACGTTGCGCAGCGCCGGCACCGGAAAGTACCCCTTCCGCCGGTCGATCACCTCGGCCGGCAGCACCTCCCGGGCGATCTCCTTGAGCACGCCCTTACCACCCTGCGCCACCTTGTGCTCCGGCGGACAGGCCGCGGCGAGCGCGACCAGGTCCTGGTCCAGGAAGGGGGTGCGGACCTCCAGCCCCCACGCCATGGACATGCTGTCCACCCGCTTGACCGGGTCATCGGGGAGCATCCGGTGGGTATCCAGGCGTAGCACCGCGTCCAGCGCGGTCTCCGCGCCGGGCGCGGCCAACTCGGCGACGAGCAACTCCCGGCTGGCATCTCGGTCGTGGGCGTACGCCGGACTGACAACCCGGGACAGCTCGGCGTGGTCGCGGTCGAAGAACGATGCGGCGAAGACCTCCGCCGCCCCGTCCCGGGGCGCCGTCGCGAGCGGCTGGTGGTAGCCGTACCCGGCGAACACCTCGTCGGCGCCCTGCCCCGACTGGGCCACCTTGACGTGCTTGGCCACCTGTTCGCTGAGCAGGTGGAAGGCCACCACGTCGTGGCTGCCCATCGGCTCGGTCATCGCGGCGACCGTGGCCTGGACCGCCGGCAGAAGGTCGTTGTCGGCGAGCCGGATCCGGCGGTGATCGGTGCCGAAGGCCCGGGCCACCTGGTCGGAGTAGTGGAATTCGTCGCCGGCCTCGTCGCCCCGGCTGTCGAACCCGATGCTGAACGTCTGCAGGTGGTGTTGGCCCGCCTCGGCGAGCAGGGCCACGATGAGACTGGAGTCCAGGCCACCGGAGAGCAGCACCCCGACCGGTACGTCCGCCACCAGCCGGCGGCGAACCGCCGCGCGCAGGGCGTCACCGACCGCCGCCTGCCAGTCCCGGGCATCCCGGCCGGCGTGGGCGGGGTCGCGGGCGTACTCCGGCTGCCAGTAGACGTGGTCGCGGCTGCGCCCGTCCGCCTCGACCACCCGCAGCGTCGCCGGGGGCAGCTTCCGGACGCCGCGCAGCACGGTCCGCGGCGCCGGCACAATCGAGTGCCAGGAGAGGTAGTGGTGCAGGGCCACCGGGTCGATGTCGGTGGCCACGTCGCCGGCGTGCAGGAGCGCGGGCAGGGTGGAGGCGAAGCGCAGGCGGCCGGGGGACTCCGCCAGATAGAGCGGCTTGATGCCGAGCCGGTCGCGGGCCAGCACCAGCCGCTGGCGGGTCCGGTCGAACAGCCCAATGGCGAACATGCCGACCAGGTGGTCGACGAAGGCCTCTCCCCACTCGGCGTACGCCACCAGGATGACCTCGGTGTCGCTGGTGGAGCGGAAGGTGTGCCCGGCGGCCCGGAGCTCCTCGCGCAACTGCGGATAGTTATAGATGCATCCGTTGAAGACCAGCGCGGAACCGAGGTCCTCGCGCACCATCGGCTGCGCGCCGGTGTCGGAGAGGTCGATGATGGTGAGCCGGCGGTGCCCGAGGGCCACCCAACCGTCCGTCCAGTGGCCGGTGTCGTCCGGGCCGCGGGACTCCATCGCCTGGCTCATCCGGATCACCGCGTCGGTGTCCGGCCTCGATCCGTCAAAACGCGCTTCCCCGCTGATGCCGCACACGCTCAGTGCCCCTCCGGCCGCTGTCCGGCGGTCCGGGCGGGCCGATGGCCGAGCGTCGAATTCATGGCTACCGTCCCGTCGCACCGTCTCATCTGGCCACCGGGCATGGGCCCGGGCCCCCGTCCCGCGGACGGGTGCGCCGGGTACCCGTGATCGGGTCACTCAAACCCGGTCCGGTGCCCGCCGCCGGCCGGACCGAGTTCAGAGCCGGATTCGAGATCGGTATAGCGTGGCGCGGGACCCCTAGGCTGGTGGCGATCGGTTCACCGGGTGGGTCCGGACACGCGTAACCAGCGCGAACTGACGGCGACAGGAGATGCCATGCCCGTTATCGCGATTGACGGACTGGTGAAGAGCTTCGGTGCGGTCCGCGCGCTCGACGGGCTCAATCTGCAGGTGGAGGCGGGGGAGGTGCACGGTTTCCTCGGGCCCAACGGCTCCGGGAAGTCCACCACCATCCGCGTCCTGCTCGGGCTGTTGCGCGGTGACGCCGGCAAGGTGCAGCTGCTCGACGGTGATCCCTGGCGCGACGCGGTGGCGCTGCACCGCCGACTCGCCTACGTGCCGGGCGACGTGAACCTGTGGCCCAACCTCTCCGGCGGGGAGGCGATTGACCTGTTCGGGGCGCTGCGCGGTGGCCTGGACCAGCGCCGTCGGGATGAGCTGCTGGAGCGATTCGACCTCGACCCGACCAAGAAGTGCCGGGCCTACTCCAAGGGCAACCGGCAGAAGGTGGCGATCGTCGCCGCCTTCGCCTCCGATGTCGAGCTGTACGTGCTCGACGAGCCGACCTCCGGGCTCGACCCGTTGATGGAGGCGGTGTTCCAGGAAGAGGTCCGGCGGCTCACCGGCAACGGAGCCACGGTGCTGCTCTCCAGTCACGTGCTCGCCGAGGTGGAGGCGCTCTGCGACCGGGTCAGCATCATCCGCGCCGGCCGTACCGTCGAGTCCGGCTCCCTGAGTGAGCTGCGGCACCTCGCCCGCACCACGGTCACCGTCGAGACGGTGCGCCCGTTGACCGGCGTCGCGGAGCTACCCGGCGTGCACGAGGTCCGGGCCGTTGACGGCCGGGTCCGGTTGGAGGTCGAGCCGGAGCACCTCGACGCGTTGCTCACCCACCTGATCCGCTTTGAGATCCGGGCGCTGGTGAGTGCACCGCCCACCCTGGAGGAGCTGTTCCTGCGGCACTACGACGGGGCCGACGACGGCCGGGTCGTCGCCGACAGCGGCGCGGAGCGGGCCCAGTGAGCGCATTCACCGGCACCGGCCGACTGGCCCGGCTCGTCCTGCGCCGCGACCGGATCAAGCTCGGGGCCTGGCTGCTCGGTACGCCGCTGCTCGGGTTCGCCCTCGCCGGTAGTGTCATCGAGTTCTACCCCGACGAGGCCGCTCGCCTCAGCTATGCCGACACCGCGCTCACCAGCGTGGTGGCGCGCGCCTTCAACGGGCCGATCTTCAACGCCGAGCTGGGCTCGATCGTCGTCGCCGAGGCGTACCTGACGCTAACCCTGCTCGCCGCCCTGGTCAGCACGTTCGCCGTCGTCCGGCACACCCGACAGAACGAGGAGACCGGCCGGGCGGAGCTGCTTGGTGCGGCGGTCGTCGGTCGGCATGCGTTGCTCACCGCCCCGTTGCTGGTTGTCGTCGGGGCGAACGTCGCCGCCGCCCTACTCCTCGGGCTGGCCTTCGCGGCTGCCGGCCTGCCGCTGCCCGGATCCCTCGCCGCCGCCGGGGCGGTCGGTGGGGTCGGTGTCGCCTTCACCGGCGTCGCCGCCGTCGCCGCCCAGCTCACGATTACCTCCCGTGGTGCGAACGCGCTGGCAGCGGCCACCGTCGGGGTGGCGTTCCTGCTCCGCGCCGCCGGGGATGTCCTCGGCGAGCGGGACGGCCTGCAACTGGTGAGCGCCTGGCCGTCCTGGCTCTCCCCGCTCGGTTGGGGCAACCAGGTACGCGCGTTCGGCGCCGAGCGGTGGTGGGTTCTGGGCCTGCCGGTCGTGTTGCTGATCGGCGCCACCCTGGCCGCGTTCGGTCTCGCCCGTCGGCGGGACCTCGGCGCCGGCCTGCTCAGCGACCGGCGGGGGCCGGCCCGGGCCGCCACCGGCCTGCTCAGCCCGAGCGGGCTGCTCTGGCGGCTACACCGCGGCTCCCTGGTCGGCTGGTCGGTGGCGGTGGTGGCCCTCGGGGTCTCGATGGGCTTCGCCGCGGACGAGGTCAACGATGTGATCGCCGAGAATCCGGCCGCCGCCGAGCTGATCGCCGCGATGGGGGGCGGGGTTGACGACCTGGTTGACGCGTTCCTCGCCGCGATGCTGGGGGTGTTCGCGTTGGCCATCGGCGCGTACGTGGTGCAGGCGTTGCTGCGAACCCGCGCCGACGAGTCGGGCGGCGTCCTGGAGGCGGTACTCGCGACTGCGGTGGGCCGGGTTCGCTGGCTGACCACCCAGGTGGTGGGCGCCGTCCTGGGCGCGGCGGTCCTCGTGCTGCTGGCCGGGCTCGCGACCGGCCTCGGCTACGGACTCGCAGCCGGCGATCCGGGCCGGAATGCGCTTGAACTGGGCGGGGCCGGGCTGCTTCAGCTACCGGCGTTGCTGGTGGTGGCGGGCTTGGTGACCGCGCTGCTCGGGCTGGTTCCCCGGTGGTCGGTGTCGCTGTCCTGGGCGGTGCTGATCGGGCTCCTGCTGTTGGGGCAGCTCGGCGCGGCGCTCGACCTGCCGCAGGCGGTGCTCAACCTCTCGCCGTACACCCATGTCCCCGCAGTGCCGGCGGTCGAGGCAACCACGCTGCCGCTGGTGCTGCTTGTCGCCGTGGCCGGTGCGCTGTTCGCCGCCGGGCTGGCTGGCTTCCGCCGCCGCGACGTCCCCAACTGAGTGGCCCGCAGCTCCATTCCGGGCCGTTAGCCGGAGACCTCCGGCTCCGGCTCCGCTTCGGCCTCCGAGCCGGTGTGGCGTTGGCGTAGCAGCTCGCCGCTCCACCGCGCGGCGGCCCGCTGCTCGGCGAGGACCCGCTCCCGGGCGCGGGCCAGCTCCTCGCGGACCGCCTCCGGGACGTCGGCGTCGGGCAGGTCGGCGAGGATCGCCGACCAGCGTCGGTTGAGCTGCTCGGCGTAGCGGGCGCGGCGCAGCAGCTCCTCGTGCCGGCAGTCCAGCGCGATCACGCGTTCCCAGTAGGGCTGGAGGGCTTGTCGGACTCGCTCGTCGAGCTGCACCCGTGCCCTGGGGCGGCAGGTGACCGTTTGACCGCCGCGCTCGAACGACCACGGTTCCTGTTGGGCGAGCTTCCGTTGCAGCTGCGCTTCCAGCTCACCGGCCCGGTGCGGTGCGACGGTGCGGGCGAGATCGGCGGCGATGCTGGCTAGCCGCTGGGTGGCCGGTGGCAGAAAGTAGTGGGCGTACCAGGCCAGCTGATCGGGTCGCAGTCCCTGCGAACGCCAGGTGAGGTCGGCGCGGATGGTGAAGGTGAAGACGTAACCCCGGGCGAAGACGGTGATCTGCCCGGCCGGCTCACGCCGCTCGATCGGATCCTGTGGTGGGGGCGGGGCCGGCCCCTGCTTCGCGGCTGTGTCGACCGTACGGGCCACGGTGAGCAGCCACCGCCACAGCCGCCGGACGGCCGGTGCCAGCCGGGTGGCGACTCGCCGCACTCCGGCTGCCAGCCGGGCGGCGCTCCGTCGGCAGGCCCGCACCGGACGAGCCCAGCGGGCGGGTCCCGCGGCGTCGGGCGTGGCTGGGCGATGCTCCTTCGGATCGGGGGGTACGGCCGGCGAGGGCATCTCCGCCGGCGGGCCTTCGGCCATGTCGCCTCCCTCGTCCGTCAACCGGTCCGCCGGGCCGAAGGGTGGTGCGGTCGGTGCCAGGTACGAGGGGAGTGCCGGCAGGTGCGGTGTCGCCGCTTACTCACGTTAACAAGGACCGGGCCAGTGGGGCGGCAGCGGCGCGGCGCGCTGACGGTGCCGATTCTGTTGCTGTCGTCGGTCGGGGTGGGTGCCAGCCATCCGTCCCTCGTGAACTCCGTGGGTGGTCGCGGAGCTGGCGTCGTGGTGGCTGGGGGACAACAAGACTCATCAGCTCGTTGGCGGTGCCACGGCCTCCAGAGCGTCAATGCTGCCGGACATGATCGTACGAATGTGATCGGTGATGTGTTGCAACGGCCAGTCCCACCAGGCGAGCGCCATCAGCCGGGCAACCTCTTCTTCATGGAAGCGGCGGCGGATCACCCGGGCCGGGTTGCCGCCGACGATGCTGTATTCGGGAACATCGTCAACGACGACAGATCCAGAAGCAATGATCGCACCGCTACCGATGTGGACGCCGGGCATAATCATGGTGTGGTAGCCGAACCACACGTCGTTACCAACCACCGTGTCACCCCGCCCGGGCAGGTTGGCGATGAGATCGAAGTGTTCGCTCCAGGAGCCACCCATAATCGGAAACGGGAAGGTCGAGGGCCCGTCCAGGCGGTGATTGGCGCCGTTCATGATGAACCGCACGCCCTCGCCCAATGCACAGAATTTCCCGATGACCAGCCGCTCCGGCCCGTAGTGATAGAGAACGTTCCGAACCTCGAAAGCGGTCGGATCGTCCGGGTCGTCGTAGTAGGTAAACTCCCCGACTTCGATCAGTGGCGAGGTGATCAGCGGCTTCAGCAGCACCACACGTGACTGTTCGGGCATCGGATGTAGGACCCCTGGGTCGGCTGGAATGCCCGTCATCGCAACTTCCTTCTGGATAAAAGGTGGGAGACGGGGCTGCGGCACCCAAGCGGGAGGCTATCACTGCACCCGTTTTGCGGAGAAGCGTGTTACGTCAGCCGCTCATCCGGTGCACCGGGCGGGACGGAAAGAGTGTTGGCGGTAGGACCGCGTCGCTGTTGAGTACGGCGGTCACGGCGGCAGTCGCGATTCCGGCCACCGGGTGGGTGGACGTGGTGAGCGAGGGGTTGGTCATCGCGGCCAGTGGGGTGTCGTCGAAGCCGGTCACCGCGATGTCCCCGGGGACCTGGACGCCATCCCGAAGGAGCCCGTTGAGCACACCGAACGAGGTCACGTCGCTGGCGCCGACGATCGCGTCGGTGTCCGGCCAGCGGGCCAGGACCTCCCGAGTGGCGGCACGCCCTCGGCCCGCGGTGAAGTCACCCCGAACCAGCCGGGGCGGCAGCCCCGCCGCTCGCAGCACCGCCCGGTAGGCGCGCACCGAGCGGCCGGCGCAGGGTAGCCAGCGAGAACCACTGATCATGGCGATGCGGCGGCGGCCCGTGGCGTACAGGTGCTCCACCAGGGCTGTGGTGCCGCCACCGTTGTCGATGTCGAAGGAGGCCACCACGGGGGAGCCGACGCCGAGCGAGGCGACCCGGCCGCGCAGCGTGGGCGGCACGGCGGCCAGGACCGCGGGGGTGGTGTTAACCAGGATCAGCCCGCTCACCCCGCGCTGCTCGGCGAGCCGACGCAGCTGGGCCAGGTCCCGGGTCGGCAGCCAGTGCAGGGCCACGCCGACGCCGTGCGGGGCGCACACCCGGGCGGCGGCGCCGACAACCTGGTCGACGTACGGGTCCTCGAGCACCTGGGGTGAGGTGCCGTGGACCACCGTGACCAGCCGCACACCGGTGCCGCGGACCAGGGCGCGGGCGGCCGGGTCCGGCACGTAGCCGAGCTGTTCGGCGGCGGCAGTGACCCGGTCGCGGGTGTGGGGCGCGGCGTACCCGTTGTTGGCGAGCACCCGAGAGGCGGTGGCCCGGGAGACGTCGGCCGCCCGCGCCACATCCGCCAGAGTCGGCGCACGCTGCGGTGCCGGCATCGTGATCCCTCCCCGTTTTCCCGCCGTCGGGCGACGTGTGTGGTCAGGACATTATTGCTCGGCTCGACGGCGATGGCCTGCGAGGACTTTTCGGTTTGCCCTGAGAACGTTCTCAGAGGTGTGCTCGTGCGGTCGGCCCTGATCACTTTGCGCGAGAGGACCCCTGTCGTGAACAGCGTTACTACTCCGGTCGCCTCCGCTGCCGGCCCTCGGTCGGTGCTGGCCGCCCGCACCGGGGTCGCGGTGGCGTTCGCCCTCAACGGCCTCGCCATCGGGTCCTGGTTTGCCCGGGTACCGGCGGTCCGGGAGACACTCGACCTCAGCGCGGGTCGGCTCGGGCTGCTGCTGCTCGCCATGTCGACGGGAGCGGTGGTGGCGATGCCCACCTCCGGTCTGGTCGCCCAGCGGTTGGGTACCGCCCGGACGGTGGCGCTGGGGGCCCTTCTGGTCTCCGTGGGCTTGGGGACCGCCGGTGCCTTCGCCAGCACGGCCGCCTGGCTGCCCGGGGTTGCGGTGGGCCTCTTCGCCTTCGGCTATGGCACCGGCACCTGGGATGTCGCGATGAACATCGAGGGTGCTGCCGTTGAGCGACGGCTCGGCCGCACGATCATGCCTCGGTTCCACGCCGCGTGGAGCCTGGGCTCGGTAGCCGGGGCCGGCCTCGGTGCGGTGGCCGCCCAGGTGGGGCTGGCGGTGGCCGTCCACCTGCCGCTGACTGCCGGGGTGGTGCTGGTCGGCGCGGTGTTCGGCGCCCGGGCCTTCCTGCCGGTCTCCGAGACAACGCCGGCCGCCGACGGAGTCTCCCCGGCAGCCCGCCGCCGGGCGCTGCTGGCCGCCTGGCGGGAACCACGGACCCTGCTGATCGGTCTGTTCGTACTGGTCGCGGCGTTCAGCGAAGGGGCTGCCACCGACTGGGTCGCGGTCGCATTCGTGGACGGCTACGGCGTCACCGAGGCGGCCGGAGCCGCCGTCTACGGCGTGTTCGTGATCGGCATGACCATCGGCCGGACCGTCGGCACCCTCGCCCTGGACCGCTGGGGCCGGGTACCCGTGCTCGGCGCCACGATCCTGCTTGCCGTGGTCGGCGCGAGCGTGGCGGTGCTGGCCGGTTCCGGGCCGGTCGCGGTCGCCGGCGTAGCGTTGTGGGGCCTCGGCATTGCCCTCAGCTTCCCGGTGGGGATGAGCGCAGCGGCCGACGAGGAGGAGCACGCCCCGGCCCGGGTCAGCGTGGTGGCCGTGATCGGCTACACCGCGTTCCTCGCCGGAGCGCCCCTGTTGGGCCTGATCGGGGACCGGGTCGGGACGCTGCACGCCCTGTTGGTCGTGCCGATTCTGCTACTGCCGTCGCTGGCGCTGCTGCCGGCGACCCGCCCTCCTCGCTGACCGTACTGGCGGCCTAGCTGCACCCGTCAGCTGATCTGGCGGGCCCGACTTCGGACATCCGGTCCTCGTGCCGGAGCAGCGGCGCGTACTTTGACGGCCAAGGGGTCATGACGCCACCCGGCCCGTCGGTGCCGCCGCCGGACCGCGCACGATGAGTGAGATGGGGGCATCGTGAGCATCAAGCAGTGTTTCGCCTGGTGGTCGTTCGCGGCGGCACCGCAGCAGGCGCCCGACCTGTTGCGGCAGGCCGCAGCGATCGGCTGCCAGGGCGTCGAATTCCTGCCCCGCGACCGTTGGCAGGAGGCCTACGACCTGGGCCTGCAACTAACTGTTATCGATGGCCACGAGTGTGTCGAGGTCGGCTTCAGTGATCGGGCCAATCACCGGGCGCTGGCCGATGAGGTACGCCGCAACCTGGAGGTCGCGACCGCCGGAGGGGTGCTGAACCTTGCGGTCGCTTCGGGCAACTGGTCCGGCCCTCCGCATGACGGGATCAGTATCTGTGCCGAGGGCCTGGCGCCCCTCGCCGCCGAGGCCGAGGCCGCACATGTGGGGCTGCTGCTGGAACCGCTCAACTCGAAGGTGGACCACGTCGGGCACGAGTGCGACTCAACGGCGTGGGCGGCGGCGGTCGTCGAGCGGGTCGGCTCGCCGGCGCTGCGGATGCTCTACGACATGTACCACATGCAGATCATGGAAGGTGACCTTATTCGGACAATAAGGGAAAAGTTTTCCTTTATTGGCCACGTCCACGTGGCCGGTGTGCCAGGCAGAGCCGAACTCGACGACCGCCAGGAGGTGAACTGGCAGGCGATCGCCGCAACGCTGCGGGAGCACGGCTACCCCGGGTATGTGACCCACGAGTTCATCCCGCGGGGCGACCCGGTCGCCGCACTGCGGCAGGCCTTCCAGGTCTTCGCCCAGCCGGCCGTCGAGGCCGCCCGCAGTTGACCGGGTGTGCCGACCGCGCCCGATCGCGGTGCGGGTCAGCGTCGCCTCGGACGGTGGATGTCCACCTCCGAACGGTGGCCCCGCCTGGCTTTGCCGTCAGCTGATCTGGCGGGCGGCGGCGCGGCCGGCGACCCGGCCGGAGAAGAGACAGCCGCCGAGGAAGGAACCTTCCAGGGCGTTGTAGCCCATCATGCCGCCACCGCCGAACCCGGCGACCTCGCCGGCGGCGTAGAGGCCGGGAAAGGCGTCGCCGTCGGGAGTCCGGCAGCGACCGTCCAGGTCGGTCTCCAGCCCACCGAGGGTCTTGCGGGAGAGAACATTGAGCCGTACGGCGATCAGCGGCCCGGCCTTCGGATCCAGGAGGCGATGCGGCGCGGCGACCCGCAGGAGCCGGTCACCGCGGTAGTTGCGGGCGGAGCGGATCGCCTTGACCTGGGCATCCTTGCAGAAGGTGTTGGTGAGCTGTCGGTCCCGTTCGGTGACGAGCGTACGGATCCGGCCGACTTCGATCGCCGGCACGTCTGGGTCGGCGATGCGGTTCATCCCGGTGACGAGGTCGTCGAGGGTGTCCGCGACGACGAAGTCCTCGCCGTGCCGCTTGAACGCCTCGACCGGTCCGGGAGCACCGGCCCGCACCCGGGACAGCAGCAGCTTGAGGTCCCTGCCGGTCAGGTCCGGGTTCTGCTCGGAGCCGGAGAGCGCAAACTCCTTCTCGATGATCTTCTGGGTAAGTAGGAACCAGGAGTAGTCGTACCCGCTGTGGCGTAGGTGGCGCAGGGTGCCGAGGGTGTCGAAGCCGGGGAAGTACGGAGCCGGTAGCCGGTTGCCGGCGGCGTCCAGCCAGAGCGAGGAGGGGCCGGGCAGGATGCGAATTCCGTGGTTCTCCCAGATCGGATCCCAGTTCCGGAGCCCTTCGACGTAGTGCCACATCCGGTCCGGGTTGATGATGTTGGCGCCGGCTTGCTCGGCGATGCCCAGCATCCGGCCGTCCACGTGGGCCGGCACTCCTGCCACCATCCGCTTCGGCGGGCTGCCGAGCCGCGCCGGCCATGCCCGGCGGATCAGGTCGTGGTTGCCGCCAATGCCGCCGCTGGTGACGATGACGGCCTGGGACCGGGCCTGGAACTCGCCGACCATGGTCCGGCTGCTCGGCCGGCCTCGCTCGGCCGTGGTCGGCTCCAGCCGGCTGCCATGCACCCCGACCACCGCACCGGCTTCCACGAGCAGCCCGTCAACCTGGTGGCGGAACGCGAACCGGATCCGCCCGGTGTCGACGTGCGCCCGTACCCGTCGCTCGAACGGCTCCACCACGCCGGGACCGGTGCCCCAGGTGATGTGGAACCGCGGAACCGAGTTGCCGTGCCCACCGGGCCGGCCGTCGCCGCGTTCGGCCCAGCCGACCACCGGGAAGAAGCGATGCCCGTACTGCCGCAGCCAGGACCGCTTCTCGCCGGCGGCGAACTCCAGGTACGCCTCGGCCCAGGCGCGCGGCCACCGGTCCTCGTCGCGGTCGAACTGGGCGCTGCCGAACCAGTCCTGCCGGGCCAGCTCGAGGGAGTCCTGAACGCCCAACCGCCGCTGCTCGGGGCTGTCGACCAGGAACAGTCCGCCCAGGCTCCAGAATGCCTGCCCGCCCAGGTTCTGCTCCCCCTCCTGGTCAACGAGGAGCACGCTGCGGCCGAGGTCTGCTGCCTCGGCGGCGGCGACCAACCCGGCCAGACCGGCTCCTACCACGACGACGTCAGCTTCCACGGATGCCTCCTATCGGTGCGGGCGGGCACTGACCCGCTTCCGGGCCGATCGCGGGAGCGGGCCGGCGCCGGGGGTTGCCTCACCGTGCCGCAGTCAACGGGGTGACGCCACCACTTCCGCGCCGGATGAGTATGAGTATGGTCATCCCACGCGGTTCGTGGGTGGGCGGGCCGGCTGGCAGTGCGAGGGGCGGTGACCGGGGTGGGCCTCGCGGAACGGCTGACCGTGCATCGGATGCTCACGGAGCGTAGCGCGACCCTCGTGGACGAGATGGTCGGCGCGGTCGTTGACCAGGTCCCGATCTACCGCGAACTCAGCGACACCCAACTGCGGGAGGTCACGGCCATCGCCCGGTGGGCCGTCACCCGGCTCACCGAGATGTGGGTTGACGGTACTCGGCTGACCACCCGGGACATCAGCCGCTTTCGGGGCATCGGCGCCACCCGGGCCACCGACGGTCGGCCACTGCTGGCGGTGTTGCGCGCCTATCGGGTCGCGGCGGCTGTCATCACGGACGCTGTCGCCGAGCATGCCCCGCCCGGGCTGACCGTCGCCGACCTCGCGGCGTTGGTGCAGGCCCTCGTCGCCGCGCTCGACGAGTTGTCCGAGGCGCTGGCCAACGGCTACCAGCATAAGGCCGCCGAGTTGATCACCGACCGAAGTCAGCTGATCGACGAGTTCCTGCACGATCTGCTCGCCGGTCGCCAGACCTCGCCCGGCGCCCTCGCCGACCGCACCGAGCAGCTCAACGTCCGCGTTCCCGCCAGCTTCGGCCTCCTCCTCGCCGTCGGCGACCCGACGAGCCCGGAGGCCCACCCGGCCCGCGTCGCCGCGCTCGTTGCGGCTCCAGCCGTCGGCGCGGACCACGGCCCGGTCGACCTGACTACCGGTGCGCTGCTGAGCATGATGCGCGCCGGTGCGGGTGTCCTGCTGCTCCCGGACGAGCACGATCACTCCGCGGTTGCGACGGCCGTGGCTGCGGGCGGTTGGCGGGCCTGCCTGATCAGCGGTGCCTCCCCGGCGACCCTGCCCCAGGACTACCGGGCTGCGGTAGCCGCGCTCGAGCACGCACCCGCGGCGGCGTTCGCCCGCCGGACCCTGCTCGACCGCGGCGACGCGCTCACCGTCGCGGTACTGCACGGCGCACCCCCCCCGTCGACCGGGCCGCACTGCACGCCGCGGTCCTCGGGCCGGTGCTCACCCCCGCCAACGCCCACCTGCTCGAAGGGCTCGACGCGTACCTCACCCACGGGTCGGCGATCGAGGCCGCGACCGCGGTCGGACTGCACCCGCAGACCATGCGCCATCGGCTCCGCCGTCTCACCGAGCTCACCGGCCGCAGTCTGACCCACTCCTGGGACCGGCTCGTGCTCGCGGTGACGCACGCCTCACTCCCACCCCCGGGACGGTGAGCCGGCGGGTGCCTCCGGTGCGGACATGGCTCCCCATCCACCGCACCCCCAGCACAGCATCAGGGGGCGTACAGGTGGCGCTCAGCCAAAGGTGCTGCACTGGAGGCCGGCGGCACTGGAGACTCAAGGAGGAGCGGCATGGGCTGGTTCAGTCGGAAGCGGTCGCGCACCTGGGGAGCTGACGGGGTGCCGACGAAGCTCGACCGGGAGGGCACCCGCGAGGACCTGGTGGCGCTGGAACAGTTCGTCACCAGCCGGACCGGGGTCGAGTTCTACCTGGAGCCGGAGACGACGGCGACGGACACGACGGTGGTGGCGATCGCTCACGACGGCGAGTGGATCCGCCGCCGTACCAGGTCGCCACGGGTTGCCGCGGAGCTTGCCCGCCGGCTGGCCCTGCCGCTGTACGAAGCGGCCAAAATCGGCTATCCGGAGCGGATGCGCGCCTGGAACCGGGCCCACCCGGAGCGGCGCGTTCGGTAGTCGCTGTGGCCCCGCGGGCATGGCCTCGGGGCCTGGTTGACCGCTGGTCTCCCGTCGCTCGTTGACCGGGACGTATTGGTGTGGCAGAGTTCGCGGCCGGACGGCAGTGAAGGAAGCCGGTGTGAATCCGGCGCGGTCCCGCCACTGTCACCGGGGAGTGATCCTCCTTGTGGAGCCACGACCGTGCGTCGCGCGGTTGGAAGGCCGGAGGTGAGCGTTGATCCGGGAGCCAGGATACTTCGGCCGTCGGTGCACCCCAGGGCGTGGATACCCGAGGAGGACCCGATGACGCGTAGCACCTCATTCATCGACATTTGTCGTATCAAACCGGCGGATGGCGGTATGCCCGCGACCGAGCCGCGCGGTTGATCGCTGCCTGACGCGCGCCCCGGTCAGCCGCCCGGTCGGGCGGCCTGAGGCGGTGCCCGCGAGGCTGAATCGTCTCCCGTTTCGCTGATCGCCCGCACCCCGGCGCGGGCGTCACTCTCCGGAGTTTGCCGTGCGCATTCTGCTGCTCTCCACCGCCGACACCGACCTGCTCGCCGCGCGGGCCAGCGGGGCCGACTATCGCCTGGCCAACCCGACCCGGGTGGCCATTGAGGGCGTCCCGGAACTGCTCGACGGCGTGGACCTGGCCGTCGTACGTCTGCTCGGTGGCCGGGCCGCCTGGCCGGACGGACTGGCCGCGGTCCTCCGCTCGGACGTGCCGACGGTGGTGTTGGGCGGGGAGAGCGTCCCCGACGCCGAGCTGACCGCCGCCTCCACCGTGCCCTCCGGTGTCACCACCCAAGCCCTGTCCTACCTGGTCGAGGGGGGCCCGGAGAACCTGGCGCAGCTGGCCCGGTTCCTCTCCGACACGGTGCTGCTCACCGGCGAGGGGTTCGCGCCCCCCGCACCGACTCCGGCGTACGGGATGCACGGTGAACGGTCGACCGATCCGGACCGACCCACCGTCGGGATCGTCTTCTATCGGGCACACGCGCTCGCCGGCAACACCGCCTTTGTGGACACGCTCGCCGACGCCGTGGAGGCCGCGGGGGGCAACGCGGTGCCGATCTTCTGCGGCTCGTTGCGCGGGCTGACCGCTGGCGCGGGTCCACTGGAACTCTTCGCCCGCTGCGACGCGCTGCTGGTCACCGTGCTCGCCGCCGGGGGCACCGTGGCCGCCGACGCGGCCGGCGGTGGCGACGAGGACGCCTGGGACGTGGGTGCGCTCGCCGCCCTCGACCTGCCGGTCATCCAGGCGCTCTGCCTCACCAGCACGCGGGAGCAGTGGGCCGACAGCGACGCCGGGCTGTCCCCGTTGGACGCGGCGATGCAGGTGGCGATCCCCGAGTTTGACGGGCGGATCGTCACCGTGCCGTTCTCCTTCAAGCAGATCGACGCCGACGGGCTGTCGGTCTACGCGCCGGAGCCGGAGCGCGCCGCCCGGGTGGCCGGAATCGCCGTCCGGCACGCCCGGCTGCGGCACCTGCCGAACGCCGGCAAGCGGGTGGCGGTGGTGCTCAGCTCGTACCCGACAAAGCACTCCCGGGTCGGCAACGCCGTCGGCCTGGACACTCCGGCCAGCGCGGTGCGGCTGCTCGCCGCGCTGGCCGCCGCCGGCTACGACCTCGGCGCGGCACCCGTCCCGGACGACGGGGACGCCCTCATCCACGCCCTCATCGCCGCCGGCGGCCACGATGTCGAGTGGCTCACCCCCGAGCAGCTCGCCGCCGCCAGCGCACGGGTGCCGCGGGAGACGTACCGGCGGTGGTTCGACGAGGTGCCGGCGCCGCTGCGCGCCGCCATGGTCAGCCACTGGGGGGAGCCGCCGGGCGAGCTGTACACCGACGGCGGCGACCTCGTCCTGGCCGGCCTGCGGTTCGGCAACGTGGTCCTGCTGATTCAGCCGCCCCGCGGCTTCGGGGAGAACCCGATCGCCATCTACCACGACCCGGACCTGCCCCCGAGTCACCACTACCTGGCCGTGTACCGGTGGCTGGCCGCCCCCGCCACGGCGGGGGGCTTCGGCGCGGACGCCGTGGTGCACCTGGGCAAGCACGGCACCCTGGAGTGGCTGCCGGGCAAGGGCCTCGGACTGGCCGCCGACTGCGCACCGGACGCGGTCCTCGGTGACCTGCCGCTGGTGTACCCGTTCATCGTCAACGACCCCGGGGAGGGGACGCAGGCCAAGCGCCGCGCGCACGCGGTCGTCGTCGACCACCTGGTGCCGCCGATGGCCCGCGCCGAGACCTACGGGGACCTGGCGAAGCTGGAGCAGCTACTCGACGAGTACGCGACCGTGCAGGCGCTCGACCCGGCGAAGGTGCCCGTCGTACGGGGACAGATCTGGGAGCTGGTACGCACCGCGGAGCTGCACCACGACCTGCACCAGTCGGAGATGCCGGCCGCCGACGACTTCGACGACTTCGTGCTGCACCTCGACGGTTACCTCTGCGAGGTCAAGGACGTGCAGATCCGCGACGGCCTGCACGTGCTGGCCGAAGCACCCGTCGGCGAGGCTCGGGTCAACCTGGTGCTGGCCGTGCTGCGTGCCCCACAGGTGTGGGGCGGGACCCGGGCCCTGCCCGGGCTGCGGCAGGCCCTCGCCGCAAGCTACGGCCTGGACGAGTCCGCGCTGCTTGCCGCGCCCGGGGACCGGGTGCGGGTACCGGCCGCGTTGACCGAGGTGGCCGATGGCCCGGCCGGCACCGCCGCCGACGCCGTCGACCTGATCGAGGGTCTGGCCCGGCGCCTCGCCCTCGGGATGGAGACGCTCGGCTGGCCCTCCGACCGGGTGGAGGAGGCCGTCGTCGAGGTCACCGGCCGGGCGATTCCGGAGGTCGCCGCGGTACTGCGCTTCGCCGCCACCGAACTGGTGCCGCGGCTGGAGCGCACCACCGACGAGCTGGCGCACACCCTCGCCGCCCTCAACGGGCGGTTCGTGCCCCCGGGGCCGTCCGGCTCACCCACCCGGGGCCTGGTCAACGTGCTGCCCACCGGCCGCAACTTCTACTCGGTTGACCCGAAGGCGATCCCGAGCCGCAACGCCTGGGAGGTCGGCGTGGCCCTAGCCGACTCGCTGCTGAGCCGGCACCTCGCCGACACCGGGGCGTACCCGCGCTCGGTCGGGCTCACCGTGTGGGGCACCAGCGCCATGCGGACGCAGGGCGACGACATCGCCGAGGTGCTCGCGCTACTCGGCTGTCGGCCCACCTGGGACGACCGGTCCCGGCGGGTGACCGGGGTCGAGGTGGTGCCCCTGACCGAGTTGGGTCGCCCCCGCATCGATGTGACCGTCCGTATCTCCGGCTTCTTCCGGGACGCTTTTCCGCACGTGGTGGCGCTCGTGGACGACGCGGTACGACAGGTGGCCGCGCTGGACGAGTCGGCCGCGGACAACTACCTCCGGGCGCACGTGGCCGAGGACCTCGCCGGGCACGGCGACGAGCGCCGGGCCACCGCGCGGATCTTCGGGTCGAAGCCGGGCGCGTACGGGGCCGGACTGCTTCCGCTGATCGATGCCCGGAACTGGCGCAGTGACGCCGACTTGGCCGAGGTGTACGCGGTGTGGGGTGGCTACGCGTACGGGCGGGGGCTGGACGGCCGGGAGGCCCGCACCGACATGGAACGTGCCTTCGCGCGGATCGCGGTGGCGGTGAAGAACCAGGACACCCGGGAGCACGACATCGTCGACTCCGACGACTACTTCCAGTACCACGGCGGAATGGTGGCGATGGTCCGGCACCTCACCGGCGCCGCACCGGCCGCGTACGTCGGCGACTCGGCGATGCCGCACGACGTGCGGACCCGCACCCTCAGTGAGGAGACCCGCCGGATCTTCCGGGCCCGGGTGGTCAACCCGAGGTGGGTCGCGGCGATGCGTCGGCACGGCTACAAGGGCGCTTTCGAGCTGGCGGCCACCGTCGACTACCTGTTCGGCTACGACGCCACGGCGGGTGTGGTCGATGACTGGATGTACGAGCGGCTCGCTGAGGCGTACCTGTTTGACGAAGAGACCCGGGAGTTCCTGGAGCGGTCCAACCCGTGGGCGCTGCGCGGTATGACCGAACGGCTGCTCGAGGCCGCCGACCGGGGGCTATGGGCGAAGCCGGAGCCGAGCACCCTGGATCGGCTCCGGGAGACGTATCTGGCCAGTGAGGGTGATCTGGAGGACCGCGGATGAGCACGACGAGTGAACCGGGCATGCGGGTTCCACGGCCGCCGCGACCGGAGGCGCCCGGGGCGAACTACCCGTTCTCGGCCGTGCTCGGTATGGCCGACATGCGTCTGGCGCTGCTGCTGAACGCGGTCAACCCGGCGATCGGCGGGGTGCTGGTGCGCGGCGAGAAGGGCACCGCCAAGTCCACCGCGGTGCGCGCCCTCGCCGCTCTGCTGCCACCGGTGGTCCGGGTCGCCGGCTGCCGGTTCGCCTGTGATCCGCAGACGCCCGACCCCGGCTGCCCGGACGGTCCCCACCCGGGGGTGCCGGCGACCGAACGTCGCCCGGCCGCGTTGGTCGAGCTGCCGGTCGGCGCCGCCGAGGACCGGGTGGTCGGCTCGCTCGACCTGGAGCGGGTGCTCGCCGACGGGATCCGCGCCTACGAGCCCGGCCTGCTCGCCGCTGCCCACCGGGGGGTGCTCTATGTCGACGAGGTGAACCTGCTCCACGACCATCTGGTTGACCTGCTGTTGGATGCCGCCGCGATGGGGCGCTGCCACGTCGAGCGGGAGGGCGTGTCGGTCCGCCACGCAGCCCGGTTTCTGCTGGTCGGCACGATGAACCCGGAGGAGGGGGAGCTACGTCCACAGTTCCTCGACCGGTTTGGGCTGACCGTGGAGGTGACGGCCAGCCGCGACCCGGCCGTACGGGTGGAGGTGGTGCGTCGTCGGCTCGACGCCGACGCGGACCCGGCTGGCTTCGCCGCCCGCTGGGCGGGGGAGGACGCGGCGGTTGCCGGGCGGGTGGCCGACGCCCGCGCCCGGCTGGACCGGGTGGTGCTGACCGACGCCGCCCTGCGGCAGATCGCCGAGGTCTGCGCAGCCTTCGATGTGGACGGGATGCGGGCCGACATCGTCACCGCCCGGACCGCCGTGGCGCACGCCGCCTGGCAGCGCCGGGACCGGGTGAGCGCGGAAGACGTTCGGGTGGCCGCCCGACTCGCCCTGCCACACCGTCGCCGCCGGGACCCGTTCGACCCTCCGGGACTGGACGAACAGCGCCTCGATGAGGCGCTGAACCGGGCGCAGGAGGAGCATCCCGACGACCCGGACGACAGCGGCACCGACCGTGGTCCGGGCGATGATGCCGGACCCGACGGTGATCCGGGGGGCGGCACCACACCCGACGGCGGCCCCGGCGGGGGCACCGGTCCCAGTGGTGCGGGCGGCCCGGCTGGCGACACCGGGCCCGAGCCGGACGTCGGCGCCGCGGCAGACATCCACCCCGGTGGCGGCGCCGACCCGATGGCGGACCCGTCCGGTCCGGACCGGCCCGCGGTCGCCGAAGACGATGCGCCCCAGTCCACGCACCCGAGCCGGGATGCGGATTCGAGTGGGGTCCCGCACCCGGTGGCCGCACCGCAGCTCGGGCTCCGGGCGCGGTTGTTCACCGCGCCGGGCCGCGGTGAGGGGGTGCCGGGCCGGCGGTCGCTGGCGCGGACCGGGCGGGGCCGCACCACCGGCGCCCGGGTACCGGCCGGGCGTCTCGGCGCGCTGCACCTGCCGGCGACGATCCGCGCCGCCGTCGGACACCAGGTCACCCGGGGACGGGCCGGTGGACCGCTGCGGATTCGCCCGGCTGACGTACGGGAGGCCGTTCGGGAGGGGCGAGCGGGCAACCTGGTGCTCTTCGTGGTGGACGCCAGCGGTTCGATGGGTGCCCGGCAGCGGATGAGTGCCGTCAAGGGCGCGGTGCTCGCGCTGCTCACCGACGCCTACCAGCGCCGCGACAAGGTGGCGGTGGTCGCCTTCCGCGGTGCTGGCGCGCAGGTCCTGCTGCCCGCTACCGCCTCGGTGCTCGCTGCCTCCACCCGGCTGGCCGAGCTACCCACCGGTGGGCGTACCCCGCTCGCGGAGGGCCTGCTCGCCGCCGCTGAGCTGTTGCGGGTGGAGCGCCTACGAGACCCCCGCCGGCGACCGTTGACCCTGGTCCTGACCGACGGTAGGGCCACCGCCGGGGCGGACCCGTTGCCCCGCGCGGCGCGGGCGGCGGCGGTGCTGCGCGCGACCGGCACCCCCTGTGTCGTCGTGGACTGCGAGTCCGGCCCCGTCCGCCTCGACCTGGCCCGCCGCCTGGCCACCCAGCTGGCCGCCGCCCACCATCCCCTGCCCACCGTGACAACCGCCCCGTTGGCGGCGTTGGCGACCGCCGGCTTCGCCGCGGAGCGGAGCGTGCTCTGATGCCGCAGGGTAAACCGACGCACGTGCCGGCCGACGGGCTCACGACCCGGCAGCGGCGGAACCGCCCGTTGCTGATCGTCCACACCGGATCGATGAAGGGAAAGTCCACCGCCGCCTTCGGTCTCGCGCTGCGGGCCTGGACCGCGGGACTGCCGATCGGGGTGTTCCAGTTCGTCAAGAGCGCCAAGTGGCGGGTGGGCGAGGAGAGCGCGTTCCGCGCCCTCGGCGAAGTACACGAGCAGACCGGTCAGGGCGCCCCGGTGAGCTGGCACAAGATGGGTGAGGGCTGGTCCTGGATCCAGCGCGACGGCGCGGCCGACCACGCCGCCGACGCCCGTGAGGGGTGGCGGCAGATCCAACGCGACCTGGCTGCCCAGCGGTACGGCCTCTATGTGCTTGACGAGTTCACCTACCCGATGAAGTGGGGCTGGGTGGACGTCGCCGAGGTGGTCGACACCCTCACCACCCGACCCGGTTTTCAACACGTCGTCATCACCGGCCGGGACGCCGACCCGCGCCTGGTGGCCGCCGCCGACCTGGTTGCCGAACTGACCAAGGTGAAGCATCCGATGGACGCCGGCCAGAAGGGCCAGAAGGGCATCGAGTGGTGAGCGTCCCCTGGTCACTGCCACGGGTCGTGGTCGCCGCACCGGCCAGCGGCCACGGCAAGACCACAATCGCCACCGGGCTGCTCGCCGCACTGCGCCGTCGGGGCCACACGGTCAGTCCACACAAGGTCGGCCCGGACTACATCGACGCCGGCTACCACGCGCTCGCCGCCGGCCGGCCCGGCCGCAACCTCGACCCGTGGCTGGTGGGGGAGGCGCGGATCGCCGGTCTGCTGCGGCACGGCGCGGCCGTGCCCCGCCCCGCCGACATCGCGGTGATCGAGGGGGTGATGGGGCTGCACGACGGTGCGGTCGGCCACCGCGGGTATGCCTCCACCGCCCACGTCGCCCGGCTCGTCGCCGCGCCCGTGTTGCTGGTGCTCGATACCACCGCCCAGGGGCGCAGCGCCGCCGCCCTGGCCCTCGGAATGAGCGCCTTCGACCCGGCGGTGCGAATCGGTGGGGTGGTTCTCAACCGGGTCGGCTCGCCCCGGCACGAGTCGTTGCTGCGCGCGGCCCTGGCCGAGGTCGGCGTACCGGTGCTGGGCGCGGTCACCCGGGACGCCGAGGTCGCCGCCCCCGCCCGCCACCTCGGCCTGGTGCCGGTCGCGGAGCGGGCCGCCGAGTCGATCGCCGTGGTGGACGCGTTGGCCGACCTGGTGGGAGCCACCGTGGACCTCGATGCGGTGTTGGAGCTGGCCCGGAGCGCGCCGCCACTGACCGCGTCGGCCTGGGACCCCGTCGCCGCCGTCGGCGGCCCGGCCGGGTCCGACCGTCCGGTGGTCGCCGTCGCCGGTGGCCCGGCCTTCACCTTCGGTTACGCCGAGACGACCGAGCTGCTCACCGCCGCCGGTGGGACCGTCGTCTCCTTCGACCCGCTCCGCGATGCGGCGCTGCCGTCGGGCACCCGGGCGGTGGTTGTCGGCGGAGGCTTCCCCGAGGTGCACGTGGAGGCGCTCGCCGCCAACACCGGGCTGCGCGCCGATCTGGCCGCCTTCGACGGGCCGGTGGTGGCCGAGTGCGCGGGCCTGCTCTACCTGGGACGTGAACTGGACGGGGTGCCGATGTGCGGCCGACTTGACCTGACCGCCCGAATGACCGGACGGCTCACCCTTGGTTACCGGACGGCCGTCGCTGCCGCCGATTCGGTGGCGCACGCCGCCGGTGACCGGGTCCGGGGGCACGAGTTTCACCGCACCGGCACCGACCCCGGTCACGGTGAGCTGCCGGCGTGGCGGTGGGACGGCGTCGCGCACGGCTTCGTCGCCGGTCGGATCCACGCCTCGTACCTACACACCCACTGGGCCGGCCAGCCCCGAGCAGCCCAGCGGCTGGTAGCGGCGGCGACCCGGTGACCGCGACGCTGACCGGGGTCGGGGTGGGACCTGGCGACCCCGAGCTACTCACCGTGCGTGCGGTACGGGTGCTGCGCGAGGCCGACGTGGTCTTCGTACCCGTGCTGGACCGGCCCGAGGGTGCCCGGGCCGTCGGCCGGGCCGAGACCACCGTCGCCCCGTACGTTTCGCCGGAGCGGCTACGCCGGCTGCCGTTCGCACTGGACGACCGGGGTGGGGTGACCCAACGGCGGGAGAGCGCGTGGAACGCCGCCGCGCAGGCGGTCGCCACCGCCGTCGACGACGGCGCCCGCGCACTGGCCTTCGCCACCATCGGCGACCCCAACGTCTACTCCACCTTCGGCTATCTGGCGCAGACCCTCCGCGAACTGCGGCCGGCGGTCGCCGTGCACACCGTCCCCGGCATCACGGCCATGCAGGAACTCGCCGCCAGAAGCGGAGTTCCACTCTGCGAGGGGCGAGAGCCGCTGACCCTGCTGCCGGCCACCGCCGGGCTGGCGCTCTTCGCTGACGCGGTCGCCGGGCCCGGCACGGTCGTCGCCTACAAGGGGTGGCGGCGGCACGCGGAGCTGCTGGCCGAGCTCCGCCGGCAGGGTCGACTCACCGACGCGGTGCTGGGCAGCGGGCTGGGTCTGGCCGGCGACCGCGTCGGTCCAGCCACCGAGGCCGGCGACGACCCGCCGTATCTGTCGACACTGCTGGTCCCGGCCCGCCGGGACCGCCGAGGGGGGAAACTGTGAGCGGCACCGTCTGGTTCGTGGGCGCCGGGCCTGGCGCGGCGGATCTGCTGACCCTGCGCGCGGCCCGGGTGATCGCCACCGCTGACGTGGTGGTCTGGGCGGCCAGCCTGGTCCACGCCGACGTGCTGGCCCACGCCCGACCGGACGCCGAGATCGTCGACTCGTCGCGGCTGCCGATGGAGGGGGTGCTGCCCCTGTACCGGCGGGCCGCCGCCGACGGGTTGACCGTGGCCCGGATCCACTCGGGCGACCCGGCGCTGTGGGGCGCGGTGCAGGAGCAGCTCGACCTGTGTCGGGCACTCGGGCTGGCCGTGGAGATCGTGCCGGGGGTCTCCTCGTTCACCGCGGTCGCCGCCCGGGTCAGTCGGGAGTTGACCGTTCCGGAGATTGCGCAGTCGGTCATCCTCACCCGGTTGGAGGGCGGGAAGACGCCGATGCCGCCGGGTGAGCGGGTGCGTGAGTTCGCCCGGCACGGCACCACGATGGCGTTGTTCCTCTCCGCCGCGCGCTCCGGTCAGGTGCAGGCCGAGCTGCTCGCCGGAGGGTACTCGGCCGACACCCCGGCGGTCGTGGCATATCAGGCGACCTGGCCGGACGAGCTGGTGGCGCACTGCACCGTCGGCACCCTCGCGGCGACGGTCCGGGAACACCGGCTCTGGAAGCACACCCTCATCCTGGTCGGGCCGGCGCTGGCGGCTGCCGGTACCCGTTCGCACCTCTACCACCCGGGGCACTTCCACGGTCACCGGCGGGCGGAGCCGGCCGCGCGGGCCGCCCTTCGTCGGGAGGCCACCGATCGGGGGGCGCCGAGGGCTGGCGATTCCAGCACCGCCGATTCCAGCACCGGTGGTCCGGCCCGCTCCGGCCCCGCCGGACCGGGGTCGGAACAGGCGGATCAGCCGACCTGATGGCCTACGACCTGCCGCCGCTGCGCGAGCCGGACCTGCCGCGTACCGCGAAGGTCCGGCCCGTGGCGCTACGTACCGGCTGGACCACCGGCGCCTGCGCGACGGCCGCGACGAAGGCCGCGCTGACCGCCCTGGTCACCGGAGTGTCGCCGGAGCAGGTCGAGATCGGACTGCCGGCCGGGCGGCGGGTGCGCTTCCCGGTGGCCCGCTGCGACCGTACGGCTGGCGGCGCCGAGGCGGTGGTGGTCAAGGACGCCGGCGACGACCCGGACGTCACCCACGGCGCCGAGCTGACCGCCACGGTTGGCTGGCGGCGGGTCCCCGGACTGGCCCTGGAGGGTGGGCCCGGGGTGGGCACGGTGACCAAGCCGGGGCTGGGGCTGCCGGTCGGTGGACCGGCGATCAACGACACTCCGCGTCAGATGATCGGTGCGGCGGTCGCCGAGCTGGTCGACCTGGCCGTCCTCGGCGTCCGGGTGGTGATCAGCGTCCCGCGCGGCGAGATCATGGCCCGGAAGACCACGAACCGTCGGCTCGGCATCCTCGGCGGCATTTCGATCCTCGGTACGACCGGTGTGGTCAGACCCTTCTCCACCGCGTCCTGGCGGGCCAGCGTCGTGCAGGCCGTACAGGTGGCGGCTGCTCAGAAAGAGTCGACGGTGGTGCTGTGCACGGGCGGGCGGACCGAGCGGGCCGCCCGAGAGCTGCTGCCGGAGCTGCCGGAGGTGTGCTTCGTGGAGGTGGGTGACTTCACCGGTGCGGCGGTCACCGCCGCCGTCACGCATGGCCTGTCCGGGGTGGTCTTCGTCGGCATGGCCGGCAAGCTGGCCAAGCTCGCCGCCGGGGTGCTGATGACCCACTACACCCGTTCCAAGGTGGACCTGTCGCTCCTCGGCACCGTCACGGTCGAGGCGGGCGGCACCGCCGAGCTGGCCGCCGCCGTCACCGCCGCCAACACCGGTCGGCACGTGTACGAGTTGTGGGAGGCGGCCGGCCTGCTCGGCGGTGCCGGTGACCTGCTCTGCCGTCGGGTCCGCGCGGTGCTGAGACGCTTCGCCGGGGACGCCGTCGCCGTTGACGTGGCGATGGTCGACTTCGCCGGCGTGCGGTGCGTGGCCGCCAGTGGGCGGTGGGCCCGGTGACCGGTACGCCAGGTCGGCGGAGCACCAGCGCCGACGGCCTCGGTGACTCCGGCGTCGCCGGTGGTTCCGCTGCCGCAGCGCCGGTGGTGACGGTGGCCGGTGTGGACGCCGCCGGTAACCCGGCACACCCCGCCCTCGCCGCCGAGCTGGTGCGGGCGGGGCTCGTGGTGGGTGCGGCCCGCCACCTGGCGGCTGCGCCGGTGCCGGCCGGGGTGGAGACGGTTGTGCTCGGTCCGTTGTCGCCGGCCCTGGAGCGGCTCACCACCGCGGTTGCCGCCGGCATTCCGGCCGTCGTCCTCGCCAGCGGTGATCCGGGCTGCTTCGGGATCGTGCGGCGGCTGCGGGCGGCCGGGCTGCCGGTGCGGGTGCTACCGGCGGTGTCCAGCGTCGCCGCCGCGTTCGCCCGGGCCGGGCTCTCCTGGGATGGCGCGGCCGTGGTCAGCGCCCACGGTCGGGACGCCCGAGCGGCGCTCAACGCCTGCCGGGCGTTGCCCCGGGTCGCGGTGCTCACCGCGCCGGGTGCGGGGGCCGCCGAGCTCAGTGCCGGTCTGGCGGGCTGGTCGCGTCGGCTGGTGGTGGCCGAGCACCTCGGCACCGACGCCGAACGGATCACCTGGACGACCCCGGCGGAGGCGGCGGCCGGTAGCTGGACCGATCCGCACGTGCTGCTGAGCCTCGCCCCCACACCGGTCGGAGCAGCGCGGGTGGACAACCAGCCGGCCGCCGCCCCGGCCGCCGGGTGGGCGCTGCCCGAGGGGGCGTACCGGCACCGCGACTCGATGATCACCAAGGCGGAGGTGCGGGCGCTGGTCGTGGCCGGGCTGCGGCCCCGGCTTGGCCGGTTGGTGTGGGACGTGGGTGCCGGCAGCGGCTCGGTGGGCATCGAGTGTGCCCTGCTCGGTGCGGCGGTCGTCGCGGTTGAGCGGGACCCGGCCGCCGTCGACCTGGTGCACGACAACGCCGCTCGGCACGGCGTGGACGTACGGGTGGTTCCCGGTGTTGCCCCGGCCGCCCTGGACGGGCTCCCCGACGCCGACTCGGTCTTTGTCGGCGGGGGCGGTATCGGGGTGCTTGCCGCGGTGGCGGCCCGCCGACCGGCGCGGGTACTCGTCGCGCTCGCCGCGCTGGACCGGGTCGCCCCGGCCCGGGGCGTGCTGCGTACCGCCGGCTACACGGTCAACGGTGTCCAACTCTCCGCCGCCCGCCTCGCCGACCTGCCCGGCGGGTCGATCCGTCTCGCGGCCACCAATCCGGTGGTCGTCCTCACCGGGGAGCGCCTGTGAAGCACGTCGAATGCACGGATGCGCGGTCGCGCCGGATCGGTCTGGTCGCGGTCACCGCGGCGGGGCGCCGGCATGCCCGTGTCCTCGCCGATGCCTGGCCGCAGGCCCGGCTTCTGGAGGCGGAGAGCGCCGCCGCCGGACTCCGGGCCGCCTGGTCGGAGTGCGACCAGATCGTCGCGTTCCTGGCCACCGGAGCGGTGGTCCGCCTCCTCGCGCCGCTGCTGGACGACAAGCACAGCGATCCGGCGGTGGTGACGGTGGACGAGGCAGCTCGGCACGCGGTGGCCCTGCTCGGTGGGCACGCCGGCGGTGCCAACGCCCTCGCTGCCGACGTCGGGGCGCTACTCGATGCGGCGCCGGTGGTCACCACCGCCACCGACGCGGTCGACCTGCCCGGCCTGGACACCCTGGGTTGGCCGGTCGAGGGGGCGGTCGCCGCGGTGAGCCGGGCGATCCTGGACGGCGAGCCGGTCACGGTGGTCGCCGACGCGCCCTGGCCACTGCCGGCACTGCCAGCCAACGTCCACGTCGCCCCGGCCGGCCCCGCCGGTGCCCCCGCTGCGCGCTATCGGGTGCTGGTCACCGACCGGATCGTGCCCCTGGACGGGCGGACCGCCGTGCTCCGGCCCCCCTCCCTGGTCGCCGGGGTCGGGGCGAGCCGTGGCGTGCCAGCTGCGGAGGTGCGTGCCCTGCTGGATCGGGTGCTCGCCACCGCGGGCCTCAGCGCGGCGAGCCTGCGCTGTTTGGCCAGCGCCGACATCAAGGCTGACGAGGACGGTATCCGCAGCACCGCCGACGCGCTGCGGATACCCCTGACAACCTGGTCCGCCGCGGAGCTGGCGGCGGTTGCGGTACCCAACCCCAGCGAGGTGGTTCGCGCCGCGGTCGGCACGCCGAGCGTCGCGGAGGCCGCGGCCTTGCTCGGCGGCGACGCCGAACTGCTGGTCGCCAAGACCGCGACCGCGATGGCGACCGTCGCGGTCGCCCGGCACACGCCGCGCGGCCGGCTCGCCCTGGTCGGCCTCGGGCCCGGTGCGGCCGACCTGCGTACCCCCCGGGCGGTGACCGAGCTACGGCGGGCCGCCGTCGTGGTCGGTTTGGACCAGTACCTGGACCAGATCCGCGACCTGTTGCGCCCGGGGACCCGGGTGCTCGCCAGCGGGCTCGGTGCCGAGGAGGAGCGGGCCCGGTCCGCCGTCGCCGAGGCCACCGCCGGTCATGCCGTCGCCCTGGTCGGATCCGGCGACGCCGGGGTGTACGCGATGGCGAGCCCTGCCCTGGAGTACGCCGACGAGCGGGTCGATGTGGTCGGCGCGCCCGGGGTGACCGCCGCCCTCGCGGCGGCGGCCCTGCTCGGGGCGCCGCTGGGGCACGACCACGCCTACCTGAGCCTCTCCGACCTGCACACCCCGTGGGAGGTCATCGCCCGCCGGGTGGCCGCTGCGGCGCAGGGGGACTTCGTCGCGGTGCTCTACAACCCGCGTAGCCGGAAACGGGACTGGCAGTTGCCAGCTGCGCTGCAGCTCTTCGCGGAGCACCGGAAACCGGAGACACCGGTCGGCGTGGTCCGCAACGCCAGCCGGGACGGGCAGCGGGTGCACCTGGCCACCCTGGCCACCCTCGATCCGGCGATCGTCGACATGTACGGCGTCGTGGTCGTGGGTAGTAGCCAGACGCGCCGGATCGCCGGCCGGATGGTTACCCCGCGGGGCTACCGGTGGCGGGCATGACCGGCCCCGCACCGGTATTCGTTGACGCCTGCCAGGGCTGTGGGGCCTGCCTGTTGACTTGCCCCACGCACGCCATCCGGCCGGTGCCCGGCGGCCTCGTCATCCGGGCTGACCGCTGCACCGGTTGCCTGGAATGCCTGGAGATCTGCCCGGTCGGCGCCATCCGCGCCACCGGCTCGCGACACCTGGAGGAGCCGATGGTCATCACCCCGGTCAACCCCGCACCTGCGCAGGAGGACGGATGAGCCGGTCGGTGCATCCGATCGAGGTGGAGTCGTACCGAATTCTGCGGGAGCGGGTCGACCTTCGGCACCTGTCGCCGCTGACCCGAGCGGTCACCGAGCGGGTGGTACACGCCAGCGCGGACCTGAGCTACGTGACCGATCTGGTTTGTGACGAGGCCGCGCTGGCCGGTGGGCTGGCCGCGCTCCGGTGCGGCGCCCCCGTCGTGGCCGATGTGGCGATGGTCGCCGCTGGGATCACCGGTCGGGCGACGGTCTGCCCGGTTGCCGAGGCGGGCACCGCCGGGCTGGCCCGGCAGGCCGGGATCACCCGCTCGGCTGCTGCGGTGCGGGTCGCCCTGGAGCGGGTGGGGCCCGGTGCGGTGTGGGTGATCGGCTGCGCGCCTACCGCGTTGACCGAACTGCTCACCCTGGATGCCCGGCCGGCCCTCGTGGTCGGCCTGCCGGTGGGGTTCGTCGGTGCCGCGGAGTCGAAGGCCGCGCTGCGGGTCAGCGGCCTGCCGGGAATCTCGAACCGGGGCGAGAAGGGCGGGTCGGCGGTGGCCGCCGCTGCCCTCAACGCCCTGCTCTATGTGGAGGGGGAAGAGTGACCGCACTGGTCATCGTTGGACACGGCACCCGCAGCGCCGAGGGAGTGGCGCAGTTCGCCGCGCTGGTCGAGCGGGTGCGCACCCGTGCCAGCGATACGGTCGGCGACGTCGAGGGCGGCTTCATCGAGTTGTCTCGTCCGCCCCTGACCGACGCCGTCGGCGCGCTCGTCGATCGAGGGCACCAGGCGCTGGTGGCGCTGCCGCTGGTGTTGACCGCGGCCGGGCACGGCAAGGGCGACATCCCGGCCGCACTGGCCCGGGAAGAGCAGCGCCATCCCGGCCTGTCCTACGCCTACGGCCGACCGCTCGGTCCGCACCCGACGCTGCAGACCGCCCTTGCGGAGCGGATCGACGCGGCGCTGGCCGGTGCGGATCGGGCCGGCACGTGGGTGGCGTTGATCGGGCGTGGCTCCACCGACCCGGACGCGAACGCCGAGGTGGCCAAGGTGGCCCGGTTGTTGTGGGAGGGACGGGGTTACGCGGGCGTGGAACCGGGCTTCATCTCGCTCGCCGAGCCGTCCGTGCCGGCGGTGCTGGACCGGTTACGCCGGCTCGGGGCGCGGCGGATCGTCGTCGCTCCGTACTTCCTGTTCGCCGGGGTGCTGCCGGATCGGATCCGGGCCCAGGCGCGGGAGTTCGCCGCCGCCCACCCCGAGTTGGACCTGCGAGTGGCGGACCTGATCGGCGACTGCGATGCCCTTGCCGACCTGGTGCTGGAGCGCCACGCCGAGGCGGTACGCGGCGACATTCGGATGAACTGCGACACCTGTGCGTACCGGGTGTCGATGCCGGGCTTCGTCGATAAGGTGGGTCGGCCGCAGACCCCGCACGACCACCCGGACGACCCGGTGGGTGGGCACAGTCACCAGCACCAGCACCAGCACCAGCACCCTGAGCCCGCGTTGCGGCCGGGTGCGGTGGCGATCGTCGGAGGTGGGCCGGGCCCGGCGGATCTGATCACCGTCCGGGGTCGGGCCTTGCTGGAGGTCGCCGACGTGGTGGTGGTGGACCGGCTCGCCCCGCAGGGCCTGCTCGCCGGATTACGCCCAGGGGTACGGGTGGTAGATGCGGCGAAGTCACCGCGGGGGCCGTCGGTCGGGCAGGACGCCATCAACACCGCACTGGTCCGGCACGCCCGCGCCGGGCGCCGGGTGGTCCGGCTCAAGGGTGGCGACCCGTACGTCTTCGGGCGCGGGCACGAGGAGGTGTTGGCCTGCGTGGCGGCCGGGGTTCCGGTGACCGTGGTGCCAGGGGTGACCAGCGCGGTGGCCGCGGCCGCCCTGGCCGGGGTACCGGTCACCCATCGCGCGACGGCGCACGAGTTCACCGTGGTCTCCGGGCACCTACCGCCGGGGCATCCGGACTCGCTGGTCGACTGGGCGGCACTGGGCCGGGCCCGGGGCACTCTGGTGGTGCTGATGGGAGTCGAGACGATTGGCGCCGTCGCCGCGGAGCTGATCGCGCACGGGCGCGCCCCGGACACCCCCGTTCTCGCCGTGCAGGACGCCGGCCACCCCGGGCAGCGTTCGTTGCCCGCGCGCCTGGACGAGATCGCTGTGGTGGCGGCTCGGGCGGGCGTGGGCCCCCCGGCGGTCTTCGTGGTCGGCCCGGTCGCGGCGTTCGCCGCGGAGCCGGTCCTGGCCGCGTCGGGCCATTGAGCTGACTCCCGGTTGTCGACCACCGCGCAGGTGACCCACCCCGGTGGTGGGAGCGGCGGTCCGGCTCACGGCCAGGGCAAAGCGGTCGCCGCGAGGTGGCCGAGCGCCGCCGCGGCCACTGCGGCGGCGACGCCGAGGAACGCGTTGGCCACCGCCGGACGAAACCGGCCGGCGGTGGCCAGGCTCAGGGTCTCGTAGCTGGATGTCGAGTAGGTGGTGAGGGCGCCGCAGAGCCCGGTGCCGAGCAGCGCACCGGCCGCCGGCGGGAGCGGGAGCCCCAGCAGAAACCCGAGCAGCAGTGAGCCGGCCACGTTGACGGTCAACGTGCCCCAGGGGAAGCGGGCGCCGAAGCGGTCCTGTACCGCTCGGTCGGCGAGGTAGCGCAGCGGCGCCCCGACGGCCGCGCCGAGCGCGACGAGCAGCGCGGTCATCTGCGCACCCGCCGCTGTCCCGCCCCGGTGCCGCTGACCGACGGCGTGAGCCGGTCGGTGGCCGCGTACCCGACCCAGACGGCGAGTAGCGCGCCGGCCAGGGTCGCCGCGAGGTAGGCCAGGGCGGTCGTCGCCGCGCCGTCGCTGGCCAGCTGCCGCGCCTCCACGGCGTGGGTGGCGAAGGTGGTGTAGCCGCCGAGCACCCCTACCCCAAGAAACGGCCGGGCCAGCACCGGTGGGTTGGCCCGCTTGGCGAGCACCGCCATCAGCACGCCGATCAGCAGACACCCGCTCAGGTTGACCGCGAACGTCGGCCACGGGAAGCCGGTGGGATCGTGCGGCAGCGCAGCCGAGAGGCCGGCGCGGGCCAGCGCGCCCAGCACACCGCCGGCGGAGACGGCGGCGAGCACCGCGGCCGGGTGGGCGGGCAGCTCGGCTCGATCGGCGGGCACGGCCAGGTCCACATCGGGGTCGACGCGTCGCTGCTCCGGTTCGGACACCCGTTCCCCCATCCCCACCGCCGCCGACCGAGCCCACCCTATCGGCGGGGCGGTACGGCCACGTGGCAGCGGGGTACGGGCGGGCGTCGGTGGTGCCGGACCCGCGGCGGTGGCGTACGGTGGCAAGATCGTCGAAGTGTTCGTCCGGCGCAGTGAGGAGAGCGGCGATGTCGGATCGTCCGCCCCACCCGGACCGGCGGGAGCCGACCGGACGGGAGAGCGCGCCGGTGCCGGAGCCGGACGGGCCCGGTCACCGTCCAAAGCCGGACCCGCAGCGGCGCAACGCCGCGTACGACATGTTCGCTGCCGATGCCGCCTCGCGTGCGCTCGGCATCGAGCTGGTCGAGGCGGCGGCGGGGGCGGCGGTGGCCCGGATGCGGGTAACCGAGGCGATGGTCAACGGTCACCGCATCGCCCACGGCGGCTATCTGTTCCTGCTCGCCGACACCGCGTTCGCGTTGGCCTGTAACAGCTACGGCCCGGTGACGGTCGCGGCCGGCGGGGACATTGTCTTTGTCCGGCCGGCGCGCGAGGGGGATGTGCTGCTTGCCCGGGCCGCCGAGTGCGTTCGGTACGGCCGCAGCGGGATCTACGACGTCACCGTCACCCGGGACGACGGTGCGGTGATCGCCGAGTTCCGTGGCCGTAGCCGCACTCTGAACGGGGCCTGAGCCGGCCGGGACGGCGGCACGGGTGCGCCACTGAGTCCGGACGGCCCGGGTGAGGCGAGCGGCGGCGACGGCGGCGACCACCGGGTCCGGCACGGTGTAGCCGTCCGGCCCTGCGGCCAGCAGGTCCTGGTTCGCCAGATCGTGCAGCGCCGCGACCGCCCAGCCCGGTGGCCAACCGAGTACGCGGTCCAGCAGCACCGGCGTGATGGGCGTCCCGATGGCGGCGGCGGCCATCAACACTGCCCGGCGGGTACCGTCCAGCTGGTCGAGCCGAGTGTCGAGGGCACGCCGGATCGGATCGGGAACCGATGGCACGGAGCCGGGGGCCAGCGACGCCACGTACGCGGCGGCCCGACCGGGGAGGCCGCGGACCAGTGGTAGTAGCACTGTGGCGAGCGCCGCTGGCTGACCGGCCCGGTGCAGCAGGTGGTGCAGGAGCCGTTCGGATTCGTTGGTCGACAGGTGGTGCAGCGGCAGCCCTTCCCGCCGGCCTCCGACGATCCGGGCAGCCGCCGGCCCCGGACCGTGCAGGGCGATCACCGCGAGGGGCAGGGCCCGGATCCGGGCGGCGGCGAGCAGCCGGTGCAGGAAGCGGCTCACCTCCGGGGCGCCTCGGTCGAGGTCGTCAACCGCCACCACCACGGGCTGCCGCTCGGCGAGGCCGAGCAGGCACTCCTGCCATCTCGCCACCCCCCGATGGGCGTTGCCGCCGGTGTCCGGCTCCGCCAGCAGTTCCTGCAGCGCGGACACCACCTCGGCGCGGCGTGTCGGCGGGATCACCGTGGCGACGGCGGAGGTGAGCCGGGCCCGGACTACCGGGGTCGGATCCTGGTCACCGACTCCGGCGAAGGCGCGGACCAGGTCGGCTACGGGTGCCAGTGGCTGCTCCGGGTACGGCGGGCACGCCGCCACACACCAGCGGACCGGGGCTCCGTCGATTGCCGGGACCGCGCGTACCAGCTCGTGGAGCAGCCGGCTGCGCCCGCTGCCCGCCGGGCCGGTCGCCGAGACCCAACGGGGTCGGCGGTCCCGCACCGCCCGCACCAGCTGGTCCCGGGCGGCGGCGAGCTCCCCGCGGCGCCCGATCAGGGGCCCGCAGTGCCGCGTCGGCTCGGGCCGGGCCGGGCCGGTGGCGTGCCAGACCTCGATGGGCCGAGACTTACCGACGACCGCCACCGCGGGCACCGGCCGTTGACCGATCAGCCGGTTGGTCGCCCGGTGAGTGACGGCGCAGAGGACAACCCCACCCGGCGGGGCGTAGGTCTGTAGGCGGGCGGCGACGGTGATGACCGCGCCGCTGGCCATGCCGTGTGCGCCGTCGTGGATGGTGCTGAGATCGACCACCGCCTCGCCGGTCGCCACCCCGACCCGGACGGTTAGCGTCGGTGCCCCAGGGAACGTCCGCCGGTCCAGCGAGCGCTGGATTTCCAGGCCGGCCCGGACCGCGCGGTAGGCATCGAAGCCGTCGGACTCCCTGGCACCAAAGAGCGCCATCACCGCGTCGCCGATGTACTTCTCCACCACTCCGCCCCAGCGGCGAAGCACCCGGGCCACCGTGTCGAAGTAGGCCTGTTGCAGGGCCCGTACCTCCTCGGGGTCGAGCTGGTCGACCAGCCGGGTGGACCCGACGATGTCGGCGAAGAGGACGCTGACCGTGCGCCTCTCCTCGGGCACCGGCCAGCGGCCAGGTGTGTCGGCGCCGACGCGTGGGGTGTGAGGGGGGGTGCTGGGATACCGGTTGGCGACCAGAGGGGGCCCAGCGGTGACGTTCAACATGGCGTGCATCTGTCCTTTCGGTCCCCCGTGGGTGGGCTCCTGCGAACCTTGCCAACAATCCGAGACTGTCAGCTTTGAGTCGCTTCGGGATCTGCCGAATGACGTATCTCCGCTGGCTGCCACTTTTATTCACAATGCCGACGGAATGAGGAAAATCAGCTAAATTGCTGGTAGAATACGCCGGGCCTGGTAGCTAGTCTGCATGGATGATCAGCGATGTGGACGGTGCGCCGCTCGTCGGCCGGGGCGAAATGCTGGCGGCGGCGCGATCCACTCTGGCCGGTACTGGTCCGGGGCAACCCACGGCGGTGTTCCTCACCGGTGAGAGTGGGGTTGGTAAGAGTCGGCTGCTGCGTGAGATCGGTTTTGAGCTGCGGGAGGCGGGTGCCCTGCTGCTCACCGGCGCCTGTCTGGACATCGGTGACGCCTCTCCGCTGCATCCACTGCGCCAGGCGCTGCGTCGCCTCGACGCCGAGCTGACCACCCGGCCCACCCACGCCTCCGCGGCCCTCCGGGGGCTGCTGGAGATGTTCGCTGACCAGGCCGGTAGCCTCGACGGTGCCGGAGCGCTGTTGGAGCAGGTCTCCCACGGACTACACCTGATTGCCGGCGGGCAGCGGCTGGTACTCGTCCTCGATGACCTCCAATGGGCCGACCGCAGCACCCGGCAGCTCCTGCTCTACCTGCTCGCAGGGCTGGGCGACCTACACCTCTCGGTGCTGGCCGCCGTTCGCGCCGAGTCCCTCCAGGGCGCGCACCCGCTGCGCCGGATGCTCACCGAGCTGCGCCGCCTGCGTACGGTGCGGGTGCTCGACCTGGCGCCGCTGAATCGGGCCGACACCGAGCAGTTGGCCGCTGCGGTGGCCGGTGCGGCCCTGTCCACAACTGCAGCCGAGCAACTGTGGCGGCGCAGCGGTGGTAACCCCTTCGTGGTGGAGGAGCTGGCTCGCGATCTGCGGGATGGCCGGGACGGACTCTCCGACACGGTGCGGGAGATCTTTCTGGCCCGGGTGGAGGTGTTGCCGCCGGACGCGCATGCCGTGGTGCACGCGGTAGCCGTCGGCGTGGAGCCGGTGGAGCACTGGCTGCTCGCAAAGGTGGTGCGGTTGCCTGACGACGAGCTGATCGACGCGGTCCGGGAAGCCGTCGCGCACCGGTTGCTGGTCGGCGCGGACGAGGGCTACCGGCTACGACACCGGCTGGTCGCCGAGGTGCTGGAGGAGGAGATGCTGCCAGTGGAGCGGGCCGCCCTGCACCAGCGCTACGCGCAGGCGTTGACCGGCGCGCACGCCGAGCTGCACCAGGCCCGACTGGCGTATCACTGGCGCCTCGCCGGGGAGCCGGTCCGGGCGCTGCCGGCGGCGATGGCAGCGGCCGAGGAAGCCGAGCGGCTGCACGGCTACGTCGAGGCGCACCGGCACTGGTCGACCGCCGTGCAGTTGGCCGAGGTGCCCTCCGTCGGGGCGACCGCCGACCGGGTGATGTTGCTGGAGCGGACCGCCGAGGCGGCGCACCACTGCGGTGAGCATGCCCGGGCGCTGACCCTGCTGGCGGAGGTGGCGGACGCCGACGCTGCCCAGCCGACCTGCGGGCTGTCCATCCGGCGGGCCCGCTACCTCGCCGCCGCCGGTCGCTCCGCGTTGGCCGAGGTCGAATACCAGCGAGCCCTCGCTGCCGCCGACTGTACGCCCCGCGAGCGGGCCACCATCACGGCCCACCTCGCCGAGTTGCTGCTACATCTGGGCCGGTACGCCGACGCCGGTGCCCGGGCCCGGGAAGCGCTGGAGCTGGCCGACGCTGTTGCGGGTTCCACCTCGGAGGTAGTGCTGGCCAGCGCGGCGTTGGGCTTCTCCGAGGCCTTTCGGGAGGACCCGGAGGCGGGTCTGGCCGTGGTGCGCCGGGCCCTGGACACGGCTGAGCGGTCCGGCCGTCCGGAGGATGTGGCCTGCGCGTACCTGCACCTGGCCGAGCTGCTGACCGGACCGCTGAACACTCTCGAGGAGGGGGTGGTCGTCGCGCGACGGGGCGCGGAGCGGGTCGCCGAGCTGGGGCTCGGCCGGACCTATGAGACCCGGCTGCTGGCCATCGCCATCAACGGACTGTTCCGGGTAGGTCAGTGGGCCGAGGCGGAGAAGGTGGCCGCGGCGGCGCTACGGCACCGACCGTCCGGTGCGGATGCGGTCGAGGTGCTGCTGGCCCGCTGTCGGCTCTCGGTCGGATACGGCGACATCGAGGCCGCCGACCGGGATCTCGACGCGGTCGCTACCCTCTGCGCCGGTGGCGGGGCGCGACACGTGATCCCGTTGCTAACCCTGCGAGCCGGGCTGGCCATGTGGCAGGGCCGGCACGATCTGGCCCGGAAGGCCGTACAACGGGGCCTGACCGAGAGCCGCTCCGACGATCTGGTGATCCTCGCCGCCCTGATCTGGCACGGCTTGCGGGCGGAGGCCGAGGCGCACGCCAGCCGGAGTATCCCGGTGGACGAGACGGCGGTGCGGCGGCTCCGTGCGGCCGCCGACCGGGTGGCTCGGCGGGCCGGGACGGCGGCCCGCCCGGTGCGCAGCGTGGTCGAGGCGTTCCTGGCCCTCTGCGCCGGCGAGGTGAGCCGGATCGACGGAAGCGACCCGGAGCTCTGGGCCCGGTCGGTGACGGAGTGGGACCGGCGTAACCACCCCTATCCGGCAACCTACTCGCGGCTGCGCCAGGCGGAGGCGCTGCTCGCCCGACGCAGCCGGAGTGCGAAGGCCGGGAAGTTGCTTCGCCAGGCGTATCAGGCGGCCTTGGGGCTGGGCGCGGTGCCGTTGACCGCTGAGATCAGGACCGTCGCCGGGCGGGCGCGGGTCTCGTTGGCGGAGCGGGATGCGACGGCTGATCGCCCAACCTCCAGTGCTCCGGTTGGTGGGGGCGAGTTGGCGGCGCTGACCGCACGCGAGCGGGAGGTGCTCGCGGCGGTGGCCGAGGGGCTGACCAACAAGGAGATCGGCCAGCGGCTGTTCATCAGTGAGCGGACCATCGGGGTGCACGTCTCGCACATCTTCGACAAGCTGCAGGTCCGTACCCGAGTGCAGGCGAGCGCGATCCTCCTCCGCAACCAGCCGCCGGACGTGCGCTGACGAATACGTCGTTCTACTGATTCGCGCTGCTCCTGCCAGCTGCGAGGCTGTGCAGCGTACGGCACCACGGGACGTCTGCCGCAGGGGAGCAGAGATGAGTGATGTGGTCTGGGGCTTCGTGCACCGGGACGTCGTCGACCTGCTCGCCGACCGTCCAGTGGACGTTCCGGCGGTAGTTGACCACCTGACCAAGTTGCAGGATCTGTTGGATCGGCGTTCTCCCTCGAAGGATGGCTGCCCGCTGGCCGTCTTCAACCGGCTCTACCTGACTATCACCGAGCGGGTGTTGGAGGGCCTGTACGAGGGATCCTTCGCCGACGTGGTCTTTCTGTCCCGGTTGGATGTCGAGTTCGCCGCTCGCTACTTCGACGCGCTGCGGCTGTGGACCGACTCCAGCTCGCGCTGCCCGAAGGCATGGTCGTGCCTGTTCCAGCGAATGGAGGGCCCGGATGTTCGGCCGTTGCCGTCGGCTGCCGCCGGGATCAACGCGCACATCAACTACGACCTGCCGTTCGCGCTGGTGACGACGTTCGACAGCCTCGAGTCGGAGCTGGTGGACGGAAGCGACCAGCATGCCGACTATCTGAAGATCAACGACATCTTCGCCGCGGAGATCCCCAGCCTGCGGCGCGGCTATCTCGACCATTGGCAGCTGGTGATCGACCTGCTCAACGGGAACATCGACGACTGGTACCAGGGGGAGTTGGTCGAGTACGTCCGCGACGTCGCCTGGCGAAACGCGAAGAAGATCTGGCGGTGCCGCAACGATCGGGCCGCCCACGAGCAGGAGCGGTTGCGGCTGGAGAACCATGCCGAACTGCTCGGCCGGCTACTGCTCTCGCCCCTGGGGGCATACCTGCAGTAGTCGGCGGGGGACCGCGCTCCGCAGCGCAGCGGGGCGCGGGCACCGTCCGCGTCGTCCGCCCGGGGATCCGGGTTGCGGACGGCGTGGTGGAGGCAGGAATGGATGCGCGCCGGGCGTGGGGACGTTCGGCGGTAACGGGGGTATCCGTTCCGGCCGCTGCCGAGGGGCGGGGGGATATCCGGGTGGGTTGGCCGGCAGGTGCTGGCCAATCCACCCGGCTGCACGTACGGGCGGAGGGGTTCCGCCCCCACCGGCCAGCGGCGGGAACGAAACCCCTCGTGGGTCCGAGGTGTTCGGATCCTGCTATCCGACGCAGTCGGGTACGTCGCCGGAGCAGTTGTCCGGCCGGTTCTTGATCACAACGGTGCCGGTGGCGGGGTTCAGGTTCACCGTGCCGCCGCCTTCGTTGAAGATTCCGCCACCTTCGAGGACGGCGAGGTTCTTGATCACCTTTGTGTTGAACAGGCTGACCGTGCCGGGGTCGTCATTGTATATCCCGCCACCTATGTCCTCGGACAGATTGCTGACGATCTCGGAATTACGTATTACGGTGTCTCCTTCGGTGGCGATTCCGCCGCCATCCGCCAGGGTTATGTTCTTCGTGACCAAGGCCTTGTCGATCACGAGCGTGGAACCAGACAGGGAATTTATTCCGGCGCCTTCGAAAGCGCGGTTCTTGAGGACTTTCACGTGCTGTAGGGTGGCCTGCGTTGACTCGTCGAGTCGGATGCCGCCCCCTTCTTCCGGGCCGGAGTTGCCCGTGACTTCCGACCTGGTGAGTTGGAGAATGCTGGCGACTACATTTATTCCGCCGCCCTCGCTTTCGGCAACATTGTCGCTGACGACACTCTTGTGTATCAGTGTGGTGCCACCCTCGTTTGCGTCAATGCCGCCTCCGTTGTCGGAGGCCACGTTGTCCGTTATCTTCGCTTCCGTCACGGTGAGGATGCCGTTGCTCTGGATGCCGCCACCCACCTCTGCGCGATTGAGGGTAATTGTGGAGTTCTTGACTCGGGTGGTGCCGTTGTTGGCGATTCCCCCGCCGTTGTTGTCGGCGACGTTGCGGGTGATGGTGCTGTGCTTGACGGTCAATTCCCCACCCTCATTGACGAGGATGCCCCCACCATTATTCTCGGATACTCCGCCGGTGATCTTCAGTTTGTTGAGGGTGAGGTTGCCGCCGGTGTTGACGGTGAGGATGCGGAATTCGTCGGCGGTGGTGGAGCGTTCGATGGTGGTGTTCTTGCTGCCGTTGAGGGTGATGGGGGCGGTGATGGCGGGGAGGCCGGCGCCGTCGATGTCGGCGGTGAGCAGGTAGGTGCAGTCCTTGGCGAGGTCGAGGACGGCGCCGTCGTTGGCGTTGGCGAGGGTGATCGCGGCGATCAGCTGGTCCGCGCTGCAGGGGACCGGGGTGCCCGTGGGCTTGTTCTCCTTACCTCCCTTGCTCTTGTCGTCGCCCTTGCCCGCCTTGCGGTGCCCGTCGGCGGAGGGCCGGTCGTCGGCGCTGAGAGCATGTCCGATGGCGGCGGCGGCCGGGGTGGCGGCGGCGGTGGTCAGGGCCAGGCCAGCTACCCCGGCCAGCCCGAGGGTCCACCACCGTCCCCTCGTCCGGCCTCCACCTGGCCGGTTCGGTTCGTGGTCCTGGTGCGGATGGTTCATCGCGGTCTCGGTGTCCTTCCCC
>NZ_AXVR01000004.1 GCF_000484695.1 Salinispora cortesiana | reverse complement strand
TGCGGGGCTCGCAAGCTCACTCCTCGCGTCAGCCACAATCATCCCCACCGGCCGCCGACTGCGGGGCTCGCAAGCTCACTCCTCGCGTCAGCCACGGAGCATCTCGGCTACCAGGAACGCCAACTCCAGCGACTGTTGGGTGTTCAGTCGCGGGTCGCAGGCAGTCTCGTACCGGTCGGGCAGATCGACATCGCCGATGCCCTGGGCACCGCCGAGGCACTCGGTGACATCTTCACCAGTCAGCTCGACGTGTAGCCCGCCGGGGTGGGTTTCCAGGCCACGGTGCACCTCGAAGTAGCCCAGCACCTCGTCTACGATCCGGTCGAAGTGCCGGGTCTTGTAGCCGTTGGACGACTCGTGGGTGTTGCCGTGCATCGGGTCACACTGCCACACCACCTTGGCGCCGGCGGCGGAGACCTTGGCGACGAGCGACGGCAGGACATCGCGGACCCGATGGTTGCCCATCCGGCTGACCAGGGTCAACCGTCCTGGAACATTATTCGGGTTGAGCTTCTCGCACAGCTCGATGACGTCGTCCGGCTTCGTGGTCGGGCCGAGCTTCACTCCAATCGGGTTCGCGATCCGGGAGATGAAGTCAATATGCGCCCCGTCGAGCTGCCGGGTACGCTCGCCCACCCAGAGCAGGTGCCCAGAGAGCCCGTACGCTCGGCTGTCGGAAACACGGGTCAACGCCCGGTCATACTCCAAGGCCAGCGCCTCGTGGGAACAGTAGAGGGTGACGGTCCGTAACGCCTCGTCCTCGGTCATCCCGCAGGCCTGGATGAAGGCCAGCGCCCGGTCAATCTCCCGGGCGATCGCCTCGTACCGCTCACCGGCCGGCGAGTTCCGCACGAAGCCCTTGTTCCAGTCGTGCACCGCGTGCAGGTCCGCCAGCCCCCCAGCAAGGTAGGCACGGAGCATATTCATCGCGGCGGCGGAGTTCGCGTACGCCCGGATCATCCGTTGCGGGTCGGCAACCCGCGCCTCCGGCGTCGCGTCCAAGGAGTTGATCATGTCGCCTCGGTAGGCCGGTAGGCCACGCGCGTCGGTCGGCAGCGACCGGGGCTTGGTGTACTGACCGGCCACCCGGGCGACCTTGACCACCGGCAACGAGGCACCGTAGGTGAGCACGATCGCCATCTGCAGCAAGGTACGGGCGTTGGCGAGCAGGTGGCTCTCGGTGTTGTCGGCGAAGGTCTCCGCACAGTCCCCGCCCTGGAGCAGGAACGCCTTGCCCTCGCAGACCAGTGCGAGTTGGCGCTGCAACTGGTCGACCTCGTACGGGGCCACGACCGACGGGACGTTCTCCAACACCTTGCAAACCTCGGCGACCTGGGCACCGTCTGGCCAAGGCGGAGTCTGGGCACGCGGCAGGTCCCGCCAACGGTCCAGGCCGAGGGCAGCGTCCTCGGCGGAATCGATGGTCGGCCGGCTGGTCTGCAGCACCGGACTACCGACAGCGGGATGGCTCAGCTGATGCCACTCATGGCGCATGGCAGAAAGCCTACGGCGACGGATCCGGCACCAAACCCGCGAGGGGGGCCGTTCCGGCAGGTGAGAGATCCGTCACTGACGTCGAACTGAATCGGGCGCAGAGTGCCGGCCGCGGGACAGTCGGATCAGGGGGCTTCGGTCGGCTCGGGAGTAGCGGTCGCGGCGGGCGCCGTACTGCCGGGTGTCTCACTGGCGATACACCAGTCGGCCCCGTCCCGGGTGACCGTGAACAGCAGCGGGCGGACCAGTTCCTCCGCGTCGGTGGTCACCGACACCGTCGCGCTGACCTCCTCGCCCCGCGGACCGGGCCCGACCTCGGTGATCTGCGCCTGCGACACCTCAAAGTGGTCAGCGAAGTCGCCGCTCGGTCCGGTGGCGACGGCGTCGAACGCCGGATGCATCACGGCGCAGAACTGGCTGCGCCCGGCAGCCACGTCCTTGGCCGCTACCGCATCAAGGTACGCCTGCACCCGCTCCCGCGCCTTGGTCGCGCTCTCGACCGCGGGCGCCTGCTCGGCGGACTCCGCCGGCTCGTCCGCGCCGCAACCGAGGAGGGTCACCAGCAAACTCCCGCCAAGCACGCCGAGCCCCAGCCTCCGGTACGCCGTACGCATGCCACCTCCGAACGCCATGGATTCCGACCGTCGACCGGCGAGTCTGTCACACCGGCCGGAGTGCCGGTCCACCCGACACGGGCGGGGAAGGGGCGATCCGTGACCCCTCCCCCGCCCGTGTCGATCGCGCGTTGGTCGGGGCGCTAGCCGAGACCGCTCTCGATGGCGCTGATCAACTCCCCGTCGGTCGTGTCGCCGGAGAGCTCCCAGAAGAACGCGCCACCGAGGCCCTCGTTCTTCGCGTAGATCATCTTGCCGCCGATGGTGGCCGGGGTGTCATAGCTCCACCAGTTGTTGCCGCACTTGGCGTACGCCGTGCCGCCGACCGTCCCGGTTACCGGACAGGTGTTCTTCAGGACCTTGTAGTCATCGAAGCCCGGCTCGTAGGTGCCGGGAGCGGCTCCGGTGGCGCTACCACCCGGGGCGGCCTGGGTGACACCGGTCCACCCTCGACCGTAGAAGCCGATGCCGAGCAGCAGCTTGTCGGCCGAAACCCCCTTACTCTTGAGTTTCTGGATCGTCGCATCGGACCAGAAGCCCTGCTGCGGAATGCCGGAGTACGAGTAGAGCGGCGAGTGCGGGGCGGTCGGACCCTGCGGGCTGAAGGCGCCGAAGTAGTCGTAGGTCATCGCCATGATCCAGTCAAGGTTGGGCGCCGCGCCGGCGTAGTCGGCAGCATCGATCCGGCCACCGTTGCTGGCGTCACCGGTGATCGCGGCGGTGACCAGAGCCGACGGACCAAACCGGGAACGCAGCGCGTCCACCACGTTCTTGAACGCGGCTGGCCCGCTGGAGTCGCAGGTGAGACCACAGGCGTTCGGGTATTCCCAGTCGATGTCGATGCCGTCGAAGACATCCGCCCAGCGCGGATCCTCAACCAGGTTGTAGCAGCTCTCGGCGAACGCGGCCGGGTTCTGCGCCGCCTGGGTGAACCCGCCGGACCAGGTCCAGCCGCCGAACGACCAGATCACCTTGAGATGCGGGTACATTGCCTTGAGCTTGCGCAGTTGGTTGAAGCTGCCCCGCAACGGCTGGTCCCAGGTGTCGGCGACGCCATCCACGCTGTCTGCTGCGGTGTAGGCCTTCTCGTAGTCGGCGTAGCTGTCGCCGATCCCGCAGCGCCCACCGGCGGTCTTGCCGAAGGCGTACATGATGTGGGTCAACTTCGCCGCCGAGCCGCTGGTGTGAATGTTCTTCACGTGATAGTTGCGGGCGTAGACGCCCCACTGCGCGAAGTAGCCAACGACCTTGTGGTCACCACTGGGCGGTGCGGTAGTCGGCGGGGCGGTCGTCGGGGGCGGCGTGGTCGGCGGCGCGGTCGTCGGAGGGGACGTGGTCGGGGGTGACGTGGTCGGCGGAGCGGATCCGCCGGAGCAGGGAGCACCGTTGATAGTGCAGTTCATTGGCGCCTGATAGGGGCCGGTCCCGTTGTACCCCCAGCGGAAGCTGGCACCTGGGACGAGTGGCCCGGCCCAACTCTTCTTGGTCGCGACGTAGTGGTTGCCGGTGCGGGTGACGTCGGCGTCCCAGAAAACGCCGATGCTGGCCCCGGCAGGAAGATCGAACTCGATCTGCCAGGTGCTCAGCGAATCATTCGAGCCATTGGTGACCGTCACCTTCGCCTCGTGGCCAGTCCCCCAGTCCTGCACCTGGTCGAACGTGGCGGTGACGCTTCCGGCACCGTACGCCGAGGCCATCGGGACTGCCGCGACCGCCAGCACGACTACGACACTGGCCCAGAGGGCCCGGCGAAGTGATCTCTTCATGTAACACCCCTCAAACAGTTAGGAAACTTTTTTAATGATGAAGAGACGTTACTTACAGGCCGCAAATTCGTCAAGAAGTTCACACATCGCAACGGAACACTCTGGATAACACAGACGAACCGACTATCCGCCTATTGATCATAATCCCGGCACAAACACGGAACAGATATTGTCATAAATAAAGATATATGACTGAAAAACACTTTTACTCCAGATACACCCGCTCCGAAGTAGGCTCCCCCGGAAACACATGCCGTAGACCGCCCGACACGCCACACCTCGTACACCGAGACTGGTGGCGCTCACCGGCCTGACCGGAAAGCAGGACCCGACAACCTTCATCGGCTACGGCCATGTTGGACGCACCGGAACGACGAGCAGTTCGGGCTACCGACAGTCGCGCATCTCGGGGGTGCCTGCGGAGCGGCCCGAAGGCACCCCCGGCGCAGCCGGACGTACCCCGCCACCGGCCAAATTCCAACAGTGACGGCCCGCAGGACCCGCCTTCCCACACCCACAGGGAGCCCTTTCGCGGGTACGCTGCAGTTTGGTTCGCAGTGGAGTGACTGGTAAAGTCCAGTTATCTGGATGGTTATTCATGACGGTCACGGTCGTCGCGGTGGTCAGGTGGTCAGGTTGCTCGCGTGGCCCACCGGAAGGCCGAAACACAGTTTCCGGCCCATGCGCGGCTCGACCCAGCGGAACACTTTCGGGCTAGCCCGCCGATCCGCGACACGGGCCGACAAGGACGGCGCATGCTGCATCACCCGGCCAAACTGCCCCCGCCTCGACGGCCCACGATGGTGGATGTCGCCCGACGTGCCGGCGTGAGTCTCAAGACCGTCTCCCGCGTGGTCAACAACGAGCCAGCCGTCGGCCCCGAACTTGCCGGACGAGTAATGACCGCCATCGCCGAGTTGGGCTTCCGGCGCAACGGCATCGCCCGCAATCTCCGATCCCGGCAGCTCAGCGCGACGATCGGCCTACTCATCGAAGAAATCGCCAACCCGTTCTATGCGACGGTCGCGGGTGTCGCGGCGGAGATCGCGGCGGCACATCAGACACTGCTGATCACCGCCTCTTCGGAGGAGGATCCGGACCGCGAACGCACACTGTTGCTGGAGCTGGTTCAGCGCCGGGTGGACGGCCTACTCGTGGTTCCGGCCGGAACAGACCACTCCTTTCTTCGGCGGGAGGTGGAAATGGGCCTTCCGGCGGTGTTTCTCGACCGGCCACCAGGGCAACTCCTCGCCGATGTGGTCCTCCTGGACAATCAAGGCGGAAGTCGCACCGGAATCCGCTCACTACTCGACGCGGGGCACCGACGGATCGGCATATTGCTGGGTTCCTTGAACGTATACACAATGCGTGAGCGTCTGGCCGGCGTACAGGCCGAGTTGTCGGGTTCCGGTATCCCGTACGACGAGGCGTTGGTACGGAGTGGAATAGAGGGACCCGAGCAGGCCAGCCGGGCGGTGGCCGACATGTTCGGCCTCGCCGACCAGCCGACCGCCTTCTTCTGTGCCAACAACCGCCTCACCCTCGGGGCGCTCCAGGAGCTTCATGGCCGAGGCAGCGACGCGGCGTTGGTCGGTTTCGACGATTTTGAACTGTCCCATCTGATGCCCCGACCGTTTACCGTTATCGCCTACGACCAACGTGAACTGGCACGGATCGCGACGGAACAGCTGTTCGAACGCATCGGTGGGGACCGGTCGTGGCCGTCGACCTCGGTCCTGCCGACGCAGCTGGTCCGACGGGGCCTGAACTGACGCCGGCCCCCCGCCCGGGCCCCGCCGAGCACCACCCGGTGGCCCGGCCGACGCTCCCGCCGGCCGGACCCAGATCGCTACTCTGGCCTCAAGGGGAACACCGCGACGGCATCGGCGAGCGTGGGTGGATCGGCCCCCCGCCGGCCGCAGGTGAGCGCGGCGATGGTGCTGGCCTGCTGCAGCCCCTGGCGCCACTGACTCGGGGTGACGGCCGCGAGACGGGCACCGGGCTGGTCGCCGAGCGCATCGAAGTCTGCGAGAGCGGCGAGCAGGCCGCCGGTGAACGAATCGCCCGCACCGACGGTATCGACCACCTCACCCCGCCGTGCTGACTGTCGGTACATCACCCCGTCCGGTGCCAGCAGACAACTGCCGGCAGCGCCGCGCGTCACCACTGCGCAGGCCACCCCGGCGGCCCGCCACTCGGCCATGACCTGCTCGATGGTGCGGTCCGGGTAGAGCCAGTCAAGGTCCTCCTCGCTCGCCTTGACGATGTGCGCGGAGCGCACCTGTCGCTCGACCCGGCGCTGCTCCCCGACGCGGTCGGGGACGATGGAGGGGCGCAGGTTGAGATCGATCGACAGGGTGAGCGCTCCGCGGCCTCGTTCCCGGACGAAGAGCTCCTCCACGACCGCCGCGCCCGGTGCCAGGGCAAGTGCCAGTGAGCCGGAGTGCAGGGCGGTAAGCCCGGTGTCGGCGAAGCTCGGTAGCTCGGCCGGGGTCCACTGCCAGTCGGCGGTCCCGGCCAGGTAGGACTGGTAGGTGGCCTGACCGGAGCCGTCAAGTGTGGCGACCACCAGCGAGGTTGACTCGACTGCAGAAACCGCCCAGGTCAGATCGACACCGTTGGCGCGCAGGTGGTCCCGGATCTGCTGGCCGAAGCCGTCACCACCGAGCCGGGCGAGCAGTCGGACCGGCTGCTCGAGCCGGGCCAGGGTGAGTGCGACATTCGCGGGTGAGCCGCCGGGCACGGCGCGGTAGCTACCGGCCGTGTCCTCCGCGACCAGGTCGACCAGCGCCTCGCCAACAACCGCGATCACCGGCCCACCTCCACCTGATCCGTCCCCACAGGGGTGTAGAGACCCGCGAGGCTCGGCTTGATCGGTGACTGGGACAGCAGGACGGCCTGGTACGCGTGGTAGACGTCGGGGCGGCCCGACCAGACCCGGTTCGCCGGCTGGTTCAGCTCGTCCAGCTCGTGGTGCCACTCTCCGGTCTTCTCGTCAATGAGGTGGCGAACCGCGTAGTCCCAGAAGGTCTGGTACCAGTGCTCGTAGTAGCTGTCGCCGGTGCGCCGCCACAGCGTCGCCGCCGCCCCGATCGCCTCGGCCAGCACCCAGTGCATGCGGGATCGAACCACCGGCCGGTCCGACCAGTCGAGGGTGTAGACAAATCCATCCGCCCCGTCAACCGACCAGCCATGAGTGACCGCCGCGACGAAGAGCGCACGCGCGTCATCGAGCAGCCATTGGGGCGGCGCGACGAGCGCGGTCTCGAGGTGCAGCAACAGTCGCGCCCACTCCAGCCAGTGGCCGATGGTGGACCCGTACGGCCGGAAGGGGTCCGCAGGCTGGTGGAGGTTGTAGTCCAGCTGCACCTCCCAGTCGGCGGTGAAGTGCTCGGGCAGTCGCCAGTCGTGTCGGGCGGCCACATCGTGCACCAGGTGCTCGCAGATCGCGAGCGCGCGTTGCGCCCAGCGACGGTCCCCGGTGACCTCACCGACGGCCAGGAACGCCTCGACCATGTGCATGCTGCTGTTCGCACCGCGGTAGGACTCCAGCTCGGAGAAGTCCCGGCTCCACGACTCCCTGGTGCGACCGGCGGTCTCGTCCCAGAACCGGTCGCCAACCACCGCGATCGCCTCGGCCAGGAGTTGGTCGGCACCGGGCCGGCCGGCCCGGGTCGCGCTGCTCGCGGCCAGTAGGACAAAGGCGTGCTCGTACGCGGACTTCCGGTCGGTGACCGGCTCCCCATCCAGCTGCACGGCGCTGAACCAACCACCGTGCTGCGCGTCCCGCAGGGTACTGCGCAGCGTGGTGACGCCGTGGTCAACCGCGTCGGCGGTGTCGGGCGTCTGTTGCAGGTGCGCCAGGGCGAAGACGTGGGTCATCCGGCAGGCGATCCAGGTGTGTAGCGGCTGGCGTGGGTCGGGTTCGCCCCGTTCGCCCAACCACCAGAACCCTCCCTCGGGCCGAACCGAGGTGCGGGCGGCGCGCAGCAGCGCGGCACGCTGGTTGGCGAGGAGTTGCTGATGGGCGGTGTCCGGAATCAGGCCGGTTGGCGTCGACCGCCGGCTGGAGAGACGTTCGGTCATGTCAGCTCTTCACCGATCCCGCCATGAGCCCACCAATGAACCAGCGGCCCAGGAATACGTAGACAACCAGAGTGGGCAGTGAGGTGATCAACGCTCCGGCCATTGAGGCCGCGTAGTCGGGGGACTGAGCTCCCGCGAGCGCATTGAGCGCGATCGTGATCGGCCCATTCCGGGTGTTGGACAAGAAGATCGCAAACAGGTAGTCGTTCCACGCCGAGGTGAACTGCCAGATCACGGCGACCACGAAGCCCGGAATCGACACCGGCAGGATGATCGACCGGAAGGTGCGGAGGAGACCCGCACCGTCGACCCACGCGGCCTCGACCATCTCCACCGGCACCGTGGTGGCGTAGTAGTTACGGAAGATGAGCGTGCAGATCGGGATGCCGTAGACGCAGTGCACGAAGATCAGCGTAGGAATACCGGGCGCGATACCGAGGGTGCTGACCACATCCCGCAACGGAACCATCACCGCCTGGTAGGGGATGAACATCCCGAACAGGATCAGGGTGAAGACGATGTCCGCACCGGGAAAGCGCCACCGGGACAGGACGAAACCATTCGCCGCACCGAGCAGCGAGGAGATCAACGCGACCGGAATGGCGAGCTGGAAGGTCCGGACGAACGACGGGCCCAGGGCCGTCCACGCCTTGGCCCACGATTCGGTGGTCCACTGCTCGGGCAGACTCCACTGCCCGTTCACACCGATGTCGGAGCCCGACTTGAAGCTGGTCACGACGAGGACGTACGCCGGCATCAGAACGATGAGCAGGAAGAGCAGCAGCAGCCCGTACCGAAGGGTGCGTCCGACTACCCCAGCGGTGGGGCCGCGACGCTTTCGGGGCGGCGCCGCGACGGCCGGTGGGGGCGTCCGCCGGGTGGTCGTGGTGGTCACGAGCGTCGCTCCGTTCTCATCGTCTGCACCAGGTAGGGCACGATGACCAACGCGACCAGCAGCAACAGGATCACCGAGATCGCCGAGGCCTTGGCATAGTCACTGGTCAACAGGGTCTGCCAGACGTAGACGGCCGGCACCTCGGTCAGCCACTGGGCACCGGAGACAGACATGATCAGGTCGAACATCTTCATGGACATGTGCCCGACGATGATCAACGCAGAGAGCGCCACCGGGGTCAGCTGCGGAAAGAGGACCCGCCGGTAGAGCTGGAAAGTGCTGGCGCCGTCGACCGCGGCCGCCTCGCGAAGCTCCGCCGGAATGCCGCGGAACCCAGCCAGGAACAGCGCCATGACATAGCCGGAGAGCTGCCAGATCGCCGGGACCGCCATGGCGACCATGCCCCATTCTGGGTCGGTCCACCAAGAGTTTTGCAGGAAGTCGAGATTCAGCTGTCCGAAGATCGCGTTCAGGCCACCAGCGTCGTCGCCCTGCCCGGAGTTCATCAGCCATCGCCAGACCACACCGGAGGCAACGAACGAGACCGCCATGGGGAACAGGTAGACGGTTCGGAACAGCCCCTCCGCCCGGACCCCGCGCTCCAGGAGGAACGCCCAGAGCAGGCCCAGCAGCATCGTGCCGAGCAGAAAGACGACGGTAAAGATCAGCAGATTCCGCAGCGAGTGCAGGAACCGGCCGTTGATGTCGTTGGTGAACAGATCGACATAGTTACTCAGGCCGACGAATCCGTCCGACTCGGCGGCGCTGTGCCGATCCGACATCGAGACCTTTATCGTCCAACCAATGAGACCGTAGACGAACACTCCAAGCAGGAGTAACGAGGGGGAGATCAGCAGAAGGCCGGGTCCCCATCGCCGGACGCGAGTGAGCATGGCAGATTCCTGGTGGGTTCGGACGGACGAGTGTCAACCGGGACCGGTAACCGCACGACCGCGCGAGAGCGCCAGCCGTGCGGTTACCGAAACTGCGAGCCGTGCTAGTTCTTGCCGAGCGCGGCGGCGGCGGACATCGCCTTCTGCAGACCCGCCAGGTCCTGGTCGCTGGAGAACTTGCCGATCGCGGAGTTCGCCGCCTCCATGGCGCCCTGCGAGCAGGCCGCACCGTGGGCGCAGGACGGAACCTGCGTGCCGGTCTTCCACGCCTGGATTGCCGACTGCTGGTAGGCGGGGTAGTCGGCCTCGGTGACATCGGTACGGGCGGGGATGGAGCCCTTCTTGATGTTGAACGCCTGCTGCCCCTCCGCGCTGCCGACCGTCTTCAGCCAGCACTTGGTGCCCTCGGGGTTATCGACCCCCTGCGGCAACACGAAGGAGTCGGCGAGCCACTGGAAGGTGTCCCCGTTACCCGGGAACGCGATGTAGCCGAAGTCGGTGAAGCCCTTGGTCTCGAAGTCGCCCGGCGCCCAGTCCCCCATCAGGAAGAAACCGGCCTTGCCGTCCATGAGGAGCTTGCCGGCGTCGGTCCAGTCGTAGGTGTCCCGATCCCCGTTGGTGTAGCTGAGCAGCCGCTTGTAGTTCTCCAGGCCCTGGGTGACCTCGGGGCTGTTCCAATCGGTCGCACCGGTCCAGAGGCCGGTGAAGCCCTCCGGGCCGAGGTCACTGATCATGACCGCCTCCAGCAGCATCAGCTGGGACCAGTCCTTGCCAATCGCGAGCGGCGCGCCGATGCCCGCGCTCTTGAGCGTGTCGAGCGCGGCGAAGAGCTCGGCCAGCGTCGTCGGCTCGGCCGTGATCCCGGCGTCGGCCAGGACCGCCTTGTTTGTCCAGAGCACGTTCGACCGGTGGATGTTCGCCGGCACCGAGTAGACCTTGCCGTCCACGCTAAGGTTGTCGATCAGGCCCGGCGGCAGCGCCTCGGTGAGGCCCCACTCCTCGTACAGGTCGCTGAGATCCTCGATCTGGCCAGCCGCGATGTAGTCCGACAACGCGGCACCGGCGTGGGCCTGGAAGGTGTCCGGCGCGTCGCCCTGCTGGAGCCGGGAGGCCAGCACCTGCTTGGCGTTCGAACCGGCGCCGCCCGCCACCGCCCCGTTCACGAACGAGTAGTCGCACTGCTCGTCGAAGGCGGCGACCAGACCGTCGAGGCCGGCCTTCTCGCCCCCGTCGGCCCACCAGGTGAAGACCTCCACCTCCTGGTCGGCCCCGCTGTCGGCACCACCGCAAGCGGCGGGCGACAGCAACGCGAGCGCCCCAACCGCGGCGACGGCCGCCCTACGCATCTTGCCCATGGTTCCTCCCGCTAGGGATGACATCGTTGTCTTAGGGCCACAACACTTTCGTTGCGGCCAGTTCTCGTCAACGTCGACCAAGCCACGAAAAAGTAACGATGACATCACGAGATGATCCGCCAAAAGGCGCTTAACTCTCCTATTGCCGCCACCCTGACCGGATGATCGTGAACCGCATCACAGGATAGGCGCTAGAGACCCTCATCACCTATTGACAACGTTGTCTCCTGCCGACACGCTTTCTCCGACCATCAGGCGTGACCCCCCTCACGCCTGGCGACCCCCTGGAGGATCACGTGGGCAGACACCGGAGGGCGATCGCCACCGTGCTCGCGGTTGGCCTGGCGATACCGGGCACCCAACTGCCAGCAGCGGCGGCACCGCCGCTCGACACCAACTTCTTTTCCTCGTTCGACTCCGACGATTCGCAGCCGACGTGGACCAACACCGTGGAAACCGACGCGGCCGGAAAGCCCAAGATGTCCGGGGTAACCGGAAACCCAAATTCCGGCGGAATCCCCGGCAGCATCAATGACACGATTGTCGATGTAACCGCCAACGGCGACAACCCGCCCAACGAAACCGTCCGGCGAGTCATCGACGGTGACGCGTCCACCAAGTGGCTGGTCTTCGAGCCCACCGGCTGGATCCAGGCCGAGCTCGAGACACCAGCGACCGTGGTGCACTACGCACTCACCTCCGCCAACGACGCACCGGAGCGGGACCCGCAGGACTGGGAGCTACAGGGCTCGACCGACGGCGACACCTGGGTCACCCTGGACACCCAGACCGGGCAGGACTTCCCCGAACGGTTCCAGACCAAGGAGTACCGGTTCAGCAACGACACCGAGTACGCGCACTACCGCCTGGACATCACGGCCAACCACGGCACAGACATCGTCCAGCTGGCAGATCTCCAGCTCTCCAACGGCGACACCACGCCCAAGCCGCCGACACCGATGTACAGCGTCGTCGACAACGGGCCCGCGGGAAGCCCCACCGCCAAGGCCAACGCCGGCTGGACCGGCAAACACGCGCTGCGCTACTCGGGCGGGCAGACCGTTGACGGACGCGGCTACGCCTACAACAAGATCTTCGACGTTGACATCGACGTCACCCCGACCAGCGAGCTGTCATACCTGATCTTCCCCGAGCTGACCCAGGGCGATCTCGACTACCCGAGCACCTACGCCGCGGTCGACCTGGCCTTCGACGACGGCACCTACCTGAGCGACCTGAACGCGGTTGACCAGTACGGGTTCGGTCTCCATCCATCGAAGCAGGGGACCACCAAGTCGCTCTACGCCGACCAGTGGAACATCAAACGAGCCTCCCTCGGTGACGTGGCCGCGGGCAAGCGGATCGACCGGATTCTGATCGGGTACGACAGCAGCACCGGCCCCGGCGCCTTCCGCGGCTGGGTGGACGACATCCGGGTGACCGGGAGCCCCGAGCGCCCCACCTACGACCGGCTCTCCGACTACGCATTGACCACCCGCGGTACGAACTCCACCGGAGACTTCTCCCGGGGAAACACCTTCCCGGCGACCGCGGTGCCGCACGGCTTCAACTTCTGGACGCCGATGACCAATGCCGGCTCGAACAGCTGGGTCTACCAGTACCAACGGGACAACAACGCCGACAACCGGCCGACGATCCAGGCGTTCACCGCCAGCCACGAGCCCAGCCCGTGGATCGGTGACCGGCAGACCTTCCAGGTCATGCCGTCGGCGGCCAGCGACAAGCCGAACGCCAACAGGACGGCCCGGGCGCTGGCCTTCCAACATGCCAACGAGACGGCCAAGCCCCACTACTACGGCGTGACCTTCGACAACGGGCTCAAGACGGAGATCGCTCCCACCGACCATGCCGCGATGTTCCGCTTCACCTTCACCGGGGACCGCGGGAATCTGATCTTCGACAACCTCAACAACCAGGGTGGTCTGACCCTCAACGCCGACGGCACCGTGACCGGCTTCTCCGACGCCCGGCTGGGCAGCGGCGCCACCCGGATGTTCGTCTACGGCACAGTGGACCGCCCCGTCGTCGCCCACGGCGGGTTGACCGGTGGTGGCGGCGACGACGTGACCGGCTACCTGGCCTTCGACACCTCGACGTCGAAGGTCGTAACACTGCGGATCGCAACCTCGCTGATCTCCCTCGACCAGGCTCGGAAGAACCTGGCGCTGGAGATCGCTGAGAACGACACCTTCGACACCGTCCGCGACCGCGCCCAGGACCTCTGGGACGACAAGCTCAAGGTCATCGAGGTCGAGGGGGCTACCGACGAACAGCTGGTGACCCTGTACTCCAACCTCTACCGACTCTTCCTCTACCCGAACTCCGCGCACGAGAACGTCGGAACCGCGGACGCTCCGGTGTGGAAGCACGCGGTGCAGTCGTCCACCTCGAGCACCCTTCCGCCGGGAACCACCCCGACCGAGACCGGTGCGGACGTGGTGGCCGGAAAGGTGTACGTCAACAACGGCTTCTGGGACACTTACCGCACCACCTGGCCGGCGTACGCGCTGTTCAACCCCACCACCGCCGGTGAACTCGTTGACGGCTTCGTCCAGCAGTACCGGGACGGTGGTTGGGTGTCGCGGTGGTCGGCCCCCGGCTACCGGAACCTGATGACCGGCACCAGCTCGGACGTCTCGTTCGCTGACGCGTACGTCAAGGGGGTACGCAACTTCGACGTACGGGACGCGTACGACGCGGCGGTACGCAACGCCACCGTCGTGCCGCCCGGGAACGCCAACAACAGCAGCGTTGGCCGGAAGGGCCTGCAGGAATCGATCTTCGACGGGTACACCTCGACCGCGGTCTCCGAAGGCGTCTCCTGGGCGCTGGAGGGCTACATCAACGACTTCGGCATCGCGAACATGGCCGCCGAGCTGGCCGAGGACCCGGAGACCCCGGAGGCCGACCGGTCCCGTTACCGGGAGGAGGCGGAGTACTTCCGCAGCCGGGCGCTGAACTACGTGCACACGTTCGACCCCGCGATCGAGTTCTTCCAGGGACGTAACGCGTCCGGGCAGTGGAAGTCGACGCCGGAGACGTACGAGCCGCACGTGTGGGGGCACGAGCACGACTACACCGAGACCAACGGGTGGAACTTCGCCTTCCACGTTCCGCACGACGGCGAGGGCCTCGCCAACCTGTACGGCGGACGGGAGGCGCTGGCCGAGAAGCTGGACGAGTTCTTCGCCACGCCGGAGACGGGGACCTTCCCCGGCTCGTACGGCCGGATCATCCACGAGATGCGGGAGGCGCGGGACGTCCGGATGGGCATGTGGGGCTTCAGCAACCAGGTGTCGCACCACATTCCCTGGATGTACAACTACGCCGGCCAGCCGGCCAAGACGCAGAAGATCGTCCGAGAGGTGCTGTCCCGGCTGTACATCGGCAGCGAGATCGGCCAAGGGTACGCCGGGGACGAGGACAACGGCGAGACCTCGGCGTGGTACCTGTTCAGCGCACTGGGCTTCTACCCGCTCCAGGTGGGTAGCGAGAACTACGTGATCGGCTCACCGCTGTTCACGAAGGCCACCGTGCACCTGGACAACGGCAAAAAGATCGTTGTCAACGCGCCGAACAACAGCGCCGACAACGTCTACGTGCAGGGCCTCAAGGTCAACGGGAAGCCGTACCAGCAGACCTCGATCTCACACGAGGTGCTGGCCGATGGCGCGGTGCTGGACTTCAACATGGGCTCGCAACCGTCCTCCTGGGGCAGCGGCGAGGAGGACCTCCCGCCGTCGCTCACCGCCTCCGGTGAGACACCCCGACCGATGTCCGACATCGCGGTGACCGGTGGTCCGGCGGCGCTGGCCGACAACACCTCCACCACCTCGGCTCCGGTGGCGGCGCCGGTGCAGTGGGCGGTGGTGGGCGCCCCGGAGCGGGTCCTGCACTACACCCTCACGTCGGGGCCGGACACCGGGACCGACCCGGTGGGTTGGCACCTGCAGGGCTCCTACGACGGGGACACCTGGACCACCATCGACAGTCGCGCCGGTGAGGAGTTCACCTGGCGACTGCAGACCCGGTCCTTCGCCGTAGACCGGCCCGGGCGGTACCTGCACTACCGGCTCACGCCCGAGAGCCGCGACTCCGTCCCCGTCCTCGCCGAGGTCGAGCTGCTCGCCACGGCGTCACCGGAGTGCACGAAGACGGTGAGCGGCAACGTCAAGGGCCCTCTGAAGATCGACTCCGGGGTGACGTGCCTGTCCGAGGCGACCGTCAAGGGGCCGGTGACGGTGCGCTCCGGTGCCGCGCTCTACGCGGTTGACTCGACCATCTCCGGTCCGGTGGCCGCCAACGGGGCCGAGGCGGTGGTGCTCCAGGAGGTCCAGATCGGTGGGCCGCTGACGGTGTCCCACGTGACCGGCGAGGTGAGCATCGAACGCACCAGCGTCGCCGGGCCGACGGTCCTGACGCAGAACCAGGCGCCGGTGATCGCGGCGGGGTCGGTCGGCGGACCACTGTCGTGCTCTCAGAACACCGTTGCGCCCACCGACAACGGCGTGCCGAACTCGGTGCAGGGACCGACCTCCGGGCAGTGTAAGGACCTGTGACGATTCCGGGGCCGGCCGCTGCACAGTGGCCGGCCCCGCTACCGGCCCCGAGGGTGCCCCTCGGGGCCACCTTCGTCCCGGTGGCCGTCAACGCGGCCGGTCTGCTCCCGGCGCCGCGTCCGACCGGTGTCCGTTGCCGCTCAGTCGGCCTGGGCGGCCAGCTCCCCGGCCCGGTCCCGGGCCGCCTCCAAGGCGGCCAACAGCGCCGCCCGCACCCCGTGCTTCTCCAACTCGCGGACGGCAGAGATGGTGGTGCCGGCGGGCGAGGTCACCGCCTCCCGCAGCTTTACCGGGTGCTCACCGGAGTCGCGCAGCATGACCGCCGACCCGATCGCGGTCTGCACGATCAACTCGTGGGCAACCTGCCGGGGCAGGCCAAGCAGGATACCCGCGTCGACCATCGCCTCAACCAGCAGGTAGAAGTACGCCGGCCCGGAACCCGACAACGCGGTCACCGCGTCCTGCTGCGACTCGGGGACCCGCAGGGTCCCGCCGAGCGGGGTGAACATCTCCTCGGCCAGGGCCAGGTGCGCGCCGGTGGCGTGCTCCCCGGCGGAGATCGCCGACATCGCCTCGTCAACCAGAGCCGGAGTGTTGGTCATCACCCGCACCACCGGGGTGCCGGCGGCCAACCGCCGACCGAAGAAGCTGGTGGGCAGGCCAGCACAGAGCGAGATGACCAGCTTGTCGGCCGGAATCTTCGGGCCGATCTCGTCCAGCAACGCGGCCGCGTCCTGCGGCTTGACCGCGATCGCGAGCACCTCGGCCTCGGCCACCGCAGTGTGGTTGTCGACCATCCGTACGCCGTAGCGAAGGGCCAGTTCCTCGGCCCGTGCCTGCCGCCGGGTGGTGGCCAGCAGCCGCTCCGCCGGCCAGCCCGAGCGCAGCAGGCCCGAGAGCACCAGCTCGCCGATCTTGCCGGCCCCAATAACCGCGACCGGGTGCACGGTATCCGCCATCGCCGTACCCCTTCCAGCGTAGGCCGGTGCGCGGTGGGCCGGGCCCACCGCGCACCGGCGCAACGGTCAGCTACCGAAGAAGACCTCGGCCTCGGCGTACCGCTCCAGCGGCACGGTCTTGAGCTCGCGGGTGGCCTCGGCCAGCGGCACGCGAACGATGTCCGTGCTCTGCATCGCCACCATCTTGCCCCAGTCCCCCTCGTGCACGGCGTCGATCGCCTGGAGACCCAGCCGGGTGGCGAGCACCCGGTCGAAGGCGGTCGGGGTGCCCCCGCGCTGGATGTGGCCGAGCACGACGGTACGGGCTTCCTTGCCGGTCTTGGCTTCGAGCTGCTCGGCGAGCCACTGGCCGACGCCACCGAGGCGGACGTGGCCGAAGGCGTCCAGCTCCTGGTTGTGCAGGACCATCTGCCCCTCGAGCGGGTGGGCGCCCTCGGCGACCACGACGATCGGGGCGTACTGGTGCTGGAAGCGCTTCTCGACGTAGCCGGCGACCTGGTTCACATCGAACTGCCGCTCCGGCAGCAGGATCACGTTGGCGCCACCGGCGAGACCGGCGTGCAGGGCAATCCAGCCAGCGTGCCGACCCATCACCTCGACCACCAGGGTGCGGTGGTGGCTCTCGGCGGTGGTGTGCAGCCGGTCGATAGCCTCCATCGCGATGTTGACCGCGGTGTCGAAGCCGAAGGTGTAGTCGGTGGCGCCGAGGTCGTTGTCGATCGTCTTCGGCACGCCGATGACGTTGACGCCGAGTTCGTGCAGCTTGGTGGCGACACCGAGGGTGTCCTCGCCGCCGATCGCGATCAGCGCGTCAACACCCTGCGTGGCGAGGTTCTCCTTGATCCGCTCAACGCCGTTCTCAATCTTGAACGGGTTGGTCCGGGAGGAGCCCAGGATCGTACCGCCACGCGGCAGGATTCCCCGCACCTCTGCGATCCCCAGCGGGCGAGAGAGCCCCTCGAGCGGGCCCTTCCAGCCATCCCGGAAGCCCACAAACTCGTGACCGTAGTTGGCCACGCCCTTGCGGACCACCGCCCGGATGACCGCGTTGAGACCGGGGCAGTCGCCGCCGCCGGTGAGCACGCCGATACGCATGATCTGCTCATCCTCCTGGGAACATTGGGTAAAGCCCGGTTAAGCCCCAGGATATGTGTCGAAACAGACCATCGGCGCCATTGCCGGCCCGGGGCGGGCCGTCATTGCGAACTGTAGTCCCGTCCGCTATGCGCCGACACCGCACCCCGGCTACCAGGCGGTAGCCAGTCCCCGGAGCGGTATCTGATCAACGTCGACCCGATCCGGTCCGACCCGGTCCGGTCATGGCCTGCCACCGAGCCAGGTTGTGTCGCGCGTCCACCAGCGCGTCGTGCCGAGCCGCGTCCGCGTCCGGCAGCGGCGGACGACCCCGGTCATCCCAGAGCTGGCGCAGGTCCTTGGTGAAGCGCGGGATCTGACGAGGCAGTGCCGTCATCGCCCCCCACAGCTGCGCCAGCGACACGTGATCGTACGCCGCGTACCACGCCCACAGCTCCAGCTGCTCGCCGGGGCGGCCCCGGACCGGCTCCAACAGGAACTCCTCCAGTTCGTCCCGGATCCGCGCGCGGGACCGCCAGGCCCGATCCGCCGGCGACGGCAACTGACTCAGCACGTTGCGACGCACCCAGGACACCGCCCGGGAGTCGTCGAACTCGGTGGAGACAGCGTAGAAGTCACGGCCGTACTCATCGACGACGCCGATCGACACCAGGTCGATGGTGCGGCCATCCTCGATGAACTCGCAGTCATAGAAGTAGCGATAAACCATCACCGCCATCCTGGCGTACGCCGCCAGGACCGGACCAGGGTGGGTGCCGCCCGCCGGAGCGCTCCGCGTCCTCGCAGGTCAGAACTGGTATCGGAAAGGTCTCGAAGGTCACGCAAACGAATTGAGGGGTGTACAGCAAGCGACCAGGCCGTCATGATCTGATGTGTACCGCTACCGGAGGCGTCGGAGCACCTTGGCAGTCCCTGTCAGGTTCACCCGGTGAGCGAGTCAGGGGTCCTTGACCGGGGGAGGGGTTGGGCCGTGGAGGTGCGCCTACCGGAGCCGGGTGACGCGCTCACGGGCGTCGAGATGTTCGCCGGCCTCGAGCCAGAAGCCCGACAACGAGTAATCGCGGCGGCGGTGCCACGCACCTACCGCAAGGGGCAGCTGCTCTTCGTGGAGAACGACCCGGGCGAGTCCCTGATCGTGCTACGCCGCGGTGCGGTGGCCGTCTTCCGCACGGCTCCCACCGGTGAGCGGGCAGTGCTGTCGGTGATCCGGCCGCCAGAGGTGCTGGGCGAGGTCTCACTGCTGGACGCCTCCACCCGGTCGGCATCCGCCGAGGCAATCGAGGACTGCGCGGCCCTCGCCCTGTCCCGGGGCGCCTTCATGGAGTTGGTGCACTCGAACCCGCGCATCCTTGACGCGGTGATGCGCTCCCTGGGCAGCCTGATCCGCCGGCTGACCGAGCAGAACGCCGACCATGTCTTCCTCGATCTGCCCGGAAGGGTGGCCAAGACGCTGGTCCGCCTGGCCGGTGAGAGCCAGGCCCCCATGATCACCATTGAGCTCAACCAGAGCCAGCTCGCCGAGATGGCCGGCGGCTCCCGGCAAAGCGTCAACCAGGCGATCGGCTCCTTCGCCAGTCGGGGCTGGCTGCGCACCGAGGGGCGCCGGATCGTGGTGACCGACGTGGCGTCGCTACGCCGCCGCGCCGGCATGAGCGAGCGCTGACGGCACGTACGATCGGGTCCGGGGCGGGCGATCGGCCCCGGTCGGGCTCGCCCGGCGACCGCTCCGATCGCAAGACGCGACCGAACGCACTCCCGCAACCGGTCCCCGGCGTGTCACGATTCAAGACACGGCGGGCACAGACGCCGAGAGGCTTCGGGAGCGCGCCCCGGCGCGCGATGAGGAGGTTGTCCGGTGTCAGCGGGTGGGGCCCGCCGGGGACGGCGGGACAACGGGATCGACGCAAGCGAGTACGCGGTCGCCGGTGATGTGGATCCCCGGGTCGGTGAGCACCTTTTGGACGTGCTCGCCGCCGGTGGCATCGCCGCCTACCTACAGCCCTCGGCCGACCTCAACCCGGTCACCCGCACCACCACAGTCCCACCCCGGCCGATCGACCGGCTGTACGTGGACCGCTCCCACCTGCGAACCGCCCGGGACTATCTGACCCAACTCGCCGACGAGGGCGCCACCGACCGAGCCCGGGACAACGAACCCGACATCGAGGCCGAATGGGCCCGGATAGTCGCCGGGTTCCACACCACCTCCGCCAGCGGTGGTGACAACCGGTGGCCCGCCGCAGAAGACGTGGACGACGACCGGGCCGGCCGGACCTCCACCGACACCCGGCGACTGCCCTACGCAGCGGACGTCTCCGGCGTCTCCGTCAGCCAGGAGCGGGAGGAGGAGCCGTCACTCCTCGACGGGTTGGACACCTTCGGCGCGGACCTGCCCGACGACGACGAGGACGCAGAGCGGTACACGCCGCCCCCGCCCCCACCGTTGCCCCGCATCTCCAAGTACGCCGCGCTCGGCATCCTGGCCATCCTGGTCGGCTTCCTGCTCTTCCTCTACCCGCCGCTACTTCCGGTAGACCCGGGGATTGTCACCCTGCTCGGCTTCACCGGCATCCTGGCCGGCTTCGTCACCCTGGTCTGCCGGCTCCGCCCCGGCGACCGGGACGAACACGACCCGGACGACGGCGCCGTCGTCTGAGCTGATCCAGGGAACCCACCCCGAAGCTGGTACGTAACATTGGTGTAACTTACGGTTAGTAGGAATACTGCTGTCCGTCATTCCCCCTCCGCCGGCTGCCGGCCCTACCCCCCTGTTGCGGCGGTCTCCGGCAGATCGGAAACGTCCGAGGTGCGACAGAGTTCCCTGGTGGTGGTCGCCAACCGCCTCCCCATCGACGACAGTACGGCGCCCGACGGTGCCTGCGAATGGCGCCGCCGCCCCGGCGGTCTGGTGAGCGCCCTACACTCCCCGCTACGGCAGACACCCGCCACCTGGGTGGGGTGGGTGGGCGGCACCGGGCCGGCACCGGCGCTGCCCGACGTTGACGGTGTCCGGATGCGCACGGTGCCGCTCACCGCTGACGACCTGCGTGACCACTACGAGGGCTTCGCCAACGCCACGCTCTGGCCGCTCTACCACGACGCCGTCGAACAGCCGGAGCACCACCGCCGCTGGTGGGAGGCCTACCAGCGCGTCAACCAACGGTTTGCGGCGGCCGCCGCCGAGGTGGCCGAGCCCGGTGCCGTGGTCTGGGTGCAGGACTACCACCTACAACTCGTGCCCGGCCTGCTCCGGGCGCTCCGTCCGGACCTACGAATCGGCTTCTTCCTCCACGTGGCGTTCCCGCCGCCGGAGCTGTTCATGCAGCTCCCCCGGCGAGCCGAGCTCCTGCGGGGAATGCTCGGTGCCGACCTCGTCGGCTTCCAGCGGGCGCAGGCGGCACACAACTTCGCCCAACTCGCCGACCGGGTGCTCGGGCTGCCGGCCACCGACCACCGAATCGCCGTTGACGGCCGGATCGTGCGCATCGGTTCGTTCCCGGTCTCCATCGACACCGCCGAGATGGCCGCCCTGGCCGATCGGCCCGACGTCGCCGACCACGCCAGCCGGCTTCGCCGTGACCTGGGCAGCCCGGAACACGTGATCCTCAGCGTCGACCGGATGGACTACACCAAGGGCATCGAGCAGCGCCTGAAGGCGTACAGCGAGCTGATCGCCGACGGGCACGTCAAGGTACAGGACACTGTCCTGGTTCAGGTGGCGGTGCCCAGCCGCGAGCGGGTGGGGCAGTACCAGATCCTGCGCAAACGGGTGGAGCGCGAGGTCGGCCGAATCAACGGCGAGTTCGGCCGCGTCGGCGAGCCGGCCATCCACTACCTGACCCAGCCCTTCGACCGCGCCGAGTTGGCCGCGCTCTACCGGATCGCGGACGTGATGGCGGTGACCCCGCTGCGGGACGGCATGAACCTGGTCGCCAAAGAGTACGTAGCCGCCCGGGTAGACGACACCGGCGCGCTGCTGCTCAGTGAGTTCGCCGGCGCCGCCGCCGAGCTACCCCAGGCGTACCTGGTAAACCCGCACGACCTGGAAGGCCTCAAGCAGGGCCTGCTCGCGGCGCTCCGGGCCCAGCCGGATCAGGTCCGCGCGCGGATGCGAGAGATGCGGACGCACCTACACCAGCACGACATCCACGCCTGGGCTCGCTCCTACCTGGCCGCTCTTGACCAGGACAGCGCCCTGCTCAGCCGACTCGGCACAACCCGCTGACCGACCCACCCGGGCTCAGCCGCCGGACGGCTCCTTCTCCAGCCAGTCGAGGATCGCGTCGATCGGTTCCCGCCACCCGGCGTCCAGCATCAGGTCGTGGCCCATGCCGGGAAAGAACAGCGGCGCCGAGGCGTACCGTCGGGCAGCCCGGGTGAGCGCCGAACGCGGCACCACCCGGTCCTCCGGGCTGCCGAGCACCAACACCGGTGGGTCGCCCACAGCCGGCTCGGGCTCCCGCCCGAACAGCAGCTGCCACTGGGCACGTCGGGCGGGACGGCCCAGCCGGGATAGGTGCCGCCGCGCCTCATCCGGGGACAGTTCCGGACCGAACAACTGGGCGCGGCTGTACCGCAGCCGGCCACCAACGAGCGCGGGCAGCGTACCCAGGGGGTTACGGCGCAGCGCCGCTACCGCCGTTGCCCAACCACCGAGGACCGGGGCCACCAACACAGCGGCGCGGGCCGGGTAGCGGGCCAGGGCGTGCGCAACCACCAGCGCCCCGGCACCATGCCCGACCAGCACCGCCTGGCGGGGCAGCCCCGCGGCCGCCTGCACCACGTCGTGGGCGTACGCCCGCAGCGTGGCCTCCGGTGCCGGCCCGCTGCCAGACTGCCCACGCAGACTCAACGCGTACCCGGAAAAGCCGCGCTCGACGGCATGCCCCAACCAGTGCTCGGCGAACGCCCACGCGCCGTGACCGAAGCCAGGGACGAACAACAGCGGCGGTCGGCCCTCATCTAGCCCGGGGACGGCCTCGAGCACCTCGCGCCGAACCGGACGGACCGGGCGAGCCCACTCCCGCCCCCGGATGACCCGTACCTGCTGGCTCACCGGATAAACCCTCCGCTCGCGACTGCGGGGCTCGCAAGCTCACTCCTCGCACTCACTTGGCCTCCAGGTTGTGCAGGGCGCGCTGCAGGGCGCGCAGGTAGTCGGCGTGACCGACCTCGAACCAGTGCCGGCTGCTCTCCTTGACCGGCCCGGCGTAGCGCTCCCCCGCCCGCGCGGTCACCGTGGCGGCGAAGGCTGCCGCCTTGCTGGGCCGGGTCTCCCGCAGTCGCAGCAACCGGGCGAAGAGCACACTCTGCCAGTGGGACAGCGGGAAGACGCCGGAATCCGGCTGTACCAGGCCAGCCACGGCGAGCGTCGGATGATTCGGCACAAAGGCGTTGAGCCACAGCGCCGGACGCCCGGTCATGCCATCGTCGCCAAGAATCTTCGGGTCGAGAAACTCGAACCGGGGCAGGTAGCCGGTGGCGAACACGACTAGCTCCGGGTCGACCTGTCGGCCGTCCGCCAACTCGACGGAGTCTGGGTGGAAGCGGACGGCGTCCGGCACCGGAGTGACCCGGCCATGGCTCAGGTAGTAGACAAGTTGACTGTTCACGATCGGATGCGTCTCCAGCATCCGGTGGTCGGGCCGCGGGAGACCGAAACGGGTCAGGTCCCCCACACTCGCCCGGAGGAGGCGGTGAAAGAGCCACTGGCGGAGCCGCCGGGGCAACCGCAGCGCCAGCAGCACATCGTTGAGCTGGTCGGCCGGACGGCCGAGGAGATACTTCGGCGCGTACCAGTAGCCACGGCGCGTGGAGTGCCAGCAGTGAGCGGCCTGCTGGGCGGCCTCGGCAGCGATGTCGCAGCCGGTGTTGCCGGCACCGACCACGAGCACGCGTCTGCCCCGCAGCTGCGCCGGATCCTGGTAGGCCGCGGCGTGCATGACATCACCGCGGAACTCGGCAAGGCCCTCGTAGTCGGGCAGCTTCGGTGACCAGTTGTGGCCGTTGGCGACCACGACCGCGGCGTATCGGGAGGTCCGCTCCGGGCCGTAGCCACCGGTGCTGCGGGTCGTGACGTCCCACCGGTCGCCGTCAACCGGCTCGACCCGCACCACCTCCGTGCCGAACCAGACGTGCCGGCGCAGATCGAAGTGGTCCGCGTACCGCTCGAGATAGGAGAGCAGTTGACTGTGATGCGGGTAGTCCGGCCAGTCGTCGGGCATCGGGAAGTCGGGGAACTGGGTTAACGGACGCGACGAGATCAGGTGCGTGCTGGCGTAGACCGGGCTGCGGTCGTGCCGCCAATTCCACACCCCGCCGACTCCGGTCTCCCGCTCGTAGCAGTCGACACCGAACCCGTGCTCGGTCAAATTCTTGATCGCGGTCAGCCCGCTCGGGCCCGCCCCGATCACGCAGACAGTCTCACCACGGTCGGAGACGGAGCGGCCGTCACGGTTAAGGTCAAGAGTGCTCGACTCCGGGTCGGGCCGGCCGTGATCGGTGGAGGTGGTCACCGAGGCATCTCCTTAGGTGCGGCACGGATGCCGGGTCGCGCAGCATCCTGCCCACATCGGATGCCCAATGTCCAGCCCATCCGCCCGGCTGTCAGTCGGGCGCGGGCAGTAGCAGGTCGGCCAGGACCAGGCGGGTGCACCGGCCGCCACCACCGCCCGCGCCGACCCATCCGGCCCCTCGTTCAGATCCGCCCCGCGCCGACCGGGAGTCACCCGTCGCGCCGTGATCTGGATCACCGCCGCCGGGTCGTCCCGCCGACCGTGGATGCTGTACAACCCCGACCTGCGGCGGCGCTGGGTCGCCCGGCGCTGGTGTCGGCCTGCGTCCTAGATCTGACGGGCGAGATCGGCAGCGCCGATAAGACCGGCGTTGTTGCCGAGCTTGGCGGGACAAATCTGCGCCACCGGCAGCCGGCCCCGCTGCGCGAGCGCCTCGGTATAGGAGGAGCGGGCCGGTCCCAGCAGCAGTTCACCGGCTTCGACGACGCCACCGCCGACCACCAACACCTGCGGGTCCAGGATCTGCGCCAGGTCGGCGAGGCCGCTGCCGAGCCAGTGGCCGACCTGGGCGAAGGCCTCGGTGGAGACCAGGTCGCCGTCCTGTGCCGCGGTGGTGATCATCCGGCCGGTGATCGCGTCAACGTCGCCACCGGCACACGTCAACAGGGCGGCAGCGCGGTGCGGTTCCTGGCGGGCTGCGGCTCGGGCGAAGCGCACCAGGGCGCTCCCGCTGGCGTACTGCTCGATGCAGCCCAGCCGGCCGCAGCCGCACTGGTGCCCGTCCGGCACGGTGAGCATGTGTCCCAGCTCGGCAGCGATGCCATGCGCGCCCCGCACCAACTCGCCGCCGAGCACGATGCCGCCGCCAACCCCGGTGCCGATGGTGAACATGACCATCGAGTCCTCGGCATCGCGGGCCGCGCCGTAGCGGAACTCCGCCCAGGCGGCCACGTTGGCGTCGTTCTCCACGATCACCGGCAGGTTGGTGGCTCCGTTGACGAACTCGCGCAGCGGCTCGTCCCGCCAGGCGAGGTTCGGGGCGAAGAGCACAGTTGAACGACTGGCGTCGATCCAGCCGGCCGCGCCGATGCCGACCCCCTCGATCGCCCGGCCCTCGGCCAGCTCTCGAGTCACCTCGACGATGACGTCACAGGTCTTGCCGACATCATCCGCGGGAGTGTCCCGTCGGGTCTGCACGAGCACCGTGCCCGTGTCGTCCACGACGCCGGCTGCGACCTTCGTCCCGCCGACGTCCACTCCGATGGTCAGCGTCACCGCTGCCACTCCCCTCTGCTGTACTGCCCGGCCCGCGGGCTTTACCCCGGTCGGGTCGGGGGTGCTGGGTCAGGCCCCTCGGGCGCTCTCGCCCATGTCGCCGGGTGCCCGGGCGGCGGGCACCACGGGACGGTCAGCCGTCGCCGGTACCTTCTCTGTCGCGGCCGACCCGGCGACGTTGACGGGCGGTGCGGCGGCCGGGCTGGGGGCCTCCTCCGCCCGAGTCGCGGCGGACCAGGCATCCCCCTCGGGCGCCGACGGAGAATCATGCCTGCTCCGGGTGGCTGCCTGCCACACCGGGGTTGGCATCTCCGGTGCCGCGGTTTCCGCGGTGGGGTCCGCCGCCGAGGCGGGGGCCGACTGCGCCGAGGCGAATGCCCGGAGCAAGCTCGCCACTCCGGCAGCCAGATCACCGGCTCCGGTGGCGAGCCGCTCGGCGAATTCCGGACTCGGGTCCCGTAAGGCGACAATCGCCCGGCAGAGCGGGCAGATGCAGCATTCCGCCGTACCGGTCGACAGACCGGCACCGGTCGAACTCCCGGCGTGACCAAGAACACTCGAGACAATCCCACCGAGCGGATCCCATGAGGTGCCACCCTCCGCGCCAGCTGCGGAGAGCCGCGCCGCGGCCAACAGAGTCGCGACCAGTCGTTCCGCCTCTTCCCGGGCCGAACCCGGATCCGTTGCCCCCATGGTCGGCTCCTCTATCGAAACGGCCGCGTTACTGCGGCACGTCAGGTGCTTTCTACCCGGCGCTTGAGCTGCTTCAACGCGGCTTCCATGATCATTCTCTCAGCCTTGCGGCGGAACATCCCAAGCATCCCGACCGACAGCTCGACCTCCAGCGTGTAGGTCACCGTGGTCGTGCCGTCGGCGTTGCCCACCAGTTCGTACGAACCACGCTGGGTGCGCTGCATTCGGGAGGGCGCCGCCAGGTGCCACCCGATCCGGCTGAGGTCGTCTGCGTACTCGTAGACCAGCACATACTCGTCCGCCAGAACGCCGGCGTCGAGGGTGAACCGCACCTGGCGGGCGTGGCCGTCGGCGTACTCTTCGAGAACCTCCACCTGCCGCAACGCGTCGGTCCATTCGGGGTAGCGGGGCAAGTCGCAGATGACCGCCGCCACCCTTTCCGGTGCCGCACCGATCGTGATCGACTGGATGGAGGAGTCCGCCATGGGGGGAGGCTACCTGGCCATGTGACGAACCTGTCTGCACCACCCGCCGCGTTGGACGGGTAGGTTGCGACAGAGCCGACCGTGAGGGCGGCCTGCCCGGCCAGCGTGAACACGAGGAGAGTGCAGGTGCGCGAGTTCTCCGTCCCACCGATCGTCACCGTCGGCGACTCGGCCAATCTAACCGATCCGGTCTGGGAAAACGCTGAGGTGGCCCCAGACGTGGTGCAGTTCATCCGTGCGGGTGCCGACGACACCTGGGTCGACGTTACCTGCCGGCAGTTCCGCGACGAGGTGGTCGCGGTGGCACGCGGCCTGGTAGCAGCCGGGGTACAGCCCGGCGACCGGGTCGGGCTGATGAGCCGCACCCGGTACGAGTGGACGCTGTTCGACTACGCGATCTGGGCCGCCGGCGCGATCACCGTGCCGATCTACGAAACCTCCAGCGCCGAGCAGGCCGCCTGGATCCTGTCCGACTCGGGGGCGGTCGCCATCCTGGTGGAGACGGACGCGCACGCCGAGCTGGTCGCCGGCATCCGGGACCGGGTCCCCGAGCTGGCAAACGTGTGGCAGATCGACCTCGGTGCGATAGACGAGTTGGTCACCGACGGCGAGTCGGTTGACCCGACCGAGATCGAGCAGCGGCGCGCGGCCGTACGCGCCGACGACCTCGCCACCATCGTGTACACCAGCGGCACCACCGGCCGCCCCAAGGGGTGCATGCTGACCCACCGCAGCATGTTCGCCGACGTGGCCAACGCCGTGCCGGTGCTGCCCAACCTGTTCGGCCCGGGCGCCTCCACCCTGCTGTTCCTGCCGCTCGCACACGCCTTCGCCCGGCTGATCCAGGTCGGTGTGGTGCAGGCGCGCGCCACGATGGCCCACTGCCCGGACACCAACGACCTGCTCCCCCGGTTGCAGACGGTTCGCCCCACGTTCGTGCTCTCCGTCCCCCGGGTCTTCGAGAAGGTCTACAACAGCGCCAAGCAGAAGGCAGAGGCGGCCGGCAAGGGCCGCATCTTCGCCCGCGCCGAGGCCGTCGCCATCGCCTACAGCGAGGCGCTGGAGACCTCGACCGGGCCCGGTTTGGCGCTCCGGGTGCAGCACGCGCTCTTCGACCGACTGGCCTACCGCAAGCTGCGGGGCGCGCTCGGCGGACGGTGCAGCGACGCGATCTCCGGTGGTGCGCCACTCGGCGCGCGGCTCGGACACTTCTTCCGTGGCGTGGGGGTGACCATCTACGAGGGGTACGGGCTGACCGAAACCTCCCCCGCCGCCTCCGCCAACCTGCCCGACGCCATCCGGATCGGCAGTGTCGGCCGCCCGCTGCCCGGAGCGACCATCCGGATCGACGACGACGGCGAGGTCCTCATCGCCGGAGATCTGATCTTCAAGGGCTACTGGCGTAACGAGGCCGCCAGCGCGGACGTGCTCACCACCGACGGCTGGTTCCGCACCGGCGATCTGGGCCAGCTCGACAACGACGGCTACCTGCGGATCACCGGCCGGAAGAAGGAGATCATCGTCACCGCGGGCGGCAAGAACGTCGCTCCGGCGGTCCTTGAGGATCAGGTCCGGGCGCACCCGCTGGTCAGCCAGTGTGTGGTGGTCGGCGACCGGCAGCCCTTCGTCGCGGCGTTGGTCACCGTGGATGAGGAGGCGCTGCCAGCATGGCTGGCGGAGGCGGGCCTGCCCGCGAACACCCCGGTCGAGCAGCTACGCGAACATGAGGGGCTGCGGTCCGAGATCCAGTCCGCGATCGACACGGCCAACCGCGCCGTGTCCCGGGCCGAGGCCATCAGAGTCTTCCGGATCCTTCCCCGGGACTTCACCGAGACGACCGGCGAGCTGACCCCGTCCCTCAAAGTAAAACGACAAATAGTGCACAAGTCGTACGCTGCTGAAATCGCTGATATCTACCGAAGCTGACTACCATCCGTCACGTGCCCGCCTCCACTCCGAGACTGCCCCGACCGCATCCCCTCGCCGCTGCCGCGCGCGTAGTGATGCTGGCCCTGGTGGCGGTACTGAGCCTGCTCGCCACGCATGACCTCGCCCAACTGTGGTGGATCGCGCTCCTGGCGGCGGCGGGCCTGCCGGCGCTACTCGCACCGACACACGACCGACTCGGGCCGCTGAGCCGAGGTGCCGAGGTGGTGGTGCTGGGGCTCGCCACCAGCCACGTCGCCTCGGTGGCGACGGTCGGCATGCAGAACGCCGGGTTGGGCGCCTCCGCGGTGCTGCCATACCTGACCGTCCCGATCACCGTCACAGCCCTGCGCCGACGCTTCCGCGAGGGCTCGGGGCTGCTGGCGATCATCGGTCTCACCCTGCTGCTGGCCGGGGCGCTGACCGAGGTCGACGGCCAGCGGCAGCTCTTCCAGGTTGGCTACCTGGCGGTCAGCGCCCAGTGGCTAACCCTCTCCGGCCTCGGGCTCTATGCGGCGCGAACCCTGCACCGAGTGATCCGGGCGCGCAGCGACAGCAAGCCCCAGCCGTACGCGGAGGCGACCCGCCTCCTTACCCAGCTACGCACAGTGGCTCGACAGCTACCTGGCGCCACACTGGACCCGGGCGGCATCTCCGAACACCTGTTGGAGGAGCTGCGGACGCTGGCCCGGGCGGATCGGGCGGCCGTCCTGTCGGCCAGCGGTGGTGGACGGCTGGTGGTCCTGGCCCAGTGCGGAACCGACCGGGTGGACTGGGAGACCACACTGGACGCGGACTCGGCGATCGCCGACGCGTGGGCCAGCCAACAGCCACAGACCGCCGCGCACTCGCAAGCCCGCTCACCCGTCGGTGGGGAGGTCTCCGCGCTGATCGTTCCGCTGGTCGCCGGGGTGCGTACGGTCGGGTTGGTGGTGCTGGAGGCGGACGTCGCGAACGCGTACCCGCCCACGGTCGTGGCCCGGGCGACCGGGCTGACCTCCCCCGCCGCGCTGCGCCTGGAGGCGGCCCTGCTCTTCGACGAGGTGCACTCCCTGGCCACCAACGAGGAGCGGCAACGACTCGCCCGGGAGATCCACGACGGGGTGGCCCAGGAGCTGGTGATGGTCGGCTACGGCATCGACAACGCCCTGGCCACGGTGCACGAGGACACCGAGGAGACCGCTGAGTCGCTGCGTGGGCTACGGCAGGAGGTCACCCGGGTCATCACCGAGCTGCGGCTCAGCCTCTTCGAGCTGCGCAGCGAGGTGGACCGGCACGGCGGCCTCGCCGCCGCCATCGCCGAGTACGCCCGCACGGTCGGGGTCTCCGGCGGCCTGCGGGTACACCTGTCGCTGGACGAGTCGACCGCCCGCCTGCCCGCTGCCACCGAGGCCGAGCTCCTGCGGATCGCCCAGGAGGCGGTGGCCAACGCCCGCAAGCACGCTGGCGCCTCGAACCTCTGGGTCACCTGTGCGGTGGACCCGCCGTACGCCCAGATCGAAGTGTCGGATGACGGTCACGGAATCTCCGACCAGCGTACGGACGGGCATTACGGCCTTGCAATCATGGCGGAGAGGGCGGAACGTATCCGAGGTCGACTGGAGATCCGGCCGCGGCAGCCGAGCGGCACAACGGTGGCCGTGGTGGTTGGTTCGTCACCCCAGCGCGATAACGTGCGTGGCAGTACCGCAGCAGAAGGGGAGTAACCCGAGGATGACCACACCGACACCAGCCACTCGCACCAAGGTCCTCCTTGTGGACGATCACGACCTGATTCGAAAGGGGCTGCGGCACGCCTTCGAGCGCGACCGGCAGTTCGAGGTGGTCGGCGAGGCTGCCACCGCAGCCGAGGGGGTCCGCCAAGCCGGTGCCCTCCAACCAGACGTGGTCATCATGGACCTGCGGCTGCCCGACGGCAGTGGCCTTGAGGCCACCCGCGCACTGCGCAAGTCCAGCGCCACGATGGGCATCGTCGTGCTGACCATGTATGCGGGCGACGACCAGCTCTTCGGCGCGCTCGAGGCGGGTGCGAGCGCCTTCGTCCCGAAGACCGCCCCGGCGGATGAGGTGGTTGCCGCCGCCCGGCACGCCGCCTCCTCGCCCAGCGCGTTCACCGCCGCCGACCTGGCCGAGGCGATGAAGCGCCGGCTGGCCCCGTCCGGGCCGCAACTCTCCCCACGCGAGGGACAGGTGCTACGCCTGCTCGCCGACGGAATGAGCGTGGCCGGCATCGCCAAGCAGCTCTTCGTCAGTGAGTCCACTGCCAAAACCCACATTTCCAAACTCTACGAGAAGCTTGGCGCCGCCAACCGCGCCCAGGCTTTGATGACCGCGCTCCGGCTCGGTCTCCTCGAGGCACCCGACGCACCCAAATTCTGATCTGCCGCTCAGCTAACGAGCGGACAACTTCTCATCGACGACAGTGTCGGCCGGCGCGATGTCGCGCTAAGGTCTCCCCCGGCGGAGGGGTGGTCTGCAGGGGCGTGCCCCGTGCGCACGAAGAGGTGAGGCATGCGACGGCCGGACTGGGCACCCGACGAAATCGACATCGAGCGTCCCAGCGTCGCCCGCATGTACGACTACTACCTCGGCGGCTCCCACAACTTCGCGGCGGACCGAGCAGCAGCGCAGGCCATGGTCGCTGCCGTTCCCGAGGCCCCGCTGATGGCCCAGGCGAACCGCGCTTTCCTGCGCCGGGCGGTGCACTTCCTGGCCGATGCCGGGGTCCGGCAGTTCCTCGACATCGGCTCCGGAATCCCCACTGTCGGCAACGTGCACGAGATCGTCCAGCAGGTCGCGCCCGACTCCCGGGTCGTCTACGTCGACACCGACCCGGTGGCGGTGGCACACAGCCAGGAGATTCTCGCTGGCAACGAGCAGACAACCGTCCTCCAGGAGGACCTGCGGCACCCCGACCGTATCCTTGGCCACCCCGAGCTTCGTCGACTGCTCAACCTCAATGAGCCGACCGCGGTACTCATCGTCGCCGTGCTGCACTTCGTCCCCGACGACGACCGCCCCGCCGAGTTGCTGGGGACCCTGCGAGACGCCCTCGCTCCCGGCAGCTGGCTCGTGCTGTCGCAGGCCAGCGACGAGGGGCGGCCGGAGACCGAGCGGAGCGATGCCGAGGCGGTATACCGACGCACCGGTAGTCCACTGTGGTTCCGCGACCGGTCCGAACTGACCACGCTCTTCGACGGTTTCGAGCTGGTTGAGCCCGGGGTGGTGTGGGTTCCGCAGTGGCGCCCGGAGACACCGGAGAGCACCGTGAACGCCGAGGCATCGGTGTTCCTCGGTGGCGTGGGGCGGATCGGTGACTAGCTCAGCCACCGCGGCTCAGCCCAGCGGCGCCAACTCCGGCATAGCCGCCTTCACTCAGGAATGGGCGAACGCGCTCACCGGGACGAGCTACCTGCCGATGACCCAGGCGCAGCTCAGGCAGCTACTCAACCGCCTCGCCCGGCAGCTGGCGGCGGCCCTGCTCGCCGAGCCGTTCGACCTGCGAGCCGGTCAGCGCGTCGGCACCGAGCTGGTCGCCGCACACATCGCCTCCGCCGAGGCGCTGGGGCGTACGGTTGAGGTCGTTCAGCTCCGCCTGGTGCGTGACCTGGGCCTGGTCGCCGAGGATGTGACGGACCGGCTGGCCCGGCTGCTCGCCGCCGTGACCACCGGGTACACCCGGGCGATGCGCGACCGCACGCTGGACGAGCAGGAGTCGATCCGGCGGGCCGCGATGGCGCAGCGGACGAAGGCCGAACGGGCGCTCCGGGCCAGTGAGGCCCGCTTTCGGCACCAGGCCACCCACGACGCCCTCACTGACCTGCCAAACCGGAATCTCTTCACCGAGCGGCTCACCGCGGCGCTGGAGACGCCACAGCGGGACACGGACCGGATCGGCCTCTGCTTCCTCGACCTGGACCAGTTCAAGCGAGTCAACGACCAGCACGGGCACCAGGCCGGTGACCGGGTGCTCACCGAAGTGGCCAACCGGCTTCGGCAGGCCCTCACCGGGCATCTGGTCGCCCGGCTCGGCGGCGACGCGTTCGTCATCCTGATCGAACGCACCGGTGGTACCCGGGACGTGATCGCGGCGGCGGAGGCGGCCCTGGCTGCCGTACACGAACCGGCCGCGGTGGCGGGCCACGAGGTGACGGTGCAGACCAGCATCGGCATCGTGGAACGGCAGGTCGCGGGCGCCTCCGCGAACGAGCTGATGCGGGCCGCCGACTGCACCCTGCACTGGGCCAAGGCAGCCGGTGGCGGTCGCTGGACGCTCTACGATGCCGAGCGCGACCGCCGAGAGCTGACCCGCCAGGCGCTGACCGCGGCGATCCCGGCCGGACTGGACCGGGGCGAATTCTACCTCGACTACCAACCACTTGCCTCCCTCCGCGACGGCCGTCTGCTGGGCGTGGAGGCATTGGTGCGCTGGCGGCATCCGGAGCTGGGCGTGCTACGTCCGGACCGGTTCATCGGCCTCGCCGAGGAGACCGGATTGATCGTCCCGCTCGGTCGGTGGGTGCTCGCCGAAGCCTGCCGGGCGGCGGGCAGCTGGTCGGTGACCGGCGGGACACCGTTCGTCAGCGTCAACCTGGCCGTCCGGCAGGTGCACCGGCCGGGCCTGGTGCAGGAGGTGCGAAACATACTGCGGCACACCGGGCTGCCACCGGAACGTCTCCAGCTGGAGATCACCGAGAGCGCCATGATGAGCCCCGCCGAGGAGCCGGTGCGGGCACTGCGCCGCCTCGCCGACCTCGGTGTCCGCATCGCCATCGACGACTTCGGCACCGGCTACAGCAACCTGGCGTACCTACGCGACCTACCGGTAACCGAGTTGAAGGTGGCTGGGGAGTTCGTGGCCGGGCTGCGTGCCCAGGAGCCTCAGGCAGACGAACGAATCGTCGCGTCGTTGGTCTCGCTGGCCCACGCGCTCGACCTGACGGTCACCGCCGAGGGAGTGGAGACAGCCGGGCAGGCCGAACGGTTGCGGGCAATCGGCTGCGATGCCGGCCAGGGCTGGCACTTCGGCCGTCCAGAACCCGCTGACCGGATCCTGGCCCGACTGGGCTGACCGAGCACCGACCCGGGTCTGCACCCGGTCGGCCAGCCCACCGCGTCCCTCAGGGCTGCAGGAGAGCGGTCATCCGGGCGGCCTGGGTCTCCCACCGCCACTCGCGTTCGACCCAGGCCCGACCGGCGGCACCGAACTGGCGGGCCAGGTCCCGGTCGGCGAGTAGGGTCGCCACCCGGTCGGCGAGCTGGGCCACGTCCCGCCCCCGCACCACGAAGCCCGTCTCACCGTCGCGCACCGCATCCGGTGCACCGCCCGAGTCGCCGGCCACCACGGGCAGCCCGGTCGCGGAGGCCTCCAGGTAGACGATGCCCAGCCCCTCCACGTCCAGGCCCCGGTTCCGGGTGCGGCACGGCATCGCGTACACGTCACCGGCCGCGTAGTGCGCGGGCAACTCCGCCGCCGGCACCGTGCCGGTGAAGACCACGTCCCGCTCGACGCCGACCTGTCGGGCCAGCTTCCCCAGCCCGTTCCGGTACGGCCCGCCCCCGACGATCAGCAGTGCCGCGTCCGGGACCCGGCGGCGGATCTCCGGCAACGCCCGGATCAGCGCGTCCTGCCCCTTTCGCGGCACTAGCCGGGACACACAGACCACGACCGGTCGGTCGACCAACCCCAGCCGCGCCCGCACCGAATCGCCGCGGACGGCCGGGTGGTAGGTGTCGAGGTCAACGCCGGGCGCGAGTCGACGCAGCTCGGTCACCCCACGCAATGTCCGGTCCAGCCGGAGCCGGGTGTACTCCCCCAGGTACGTGGTCACGTCAACGTCCCGGCCGATCCGGCGTAGCGCCGAACGGGCACCGGGCAGCGCTGCCCAGCCAACCTCATGCCCGTGGGTCTGCGCCACCACCCGCCGGACTCCGGCCCGACGTCGCAGGCCGGCGGCGAGCAGCCCGAGTGGTGCCGCTGCACCGAACCAGACCGTGTCGCAGTCGTGTGCCCGGGCAAGCTGGGCTACCCGCCGGGCCACCGGTGGGGTGGGCAGCAGCACCTTGGTGTCTTCCCGCACCACCTCGAAGGGCTGGTCGGCGTCGAACTTCTCGGCACCGCGCCAGCTCGAGGCGTAGACCACCACCGAGCCGGCGGGCTGGCGCACCGCGAGGCCGTGCACGAAGGACTGAATCCCCCCGGGCCGGGGCGGGAAGTCGTTCGTGACAAGCAGCGTCCGGCTCTCGCTCATCGACTGGTCTTTCTGGCGTAGGCGCGGGCGGCAGCGATCCGCTCCACGGTGGACGGGTGACTGGCGGAGTAGAGGTAGCCCAGCCGGGGTGGGTCGGGGTCGGCGAGGTTGATGCCGGCGAGTCGGCGCTGCATCGCCACAAAGGCGGCCGGGTCCTTGGTCAGCGCCAGCGCGTGTGCGTCGGCCCGCGCCTCGATCCGACGGGAGATCAACGCTTGTGCCGGCGTGGCAACCAGGCCGGCCACTGTCACCAACGCCAACAGCAATGGGAAGGCCCGCGGTTGGTCGATCGAGTCGACGCCGGCCATCCGCAGCAACGGAGCAACGAACCCGAGCAGGTAGAGCGCCACCACCAGCACCGCCGCGCCCAGCGCGGCGGTCAGCGTGCCGACCACCACGTCCCGGTCCTTGGCGTGCCCCAACTCGTGGGCCACCACCGCGGTCACCTCCTCCGACGTGGCCTCGCGCAGCAGGGTGTCGTAGACGACGATCCGGCGGGTCGGCCCCAGCCCGGAGACGTAGGCGTTGACGGCACGGGTGCGACGGGAGGCGTCCGCCACCAACACGTCCCGGACCGGGACGCCGTCACGGGCCGCCAGCGCCATCAATTCTGTCCGCAGTGGGCTCGGCTCCAACGGGGTGAACCGGTTGAACACCGGCTCCACCAGCACCGGGAAGACGAACGACAGGAGCATCACCAGGCCGGCTGCCCCGGCCGCCCCGAGCGCCCACCACCAGCGCGGCGCCAGCCGGATCACGGTGTAGAAGCCACCCAGGGCCACTGCCCCGATGACCGCGCTGACCGCGTACGACCTGAGCAGGTCAACGGTCCAGCCACCCCAGCTGTTGGTGGTCAGCCCGTAGCGGGTGAGCACGGTGTGTCGCCAGGCGGCGAAGGGCAGGGTCATCAGGTCGGCGACGAGCACCACGGTGAGCCCGCCGAGCACCGCCTGCGCGGCCCAGTGCCCACCGAATGGGCGGCCGACCAACTCAACCAGGCGGCTGCCCAGCGGGGTGAGCCCAAGCGCGAGCGCCACCAGCAGGCCGACGCCGAGCCCCGCCCAGCCGCCGGGCCGCAGTGCCGCCCGGAACTCCCGCCCCCTACGCACCTGCTCTCCTGGCAGTTCGTCCAGGGCGGCGAGTTGGTCGGCCCGCGGGGCCGGCGGGCGCTGCCACGGGATCAGCACGGCGGCGGTGACGGCCAGCGCAGCGACCAGCCCGACCAGCGTGAGCAGGGCCCAGCCGCGCGGGCTCACCGGAGCGTCTCCCGACCCACGATGCCGGCGGTCACGACGGACCCGCCCGCAGCGCGCCATTCCCGCGTCATGCCACTCCTCCCACTGTGCGCGCCCATCGTAGTGGCCGCCCGGTCGTGACGGGCGGGGTGCACACCATCGACGGACAACGGACGATCGCGGCGGGAGGAGCCGCCGCCGGCCGCGGCGGGTGAGTCGAGCTCCGCGGGTACCACGCGGCTCCCGCCCTGCGGGCACCACGCGGCCCGTCCCGCTCCCACGGGCGGGTCAGGCCACCCGATGGTGGCGGCCGGGCCGGCGCACCGGAGGCCGGGGCTCCGGCAGCACCTGCACGTCGAACCCGGCCCGAGCGAACACCTCGATCGCCCTCGCCTCGGCGGCGCCGAACGCCACCGGCTCCTCGAGCAGAGCGGTCACCAGGCAACCCGAACAGCCGTCTACCCGACCCGCGCATCCGTCACAGTCGATCAACATCACGCCTCCCGCCGCACCGACGGTGATCGGGCCAGCAGGTCGCGCTCCCTGGTCACGCTCCGCCCCGCCGCTGCGAGGTCTGCCCAGCACCATCGGTCACATCGACGCTAGACACAGCGTACGACAAAACCCGGACAACTCGATCAACTCACGCCGAGACTCCCCCGGGACAAGCCGACCGGTCGCGTCCCGCCCAGGCTGGGACCGCCGGCCGGTCAGGAACGGGCCAGCCGGCGCAGCAGCGCGTCGGCGCCCAACGGGTAGGCGCCGTGCCGGCGCACGCCGTCGGCCACCTCCCGGTCCGCCGAGACCACCACCACCGGCCGACCTGTCGGCTCGGCCCGGACCAGACGCCGGATCAGCTCGTCGGCCGTCTCGCCCTTACGAGAGAAGAGCACGCGGACGCCGCGTGGACTCGGTGGCAGGCCGTGCATCCGCTCGGCGCCGTCGAAGACGACGGTCACCTCGTCGCCGGTCTGCGCGGCGATCCCGCCCAGCCCGGTGATCAACCGCTTGCGCTGCTGCTCCAGTGACATCTCGCCGAAGCCCCGTTTGGTGACGTTGTAGCCATCCACCACCAGATGCGCCCGGGGCAGCGCGAGCAGCTGGTCCAACCGGGCCGGATCGTCGGAGTTGCGGGCTCGGGTGGCGACACCCGCCACGGGAGCGCCGGACTGGTCGGCGAAGGTATCGGCGACGAAGTCGGCCGGCAACCGGTCCGCCGGATCCAACGCCAGCTCCCGCCGCAGGCCCACCGCGGCCTGACCGATCGTCTCCAGCAGCAGCCACAACCGGGCGTCGTCGACCGACCTGGACTCCTTGGCGCTGGCCCGGGTTACCACGGCCGCCGCCTCCGCCTCGGCCAGCCGGGCCCGGACCCGACGCAGCTCCGCCTCGGCGTCCGCCGTCGCGCGCGCCGCCCGGCCCCGCTCAGTGGCGAGCAGCTCGCTCGCCCGACGCTCTCGGGCCTGCGTCTCACGCAACGACCGGCCAAGCTGCCGCGACTCCTCCCGGAGCTGGCCGAGCTCATCGCGAACCCGGGCCAGCTCATCGCGGAGCTTGTCTGCCTCGACCCGGGCCACCGCACGGTCGTGTTCTGCCCGGGTAGCCCGCTGCTCGGCCTCTCGGACCAACTCGGCGACGACTGCGCTGTCCGCCTCGGCCCGGACCGCCGCGCCGCTGGACTCGATGAGATCCCGCCACCCCCGCGGGCGCGCCAGGTACGCCAGTGCCGCGACCTCCACCGGATCGGCGGCCGCCGGCGCGGTGCCACCGACCACCGCCGCGCCGAGGTCACCGGCGTCGGCCAGCACCCGTGTGGCCACCCGCTGGCGAAACAGTGGGTCCCCGGTCAACTGGGCCGCGATCATCGGCGCGCCGAGCCGCGCCCGCCGATTGGGCGCGAACTTGGCTATTCGGCGCAGCGGAACCGGCACCTCGTCCGCGGGCAGGCCGGGCAACACCGCTGCGGCCAGCACCACGATCCGCTGCCGGACCGGCTCCGGCAGCACCGGTTCCGGACCGCCCTCCGCGGCGGAGTCGTCGGCGGACGACACGGGGCCGTCGGCGGACGACACGGGGTCGGGCCCGCTGCGGGGCCCGGAACCGGACGCACCGGCGGTGCCAGTGACAGCCGGGTTGGCGGTAGACGCGGTGGCGCCAGCGGCAACCGGATCATCGAGAGTGCCCCCCGTACCCTCGATGCCCGGCTCCGGCGCAGCGGCGACCGACTCCTCCGCGGGGCGGTGGTCGTCGTCGTACGGCTCGGCGAGGGGCATGTGGCAAGTCTCCCACTGTCGCCCGGCCCACCGCCGAGCGAGTGAGTCAATATCTCATCGCAGGACTGTTGTCAACGCTCCGCCGCCAGCTGGAATCGGCGGCTTCAGGGCGATGCGATGGCGAATGCTGTCCAGCCCGGGGGATGCCGTGTCGGACCGGGCCGTTAGCGTGCCCGCCGATGGCACCGCAGAAATATGTCCAGGAGTTGTTAGCCGGCCTCGACCCCGCTGTCGGCGGCGTTGACCCGGCGCTACCCCTCCACGCGACCACCTTCGTCGTGGTCGACCTCGAGACCACGGGCGGCGCACCGGACGGCGGCGGCATCACCGAGATCGGCGCGGTGAAGGTCCGCGGCGGTGAGCAGCTCGGCGCGCTCGCCACCCTGGTCAATCCCGGCACACCGGTCCCGCCCTTCGTCACCGTGCTCACCGGTATCACCCAGGCGATGCTGCTGCCCGCCCCACCGATCACCGAGGTCCTGCCGAGCTTCCTCGAGTTCCTCTCCACCGACGCGGTCCTGGTCGCCCACAACGCCCCGTACGACGTGGGGTTTCTCAAGGCGGCCTGCGCGGCGCACGGCTATCGCTGGCCGAACCCGCGGGTGCTGGACACGGTGGCGCTGGCCCGACGGGTGTTGACCCGCGACGAGGTGCCCAACCGTCGACTCGGCACCCTCGCGGCATACTTCCGCACCGCCACCCGGCCCACCCACCGGGCGTTGGACGACGCGTTGGCCACCGTTGACGTGCTGCACGGGTTGATCGCGCGGCTCGGTGGCCACCGGGTACACACCATCGGCGAGGCGATCGAGTTCGCCCGGGCGGTCACCCCGACGCAGCGTCGCAAGCGACACCTCGCCGAGGGCCTGCCCCACTCACCCGGGGTCTACCTGTTCCGGGGCACCGACGACCGACCGCTCTACGTCGGCACCTCGGTCGACATCGCCAACCGGGTCCGCAGCTACTTCACGGCCGGGGAGAAGCGGGCCCGCATCTCGGAGATGCTCGCCGCCGCCGAGCGGGTGGAGGCGGTGGAATGCGCCCACTCGCTCGAGGCGGAGGTGCGGGAACTGCGCCTGATCGGGACGCACGCTCCGCCGTACAACCGACGGTCGAAGTTCCCCGAGCGGGTCGTCTGGCTGAAGCTGACCGACGAGGCGTACCCACGGTTGTCGGTGGTGCGGAACCTGACCCCGGAGGACGAGGCCTACCTCGGCCCCTTCACCTCCCGCCGCGCCGCCGAGCTCGCCGCGGCCGGCTTCCACGACGCGATGCCGCTGCGGCAGTGCACGCACCGACTGTCGCTACGGAAGGTCACACCAGCCTGCGCCGTGGCCGAGCTGGGTCGGTGCCCGGCGCCCTGCGAGCACCGGATCACCCCGACGGAGTACGCGGACCGCGCGACAACGCCCTTCCGTACGGCGTGTGGCGGCGACCCGCAGGGCGTGGTGGATGCCCTGCTTGACCGGATCGAGACGCTCTCGGCGGGACAACGCTACGAGGAGGCCGCGGTGGTGCGGTCCCGGCTGACCGCCGCACTCCGCGCGATTACCCGGATGCAGCGACTCGCTGCGCTCACCGGGATCGCCGAGGTGGTGGCTGCCCGGCCGGCACCAAACGGAGGCTGGGAGTTGGCGCTGGTGCGGCACGGACGGCTGGCCGGTGCCGGCGTGTCGCCGCCCGGGATCCACCCACGACCGACGATCGCCACGATCCGGGCAACCGCGGAGACCGTCGTCCCGGGTCACGGACCTACTCCGGCCACCAGCGCCGAGGAGACCGAACGCATTCTGTCCTGGTTGGAGCGTTCGGAGACCCGGTTGGTGGAGATGTCGTCCGCCTGGGCCTCCCCGACTGCCGGTGCTGGCCGGTTCCGAGCCCTGCTAACGAAGGCGACAAAGGCCGCTTCCCACCAATTCTCGACCGAAAGCCCATGACCAACCAGCTGATCGGATGACACTGACTCGCATAAGCTGTTAACAAGTGCAGTCCTGCCCGTTTTTCTGGGCCTGCTCCCGGCGCCGGAGACGGTGACCTGGGGGTCGGGGTGAGGAGGTATCCCTCGTGGATGTCGACGCCGGACACGGCGCCGCCTTGGAGGGCGCGCATCCGCCCCAGCCGGCGGAGCTGCCGCTGACCCGCCGGCTGCGGACGCTGTTGGCGTGGTCCACCGCCGAGACCGAACCGGTTGGTGAGCTGGTCCGCACACACCGGAACATCCACTCCGGAACGGACCCGTCGGTGCTACGTCGGGCGTACACGATCGCCGAGACGATGCACCGCGGGCAGTTCCGGAAGAGCGGCGAGCCCTACATCACCCACCCGCTCGCGGTCGCCCAGATCTGCGCCGGGCTCGGCATGGACGCGACCACCCTGGTCGCGGCGCTGCTGCACGACACCGTCGAGGACACCCGCTACACCCTCCAAGCCCTCGCCGACGACTTCGGGCCCGAGGTCGCCCACCTGGTTGACGGAGTGACCAAGTTCGACAAGGCGTTCTACGGTAAGGCCGCCGAGGCCGAGACGATCCGGAAGATGATCATCGCGGCCGGCAAGGACGTCCGGGTGTTGATCATCAAACTGGCGGACCGGCTGCACAACATGCGCACGCTCGGGGTTCGCTCCGCCGCGTCCCGGGAACGCATCGCCCGTAAGACCCAGGAGGTGCTCGTCCCGCTCTGCGACCGGCTGGGCATCCAGAAGCTCAAACGAGAGCTGGATGACATCGTGCTGATGCACCTGGAGCCGGAGGAGCACGACCGCATCTCCCAACACCTGCACGAGCGGCCCGGCTGGGACGCGTACCTGGCGGAGGTCGTCTCCCGGGCGAAGACAGCGCTCCGCCGCAGCCGGGTCAACGCCGAAGTGACCCCCCGTCCGCGCCACCTCTACTCAATCTGGAAGGACACCCTGGCCAGCGACCACTCCACCCCGTGTGACCTACCCCGGGTGGTAATCGTCGTGAACGGCCCGGCCACCGACTGCTACGCGGCTCTGGGCGCCATCCACGGCACGTGGCCCCCGGTGCCCGGCCGGTTCAAGGACTACATCGCCTCCCCGAAGAACAACCTCTACCGCTCCCTCCACACCAGCGTTCGTGGGCTGAGGGATCGCACTGTGGAGGTGTTGATCCGCACCGAGGAGATGCACCGCTGTGCGGAGTACGGCATCGCCGCCAGCTACCGCTTCCCCCACGCCCGCGTGGACCAGTCCGTCCGGGACGAACAGCTGGACTGGCTGCGACGCGTACTGAACTGGGAACAGGAGACCGCCGACCCGGCGCAGTTCCTGGAGTCGCTGCGCAGCGACCTCGCCGAGGCGCAGATCCAGGTCTTCGCCGACGGGCGACAGGTGGTACTGCCCGCCGGAGCCACCCCGGTCGACCTCGCGTACGAACTCGGCACCGAGCGCGGCGACCACTGCCTGGCGGCCCGGATCAACGGTCGACTCGCCCCGCTCTCCTCCTGCCTCGAGGACGGCGATGTCGTGGAGATCTTCACCGAGACGGAACGGACGCCCGGCGCCTTCGACGCGGCCCCACGCGGTCCTCGCCGGGAGTGGCTCGGCTTCGTCAAGTCCCCACAAGCCCAGATGCAGATCAACCGCTGGTTTGCCGACCACACCGAACCCGGAATCTCCATCGCCGACAAGGTCCGCCTCGGTCGGGCCGCCGTCGGGCTGGCCCTACGCAAGCACAACCGAGGTCTCGCCAGCGACCTGCCCCTGCTCCGACTCTCCGAGGAACTCGGCTACCCCGACCTGGAGACGATGCTCGTCGCGGTCTTCGACCGGGCAATCGAACCGGACACGGTGGTAAAGCAGCTCATCGACCTGGTCGACCACCGGCGACGGTGACCCGGCGGGCCCCAGGCCGGCCGGGATTCACCCGACGGCATTAGCCTGGACCCATGATCTGCCGCTCGCGGATATCCGGACGTGCCATCGCATACCAGGTCTTCTACCGGCTCCCGCTGCCCGTGCGGCGTCGCCTGGTCCGGCTGACCGTGCCGAAGTACATCGTCGGTGCGGTCACCCTCGTTCGCGACACCGAGGCCGAGGGGGCCGGCCGGCTGCTCCTGCTGCGCCAACCGCCCGGTCGGGGGTGGACGCTGCCAGCGGGGCTGCTGCAGAAGCGAGAGGCACCGGTGGTCGGGGCGTGCCGCGAACTGTACGAGGAGACGGGCATCCGGCTCTCCCCCCGCGAGCTGACCCCGGCAGTACCGAACGCGATCGTTCACGACAAGGGTTGGGTGGACGTGGTGTTCACCGCCGAGGTGCCGGCGTCAACGACCACTCTGCGGGTGGACGGTGCGGAGGTCTTCGAGGCCGCCTGGCACCCGCTGGACGCCCTACCCAAACTGACCTGGCCCACGGCCCGCCTGCTCGGCTACTTCGACATCGGACCGTTGGCGGGGAAGTTCCCACCAGCGCTACCCGAATCCCAGCAGTGACCGCCGCCGAGGTCTGCGCGGTGGTCCTCGCCGCCGGTGAGGGCAGCCGGCTACGTCCGCTGACGGAGCGGGTGCCAAAGGCGCTCTGTCCGGTCGGGAACGTCCCACTGCTCGACCGGGTGCTCATGCGGCTCGCCGGGATCGGCCTGACCGGGGCGAGCCGGGTGGCGGTCAACGCCAGCTACCTCGCCGAGCAGGTGGTTGCGCACGTCGGGGACCGGGCTCACCGATCGGTGGAACCCGACGGCCCGCTCGGCACCGCCGGCGGCCTGGCGAAGCTACGCGACTGGATCGACGGGCGGGGCGTCCTGGTCGGGAACGCCGACGCCTACCTCGCCGACCCGGACCGCCCGCCGGGGCCGGACATCGCCGCACTACTGCAGGACTGGGACGGCGAGACGGTACGGCTGCTGGGCCAGCCCGCCGTGAACCCCACGGCACCCGGCACCTTCGACGGCCACGCCTTCACCGGGTTCTCCCTGCTGCCGTGGCGGCGAGTTCGGAACCTGCCGCTGGAGTTCGGCGATCTGGTCCGAACGGCCTGGCGTCCGGCGGAGGCAGTCGGCGAGCTGACGGTGGTCCCCTATCCCGGCACGTTCTACGACACCGGCACACCCGCCGACTACCTCACCGCCAACCTGCACGCCGCAGGCGGCGACACCCTGATTGACCCCACGGCGCGGGTGACCGGCCCGTGCCGGTCGGCGGTGATCGGAGCGGGTGCGCGAGTGCACGGTGCTGTCACCGGGGCCGTGGTCTGGCCGGGCGCTACCGTGGGGGCGGAGGAGCACGTGCGGAATGCGATCCGCGCGGGGACCGATCTCACCGTCGTAGTCAGCGAACCCACCACTGCCGGGAACGTCTAGCATGAGCGACGAAGCCAACGAACGGAGCGAACTCCCGTGATCACCGCGATTGTGCTGATCGACTGCGCCACCGACTCGATCCCCGAGGTGGCCGAGGCACTCGCCGCACTGCCCGGTGTCAGCGAGGTCTACTCGGTGGCCGGGCAGGTTGACCTGGTTGCGATAGTCCGGGTCCGCGAGTTCGAACAGATCGCCGAGGTGATCGCGGGGCGGATCTCCAAGGTGTCGGGGGTGCTGAACACCGACTCCCACATCGCGTTCCGCGCGTACTCGCAGCACGACCTCGAGCAGACTTTCGCGATCGGCCTCGGCACCGCCGACTGACGGGCGGCCGGCGCGGCCACCGCCAGTTCGACGGCCGGTCCACCCCGGATGGGGTGGACCGGCCGTCGAACTGGCTCATCAGGGTCAACTAACGCCCGGAGCCGGGGTCTCGGTGCCGGTGCCGCCGCCCGGAGCCGGCGACTCGGTGGTGCTACCCGGAGCCGGGCTCTCGGTGGTGGTGCCGGGGCCCGGAGTGGTCATGCCGGGGCTCGGGGTGCCGGTGCTCTGCGGGACCGGGACACCCAGCTGGTTGGCCAGCTCGACCAACTCGTCATAGTGGGTCTGCAGGGTCGGCAGCGCGGTCTGCGCCAGCTCGATCACCGACGAGTCAGAGCCCTGCGAGATCTCCGTCTGGGTGGCCTGGATGGCCTGGACGTGGGCGGTCAGGTTACTGGTCACCCAGAGCTGGTCGAACTCCTCGCCACTAGCGCTGTTCATCTGGTCGGTGGCGTCCTGCTGGTCGGCCGTCAGCTCACTCGACAGCTCGACACCGAGCTGACTGGCGACCTGTTGGACCGTCTCGTCCAGTTGGGTGTGGTCAGTCGCGATCTGTTGGCCCAGGTCCTTGACCCCCTGGTCCTGGGCCTTCTGCCCGGCCAACTCCCCCTTGCCGATCTCAAACTGATTCACCTGGTGAATGGCCTGAAGGTACTGGGTGTCCTGCTGTGACGGCTGCACCGCGGCCTGGGCGGCCGCGGCGGGTGCGATACCCACCAGTACCAGCGCGGCCAGCAGGCCCAGGCGTTTGAATCCCAACATTCGTCCTCCCCCTAGAGACGTTGGACCGCACGGATACCCGGCTGGCCGGGGTTATTCCTCTGTCTCAGCCAGGTATGCCCAACAGGCGTGGCGCCCGCCGGAGTTCTCCGGCGGGCGCCACGTGCGGTTACGTCGCGGGTGAGGTCAGCGGCGCTCGCCGCTGGCGATCTCCGAACGCTCGGTGTCCGAATCGACCGAGGGTGCCGGCGACACCGGCGCCTCGGCGGGCTTCTCGATCGGGTAGAAGAAGCCGCGGATCGCCGGGCCGAGCGCACCGAGCCGGTTCATCTTCTTCGGCACCACCCAGCCGACGTACTCCAGTTCGCCATCCTCACGGTGGAGCGGCTGGTGCACCTCGACGAACCGGCCGTCCGGCAGCCGCCGGATGATGCCGGTCTCGACCCCGTGCGCCAAAACCTCCCGGTCGTGCTGCTGCAGACCCAGACAGATCCGGTAGGTGACGAAGTACGCCAGCGGCGGAAGGAGCAGCAGACCGATCCGACCACCCCAGGTCATCGCGTTCAGGCTGATGTTGAACTTGTCGGCGATGACGTCGTTCGCCCCGGAGAGCGCCAGCACCAGGTAGAAGGTGACGGCCATGGCGCCCAGCCCGCTACGCGCCGGAACGTCCCGCGGCCGCTGGAGCAGGTTGTGGTGGCGGTAGTCCTTGAGGCGCCGGGCCTCAATGAACGGATAGAGCACGGACATACCCACCAGCACCCCGGGCAACACGACCGTTGGCCAGAACAGCGGCGGGATGACGTACCCGTCGCCGATCGGAATGTAGATCTCCCAGGCGGGCATCAGCCGGGTGGAGCCGTCGAGGAACATGACGTACCAGTCGGGCTGGCTGGCGGCCGACACCACCCACGCCTCGTACGGCCCGAACAACCAGATCGGGTTGATCTGGAACAGGCCGGCCATCAGCGCGATCACACCGAAGACGACCATGAAGAAGCCGCCCTGCTTCAACGCGTACCGCGGGAACATCCGCTCGCCGACCACGTTGTCGTTGGTCCGACCGGGGCCGGGCCACTGGGTGTGCTTCTGCTTGAAGACCAGCCCCAGGTGGGCGCCGATCAGGGCGAGCAGCAGGCCGGGGATGAGCAGTACGTGCGCGATGTAGAACCGGCTGATGATGATCGTTCCGGGGAACTCGCCGTCGAAGATCGAGGACGTGAGCCAGGAGCCGATCACCGGAATCGACAACATGATGCCGGAGGCGATCCGGAGCCCGGTGCCGGAGAGGCCGTCGTCCGGCAGGGAGTAGCCGGTGAAACCGGCCAGGAAGCCGACCCAGAACAGCAGCGAGCCGATGATCCAGTTGGCCTCGCGCGGCTTGCGGAACGCGCCGGTGAAGAAGACCCGCAGCATGTGCACCACGATCGCGGCCATAAACAGCAGGGCCGCCCAGTGGTGCATCTGCCGCATGATCAGGCCGCCCCGGACGTCGAACGTAATGTCCAGACTGGAGGCGTACGCGGCGGACATCGGCGTGCCCCGCAGCGGGGCGTAGCTGCCGTTGTAGATCACCTCGGTCATCGCCGGCTCGAAGAAGAAGGTCAAGAAGACCCCGGTGAGCAGCAGGACGATGAACGAGAAGAGCGCGATCTCACCCAGCAGGAAGGACCAGTGGTCCGGGAAGACCTTGTTCAGCAGCCGACGGAGCGGGGTGGCCACCTGAAAGCGGTCGTCTACTCCCCGGGCCACATTCCCCGGGACGGCTGCCATCTCAAACTTGCGCCGCTTCACGGCCGCTCCCAGAAGTCGGGCCCGACGGTCTCGGTGTAGTCGGACGTGGCCACGAAGTAACCCTCGTCGTCAACGACGATCGGCAACTGCGGCAGCCGACGGCTGGCGGGACCGAAGATGGGCTTCGCGTTGTCGGTGATCAGGAACTGCGACTGGTGACACGGGCAGAGCAGCCGGTTGGTCTGCTGTTCGTAGAGGCTGGCCGGGCAGCCAGCGTGCGTGCAGATCTTCGAGTAGGCGGCGAAGTTGCCCCACATGAAGTCGTCGTGGCCGATCCGCACGTTGGCCTCGCGGGCCTCCTGCGCATCCGCGTCCCGAAGGTGGATCAACAACGCCGGCGAGTCTGCGTACTTGTTACTCACCCCGTGGTCGATGCCGGGGAAGACGGTGATCTGGCCACCAGCGCTGATGTCCGCCGGGCGGATCGGACGGCCGTCCTCACGGACCAGCCGGACCTTCTGCCCGCCCTCGGTGGGCGCGAAACCCGTGGTGAACATCTGGTTGTTCTTGTGCGGCTGCGAGATCAGCCCTCCCACCAGCGGCGCCGCGGCCACCGCGCCGACCGGCGCGAGACCGGCCAGCAGCGAGACGCCCAGCAACGGCCGGCGCTTCACGCCCAGCTCGTCGGCCATGTAGAGCATCGTCTGCGCGGTGACGGTGCGGTCCCGCTCGTTGACCTCGCCCTCATGCCGGTCCTGGACCGAGACCTCCTTGGGCAGCAGCTTCTTGCCCCAGGTGAGAATGCCGAAGCCGATACCGAGCAGGGAGATACCCAGGGTGACACCGAGCAGCGGCGTGTACCACTTGTCGCCGCCGTAGCCCAGCTCGTACTCCCAGGGCCACCAGATGTAGATCGCCAGGAAGGCGGTCGCGGAGGCGCCGGTCAGCAGGAAGAACAGGGCGACCGTACGGCTCAGGCGTCGCTCGGCCTTGCTACCCGGCACGACCTGCGGCTCGTAGTGGACGATCTGGATGTCGTCCTCACGGGCGCCCGCACGGACGATGTCGAACCGACTGAGATCCGGATCGTCCAGGTCGACCGGCTGGTCGCCGCCCGCGTTTCCAGGGTGGGTGGTGGTCATGCCGTCACCTCGCTGTGGGCGGTGCCGACCCGCGACACCGGCGCAATGTTGGTCTGGAACCGCCCGGTCACGACTTACCCGCAATCCACAGGGTGGTAAAGACCAGCGCGACGATGCCGACCAGGAAGATCGCCAGCCCCTCGGTCGAGGGACCGTAGCGGCCGAGGTTGAAGCCGCCCGGATCCTGGTTGTGGTTCAGGGTCTCCTGGATGTAGGCGATGATGTCCGCCTTCTGCTCGGGCGTGATCTGGTTGTCCCCGAACACCGGCATGTTCTGCGGACCACTGAGCATCGCGGCGTAGATCTGCCGATCGGTGGCGGGCTTCAGGGTCGGCGCGTACTTACCCGAGGAGAGGGCGCCACCGCCACCGCCGAAGGCGTGGCACTGCGAGCAGTTGATCCGGAACAGCTCACCACCGGCGGCGAGGTTGCCGTCCTTGTGGAGATCCTCGCCGGCCGGCACCTCCGGGCCGCCGCCAAGCTCCTGGATGTACTGCCCGAGCTGACGGATCTCATCGTCGTTGAAGACCGGAGGCTTGCGGGGCGCCTGGGCCTCCTGCCGGACCATCGGCATGCGACCGGTGCCCACCTGGAACTCGACCGAGGCGGAGCCAACGCCGACCAGGCTCGGGCCACGCCCCTCGACGCCCTGCGCGTTGCGACCGTGGCAGCTCACACAGCTTTGGTTGAACAGCGCCTTGCCGTCCGTGGCGGCGCTGGACATCGGTGTGTCCTGCGCCTGCACGCTGGGGGCGAAAGCCGTGTAGGCACCGCCAGCCAGCATCAGCGCTGCCAGCAGCCGGACCGCGGCACCCAGCCGGCGGCGGCCCCTGCTGCGCGCCGCGGGCCGCCCGCGCAGCCGCGCGAGCAGACCGCGTCGGCGGTCGTTGTCAGAAGTCATGACCTGTGTCCTTAACCGGTTGGACCTTGCCTGAGGGGACGAAGCAGCGGCGCGATTCGGGGCCGCGCCAAGATCACTGAAGCCAGTAGATCATGGCGTAGAGCGCGATCCACACCACATCGACGAAGTGCCAGTAGTACGAAACCACGATCGCCGATGTCGCCTGCGCCGGCGTGAACCGACCCATGGTGGTACGAATCATGAAGATGACGAAGGCGACCAGACCGCCTGCCACGTGGAGGCCGTGGAAGCCGGTGGTGAGGTAGAACATCGACCCATAGCCGTCTTCGTTGATCTTGATGCCCTCGTGGATCAGCTCCCGGTACTCGTTCAGCTGGCCGAGTACGAAGATCAGTCCCATCACGAAGGTGATCGTGAACCAGCGCCGCAGGGCGTGCACGTCCCCCTTCTCCGCGGCGAACACGCCGATCTGGCAGGTCACCGACGAGAGCACCAAAATCACCGTGAACGTCGTCGCGTACGGAACATTCAGGTGCGGAGTGTGCTCCGCCCACTGCTCCGGCGCCGCAGCACGGATCGAGAAGTACATCGCGAACAGCGCCGCGAAGAACATGAGTTCACTGGAGAGCCACACGATCGTCCCGACGCTGACCATGTTGGGTCGCGTCAGGGAGTGGATCCGGCTCTTGTCAATCGCTGGGGCCGCAGTCACGCGGTCATTATTGCCGTTAAGCGAGGCCGGCGATCAGCGGGGGCCCAAACCGGTGCTCCGGGCAGCCCGATCGGGGGGGTCCGATTAGCCTCACCTAGGGTGAAAACGTGCAGCGCGTCGATCCAGTCTCCATTGCTACCGAAGTCGCCGCACCGGCCGCGACCTCGGTCGCCGCACCGGCGGCACCCGCGGCTATCCCACCGCCATTCACCCTCACGTCGATCTTCACCGAGGTGCAGCCAGTCAGCTGGATCGCCGTCGGCTTGGTGCTCGCAGCTGGACTCTACCTCTACGGCGTCCGCCGGCTCCGGGTGCGCGGCGACCGTTGGCCGGCGGCCCGAACGCTGCTCTTCCTCGGCCCCGGCCTCGGCGGCATCGCCATGGTGACCCTCAGCGGGCTGGCGGCCTACGACACGACGCTGCTGTCGGTCTACCTGACGCAGCACCTGGTGCTCTCCATGGTGGCACCGATCTTCCTGGCCCTGGGCGCCCCGATCACGCTGGCGCTACAGGCATTGCCACAACGCCCTGGCGAGCGGCTGCGGACGCTCGTACACAGCCGGGTTGTCCGGCTCGGCAGCTATCCCCTGGGCGCCTTCGCGGTCTTCATGGTCACCCCGTTCGCCCTCTACTTCACCGACCTCTACCGCTACACGCTCGAACACGCGTGGGCACACGAGTTGGTCCACGCACACGTCCTCCTGGTCGGGTGTGTCTTCTTCTGGCCGCTGCTCGGGCTCGACCCGCAGCCCCACCGCTGGCCCTACCCGGGCCGGGCGCTGCTGATGCTGCTCTCCGTGCCGTTCTACACCGTGCTCGGGCTCACCATCATGCAGTCGACCGCCCTCTTTGGTGGCGACTGGCACTCCTCGCTGGGTCTGACCTGGGCCGACCCGTGGGAGGACCAGGTGATCGCCGGTGGCATCCTCTGGGGCGGCGGTGAGCTCGTCAGCGTCACCATGCTGGCGGTGCTGGTCGCGCGATGGATGCGCCAGGCCGAACGGGAGGCCCGCCGGATCGACCGCGAGCTGGACCGCCAGGAGGCCGAACAGCGGGCCAGCTCGGCGGTGGGCTGACTGCCGGGCTGGGGAGCACCGCCCGCGGAAGCCCTACCGGGTACAACCGGTACGATCGGCAGATAGCTACGAGGTGGGAGCCAGTTAAGCAATGAGCGATCGTCGGTGCACTGTCCTGCTCTACAGTGACGACCCACAGGTCCGGGATCGGATGCGACTCGCCGTCGGCACCCGACCCGCACCCGGCCTCAAGGTTGAGTTCGTCGACGCGTCCGACTACGCCGAGTGCATCCGGCTGGTTGACGACTACGAAATTGATCTCCTACTCCTGGACGGCGAGGCCCACCCCGGCGGCGGCCTCGGCATCGCCCGGCAGATCAAGGACGACCGGGCCGACGCCCCGCCCACCTGCGTGGTGCTCGCTCGCGCCGCCGACCGATGGCTCGCCGCCTACGCCGAGGTTGACGCCACCCTGGTGCATCCGCTCGATCCGGTAACCACCGGCACGACCGTTGCCGAAGTGCTGCGGACCCACGCACCGACCTGACGTCCCCACTCCGGCACCGCCTCGGCGCCGGATCCGCCGGCGCCGGATCCTAACCCCTGGACCGCTCGGGAGGCCCCCATGGGCGAACGGACCTGGCCGCACCTGCTAGCCGCGCTGCTGCGCGGGGACGAACTATCCACCGCCGACACTGCCTGGGCGATGGGTGAGATCATGTCCGGATCGGCGGGCCCGGCGCAGGTCGCCGGCTTCGCCGTCGCGCTGCGGGCCAAGGGTGAGACCCCCGCCGAGCTATCCGGCCTGGTCGAGGCGATGCTCACCCACGCCGTTCCGGTCGACCTGCCCGCGGAGCTGCGCGCAACCGCCGTGGATGTGGTGGGCACCGGTGGCGATCTCGCGCACACCGTGAACATCTCCACCATGGCCTCCCTGGTGGTCGCCGGCGCCGGCGTACGGGTGGTCAAGCACGGCAACCGAGCCGCCTCCTCGTCCTGCGGCACCGCGGACGTGCTGGAGTTCCTCGGTCTGCCGCTGGACCTCGACCCCGAGGCGGTGGCGACCTGCGTCGCCGAGGCGGGAATCGGCTTCTGCTTCGCCGCCCGGTTCCACCCCGGGATGCGCCACGCTGGCCCGGTCCGTCGGGAGCTGGGCGTACCAACCGCCTTCAACTTCCTCGGCCCGCTCACCAACCCGGCTCGTCCCCGCGCCGGCGCAGTCGGCTGCTTCGACGCTCGGATGGCGCCGGTCATGGCCGCGGTCTTCGCCGCCCGCGGTGACTCGGCGCTCGTCCTGCGCGGCGAGGACGGACTCGACGAGTTCACCACCGCCGCCCCCACCCGCGTCTGGGCGGCGCAGGGCGGCACGGTCTCCGAGGCGCTGCTCGACGCGACCGACCTTGGGATACCCCGGGCCACCCTCGCCGACCTACGCGGCGGTGACGTCGCCTACAACGCCGACGTGGTACGCCGCCTGCTGGCCGGGGAGACCGGGCCGGTGCGAGACGCGGTACTGGTCAACGCCGCCGCGGCGCTCGCCACCCAGGGGCCCCTGGACACGGACCTGACCGAGGCGCTGCGGGCCGGCCTACTCCGCGCCGCCGATTCGATCGACTCCGGCGCCGCGGCCCGGACTCTGGACCGCTGGATCGAGGTCGCCCAGACCGTGCGGCCGGCGACCGTCTGAGCCAACGCCAGCCGGTCTGAGCCAACGCCAGACCGGCTCGGCCAACGGCGAACCGGCTCAGCCAACGCCGGACCGCCGGGAAGGGTCCGCTGGCCACCGGAGCATGTCGGACAGGCCGCAACGATCAACCGTCGCGGCGGTCTCCTGCCCACATCGCGATCAGCATCCACACGGCGAACGGCCCGCTCCCGGCAGGGAGCGGGCCGTTCAACTGGTCGTGATCAGTGCTCGGCGGTCCGCCGGGTACCGCTGTAGTACTCGAAGAGCAGGCCACAGGCGGCGAAGACGACCGCTACCAGGCCGACAGCCAGCAGCCAGAGCTGCCAGAACACGAGGCCGAGACCGGCGATCGTGGCCGCCAGTGCGATACCGAACGGCCAGTAGCTGCCCGGGCTGAAGAAGCCAACCTCACCCGCGCCATCAGCGATCTCCGCGTCGGGCCGGTCCTCGGGCCGCAGATCGATCCGCCGGGCGACGAACCAGAAGAAGCCACCGCACATCAGGCAGAGCGCGAAGCTCAACAGCAGGGCGATGGTGCCGACCCATTCAATCTGGCCGCCGTCGCCGTAGGTCCAGCCCCCGTAGAGCGCCGTGGCAAAGAGCAGGAACCCGGCGATGAGGAGGAAGATGCGCCACTCGGTCTTCATGCCTGCTCCCTCAGTTACCCGAACCGCTAGCCGACTTGTCGGGGTTGAAGTTCGCCTCGGTGCGTCGCGTGTCGAACGGCTCGGTGGTCGTCGCGTACGGATCTTCACCGATCGCGGTCAACGCCTCCTGCGTAGACCGTCCATCCTGCTTGGCGGCGAGGAACTGGTCGTACTTCTCCGGCGTGACAACCCGCAGCTCGAAGTTCATGAAGGCGTGGTAGGTGCCGCACAGCTCGGCGCAGCGGCCCACGTACGCACCCTCGCCCTCGAGCTTGGAGACCTCGAAGACATTGCGAATGCTGCCGGGGAAGACATCACGCTTGAACAACATCTCCGGCACCCAGAACGAGTGGATGACGTCGCGGCTGGTCTCCTCGAAGCGGATCGACCGGTCCGAGGGCAACACCAGGATCGGGATGACCTCGCTGGTGCCGAGGACCGAAGCGACCGTGTTGGCCTCCACGCCCTGGCCGTCGCGGTAGTTGAACTGCCAGTTCCACTTGAAGGCGACCACCTCGACGGTGACGTCCGGGTCCCGGGAGGTCTTCCCCACATCGGTCTGCACGATCGCCGTGTAGTAGAAGAGCACGGAGACGATCAGAATCGGGGCGATGGTGTAGAGGAACTCCATCGGCAGGTTGTAGCGAGTCTGCACCGGCAGCTCGTTACCCCGCTTCCGGTAGCGCACCACGCACCAGAAGATGAGGCCCCACACGAACACGCCGACCGCGAGCGCCGCGATGCACGAGGCGATCCACAGGTCGTACATCCGGTTCGCCTCGGGGGTGATGCCGCCCTGCGGCCAGCCGAAGCCGCCGAACGCGGCGCCGACATCGCAGCCCGTGAGCAGGACCAGCAGTGCCGCTCCGCCGAGACCGAGCCCAGCCAGCCGGCCGGCACCCCGCACCCGGCGCCCACCGGCTCCCGAGTAAGGGCTGTGCCGTACGGCCGACGGCCGTACCTCCGAACTCCTTGCGACCACCTGGTCCTGCCTCCCTAGCGCGCCGCCGTCATCTGTTCTGCCGGCCTCCGCCGGTGGAGCTACAACACCGGCGGCAAAGGGGTCACCGACGGTCGCAGATTACTCGACCAGGACCGGCTGGACCCGATTGGGGTGGTTGTCCGCCCCCATCGGGGTGATCACGGGACAGGGGAGACGATATCGTGGAGTTCCGTGAACGCCTCTCCGGTCTACCTGGACGCCGCCTCCGCCGCGCCGCTGCACCCCGTCGCCCGACAGGCGCTGCTGGCCGCCCTCGACGACGGCTGGGCAGACCCAGAACGGCTCTACGCCCCGGCGCGGCGTGCGCGTCAGCTCCTGGACGCGGCGCGGGAGGCCGCCGCGGCCACGCTCGGCGTCCGACCGGACGAGCTCTCCTTCACCCCGAGCGGCACCGCAGCCGCGCACTCAGCCGTCCTCGGCGGGCTCGCCGGACGACGCCGGTTCGGGTCCGGCCTGGTGCACTCCGCGATCGAACACTCGGCGGTGCTGCACTCCGCCGAGCGACACGTGGCTGGCGGCGGTACGGCGACATCGATCCCGGTCGACCGGCTCGGCCGGATCGATCTGGACGCCTGGTCAGTGGCGGTCAGGACGCCCGGCACCGCGCTCGCCGCCCTGATCGCCGCGAGTCACGAGGTGGGCACCGTACAGCCGGTTGCCGAAGCCGGTGCCGCCTGCGCCGCCGCCGGAGTGCCGCTCTACGTTGACGCGGCGCAGGTGGTCGGGCACGCACCGGTGCCGGCAGGCTGGTCGGTGCTGACCGCGAGCGCCCACAAGTGGGGCGGACCGCCGGGGGTCGGACTGCTGGTGGTCCGCAAGGGCACCCGCTGGGAGTCGCCGTGGCCGATGGACGAACGCGAGGCAGGGCGGACCCCGGGGGTGGTGAACCTACCGGCGGTCGTCGCCGCGGCGGCGAGTCTGCGCGCGGCGGCGGCCGACGCGGCGGCGCGGGGGGACCGACTCGCCCGCCTGGTGGACCGGATCCGAGTCCGGGTGGCGACCGAGGTGCCGGATGTGGAGGTGGTCGGTGATCCAGAAGATCGACTTCCGCACCTGGTGACCTTCTCCTGCCTGTACGTCGATGGTGAGGCGCTGCTACACGCGTTGGACCGGCGCGGCTTCGCCGTCTCCTCCGGCTCGTCGTGCACCTCGTCAACGCTGCGCCCGTCGCACGTGCTGGCGGCGATGGGAGTGTTGTCACACGGCAATGTTCGGGTCTCGCTGCACCAGGACACGACCGAGGCCGACGTGGAGCGGTTCCTGACCGAGCTGCCGGGGATCGTGAGCGCGTTGCGGGCCGAGGCGGGGGTGGTGGGGCTGTGATCGCGCCCGAGGTACTCGACTGCCGGGGGCAGCGCTGCCCGCTACCGGTGATCGCACTGGCCCGCCGCCTGCCCGAGCTGCCGGTGGGCGCCCTCGTCCGGGTGCTGGCCGACGATCCGGCCGCCGCGGTGGACCTGCCCGCCTGGTGTCGGCTTCGAGGTCAGGAGTTCGTGGGCCGGGTGGACGGTCCCGACGGCCCGGGATTCGACGTTCGCCGCCGGCACTGACCCCCGGGGCCCGGAGGTCAGTGCCGGCGTGAGATCACGGCACCAGGTGCGGGCGGACCTCTTCGGCTGCCGCGTCGCCGTAGGACTCGGCGAGCCGCTTGATGAAAAGGTCCCTGCGGAGCTGGTACTCCTGGGTGCCGACCGTCTCCAGCACAAGGGTGGCCAGCAACGAGCCGACCTGGGCGGCCCGCTCCAGCCCAAGATCCCAGGAGAGCGCGGCAAAGAAGCCGGCCCGGAACCCGTCGCCGACTCCGGTCGGGTCAACGGCGCGCATTTCCCGGGCAATCGGCACGTGGATCGGGTCGATGTCCCGTCCGGCGATCTCCACACCCTGCTTGCCCAGGGTGGTTACCCGCACCTTGACCAGATCGAGCAGCTGCTCGTCGCTAAGGCCGGCCTTGCTCTGCAGCAGCGACTTCTCGTACTCGTTGGTCATCAGGTACTCGGCGCCCTCAACCAGCGCGACGACCTCCTCACCCGGCATCCGGGCAAGCTGCTGCGAGGGGTCGGCCGCGAACGCGTACCCCCGCTCCCGGCACTCGGCGGAGTGACGCAGCATCGCCTCCGGGTCGTTGGCGCCGACCAACACCAGGTCGAGGCCGCCGGCCCGCTGGGCGATCGGCTCCAGCTCGATGTTGCGCGCCTCGCTCATCGCCCCCGCGTAGAAGGAGGCGATCTGACACATCTCGGTGTCGGTGGTGCAGACGAAGCGGGCGGTGTGGGCGATCTCGCTCACGTGCACGGAATCGCAGTCAACGCCGTGCCGATCCAGCCAGGAACGGTAGTCGGCGAAGTCGGCACCCACCGCGCCCACCAGAACCGGGCGCAGGCCGAGCTGGCCCATGCCGAAGGCGATGTTGGCGGCCACCCCGCCCCGTCGTAGCACAAGGTCGTCCACCAGGAAGGAGAGCGACACCTTGTCGAGCTGGTCGGCGATGAACTGCTCGGCGAATCGGCCGGGGAAGCTCATCAGGTGGTCAGTCGCGATCGAGCCGGTCACGGCGATCTTCATGTCATCCCTTGGGGTGTCGGGAGCGGGGCGTCGGTCAGCCTACCGCTCCGGCTACCCCGAGGTAACCGTTCAGTTGAACCATCGGCAACTCCCGTACCACCCACCGGGGGGCCGGTCCCATGCTGGAAAACCGGGGCCGGCCCGCCGGTCGGCGGTCAGCTGAACGAGTCGCCGCAGGCGCAGGAGTTCCCCGCGTTCGGGTTGTCGATCGTGAAGCCCTGCGCGTCAATACGGTCGGCGAAGTCGATGGTGGCGCCGCCCAGGTAGGGGGCGCTCATCCGGTCGACGACGACCTCCACGCCGTCGAAGTCGGTGACGACGTCGCCGTCGAGGGACCGCTCGTCGAAGAAGAGCTGGTACCGCAGGCCGGAGCAGCCGCCCGGCTGCACCGCGACCCGGAGCCGCAGGTCGTCACGGCCCTCCTGCTCGATCAGAGCCTTGACCTTCTGGGCCGCGACGTCGGTGAGGATGACGGTCGTGGGGGCCTCGGTCGACTCGGTCTGCGCTGGCGTGGTCACGTGGAATCTCCCTGCACACGTAAGGTGTGGTCGTCGTGGCCAACACCGTCGGTCAACGATTCCCACTGCGGTCCGGCTTTCGATTGTAGGCCGCTCGCTACCGGGTCACCCAGGTGACGGGGGCCGCACCGGGCCGGTCAGCGACTCCACTGCCGGGCCAACCGGGCCGCCAGGGCCCGCAGCCCGTCGGCCGGCTGGCCGATCGCCGCCTCCACCCCGCCGTGTTCCGCCCCGCCGTAGTGCTCGACAAGGCTGTGCGCCTCGGTGACGCCCGCCGCGGCCGCCTCCCGCCGGCCCGCGCCCACCCGCCCCGCCAGCACCACGCACGGCACGCCCCGGTCCCGAGCCGCCCCGGCCACCCCAGCGACCACCTTGCCGCGCAGGGACTGCTGATCAAACGAACCCTCGCCGGTGATCACCAGATCGACGGTGTCCAGCGCGGTGTCCAGCCCGACCGCGCGGGCGACACGGCCGATCCCCGACTCGCACCGGCCGCCGAGGGCGAGCACCGCCGCACCCAGCCCACCGGCCGCCCCGCCACCGGGCAGAGTGCCCAGGCCACCGGGGCAGCCGGCCAAGTCCCGTTCGAGGACCGCGGCGAACCGCTCCAGCGCCGCGTCGAGCAGCAGCACGTCCGCCCGGTCGGCGCCTTTCTGCGGGCCGAAGACGTTGCTCGCACCATGCACCCCGAGTAGCGGGTTGTCCACGTCCGTGGCAGCGACCAGCCGGGCGTCCCGCAGCCGGGGCGCCCCGTCCAGCGCCGCGACGGCGGCCAGCGCCGCTCCCCCGTACGGCAGGGCCGCGCCGACGCCATCCAGCGGTGGTACGCCGAGGGCGGCGAGCAGGCCCGCACCGCCGTCATTGGTGGCCGAGCCCCCGAGCCCGATCACCACCTCGGAGGCGCCGCACTCGACGGCGGCGGCCACCAGCAGCCCCACTCCGTACGAGGTGGTGTGCCTCGGGTCGCGCTCGGTCGGGGCGAGCAGGTGCAGACCGCAGGCCTGAGCGCTCTCCACGTACCCGGTGCCGGCCCGGGTGAGCAGGATCTCAGCGGCCGCTGGACGGCCAAGGGGGTCGACGGTCGGTACCGGCACCCGATGGGCGTCCAGCGCCCCGGCCAACACGTCCAGAAACCCGGGGCCACCGTCGGCGAGGGGGTGCACGAGCAGGTCGTCGCCTGGTGCCACCGATCGCCAGCCGGCGGCCACGGCGGCGGCCACCGCCGGCGCCGACAGGGTGCCGGCGAACTTGTCCGGGCAGATCAGCACACGCATCCGAGCAGTGTGGCAGCACACACCGGCAGCGGTCGCAACGCGGCGGTGCTGTGGAACCATAGGGGCGTGACGTCGACCTGGGTTGAACCTTCCGCCACCGCCACCGCGCTCCTGCTGCTCGGTCGGGGCAGCGATCCGGCTTCCGAACGGGGAGTCGAGTGTCCTGGCGAACTGCCGGCACCGAGCGACCCCGAGCTGGTGGCCCGCGCGGCGGCGGCGAAGGCACAGCTGGGTGACCGGGTCTTCGTGCTGGGCCACCACTACCAACGCGACGAGGTAATCCAGTTCGCCGACGTGACCGGCGACTCGTTCAAGCTGGCCCGGGAGGCCGCGGCCCGGCCGAACGCGGAGTACGTCGTCTTCTGCGGCGTGCACTTCATGGCCGAGAGCGCCGACATCCTCACCACAAACCAGCAGCAGGTTGTCCTGCCCGACCTGGCCGCCGGTTGTTCGATGGCGGACATGGCGGCGCTTGGGCAGGTCGAGGCCGCCTGGGAGACCCTGGCCGACCTCGGCCTCACCGAAGGCACCGTCCCGGTCACCTACATGAACTCCTCGGCGGACATCAAGGGCTTCGTCGGACGTAACGGCGGCGTCGTCTGCACCTCGTCGAACGCCAAACGGGCGCTGGAGTGGGCGTATCAGCAGGGCCAGCGGGTACTCTTCCTCCCCGACCAGCACCTGGGCCGGAACACCGCCGTTCTGGAGCTGGGTTTCTCGCTGGACGACTGCGTACTGTACGACCCGCACAAGCCGAACGGTGGGCTCACCGCTGGGCAGCTACGCGACGCTCGGATGATTCTTTGGCGGGGGCACTGCTCAGTCCACGGCCGGTTCACCCTCGACAGCGTCAACGACGTACGCGAGCGGGTTCCGGGCGTCAACGTGCTGGTGCACCCCGAGTGCCGGCACGAGGTGGTCCGCGCTGCTGACTTCGTCGGATCCACGGAGTACATCATCAAGACGATCGAGGCGGCACCGGCCGGCTCGGCGTGGGCGGTGGGCACGGAGCTGAACCTGGTCCGCCGGCTGGCGCTGGCCAACCCGGACAAGCAGATCATGTTCCTGGACCGAGCGGTCTGCTACTGCTCGACGATGAACCGCATCGACCTGCCCCATCTGGTGTGGGCGCTGGAGGAGCTGGTCGCCGGCCGGGTGGTGAACCAGATCACGGTGGGTGCGGAGACGGCGCACCAGGCCCGGGTGGCGCTGGACCAGATGCTCGCCCTGCCGGGAGCGGAGAACCGGCCACCAAGCGGAGCGCGTTAACTGTCAGTAGTGACTCTGGTGCAAGAAGTGCCAGGACGCCGATAAATACCGCCAAGGGCGATCTGACCGAGTCCGCCTTCGTCACAGAGGGCTATGCTGCCCTGGGCGACGACACGTGGGTGTCCCGGTCACCGACCCCTGCCACCACGGATCGCAGGACATCCAACCCCACCGATACCCGGCACCACTCGACGCGCTGGAGGTTGCGTTGACCGATGACGTCCTGGTCGTACACGGAGGCACTCCGCTGGAAGGGCGAATTCGCGTACGCGGCGCGAAGAACCTCGTCTCCAAGGCGATGGTCGCCGCGCTGCTCGGAGACAGCCCGAGCCGGCTCTACGACCTACCGAAGATCCGTGACGTCGAGGTCGTCCGTGGCCTGCTCGGCGTACACGGGGTCAAGGTCACCGATGGCGACGAGGACGGCGCGCTGGTCCTCGACCCCGCCAACGTGGAGAGCGCCAGCACCGACCAAATCAACGTGCACGCCGGTTCGAGCCGGATCCCGATCCTGTTCTGCGGGCCACTGCTGCACCGACTTGGCCACGCCTTCATCCCCGACCTCGGCGGTTGCCACATCGGCCCCCGCCCGATCGACTTCCACCTCCAGGCGCTGCGCGAGTTCGGGGCGACCGTCGACAAGCAGCCGGAGGGCCTACACCTGTCGGCACCGAACGGCCTGCACGGCACGAAGTTCGCCCTGCCCTACCCGAGCGTCGGCGCCACCGAGCAGGTGCTGCTGACCGCGGTGATGGCCGAGGGCGTCACCGAGCTGCGCAACGCGGCGGTCGAGCCGGAGATCGTCGACCTGATCTGCGTCCTCCAGAAGATGGGCGCGATCATCAAGGTGCACACCGACCGGGTGATCGAGATCCAGGGCGTGCCGAAACTCCACGGCTACTCGCACCGCCCGATCTCGGACCGGATCGAGGCAGCCAGCTGGGCCGCCGCCGCGCTGGCCACCCGCGGCCACGTCGAGGTGCTGGGCGCGGAGCAGGCCGACATGATGACGTTCCTGAACATCTTCCGCTCGGTTGGCGGCGAGTACGAGGTCACCGACGCCCGCCCACCCCGGCTGAACGACCCTGGCCAGGAGGGCGGCATCCGCTTCTGGCACCCGGGCGGGGAGCTGAAGTCGGTGGCGTTGGAGACCGACGTACACCCGGGTTTCATGACCGACTGGCAGCAGCCACTGGTCGTGGCGCTGACCCAGGCCCGCGGCCTCTCGATCGTTCACGAAACGGTGTACGAACAGCGACTTGGTTACACCTCGGCACTGAACTCGATGGGTGCGAACATCCAGGTCTACCGCGACTGCCTGGGCGGCACGCCGTGTCGCTTCGGCCGGCGCAACTTCAAGCACTCGGCGGTCATCGCCGGGCCGAGCAAGCTGCACGCCGCCGATCTGGTTATCCCCGACCTGCGGGCCGGGTTCAGCCACCTGATCGCGGCACTCGCCGCCGAGGGCACCTCCCGGGTGTACGGCGTCGACCTCATCAACCGTGGTTACGAGGACTTCGAGGCGAAGCTCGCCGATCTGGGCGCGCACGTCGAGCGACCGTGACCCGTACCACCCCGGGCGGCGATGCCCGCCCCTGACGCCCGCGCCCGGCGCACCGCGATGTGCACCGGGCGCGGACATTTGGCTACGCTTGCCACGTGCCCCTGTTTCGTCGCAAAGCCACTGACCTGCTCGACGAGTCCACCAAGCTGGTGACGTCCGAGGAGGAGCCCGCCGCCGCCCAACCCCGGGGCTACACGCCGGCGAAGGGGCGCGAGACGCCCAAGCGGCCCAGCATCGGGCGGCGCCCCACCACGGCGGTCAAGTCGCTGAGCAAAGAAGAGCGCCGCGCGGAGCGCCGCCGGCTGCGCGCCGAGTCGGCCGCGGAGTTCCGACGCGAGGGCGGCCCCCGAGACCGAGGGCCGGAGCGGCTGCTCGCCCGCAACGTGGTCGACTCCCGACGCACGGTGGGCACCTGGTTCTTCGGTGGCGCACTGATCGTGCTGCTCGGCTCGAACCAGGCGATGCCGCCGGAGGTCCGGCTCGGCTCCAACATCCTGTGGGTGGTGCTCGCGTTCGCCTTGATCATCGACTCGGTCCTGATCTCCCGGAAGATCAAGAAGCTGGTCCGAGAGCGTTTCCCGAACTCCGGGCAACGGATGGGCTCGCTCTACCTCTACGCGATCATGCGGTCGATCACCTTCCGCCGGATGCGGGCCCCCGTACCCCGCGTCGCCATCGGCGACCCGGTCTGACGGCACCCCGCCGCCAGGTAGCCGCTCCCCCCTTCCGACACCTCGACCCAACGTCGCACGGCGCCCGGCGGGGCGCCGACGCCACCGGAACTGGCCCCGGCAGCTACGAAGACCTGTGGTCAGCTGTCCGGATGCCGAAACCCTGGTCCGGATTTAGCCCAAATTTCCGGAACATGGGATAACGTTTGGGTCCCGCGCGGGCGCCACAGTGGCGGCGACCGAGCCCACGCCGCTACCCTCCTTCCGCAGCTACACCTTGCTGAACGGAAGAAGCCACCGGCCGGCGGGTGCCCAGCGCGACAAGGTGCAACGAGGTGACAATCGCCGTGAGCGAGCGGACGCGAGCCGGTCATCGGGGCGCGTCCGAACACAGACAGACGCCCCCGCCAGATCCCGCCCAACCCCTGCGCGCGCTCCGAGGCAACCCCCTCGTCCAGGCCAGCGACAGGGCGCGCGGATGAGCCGCGGCGGGTACGGCGACCCGTGGCACCACCCCGCCGAGCCATCCTGGATGGTCGAGCCGACGAGCGAGTGGCATCCGCAGTTCCCCGGCCAGCGCTACCCCGGCGATATCGGAATCGAGCACACCCAACCGCCCGCCGCGCACGGGCGAGCTGCCGTTATCGGCCGGGCCATGGTGCCCCCGCTGGCACCGACCCGCCCCGACGGGACCTACATCGGCCGCTCCTGGAATGAACCGGACGACCGCCATGCCCGCCACGACGGGGAGCTGCGCCGCCGACGGCCCAGCGAGGTGCCGCGGGGGGCCGACCGAGGCCCGCGGCCAGCGCCGCCCGATATACGTGACGGCGACCCCGGCTGGGAACGGGACAGCCACCGCACCGGCTCCGGGCGCGGTCAGTACGCCCGCCCGGACCGGTACGACGACCGGAGTTCGTGGCACGAGCCCGGGGGGCGGAATCAGCCGGTCTCCCCCGCCCGGCACCCAGAACCGGGCTGGATTCCCGAACCTGATGAGGAGCGACCCCAGGGACGCGACCGCTACGCCCTCGGTCGGGAGGCCGGAGGGCCGCCACCGCGGACCCGCTACCCGTGGGGGCGGTCCGCCGACACCGATCATGGCCGGCCCGGCGTACCGCCGGAGAGCGACGGTGGGCACCTGAGGCCGGACGGGCTCCGGGCGAACCGGGATGGGCCCGGTGACCGCTCCGTCCACCCGCACCACGACGGAGCGCCCGGGGCGATACGCCGCCCCGACCGGCACCCAGACCAGCAGCCGTACCCCAACCGTCGGCCCAGCTCCGGACGCCCCTGGCCCCCACCCCAGCCGGGCCCGAACCAGGAGGGCCCCCGGCGCGGCGAGCCACACGGACCGCACCTCCCGCCACCCCACCGACCGCCGCAGGGCGGTCCCCCGACGAGCATGTCGGCGCCACCGTACGGCCGACCGGTGTCCGGCGCCCCCAGCCGACCGGTGTCCGGCGGCGCCGGGACGGCCCCGCCAACCCATCCGCACCCGGACCGCCCGGTCACCGGCGCACCTCCCGGACCGACGCCGCCGCCTCCCGAGGCGGCCGGACCAGCCCCCGCCACCAGTGCACCGCAGCCGCGGCGGTACGTTCCGCCACCCCCCACCACCACCGACCCCGTCGGTCCGGGGCCGGGCCCGAGCGGGCCAAACGCCTGGTTCGGGCCGGCCACCACCGCCGCCGAGCCAACCCCACCCGCCGAACCGCTCGTGCCCGCCGCCGAGCCTGCCCCGTCCAGCCCCGACGCACCGTCTCCGGCCGCCGCACCCGACCAGCCCGACGACGCGCCAACCGCCGCGTCACCGCCCTCGGCGGAGCCAGCCAGCGCCACCCCTGAGTACGTGGACACCGCCGGCACACCCGAGGAAGAGGAGGCGGAGCCCGCCACCATCGCACCGGAGAAGACCGAGCCAACCGGGGCCACACCGGCCGCCGCTGCTGGCGTCCTCGACAGCGACGACGAAGCCCCGGACGAGGATTCAGCCCCGATAGCCGACACCGCCCCGGCGGAAGACCCAGACCCGGCACAAGCCGACGCGGGCCGGGAACGGGCACCAGCGGCGGGGCCCGCTCCCACCACCGAGCCCGCCTCGTCGGATTCGGAGACCACGACGCCACCGGTCACGGCGGACCGGGAGCCGGAACCGGACGCGGAACCGGACGAACACCAGAATCCAGAGCCGGGACCGGAAACACCCCAGGAGACAGAGCCGGGACCGGAGCCGGACGCACACCAGGAGCCGGAACCCGGACCGGAGCCAGAGCCGGGACCGGAGACCGCGGCGACGTCGGTGCCGGCGGATCCGGCCGCGGCAACCACGGCGGCGGCCACGCCGGAGCCGGTCCCGGTGCTCCCCGCGCCATCCGCACCCGCGCCGCGGCCGGAGGCCGACCCAGCGGAAGCGGCGGAGACAGCGGAAGCGGCAGCGGAGACAGCGGCGCCCACGACGGCCACGAGGGAAGGCCCCGCACCGGAGGTGGCGGCCACTCCCCCACCGGATGCCGCGAACGCCGACGACACCGCTCCGCCGGGCGACCCCGAACGGGTGCTGGCCAACCTTCCCTGGCGACTGGACCCGGCCACCCTCCGCGAGGTCATCCCCGACCCCGAGCAGTTCCGGAGTATCCGACACCGGCTGACCGAGAAGCTCGACACGGCCATGGACAACCGATCCCGGGCCCGGCTGCTCAGTCTGCGGGCCGTGGCGTCCCGGGCGGCTGGTGATCTGGATGACGCGCTGGCAGACGGCCGGCTGGCCCTTACCTACGCGGAGGCCACCGGCGAGTTGCGACGCTCCGCTCTCGCGCAGGCCCGGCTGGCACACGTGCTGCGGTGGCGGGGCGAGTACGACGAAGCCGACCGCCTCTTCGCCCGGGCGAACTCACCGGAACTGCCCGACCGACTCCGGGCGGCGCTGCACGAACATGCTGGACGGTGCTGCGTTGACCAAGGTCGGCTGATCGAGGCCTGCCTGCACTTCGAGCGGGCGTTGGACCTACGCGGCACCGCCGATGCGGAGCTGCTGGAGCGGGTACGGATGAGTCTGGACGCGGTCGCCGATCGAGCCGCCAAGACCGGCTTCGGGCCGTACCCTCGCAGCAGGGCGGAGTTGCTGGAGCCGGAACAACCGCCGGTGCCGGCGCGCGACGGCGATCTCTGGGGGTACGCCAACCCGGACGGTGACCTGGTCATCGCTGCGGAGTACGCGGAGGCGCAGCCGTTCCGAGAGGACCTGGCCTGGGTTCGCCGGCCGGACGACCAACGGTGGTCGCTCCTCGATCGAGCTGGCAGCTCCGTGTTGACCCCGTCCTGGCTGGTGGTCCGCCCGTTCGCCGACGGGCTGGCCTGGGTGTCCCAGGGCGAGCCCGGTGGTTGGCGTGCGATTGACCCGCAGGGCGAGGTCGTGGTGCCACCGGGCTTCGCCGACGTGCGCCCGTTCCGACGCGGTATCGCCGTGGTCCGGCGGGAGGGGTGGGGCGCGGTGGACCGCGCCGGCCGGCTGGTGGTACCGACCCGCTACCACGGATTCGCCACCATGCTCGTTGCCGGCGGGCAGGTGGATGGCTTCACCGAGGATGGGTTGGCCGTCGTTGACCAGGCCGGACGGTATGGCGTGGTGGACCGGACCGGCCGGGTGGTCGTGCCGCCGGTACACCCGGCGTTGGTGGTGCACCCCGTGGCCTACCTGGTAGCCACCGCCGCCGGCCGATGGGGGGCGTTGGATCGGCAGGGCAGACCGCTGATCGAACCGACGCATCCCGACCAGGCCGGGGTGCTCGCCGAGATCGAGCAGTTGCTCACCGATGCGGTACCACTGCTCTGACCTGTTCGGACAGGAAGTCGGCCGGCAACGGCTCGGCGACCGGCCCGTGGTGCACCGGGTTCGGCGAGCAGAACTGTGTCCCTCGTGGGCGACGTATCACCGAGCTAAGGTCAGGGGATGGAATTCCGACACCTGGGCCGTTCCGGCCTGATGGTCAGCGAGATCTCATACGGAAACTGGATCACCCACGGCTCCCAGGTTGAGGAGGAGTCGGCCTTCGCCTGTGTCCGGGCCGCCCTGGACGCCGGTATCACCACCTTCGACACCGCGGACGCGTACGCGGGCACCCGCGCGGAAGAGGTCCTCGGCCGGGCGCTGCAGAATGAACGGCGTTCCGAGTTCGAGCTGTTCACGAAGGTGTTCTGGCCGACCGGGCCGAGTCACAACAACCGGGGCCTGTCCCGCAAGCACATCATGGAGTCGATCGACGGCTCGCTGCGCCGGCTGGGCACCGACTACGTCGACCTCTACCAGGCGCACCGGTATGACCACAGCACCCCGATCGAAGAAACAATGGAGGCGTTCGCCGACGTTGTCCGCGCTGGGAAGGCCCTCTACATCGGGGTCTCCGAATGGACGGCGACGCAGCTGCGCCAGGCCCACCCGCTCGCCCGTGAACTGCGGATTCCACTGATCTCCAACCAACCGCAGTACTCGATGCTATGGCGGGTCATCGAGGCCGAGGTGGTGCCGGCCAGCGAGGAGTTGGGCATCGGCCAGATCGTCTGGTCCCCGATGGCCCAGGGTGTGCTGACCGGCAAGTACCAGCCGGGTCACCCCCCACCCGCGGGCTCCCGGGCCACCGACGAGAAGTCCGGCGCGCACTTCATCTCCAAGTGGCTCAGCGACGACGTGCTGACCCGGGTGCAGCAGCTCAAGCCGCTCGCCGAGCAGGCGGGGCTGAGCATGGCCCAGCTCGCCATCGCCTGGGTGCTGCAGAACCCGAACGTCTCCTCTGCGATCATCGGCGCCTCCCGCCCCGAGCAGGTGCACGACAACGTCAAGGCGGCCGGGGTACGGCTCGACGCCGACCTGCTCAAGGCGATCGACGACATCATCGAGCCGATTGTCGAGCGGGACCCGGCCCGGACCGAGTCCCCCGCGCAGCGGCCCTGACCCGCCCATGCGGTGGGCCGGGATGACCGGCCCACCGCAGTGCGGGACGACCAGCGGTACCCCCCGTGCGGGATGACCGGTCCACCGCCAACCGGAATTACCGGCGGTACCGTGCGGGCTCAGCCCTGCCAGAAGCGGACCAGATCCAGGCCGAGCCCGTACAGGCTCGGCGGTAGGCCCAGCGCGTCGCCGACGGCGAAGACCGTCCCAAAGAACCAGCCGTTGATCCGGGGGTTCCACAGCAGCGCGAAGAGCAGAAGAAAGCCGTACGGCGCGAAGAGGTCGTACACCCGCCGGTAGGGCGGGGAGAGCCATGGCTGGATCATGTTGCCTCCGTCCAGGCCCGGCACCGGAAGCAGGTTGAGCAGGCTCGCCGTGAGTTGGAGGAAGGCGAGCAGCGCCACCGCAGCCCAGAACTGCACCGGCCCACCGCCGCTCGCCGCCAGCCGCACCGCGATGACCAGCACCAGTGTGAACACCACGTTCGTGGCCGGACCGGCGAGGCTGACCAGGGTGTGCCGTAGCCGCCCCGGGATGGCGTGCCGGTCCACCCAGACCGCGCCGCCGGGCAGGCCGATACCACCGAGCAGCACCACCAGCACCGGTAGCGCGATCGACAACAGCGGATGGCTGTACTTCAGTGGGTTGAGGGTGAGGTAGCCCTGGTGCGCGACGCTGCGGTCACCGGCCCGGAAGGCCACCAGCGCGTGCGCGTACTCGTGCAGGCAGAGTGAGACCAGCCATCCGGATACGACGAAGAGGAACACGTTGACCCGGATGTTGCCGCTTTCCTGCCAGGTCAGGACTCCGCTGAGCACGAAGAGCGCCACCAGCCCGAGGAAGACCGGGCTGGGGCGGAACGCGGCCCGGGGCACGCCCAGCACCAGCGGCCCGCCCCCAGCCCGGTCTCCGGCCATCACTCCGCCGGGGGCTGCAGACTCATCCGGTACTCCACGCGGTCGTCCTCGACAAGCAGGACCGCGATCACGCCGGCCGCCGCGAGTTCCCGCCAGGTCTGGCCGATCCAGGACTCGGCGTCCGCCTGGCTACTGAACGACTCGGCCGGCCCCGACGCCGGTTCGCCGTTCTCGCCCTCGTACTGCCAGCTCCACGCCATCTGCGTGTCTCCCCTCGCCGCTGATCTCCCGTCAGCCTAGTCCGCCGCGCCGCCGGCGGCTGCACGTCCGGCCCGATCATGATCGTTACCAGGCAGATGTGAGCAGCTCCGGGAGGAGCGGGGCGGGAGGCGGGCGGGCACCGGGCGGCCTTAAAGTACGGGCATGTCCATTGACGGGTGGAACACGGTCCTGGTGCTCGGCGGAATCCGGTCGGGAAAGTCCGAGTTCGCCGAGGCCCTGGTGGCCGACGCGCCGACGGTCCGGTACGTGGCCACCGCCGCCGACACCAGCGCCGACGACGAGGAGTGGGCGACCCGCCTCGAAGCTCACCGCGCCCGCCGGCCGGCGAGGTGGACCACGGAGGAGACCGCGGGGGAACCACGCCAGCTGGCGGAGATGCTAGCCGCCGCTCAGCCCGCCGAGACGCTGCTCGTTGACGATGTCGGTGGTTGGGTGACGGCTCTCCTGAGCCCCGCCCATCAACCCGCCGACGCCACGACAACCATCGCCGAGCTGGCTGCGGCGGTCCGCTCCTGCCCCGCCCGGCTAGTGTTGGTGAGCGCCGAGGTCGGCCTCTCGCTGGTGCCGACGACCCCGCTCGGCCGTGCCTTCACCGACGCGCTCGGCACCGCCAACCGGGCGATCGCCGACGCGGTTGACGCGGTCGTGCTGGTGGTTGCCGGCCAGCCCAGCTGGCTCAAACCACCCCCACCGACCCGCCCGGCCGCCGTCCCGGCTCAGGTCACGCCGGCCGCCGCCGGCAGCAGAACCGCTACCGGTCCGGCCCTCGCACCGACGTCGCTACCGAAGGTGCTGACCCCGAGCGTCCCGGCCGCACCGGCCGAACTCGCCACCGGTGACGGCGCCCCCTGGTTGACGCCGCCGGTGGCCGCGACCGGCCTGGCCATCGAGCCGGGCCTGGAGCTACCCATGCCCGACGAGGACGCCGGCTCGCAGGCCGTGGAGCGGGCGGCCACCCGGGACCTGCCCGGCGCGGGCTTCGGCGGGCTCACCCGACTGGTCGAGTTCGCCGCCGCCACCCAGGGCACTCCGCAGCCCGCCCCCTGGAGCAGCACCCGGATGTTGCTGGTGCATGGTGACCACGCGGGCGGCGCCGCCGCCGGCACCACCCCCGGCGACTCCGCCCGCCGGGCCCAGGAGGCCCGGGACGGCCGGGGTGCGTGGGCCCGCCTCGCCGCGGAGGCCGGGGCCGAGCTGCAGGTGGTTGAGGCTCCCGCCGCAGACCCGATCGAGACCGACCCGGCGCTCCCCCTCAACCAGGTCGAGGCGGCGTTGCAGCTCGGCTGGCGGCTCGCCGACCAGGCCGCCGACGCGGGTGTGCGGCTGCTGGTGCTGGGGGCCTGCGGCGCCGGCACCGACGCCGCCGCGGCAGCGGTGCTCGCCGCCACGGCCGGCGCCGAACCACCCGCCGTACTCGCCCGGGTGCGCACCGATGCCGGCGAGTACGACGACGCCGCGTGGATGGTCCGCTGCGCGGCGGTCCGGGATGGGCTGCACCGCAGCCGCCACTCGTCCCGCGAGCCCAAGGAGATCCTCGCCGAGGTGGGTGGCGGCGACATCACGGTCGCCACCGGCGTGCTGCTCGGCGCTGCCGCGCGGCGGCTGCCGGTGCTCCTGGACGGACCGGTCGGGGTCGCGGCCGGTCTGGTCAGCCGCGACCTGGCCGGGCCGGCCCGGCACTGGTGCCTGCTCGCCGACCACGGCGGGCACCCCGGTGTCCAACTCGCCGCCGACGTGCTCGGCCTCACTCCCCTGCTTGATCTGCGGCTGGACGTGGGCGAGGGCGCGAACGCGCTGGTGGCGCTACCGCTGCTGCGGTCGGCGCTGGCCTTGGCCGCGGCGCTGCCGGTGCACCCGTCGCTACGGATCGAGTCGGACGAGGCCGCGCCGGAGGAGGCCGAGTCGACGACGGAGCCGGTGGCCGTCGGGTCGACGACGAACGAACCAGACGAGGCGAAGCCGTCGACGGAGGAGTCGGAGCCGGCCAAGCCGACGGAGGAGTCGGAGCCGGCGACGCCGACGGAGGATGAGCCGGACTTCCGCGAGCCAGAACCGGCCGGACCAGGGCCCACCAGTACCGATCCGGATTCCACACCGCTGGATTCGTCCGGCCGGCGTGCCGGCTGAACCGCGGCTCGCCGCCGGGGCCCGGCTGGCGCTGACCACGTTTACCACGTTGCCGGTGCCGGCCGGCCGGATCGACCGGGCCGTGGCCGGCACCGCGATGGCCCTGGCCCCGGCCGTCGGCGCGCTGCTCGGCGCCCTCCTCACTGGAGTGCTGCTACTCACCGGCGGCTTCGCGCCGCCACTGGTAGCTGCTGGCGTCACGGTCGGCGCCGGCGCGCTGCTGACCCGGGGGCTGCACCTCGACGGGCTCGCCGACACCGTGGACGCGCTCGGCTCATACCGGCGCGGTCCGGCCGCGTTAGAGATCATGAAGAAGCCGGATGTCGGCCCGTTCGGGGTCACCGCGCTGGTGGTCGTCCTCCTGGTGCAGGCGGCGGTGCTCGCGGAGTTGGCCGAGTGGTCAACGCCGACCGTGCTGGCGGCGGTGGTGACCGCCACCGCCGCCGGTCGGCTCGGAGTCGCACTGGCCTGCCGGCGAGGGCTGCCGGCAGCCCGACCGGACGGGCTGGGAGCCCTGGTCGCCGGGACCGTCGGGCGGGGCGCCCTCGCCACCGGGACCACCGCAGTGGCGCTGCTGGCGCTCGCCGCCGTGCCGGACCGTCCGTGGCAGGGACCAGTCGTCGTCATCGCCGCCCTCGCCACCGCGGTCTGGCTGCTCCGACACGTGGTACGCCGGCTCGGTGGGATCACCGGCGACGTGCTCGGTGCCACCGTCGAGGTGGTCACCACCCTTGTCTACCTGGGACTGGTCTTGTCCGGCTGAGCTCCGCCCACACCGGCGGGTAGCGTTGCGCACGACAACACCGGCACGGCCATCCGGGAGACCCCATGCTCATCACGGACGACTTCCTGCCCGTACCGGTCCCGGAAACACTGAACGCGACCTACCTGGTGCCGATGACTGGGCTGCCGACGGTGGGCACGAAGACCGCGCTACAGCAGCTCACCGGGCGGCTCGCCGAGCCGGTGCACGCACTCGCCCGACAGATGCTGGACAGCCCGCTGATGAGCGTGGACACCCGGCCGATCCACGAGTTCCCCGAGTTGCCGCCGGACCTGCTCACCGCCTTCGGCGCAACCGAGGCCCAGCTGTCCCGGCTGGCGGCGGCGACCCACCTGGTCGTGGTGCAGGCCGAGTACCGGCCCGGTTGGCCGCCGGCGCACGAGTGGGCGGCGCGGGCGGTGGCGGCGGCGGTCGCCGACACAGCCGGCGGCGACGTGGTGGATGTCTTCGGACTCCAGTTCCTCGACCCGACGACCGCGCTGCGGTCCCTGCCGGATGAGCAGGGCCGGATCCGGCTGGTCGACTGGGTACTGGTGCCGTACTCGTCCGACGCCGACGGGCTCTGGTTCACCACCAAGGGGTTGCGCCGGTTCGGGCTGCTGGAGCTACAGGCACAGGGCGTGCCGGACCACCTGACCCGCGCCTGGGGCGCGGTAATGACCGGCACGGCACGGCGGCTGCTGCGGACGTGGACCGACGGCCTGGCCGGCGAGGATCTGCCGGCGTTCGTACAGCTCCCCGTACTGGCCACGGTCACCGGAGGAGACATCGCGGTGGCGTACGGCAACCCAGAACAGCACGGGGCCACCGCCCCGGTGCTGCTTCGGCTGGAACTGGACCCGGCGACGGACCCGGAGGCGGATTCGTTCCTCACCCTGCGGCCGCCGGCCGGCTACTCCGGGCCGGACAGCCGCTACTACGCCTCGGCCTGTGGAACCCTCTTCACCGGCATCGCGCCGGACGTGCGCTACACCCGCTCCGGCGACGCGATGAGCCAGGCGGTCGCCACCGCCCGCGCCTCACTGGGCGAGATCCGCGCCCGCTTCCTCGCCGGGGCGCTACCACCGGAGACACAGCTGGTGGTGAAGTACGGACTTCCCGGGGAGGACGGCCCGGAGTACGTGTGGGCCGGGGTGATCTCCTGGCCGACGCCGGAGCAGATCGAGGGTGCCAGCGCCAGCGACGCCAACACGGATCCCACCGTACGGATCGGCTCCGCGGTGGTGGTGGAGGCGACCGACGTGGTCGACTGGGCGGTCCTGGACGGCACCGGGGTCCGCGAAGGCGGCTGGACGCAGGCCGTCCTGGATGCCGGCGAACGCCCCGCCCCGCCGGTCTGACCCGCCACCCGCCCCCGCCGATCGGCAGGGGCGGCGCGGGCGCTGACCGGGGCGAGCTATCGAACCGAGGGGTTGACGAACGGCGGGCGGACCAGGCTCACCGCTGCCCGGCGTCCCCGGATGTCGACCTCAAGCTCGGCCCCGTCGGCCAGGGCCGGCTCGGTGTCGATCAGGGCCAGGGCGATGCCCTGCTTCCGGGTCGGGCTGAAGGTGCCGCTGGTGACCGTGCCGACCGGCGTCTCACCGTGGTAGACGACCATGCCGGGGCGCGGGATGGCCCGATCGACCGCCACCAGGCCGCGCAGCCGGCGCCGGGGGCCGGCTGCCTTCTCCGCGAGCAGGGCCGCCCGACCCCAGAAAGCCGGCTTCTCCCAGCCGACCGCCCAGCTCGAACGGCCCTGCACCGGGGTGATCTCCAGCGACAGGTCCTGCCCGTGCAGCGGGTAGCCCATCTCGGTACGCAGGGTGTCCCGGGCAGCCAGGCCGCACGCCTGCAGCTGCTCATCGGCGGCGAAGAGCGCGTCCCAGACTCCGCCGGCATCCGCGGCGGGCAGGATCAGTTCATAGCCCAGTTCGCCGGTGTAGCCCGTGCGGCACACGGTCAGGTTGGCCCCGGCCAACGTGCCCTCCGCGAAGCTCATGTAGCCGTGCTCCGTGGGCAGGCCCAGCGCGCCGAGCAGGTCGGCCGAGCGCGGGCCCTGTACAGCGAGGACCGCGTACGCCTCGTGCTCGTCCGTGATCGTGACCGTCGGCGGGGCGGCGGCCCGCAGCCGGCGCACCACCTCGGCGGTGTTCGCGGCATTGGGGATCAGGAAGACGTGATCGTCGGCGTACAGGTAGGCGATGATGTCGTCGACCACACCACCGCTGGCATCGTCACAGCAGAGGGTGTACTGCGCCCGACCCGGCCCGATCCGGGCCAGGTCGTTGCTGAGGCAGGCGTTGACGAACTCCGCCGCCCCGGCGCCGGTGACCCGCACCTTGCCCAGGTGCGACACGTCGAAGACGCCAACCGCGTCGCGGACCGCCGCGTGCTCCTTACGCACCCCGCCCCCGGCGTACTCAAGCGGCATCTCCCACCCGCCGAAGAGGGCAAACTTGGCGCCGGCAGCGACGTGCGCGTCGTGTAGCGGAGAGCGGCGCAGCCGGGTGTCAGCGGAGCCGGAGGTCACGTCGGTCATGGGTGGCAACTTACCGGCACCACCCCGGCTGGTTAGCATCGGCGGGACCCGTCGGCACCACTGGCGGGACAGCCCTGGTCAACGGCGGGTACGGTCCGCCGGAGACCTTCATCGCTGGTACGCGACGACGCGACCGGCCCGGCCCGCCCGGAGTAGCTTCAGTGACATCGCCCACCATTTCCCTCAGTCTCGTCGACACCGACCCCGCCGAGCTCGCCGTTGACGCGATCGTCATCGGCCTGCACAGCCAGCCCGGAGAGCGGGCCGGCGATCTCGTCGGCACCCTGCTGCTGGCCAGCGGCGCGGAGAGCATCGCCGCGGCCTTCGACGGAAAACTGACCGAGACGCTGGCGTTGCTCGGCGCAACCGGAGGCCCGGGCGAGGTGATCAAGCTCGCCACGCTCGGCACGGTTACCGCCCCGGTGATCGCCGCGGTGGGTCTCGGACCGGAGCCGACCGGCGCCGCCCCTGCCCCGGAGACCCTGCGCCGGGCGGCCGGTGCCGCAGTGCGGGCGCTGGCCGGCTCGGCCCGAGTCGCGCTGGCCCTGCCGCTGCCGGACGACGCCGACGCCCCGGCCGCGCTGCGCGCGGTCTCCGAGGGCGGCCTGCTGGGCGGCTACCGGTTCGCCGGTTACAAGACCCGCCCACAGCCGGCCCGGCGGGAGCCGGTCGCGGAGGTGCTGGTCGCGGTCCCGGACGCGGGGGACGCCACCGCCGCGGCCGAGGTAGCCCGGGCCCAGGCGGTGGCCAACGCGGTCCGGTCCTCCCGGGACTGGGTCAACGCCGCCCCCAACGAGCTGTGCCCGCCCGCCTTCGCCGACTCGGTGGCAACCGCCGCCCGCGTGGCGGGGCTGGAGGTGGAGGTGCTCGACGAGGTCGCCCTGCGCGAGGGCGGCTACGGAGGCATCACCGCCGTCGGGCAGGGGTCGCAGGCCCCGCCGCGACTGGTGCGGATCAGCTACACCCCGGCTGACGGGGGCAACGGCAAGCGGGTCGCCCTGGTCGGCAAGGGCATCACCTTCGACAGTGGCGGTGTCTCGATCAAGCCGTCGCAGGGTATGTGGGAGATGAAGGCCGACATGGCCGGAGCCGGCGCCGTCGCCGGCGCGATGCTGGCGGTCGCGGAGCTTGCGCCCGCCGTGGCGGTGACCGCCTACGTGCCGATGGCGGAGAACATGCCCTCCGGAACGGCGTACCGGCCGGGCGACGTCATCACGATGTTCGACGGCAAGCGCGTCGAGGTGCTCAACACCGACGCCGAGGGGCGGATGATCCTCGCCGACGCGATCGCCCGGGCCTGCACGGACGGCTGCGACTACCTCCTGGAGACCTCCACGCTCACCGGCGGCCAGGTGGTCGCGCTGGGCAAGCGGGTGGCCGGTGTGATGGGCACGCCGGAGCTGTGCGAGCGGGTGCGGACCGCCGGCGAGGCGGTCGGCGAGCCGACCTGGCCGATGCCGCTGCCGGAGGACGTGCGCAAGGGCATGGACTCCGAGGTCGCCGACATCTCCCAGGTCAACGCGGGGATGGACCGGGCGGGTCACATGCTCCAGGGCGGTGTGTTCCTGCGTGAGTTCATCACCGAGGAGGTCGCCTGGGCGCACATCGACATCGCCGGCCCCGGCTACCACTCGGGCGAGCCGACGGGCTACTGGACCAAGGGCGGCACCGGCGTGCCCGTCCGTACCCTGCTGCACCTGATTGAGGACATCGCCAGCCAGGGCTGACGTGTCAGCCGGGCCCTCGTACCCGCCGCGCGGGCACGAGGGCCCGGCGCGCCACCCGCCGATTCGATGCGGGTTCAGAACAACTCGGGGCGTCGCTTGCGGCGTTCGTTGTAGTCCCGCATCCGCTGCGGGTAGCCCATCAGGCTCACGTCGTAGACCGGGATGCCCAGCCGGTGGGCGAAGCGCCGCGCACCGTCCGGGCCGTCGATCCGGCGGCGAGTCCACTCCCCGTCGTCGGCGATCAGCATGACCGTGGTCTCGGTGACGGTCGTCCGGGGCTCGATGTACGCCTCGACTCCCCGCCGGGTCCGCACGAAGTTCTCCAGGTGGCCCAGATCGCCCCGGTCAACCCCGCGGTCCTGACTGACCGGACGCGCCTTCTTCCGTCGGAACAGTCCCACCGGTCGTCTCCCCACACCCGCACCATCGAAGCTGATGCCAAGGGTACGTGTCTCGGACGTGTCGTTGGGCACCTCGTTACCCGCGCCGGGCGTGGTGGTGACAAGATGACCGAGGTGGGGTGTGTCCGCATTACCCCACCGTAACCCCCCGATGCAGCCAGGTGACCTGGGAGTTGGACGTGAGCGAGCCGAACGAGACCTTCGACATCGTCATCCTCGGAGGTGGCAGCGGTGGCTACGCAGCGGCGCTGCGCGCCGCTGAGCTGGGCCTGTCCGTCGCGTTGGTCGAGAAGGGCAAGCTCGGCGGCACCTGCCTGCACAACGGGTGCATCCCGACCAAGGCACTGCTCCACGCCGCCGAGGTCGCCGACCAGACCCGCGAGTCGGAGCAGTTCGGCGTCAAGGCCGAGCTGGTCGGCATCGACATGGCGGCGGTCAACTCGTACAAGGACGGGGTGGTCGCCCGGCTGTACAAGGGACTTCAGGGCCTGCTGGGTGGCGCGAAGAACATCACCATCGTGGCCGGCGCCGGCCGGCTGGTCGCGCCGAACACCGTCGAGGTCGACGGTAAGCGCTACACCGGCCGCAACATCATCCTGGCCTCCGGCTCGTACGCGAAGAGCCTGCCCGGTCTGGAGGTTGACGGCGAGCGGATCATCACCAGCGACCATGCGCTGGTGATGGACCGGGTCCCAGCGTCGGTGATCGTGCTCGGTGGCGGTGTCATCGGGGTCGAGTTCGCCAGCGTGTGGAAGTCCTTCGGGGTGGATGTCACGATCATCGAGGCGCTGCCCCGGCTGGTCGCTGCCGAGGACGAGGAGTCGTCGAAGGCGCTGGAGCGGGCGTTCCGGAAGCGGAAAATCAACTTTAAGGTCGGCAAGCCGTTCGAGAAGGTCGAGAAGACCGGCAGCGGCGTTCGCGTGACCATCGCCGGCGGCGAGACCGTCGAGGCCGAGCTGCTGCTGGTCGCCGTCGGCCGGGGACCGAACACCGCCGGCCTCGGCTACGAGGAGCAGGGCGTCCGGATGGACCGGGGCTACGTGCTGACCGACGAGCGGCAGCGCACGAGCGTGCCGAACGTCTACGCGGTCGGCGACATCGTGCCCGGCCTCCAGCTGGCGCACCGCGGCTTCCAGCAGGGCATCTTCGTCGCTGAGGAGATCGCCGGAGAGAATCCGGCCGTCATCGACGAGGCCGGCATCCCGCGCGTCACCTACTCCGACCCCGAGCTGGCGTCGGTCGGTCTGACCGAGGCGAAGGCCAAGGAGCAGTACGGCGCCGACAAGGTCAAGACCTACAACTACAACCTGGGCGGCAACGGCAAGAGCCAGATCCTCAAGACGACCGGCTTCGTCAAGCTGGTCCGGGTCGAGGACGGCCCGGTCGTCGGCGTACACATGGTGGGTGCCCGGGTCGGTGAGCTGATCGGTGAGGCCCAGCTCATCTACAACTGGGAGGCGTACCCCGCCGAGGTGGCGCAGCTCGTGCACGCCCACCCGACCCAGAACGAGGCGCTGGGTGAGGCGCACCTGGCCCTCGCCGGCAAGCCGCTGCACGCGCACGCCTGACACGACAACCACGGCGTCCGGCGACGGGCGACGATCCCATCAGGGGAATGAAGGAGTCTGGAGAAAATGCCGGTATCGGTCACCATGCCCCGGCTCGGTGAGAGCGTCACCGAGGGCACCGTCACGCGCTGGCTCAAGCAGGAGGGCGACACCGTCGAGGTTGACGAGCCGCTACTCGAGGTGTCGACCGACAAGGTGGACACCGAGATCCCGTCCCCCGCGGCCGGTGTGCTGACCCGCATCGTGGTCGGCGAGGACGAGACCGCCGAGGTCGGCAGCGAGCTGGCGACGATCGGCGATGCGGCGTCGGGCGACAACGGGGCGTCGGGCGGCGGCGAGGCCGAGTCGCGGCAGTCGGCGCCTGAGCCGACCGCCGCCGCCGAGGGCACCGGCCCGGAGCCGGAGCAGGAGCAGTCGGCTCCTGCCTCCTCGGGCGAGGGCGGCTCCTCGGGTGAGGGCAGCCCGGTGACGATGCCGGCCCTCGGCGAGAGCGTCACCGAGGGCACCGTCACGCGCTGGCTCAAGCAGGTCGGCGACACCGTCGAGGTTGACGAGCCGCTACTCGAGGTGTCGACCGACAAGGTCGACACCGAGATCCCCTCGCCGGTCGCCGGGACCGTCCTGGAGATCACCGTGGCGGAGGACGAGACCGCCGATGTCGGCGCGACGCTGGCGGTCGTCGGTACGGCCGGTGCGACGGCGAAGCCCGAGCCCAAGCCGGAGCCCGAGGCGAAGCCCGAGCCGAGGCCGGAACCCAAGCCGGAGGCGAAGTCCGAGCCGAAGGTCACCGAGCCGACCCCGGGCGTCTCCTACAACGAGCCGGCGGCCGAAGCCGAGAGCGCCGCCGATCCGGCGAAGGCGGAGCGGGCCGCCGCCCCGTCCGCGCCCGCCTCCCGGCCGGCGACGACCGGCGGCACGGAGAACGCCGGCTACGTCACCCCGCTGGTCCGCAAGCTCGCCGGCGAGCACGGGGTTGACCTCGCCACGGTCAACGGCACCGGCGTGGGTGGCCGGATCCGCAAGCAGGACGTGCTCGACGCGGCCGAGCAGGCCCGCGCCGCCAAGGCGGCTCCGGCCCCGGCGGCGCAGCCCGCCGCCCCCGCGGCGAAGCCGGCGGCCCGGCCCACGCCCAGCAGCAAGCGGGGCACCACCGAGAAGCTGCCGCGGATCCGTACGACCATCGCGAAGCGGATGCACGAGTCGCTGCACGAGATGGCACAGCTCACCACCGTGGTCGAGGTCGACGTCACCCGGATCGCCAAGCTGCGGGCGCGGGCGAAGGACGCCTTCCAGCAGCGGCACGGCGTGAAGCTGTCCTTCCTGCCGTTCTTCGCCCTGGCGGCCGTTGAGGCGTTGCAGGCGTACCCGATCGTCAACGCCCAGATGGACCTGGGGGCCGGGAAGATCACCTACCCGGAGGCGGAGCACCTCGGCGTCGCCGTGGACACCGAGCGGGGCCTGATGGTGCCGGTCATCCACAACGCCGGTGACCTCAACCTGGGCGGCATCGCCAAGCGGGTCGCCGACCTGGCCGAGCGCACCCGGACCAACAAGATCAGCCCGGATGAGCTCGCTGGCGCGACGTTCACGCTGACCAACACCGGCAGCCGGGGTGCCCTCTTCGACACCCCGATCGTGCCGTCGCCGCAGTCGGCGATGCTCGGCACGGGTGCCGTGGTCAAGCGCCCGGTCGTGGTCAACGACCCGGAACTGGGCGAGGTCGTGGCCGTCCGGTCGATGATCTACCTGGCCCTGTCGTACGACCACCGGCTGATCGACGGCGCCGACGCCGCCCGTTTCCTTGGCACGGTCAAGGAGCGGCTGGAGGCCGGCAACTTCGAGGCCGAACTAGGCCGGTAACACCCGACCCGACGACGGTGGGCTGCCCGGTGACCCGGGCAGCCCACCGTCGTCTCACGGGCCAGGCCGCTCCGCGACGAACACGCCGACGCCGTGGACACCCTCGACGAGCCCTTGCGTCTGAAGCACCAGGATCGCCTGGCGCACGACCGTCTGCGACACGCCATGCTCCTGCTTGAGCTGGGCCGTCGACGGCAACTTCTCCCCCGGCGCCCACTCACCGGACTCGATCCGCGCACGGATATGGTCCGCGAGGAGCACCCACTTCGCTTTGGCGGGCATCCACACTCCCAGGTCAGCACCGCCATTCGACCATGAAGATGCCACGAGCAGCACTAGCCGCTGCCGTCACCCTCCGGCGGTTCTGCGACGAACACGCCGACTCCCTGAACGCCTTCCACCAAGCCTTCGGTTCGTAATGCGAAGATGGCCTGACGCACTACGATGGCGGAGACACCGTGCTCCTCGCACAGTTGCCGTGTTGATGGGAGTTTGTCTCCCGGAGCGAGCTCACCGGACGCGACCTGCTCACGGATGTGGTCGACGAGCTTCGCCCACTTGGGCTTGGCGGGCATCTTAATCTCCCTGGTCTGCACCGCCATTTGATCACGCACCCACTTGTGATTGCAACCGATGCCCACCGATGCCTTACTTTATATAAGCGCCTATGTGATGCTGGACTCGGCCGGTGCCCTGGTCTGCAACCGGGCTGGCCACTCCGTGAAACGCGCCCGACCGGCCGCCCGCCCGTTACCTTTTGATCGTCCCCAGCCGGGGACCCTCGGTTGCCCGGCCCGGTATGACTTTCTGCCCCTGTCGTGTGGATGATCCGGGGGGTGTTGTCGCCGGGTCGGGTGGCGTCGGTGGACCGCTGATAGGGACACGGCCACCCGTGTTGGGGTAGGTCTCTTCGTAACGTGGCTGCCGGCAGTCCGACGCCCTGACTGCGGCCGAGGCCATGATCCGATACGTGGAGGCGGGTGGTGAACGACGGATACGGCGTCTACCTGGGCTTGGACGTCGGTAAGGGTGATCATCACGCGGTCGGGTTGGCCCCGGACGGCAGACGGCTGCATGACGCGGCGTTGCCGAACACCGAGGCCCGGCTGCGGCAGCTGATTGACAAGCTGGCCCGCCACGGTCGGGTGCTGGTCGTGGTTGACCAGCCCGCCTCGATCGGCGCCCTGCCGGTCGCGGTGGCTCGGGCGTGCGGTCATCAGGTGGCCTACCTGCCCGGCCTGGCCATGCGACGCATCGCTGACCTGCATCCCGGTAGCGCGAAGACCGACGCCCGCGACGCCTACGTCATCGCTGACGCGGCCCGCACCCTGCCCCACACCCTGCGACGGGTCGACACCGGCGACGAGGCCCTCGCCGAGTTGGAAGTCCTGGTCGGCTTCGACGACGACCTCGCTGGCGAGGCCACCCGGATGTCCAACCGGATCCGGGGTCTGCTGACACAGATTCACCCTGCGCTGGAACGGGTCCTCGGCCCGAAAGTGCACCACAAGGCCGTGTTGGAGCTGCTGTCGCGCTGCGGTGGACCGGCCGGTCTACGCAAGGCCGGCCGCCGCAAACTGCTGTCCATCGCCGTCGCCCACGCGCCCCGCATCGGCCAACAGCTCGTCGCCCAGATCATGACCGCCCTCGACGAACAGAGCGTCACCGTTCCCGGCACCCAGGCCGCCGAGACGATCCTGCCTCGTCTCGCCGACAGCCTCCGCGACGTCCTACGCCAGCGCGACCAGGTCGCCACACAGGTCGAGGGGATGCTTGATGCACACCCTCTTGCCCCGGTCCTGACCTCGATGCCCGGCATCGGTGTCAGGACCGCCGCCCGGATCCTGCTCGAAGTCGGCGACGGCACCGCCTTCGCCACCCCTGGCCACCTCGCCGCCTACGCCGGCCTCGCCCCCGTCACCCGACGCTCCGGCAGCAGCATCCGCGGCGAACACCCACCCCGAGGCGGCAACAAACACCTCAAACGCGCGTTCTTCCTCGCCGCGTTCGCAGCCCTGGCCGACCCCGTCAGCCGCGCCTACCACGACCGCAAACGCGCCGAAGGCAAACGCCACAACGCCGCCCTCATCTGCCTCGCCCGACGCCGCTGCGACGTCCTGTTCGCCATGCTCCGCGACAAGATCCCCTACCAGCCAAGACCAATCGTCGCGGTCACCCCCGGCTGACCACATCAGGCAAAATCCGCAGATGACCCGACCCCTGCTCCTGCTCGACGTCGACGGTGTCCTCAATCCCTACGGAACTGTTCGACCACCGGCCGGCTACACCGAGCACCACCTGTTCCCCGACGAGGAACCCGTCCGTGTCAACTCCGCACACGGCGCCTGGATCACCGAAGCGAACACCGTCCTGGACGTCGCCTGGGCCACGGCCTGGAACGACGAAGCCAACCAGCTCCTCGCACCGCTACTGCACATCACCTCCCTGCCCGTGATCACCATGCCAGCCGCACCGTTCCACCCCAGCGACAAAATCCCGCTCATCGCCGCCTACGCCCAGCAACGGCCCGCGGCGTGGATCGACGACCTCCACACACCCCAAGCCCACACCTGGGCCGCGACCCGCACCAGCCCCACCCTGCTGATCACCCCCGACCCAACGATTGGCCTGACCCGCGATGCCATCGACCACATCATCGTCTGGGCCAAAGCCCTCGATGCGCGTTGACAAACCCATAGGGACACCCCCCGGAGGTCGGTCGGGTGCCACATCCTGCCCGAGCCGCTGACCCAGAGAACGACCTCAGACCCCCGGGGTGGTTTCGACCGTCCCGGGCCGGAGCCTCCGCGCGCCGGCTGCCCCGGTGCCGCGACCCGAGAGGAGACGCCATGCCACAAGCCGTACCCCGGCCGGCCGACGCGGAGCGCAACTCGCCGAGGCGAAACACGCCGCGCGTACTCCCCCGGTGGCGGCGACCCGACCCGCCGGTGCCACTCGCGCCCCGGCACCGCCGGACCTGGCGGGGGCTACGGCGCTGGTGCTCGTGCGGCCTACGCTGGACCGCCTGCCCGGACCGGCACGCACCCGTCCCGACCGAACCGCCGACCCCGAGGCCGCGAAACACCCGTTGGCACGACGAGCCGACCCAGGCCAACCCACAGGTGGGGCGGGCTGGGCGGTTGACCCTCGCGCAGGCCTGGCGGGCTAACGGTGGGCACTGGTGACGGAACGTCCGCACACGCCACTGCGGCCGCTCTGGCTGTGCCGACGATGCGCCGCACCGTGGCCGTGCGGCTCCGCGCGTTTGACGCTGCTACGGGAGTACGCTCACAATCGGGTTGCGTTGATCATCTATCTCGGCGGGCTGCTGTACGAGGCGACCGAACAACTGCACGCGCTCAACCCGCAGGAGACGCCGGACGCGGGTCAGCTCTTCGAGCGGTTCCTCGGCTGGCGGCAAAGCCGGGGCTAGGGGGACCAGCCCACCGGCGAACGTGACGAACGGTGGCGGGGCGCCCCGTCGAAACACCTCGCCAACGATATACGCATTGAGTAGTCGATTCGATACCCTACGCACGTGTGGTCGCGACACCGTCGTGCTCGGGACTGGCTCCAGCAGCGGGATCCGGACTACTGCGCCACCCGACATGCGACGCGGTTGACCCTCGTCGCCTGCCTGCTCTTCTATGGCTGCCGGTACGGCCTGGGCAGCCCCCTCATGGCGGCGTACGCGCTGTTCGGCACGCTCGCCGCGGGAGTGTTCGCCCAGTTGCCGGGCGGGCCGGCCCAGCGAGCCCGGACGCTGCTCGCCGCGCTGCCGGTCATCTGGCTCCTGATCGCCGCCGGGACCCTGCTGGCCGCGAGCACCTGGGCCGCCGCGACCGGCATGCTCGTGATCGGGTTCGCCGTCGCCTTCGCGGGGGTCAGTGGCCCTCGCCTGATCGGCCTTGGCAGCGCATTTCAACTCGCCTACATCCTGGCCAGCTTCCCCCCGTACCAGCCCGACACCCTGCCGGAGCGCCTGGCCGGAGTGACGCTCGCCGTCGTTCTGGTCGCCGTAACCGAGGTGACGCTCTGGCCCGGGCCCGCGCCGGCCACCACCGCGCAGCGCCTGGGCTGGGCCGCGCGGAGCACCGCCTCGTTCGTCGCCGCGCTCGCGGACATGTTGGCCGGGCGGCCCGCTGCCGCTGCGGAGGCCCGGCGACGCCAGGTCAACGCGGCCGACTCCGTCACGCAGACCCAGATGTGGCGGCTGCCGCCGACCGAGCGGGCCACGTCGCCGAGCCGGCAGGACCACGCGCTGCGGGACGCGGCCACCGACCTGCACCAGACGGTTCGACTCGCCGAGTGGCTCCGGCGGAGCGCCGCGACGACCACCGACGAGGATGTGGCGACCTCCCTGCGGCGATGCGCCGCGTCCCTGAGCCGCTCGGGCGACGCCCTGTTGGGCACGGAACAGGCGTCCCGCGAGGCGGTCGTGACCATGGAGCACCAACAGCCGACCGCCGGGCGGTCAGCCACCACCGGCCAGCTACGCGCGGCCGCGATCACCCGGTCGCTGGCGCGGCACACGGATTTCGTCGCGACCGCCGTCCGGATCGCGGAAGGCCACCGTGACACCACCCACCAACCGGCCGGACCACACAGCTTCTGGTATCTGCGACGAAGCATCCCGTCGCTGTACTGGCTACGGCTGCGGATCCACCTCACCCCGCGCTCGGTCTTCTTCCAGCGCGCCCTTCGACTCGCCGTCGCCCTGGCCGCCGCCCGGCTGATCGCCGGTGTGCTGAATCTGGAGCACGGCTTCTGGGTGCTCCTGGCCATCCTGACGCTCCTGCGGACCTCCGCCGCGGACACCTGGTCCACGTTCCGCCGGGCCCTGGCCGGCACCCTCGTCGGCGCCGCCGCCGGGGCCCTGTTGTTGCTGGTCGCTCCCCAGCAGGAGACGTACGCGGTGCTCCTGCCACTGACGATGTTGCTGGCCCTAGGAGTGGGTCCGCTACTCGGACTCGCCTGGTCGCAGACGTTTCTCACGCTACTGCTGATCACCGCCTTCGCTCAGCTCACTCCGGCCGGCTGGCAGCTGGCCGGGGTCCGTCTGCTGGACGTCCTGACCGGCGCGGCGATCGGCGTCGGCACCGGAATCCTCATGTGGCCCAAGGGTGGCGGTGGCGAACTCCGCCGGTACACGTCGGCCTACCTCGGCGCGGGTGCTCGCGCGATCGAGGAGACCGTGATGAGGCTGGCGGGACGGGACCACGCGTCCGGCCGAGCCCCCTCCCATCGTGGTGAGACGAGTGGCGAGCAGGCGCTTGCGGCCGCGCACCGGGCGCAGATCCTCACCGACGCGTCGTTCTGCCAATACCACCTGGAGCGCAGCCATCCGCGCCCCAGCGACGTGGACTGGGAGGCGGCCCTGGCCGCAGGGCATCGCATCGTACGCGGCGCGGAGCGATTCGGCTCCGGCGACCGGGCCGGCACGTTGGCGCCCCGCTGGCCCGAGCCCACAGACCAGCTCATGCATCGGGCGCAACGGCTGCGCTCCGACTACGCCGGCCTGGCCAGCCGCCTGGCGCAGGGTCACCTGCAGGATGCGACTCCCGCCGCGCAACCAACGATGGGTGTCGTCGAGCAGGTCCACGAGATCTTTCAGGGTGGTGACCGCCGGGCCGATGTCCTACACCTGATCGAGGTCGACCACTGGCTGGCCGATCTCGGCCGATCCTTCAACCGGATCCCGGCGCGGCAAGAAGAGAGGTGCAGTCCGTCCGGACCCTCGAACCCGTCGGCCGGTTAGCGCGGACGCCCGTGTTGGTCGTAGAAGGCTCCGCCGTGGCTGGTCTGGTTCACCGACGGCCGCCCCACCCCGGAGTGGGCCCGGCGGGTGGCCCAGATCCGGGCAGCGCTCACCGCCGACGGTCGCACCCTCGCGCAGGGCGCACTGGGCTGGCTGCTGGCCCGCAGTCCACGGACCGTCCCGATCCCCGGCTGCCGGACCGTCGCCCAGGCTGCGGAGAACATCGGCACACTCGCCCGTGGTCCGCTGCCGGCGGACGCGTACGCCGAGGTCGAGCGCCTACTGGCGGACCTTCGGCAAACCCCGGCAGAATCGGTCAGGTGACCAACTCAACGCATCTATTGGTTACCCGTATCCGAGAATATGCGTATGCGGATTCTGATGGCCGGTGCGTCCGGCTTCCTCGGCACCCGGCTGGCCGACCAGCTCACCGCGGACGGGCACCACGTGACCCGGCTGGTCCGCCGGCCGCCGCACGGCCCTGACGAAAGACAGTGGAACCCGACCGCCGCACAGCTCGACCCGGCGGTGGTGGCGGAGGCCGACGCCGTGGTCAACCTGGCCGGCGCGGGGGTCGGTGACCGCCGGTGGAACGACGAGTACCGGCGGGTCATCCGCTCCAGCCGAGTGGACACCACCACCACGCTGGCGATCACAATCGCCGGGATGCCGGCCGCCGACCGCCCGGAGGTGCTGGTCAACTCGTCGGCGGTGGGGTGGTACGGCAACACCGGCGACCGCGCCGTTGACGAGGAGGCGGCGGCCGGCGAGGGCTTCCTGGCCGATGTCTGCCGGGTGTGGGAGGCCGCGACCCGGCCGGCCGAGGACGCCGGGGTGCGCGTGGTGCGGCTACGGACCGGATTGCCCCTACATCGCGATGGCGGCCTACTCAAGCCGATGTTGCTGCCGTTCCGGCTCGGCATCGCGGGCCGGTTGGGCAGTGGCCGGCAGTGGCTGCCGTGGATCTCGATGGTGGACTGGCTGGACGCTGCCGCCCTCGCCATCGGTCGGGCCGACCTCACCGGCCCGGTCAACGCGGTCGGGCCAGCGCCGGTGACCAACGCCGAGTTCACCCGGGAACTGGCCACGCAGCTGCACCGTCCGGCGATCCTCCCGATCCCGGCGCTGGCGCTGAAGGTGGCTCTCGGCGGCTTCGCGCAGGAGGCGCTGACCAGCGCTCGGGTCCTGCCGGGGGTGCTGACCCGGGCGGGACTCAGCTACCGCCACCCGGGTCTGGCCAGCGCCCTGCGCGCCGCGCTCGCGGCGGAGCCGGACCGCTGAACAGCGCCCCGATGCGGGGTGCGACGACAGCGACCGGCTTTGGCGGGTTCTTCCGCGCAGGTCTGACCGGCGTGTCCAGGTCCGGTTGGTAACGTCCGCTGCGTGCCGACCTCGCCGTCCGTGGTGTCCACACCGAACCCGCCCGCCCCCGTTCATCGCAGCCGCCGGGCAGATCTGATCGTGGCGCTCGTCGCGCTCGCCCTCGCGGTCTGGGTGACCAGTGGGCTGTGGCGGGACCCGAACGGTCGCACGATCATGGTCAACTCCAGCGACCAGGCGCTGTTCGAGTGGTTGCTGGCCTTTGGCGGGCATGCCCTCACCCACGGGCAGAACCCGCTCTTCACCTATATGATCAACGTGCCCGACGGGGTCAACCTCGCGGTCAACACGTCGATCACCGTGTACGCGGCGCTCTTCGCGCCGCTGACGTACCTGATCGGGCCGCCGGCCACCTTCCTGGTGATCCTCACGCTCAACCTCGCCGCCACCGCGATGGCCTGGTACTGGCTGCTCAACCGCCAGTTCGCCCGCAGTCCGCTCGCCGCCGGGCTGGGTGGGCTCTTCATCGGCTTCTCCCCCGGCATGGTCTCGCACGCCAACGCCCACCTGAACTGGACCGCCGGTTGGCTGGTGCCGCTGCTGATCTGGCGCGTCTTCGCACTACGTCGTAGCCGGCACCGGATCCGCGACGGCGTCCTGCTCGGGGTGCTGGTCGCGGTGGCGTTCTCCATCGCCGCCGAAGGGCTCTTCTTCACCGCGCTCGCCCTCGGCCTCTTCGTCGCCGTCTGGGCGCTGCACCCGGCCAGCCGCACCGAAGCACGCGCGGTGTTGCCGGGCTTCCTCGGTGGACTCGCGGTGACCGCGCTGGTGGCGGGGGTACTGCTGGCGTACCCACTGTGGCTGCACTTCGCCGGCCCGCAACGCTTCGACGGCACCGGCTTCGACGCGGTGATCCACTCCGAGGACATCGCCGCGTACGGCGCGTACCCTCGGCGCTCGATCGCCGGCGAGGTCGGGCTACGGACTGGTCTCGCCCCGAACCCCACCGAGGAGAACTCGTTCTTCGGGCTACCGCTGCTGCTGCTCGCCATCGCCTCCTTCGTGCTGCTGTGGCGGCGCGTCCAGCAGGCGCCCCAGCGGGCCACGCTCTGGGCGCTCGGGGCGGTGGCGGTGGTCTTCACCGTGCTGTCGTTCGGGCCACAGGCCAAGTTTGACGGCCGCCGCCTCGACCTGCCGATGCCCTTCGACCTGTTGGCCCATCTACCGGTGGTCAACGCCGCGTTGCCCGCCCGGTTGGCACTGGTCGTGGCACCGGTGATCGGGGTGCTGCTCGCGTACACGGTGGATGCGCTCCGGGCCGAGCCACCGCGGTCCCGGCCGGCCCGGCTCGCCTGGCTGGCGGGATTCGCCGTGGCGCTGGTACCGCTGACCCCGACCCCGCTGATCACCATCGAGCGGGAGCCGATCCCACGCTTCTTCACCTCCGGCATCTGGCGGGACTACGTCTCACCGGGCGGAGTCCTCACACCGATACCGCTGACCGTGGACGTGTACCCGGACGGGCAGCGGTGGCAGGCGCACGTTCTCGCCGACCGGCAGGGCGAGTTCCGGATCCCGTCCGGGTTCTTCCTCGGCCCGGGCGGTCCGGACGGGCGCGGTCGGATCGGTCCGGTGCCCCGGCCGCTGAGTGCCATCCTCGACGAGGCCGCCCGCTTGGATGTGGTGCCGATCGTCACCGAGGGCACCCGGAAAGATGTCGAAGCCGACCTGCGGCACTGGCAGATCGAGACCGTGGTGCTCGCGGACCAGGTGCACGGGGCGAAGTGGGACGTCGACGAGGAGGCGCTCCGGCAGACCGCCACCGAGCTGTTTGGTGAGCCGGAGCGGGTCGAGGACGTCTGGGTCTGGCGGATCCCGCAAGGCTGAGCCGCGGGACGGACGTGCCGGTGAGTCGGATCACGAGCCGGGATGACTGGCGGGTACGAGACTAGGCTGGGCCCCGTGACCACGACTACCCCGGATCTGACCATTGTCCGCGCCGGCACTCTCGGCTACGAGGCCGCGTGGGAGGAGCAGCGTCGGCTGCACGAGTCGGTGGTTGCCGACGAACACGGCGACGCCGTGCTGCTGTTGGAGCACCCCAGCGTCTACACCGCGGGCAAACGCACCGAGCCGTGGGACCGGCCGATGGACGGTACGCCGGTCATCGACGTCGACCGGGGCGGCAAGATCACCTGGCATGGCCCGGGGCAGCTCGTCGGGTACCCGATCCTGCGCCTACCCAACCCGGTCGACGTGGTCGCGTACGTGCGCCGGGTGGAGCAGATGCTGATCGACGTCTGTGCCGAGTTCGGGCTGGCGGCCGGCCGGATCGAGGGGCGTAGCGGAGTATGGGTACCGGCGGACGACCGCGGGCCCGCGCGCAAGGTCGCCGCCATCGGCATCCGTGTCGCCCGCGGCGTCACCCTGCACGGCTTCTCCTTGAACTGTGACTGCGACCTGACGTACTACGACCGGATCGTGCCGTGCGGCATCAGCGACGCCGGGGTGACCTCGCTCGCCGCCGAGTTGGGCCGACCGGTGACCGTTGCGGACGCCCTTCCGGTGGTCGAGCGGCACTTGCCCACCCTCATCGAAGCCTGAGCCGCCACGACCAACTGGGCACGGCTGGTGAATGATCCGCAACACAGCTCCTCGTCGTCGCGGCGGCACGGCTCCACGGTGTCCGGGGTCACCGCACCAACGGCGTGATGCCCGTCGCCCAATATGCATCGACGGTGGGCGACGGGCGTAGGCTCGGCTTTGTGACGATCGAGCACTCCGCCCCGACGACCGGCCAGGCAGCGCGTACCGCGACGCCCGCTCCCGAGGGGCGGCGCCTCCTGCGGATCGAGGCGCGCAACGCTGAGACGCCGATCGAGCGGAAGCCACCGTGGATCAAGGTCAAGGCCAAGATGGGCCCGGAGTACACCCAGCTGCGCGGGCTCGTCACGCGGGAGGGGCTGCACACCGTCTGCCAGGAAGCCGGTTGCCCGAACATCTACGAATGTTGGGAGGACCGGGAGGCAACCTTCCTCATCGGCGGCGACCAGTGCACCCGCCGCTGCGACTTCTGCCAGATCGACACCGGCAAGCCGGCCGAGTTCGACGCCGACGAACCCCGTCGCGTCGGCGAGTCGGTGCTCTCGATGGGGTTGCGCTACGCGACTGTCACCGGAGTCGCCCGCGATGACCTGCCCGACGGCGGCGCCTGGCTCTACGCGGAGACCGTCCGGCAGATTCACGCCCTCCGACCGGGCTGCGGTGTCGAGCTGTTGATCCCCGACTTCAACGCCGTCCCCGAGCAGCTGGCCGAGGTCTTCGGAGCGCGGCCGGAGGTGCTCGGACACAACGTCGAGACCGTGCCGCGGATCTTCAAGCGGATCCGGCCGGCGTTCCGCTACGAGCGGTCCCTGGACGTGATCCGACAGGCCCGCGCCGCCGGCTTGGTCACCAAGAGCAACCTGATCCTCGGCATGGGCGAAGAGCGCGCCGAGATCTCCCAAGCTCTCCGGGACCTGCACGAGGCGGGCTGCGAGCTGATCACCATCACGCAGTATCTGCGCCCCTCCCCCCGCCACCACCCCGTCGAACGCTGGGTCAAGCCGGAGGAGTTCGTCGAGCTTCAGGAGGAGGCCAAGGAGATCGGCTACGCCGGCGTGATGAGCGGGCCGCTGGTCCGCTCGTCGTACCGCGCCGGCCGCCTCTACCGGCAGGCACTCGCGGCCCGTAGCGACGCCCCGGTCGAGGTCGTCAGGTGACCGGTTCGGGGGCAGTCCGACTCCTGCACCGGCATTTCGGCCGGGTGTCACCCCATTGAGTGACGCCAACCGGTAAACGCATCACCCAAAGTCGGACAAATGCCATGATCCGCTCATGGCCATTGATGCCGGCGAGCGGAGCCGGGTCACGCTGTCGGCCGCCCGCCGGCCCCGACTGCCCACCGCGCTCGCCGGCCTGGCCCTCGTCGCCGGAGTGGGCTACCGCCTCCTTCTACTGCTGACCGACACGCCCCCCACAAACAGCGACGAGGCGACGATGGGGCTCGCCGCCCTGCACATCGGGCAGGGGCAGGAGTTTCCGATCTGGTTCTACGGCCAGGCGTACATGGGGACGCTGGAGGCGTACCTGGCGGCGCCGCTGGTCGCGCTCACCGGCCCGTCCACACTGGCGTTACGTCTTCCCACCCTGGCCCTGTACGCCGTCTTCGCCCTGCTGGCCTGGCGACTTACGCTCCGCCTCACCGGCGACCACTGGTACGCGCTACTGGTCACCGTGCTGCTCGCGTACGGGTCCGACCGAATCGTGAAGAACCAGCTGATCGCCGGTGGCGGGTACCCGGAGATGAATGCCGCCGGGGTGGCGCTCGCGCTACTCGCGTACGACCTGGCGGCCGGCCGACCCGGTCGCCAGGCGGCACGCTGGACCGGATGGGGGTTCCTCGCCGGGCTGATGGTCTGGGTGGATCCCCTGGTCCTGCCGTACGTGGTGGGCACCGGGGTGGTGCTGGTGGCGTTCCGGTGGCGGGAGCTGACCGGACGGGCTGGCGCGCTACTCGGCGTCGGCGCACTGGTCGGGGCGGCACCGCTGCTGCTGGACAGCCTCGTCACGGGACGCAGCCCGTGGACCGCGGTGCTCGCCGCCAGCGGCGCCGGGCAGTCGACCAGTTGGGCGGAGCGGCTCTTCGGAGGGCTGGTACTCGGCCCGGCGCTGGGGATGGGCTTCTGCTCCCCCAGTGCCTGTTCACGCTGGCAGCTCTGGTGGTCCGCCGCCCTGCCGCTACTCATGCTCGCCGCCGCCGTGATCGCGTGGCGGCAGCTCCGGGCGTACCGGCAGTCCGCGTCCGCCCCGAACGGCAGCCGGCCATCCGCCGACCCGATCGCGGCGGCCCTCTCCCTCGCCCTGGTCGCTGCGGCGGTGGCGACGCTGGCCAGCTACGCGACCAGCAGCGCCGCCGGGCGCAGCCCGGTGGAGAGCTCCCGCTATCTGTCCTGCCTGCTCATCTCCGTACCGGTGCTGCTCTGGCCGGTGTGGCGCGCGGCCCGTCGACGGTCGCCCGGACTACCGGGTCCGGCTCGCGCCGCCGCGATCGGGGTGCTTGCCGGGACGTTTGGGACCGCTGCCGTCGGCACCGGGGCAACGATCACCGCCGTACCCCACTACCGGGCCAACGAGGCCCAGCACGCCGGGTTGGTGGCGACCCTGCGGGCACTGGACGTACGGCATGTATACGGCGGCTACTGGACCTGCAATCGCCTCACCTTCGCCAGCTCGGAGGAGATCGTCTGTGCCGTCGTGAACGACGACCTGAGTCCGGGCCACGACCGCTTTCCGGCCTACCGAAAGGCGGTCGCCGCCGCCACCGGCCCCACCTGGGTCGCACCAGCCGGTTCGCCGCTGGCTGCTCGCCTGGACGAACAGGTCCGCACCGCCACCCTCACGCTGCGCCACATCCCCGGCTGGCGCCTCTACCTACCCCGCCGGTAGGCGCGGACCTGCTCAAGACCGCCGGGACGGTTGCCCTCCAGCAGGACCAGTACGCCCGGGCCGCGCGAGATTCGTTGACCACTAGACTCGGGGGCATGGCAAAGCCCCAGGAGAAGGTCTCGTTCGGCCAGCGGCTGAAGCAGATCGGGATGGTGTTTCGGTTCACCGCCAAGCAGGACCGGTGGTTCGCGCCCCTGGCCTTCGCCGCGGTGATCATTCCACTCGCCCTGACCGTGGTGGCGTTCTTCGCCTGGGGCTGGCTCTGGATCCCACTGGGCATCCTGTTGACGCTGCTCTCCCTGCTGATCGTGCTCAACCTGCGCTCCAACCGGGCGATGATGAATGCCGCCGAGGGTCAGCCGGGCGCCGCCGCGCAGATCATCGAGAACATGCGCGGCGACTGGCGGGTCACCCCGGCGGTGAGCTCGACCACGCAGATGGACATGGTGCACCTGGTCATCGGCCGTTCCGGAGTGGTCCTGCTGGCTGAGGGGAACCCGCAGCGGGTGCGCGGCCTACTCGGCCAGGAGAAGCGTCGGTTGGCCAAGGTGATCGGCTCGGCACCGCTCTACGACTATGTGATCGGCCAGGAGGAGGGCGAGCTGCCGGTCCGCAAGCTGCGGATGACGCTGATGCGGTTGCCGCGCAAGCTCAGTGGCCGGGATGTCAACGCGCTGGACAAGCGCCTCAAGGCGCTCAGTGCCCGCCCACAGCTGCCCAAGGGCGCCATCCCGAAGAACATGCGTCCGCCGAAGGGCGCCTTCCGCCAGGCCCGTGGTCGCTGACCTGCCGCAACCACGGCGGGATCGTCCGCTGGCTGCCGCAACCACGGCGGATCGTCCGCTGACCCCGAGTTGGGTCAGCGGACGACTGGTGTGATGACCGAGCCCGCGACCCGGTCGTGCAGGCCACGGCGGTCGGCATCCATGATCAGGGCAGGTACCACGAGCGCGAGCAGGCCACCGCGAAGCAGCGCGCGGAGCATCCCGATCCGACCACCGTCGGTCCAGGAGACACAGCGGATTCGGGTGAGGTACATCCCGGGGGTCTGGGCGAAGAGACCGATGAAGAAGCCGTACTCGGCGACGAGCACGAGCACGGGGGCCCACCCGTCGTGGAACGGATCGGCGAAGATACTGGCAGCCAGTATGCAGAGCACCCAGTCGATCACTAATGCGCCGAACCGTGGACCCAGGCCCTGACTGGCGGAGACGCTGGAGCGGGGCGGTACGGGCTGGTCAGCCGAGGTCGTCACAGCGCTCAAGAGTAGCCAGTGCCGCAGACGGCCACTCGCCGACCTACGTCACAAAAAGGGACCAAGCCTCGCAAGTTTCACTACACTGGCACACTGGCCCCTCCCGGGAGTACCAGGACCGACCGCTCCAAGCAGCGAAGACTTCCTGGGAGCCCCAGCGGGGGACGTAACACGGCAGAAACATTGAAGACATGGCTGGGCAACCGCTCGGCCATAGCGTCGCCAGAAGCCTAGCCACTTCAGTGGACGAGCCAGGAGGACGAGTGTTCGCCAATCCCGAGGAACTCCTGCGTTACCTCAAGAACGAGGACGTGAAGTTCGTCGACGTACGTTTCTGTGATCTGCCCGGCGTGATGCAGCACTTCAACCTGCCCGCCGAGTCGATCGACGACGAGCTCCTCACCGACGGCCTCGCATTCGACGGGTCGTCCATCCGCGGCTTCCAGGCGATCCACGAGTCGGACATGCTCCTGCTCCCGGACGTCGCCACCGCGTTCATCGACCCCTTCCGCGCGCAGAAGACCCTCGCGCTCAACTTCTTCATCCACGACCCGTTCACCCGCGAGGCCTACTCCCGCGACCCCCGGAACGTGGCGAAGAAGGCCGAGGCATACCTGGCGGCCAGCGGCATCGCCGACACCGCCTACTTCGGCGCGGAGGCCGAGTTCTACATCTTCGACTCGATCCGCCACGAGACCTCGGCGCACCAGTCGTACTACTACATCGACTCGGTCGAGGGCTGGTGGAACACCGGCCGCGACGAGGAGGGTGGCAACCGCGGCTACAAGACCGCGTACAAGGGCGGCTACTTCCCGGTGCCGCCGGTTGACCACTACGCCGACCTGCGTGACAAGATCGTCCGTCGGCTGATCGACGCCGGCTACACCGTGGAGCGCTCGCACCACGAGGTCGGCACCGCCGGCCAGGCTGAGATCAACTACAAGTTCTCGACCCTGCTGCACGCCGCAGACCAGCTCCAGCTCTTCAAGTACATCGTGAAGAACGAGACCTGGGTCAACGGCAAGACCGCCACCTTCATGCCGAAGCCGCTCTTCGGGGACAACGGCTCGGGCATGCACACCCACCAGAGCCTGTGGTTGAACGGTGATCCGCTCTTCTACGACGAGACCGGCTACGCCGGCCTCTCCGACACCGCGCGCTGGTACATCGGCGGCCTGCTGCAGCACGCGCCGTCGCTGCTGGCCTTCACCAACCCGACGGTGAACTCGTACCGCCGGCTGGTGCCAGGCTTCGAGGCGCCGGTCAACCTGGTCTACTCGCAGCGCAACCGCTCCGCCTGCACCCGTATCCCGGTCACCGGGAGCAACCCGAAGGCCAAGCGGGTCGAGTTCCGCGTGCCGGACCCGTCGGCCAACGTCTACCTGGCCTTCTCGGCGATGCTGATGGCTGGCCTCGACGGCATCAAGAACAAGACCGAGCCGCCGACTCCGATCGACAAGGACCTGTACGACCTGCCGCCGGAGGAGTGGGGCGACGTCAAGCAGGTGCCGGGCTCGCTGTCGGCGGTGCTCGACTCCCTCGAGGCCGACCACGACTACCTGCTCGACGGCGGTGTCTTCACGCCGGACCTGATCTCCACCTGGATCGACTGGAAGCGGACCAACGAGGTCGACCCGGTGCGGCTACGCCCGACCCCGCACGAGTTCGCGATGTACTTCGACTGCTGAACCCTGCAGCGACCGGCCCGGGTTGCCGCCGCAACGTTGCGGCGGCAACCCGGGCCGGCTTCGGTTCAGCGCGACGAGAACGGGGCCCGGCTGGTCCGGGACCGCCACAGCCGCGGCACACCCCACACGGCAGCCGCCACCACCAGCCCGGTCATCACCAGCGCCCCCGGAGCCTTCACCAGCCGGGCCAGGTTGGTGCCGTCCGGCAACGTGAGAAAGGCCGCCGCCGCGCAGGGCAGCACAAACCAGGTCGTCCGCGTCGCGGTCGCCGCGAGCAGGACCAACGGCCAGGTCGCATACCAGGGGTGGAAGACGGGGGCGAGCACCACCGTGGCGGCCAGCGCCAGGCCGGCACCGAGCAGGGCCACCCGAGGTCGAGCCGCCTCCAACCGGAGCACCCGCCGCCGGACGTCATTCAGCGCGCGCAGGGCCGACCAGGCCCGCCACCACAGCACCGCCAGGACCAACACCAGCAACACCAACGCCAACGCCCGGACCACCGGCACCGCGACGGGACGCCCACCAGAGAGCTCACCGGCGTAGTCCAGGACCATGCCGACGGCCGTGGGCGGCGACGTCCACTGCTCCAGGTCACCGCTGCGGCGCAACCCGCCCACCCAGCCCAGGCCCAGGCCGGAGAGGACCGACACACCCCCCAGGGCGATCAGAGTGCCCACGGCCAGCCAGCCACCATCGCGCAGCACCGCCCGCACGGTGAACCGACCGAGCACCGCGGCGAGCGCCGCGAACGGCAGCACCACCACCGCCGTCGCCTTCACCCCCACCGCCAGCCCGAGCAGCGCCCCCGCCACCACCAGCGGTCGCGGTCGGCCCGGGAACCGCACCACCACCAGCAGGCCGAGCAGCAGCAGCCCGAGCATCACCGCGTCGTTGTGCGCGCCCGCCACCAGATGCACCCCCACCAACGGGCCGGCCAGCGCCAACCAGACCGCCCGCCGAGTCGGCACCCCCGCCGCCCGTGCCAACCCGGGCAGACACACCGCGATGAGCAGCACCCCGGCCACCGCGATCAGCCGCAAGACCACCACCACGCCGACCAACCCACCACCGAGCGCCACCGCCAGCGCGGCAAGCAGCACGAAGCCCGGCCCGTACGGCGCCGGCGTGTCCCGCCAGATCGGTGCGACCGCATCCACCCAGGGACAGCCCGCCACCGCCGCCCCGACCGCGTACGGGTCAACGCCCTGCCCGTACACCCAGCCCTGGCAGGCGTACGAGTAGACATCCCGGCTACCCAGCGGCGGCGCGACGAGCAGCGGCACCGACCACAGCCCGGCGGTGCGGTACGCCCACCCGGTTGACGGTGTACCGTGCCGCAACGCCCACCACGCGCCGGTCAGCAGGCCGGTGCCGACCAGCCAGAGCAGGACGGTCAGCGGACCGGCGGCGGCGTGCCACACCCGTTCGAGGGTCGCATCGGGCAGCGCTCCCCCGACGTACCCGGCGACGGCCAGCAGCACCGCACCGACGAGACCGAGGTAGCGGACCGTTCCCGCCCGGACCGGCGTCTGCACAGCCCCGTGTGGGGGCACGCCTGCTCCGGTCACCGGGGCACCCCGGCGGTGGGGAGGGTCGCGCCGGTCCCGCCGACGAGGTGGATAGGCACGGTAGAAAATGCTGCCAGTACCGTGGGCGCGAATACGGAGGTAAGCATGCGGGGCACACGGACGGTGGTGGCGACGGCCGCCACGTTGGCCGTGGTGCTCGGTGGGACGTACCTGCTGCTGCCACCGATGGGCTCGGACCTCGCCGCCCAGGTGGCGCGGGCCGACTTCTTCGCCGCCCACGGCGCCACCCCGGTCGACCTACGGTGGTATGGCGGGGTCAACCAGTTCGGCTACAGCCTGCTCTCCCAGCCGGTGATGGCGCTGCTCGGCGTCCGGGTGACGGGGGTGCTCGCCCTGGTGGCGTCAACCGTCGCCTTCGCTGCCCTGCTGTGCCGCGTTGACGCGCCCCGGCCGTTGACCGGCGCCCTGGTGGGGGCGGTCACCTTCGCCGGCAACCTGGTCGCCGGCCGGGTCACGTACGGGCTCGGGGTGGCCTTCGGCCTCACCGCCCTCCTCGCTCTCACGCTGCCGGCCGGGCGACGACGACTCGTGCTGGCCACGGCGGGAGCACTGCTGGCCGCCGCGGCCAGCCCGGTGGCCGGGCTCTTCGTCGGGCTGGCCGGTGCCGCGCTGCTGCTCGGCCGCCGCTACGTTGACGGCCTCGCCCTGGGGTTGGCGGCAGCGCTGCCGCTCGGGCTCACCGCCCTGCTCTTCGGCGACGGCGGCTGGATGAACATCAGCCGCACCGACACCGTGCGGGCGGTGGGGAGCAGCCTGCTGGTGGCGGCGCTGGTGGCGTACCGGCCGGTGCGGATCGGCGCGCTGCTCGCCACGGCCGGGGTGCTCGCGGCGGCGCTGCTGCACACCCCGGTCGGCCTGAACGCGACCCGCCTGTCGGCAATGTTCGCGCTCCCCCTGCTGGCTGCCGCCGCGACAATCGGTGATGGCCGATGGTTGCCGAGGCACACCGGCGAGGGAACCGGTCGGTCGGCCCGACCTGTTCCCGCCAGCGGCACCGGGCTGCGCCGGCGGCGGGTCAGCGGCGGACTCACCCTGGCGGTCCTGCTCGCCGCCGTGTTCTGGTGGCAGCCACCGGTCGTCCCGGCGGACCTGCGCAGCGCCACCGACCCGGCTACCCGCCCCGCCTACTTCGCTCCCCTGCGCGACTTCCTCGCCACCCAACAGCTCATCGGGCGGGTGGAGATCCCACCGACGCGCGCCTACCGGGAGTCGGCAGCGCTGGGCGAGGTCCCACTGGCGCGGGGGTGGCTACGCCAGGCGGACATCGACCGCAATCCGCTCTTCTTCACCACGGTGCCGGGTGCCACCGGCACCGGGGTTCCGCTGACCGCCCATACCTACCACAGCTGGCTGCGGGCGAACGCGGTGCAGTTCGTGGCCGTACCCGACGCACCGCTGTCCTGGGTCGGCCGGGCCGAGGCGGAACTGGTCCGCGGCGGCCTGCCCTACCTGCGCGAGGTGTGGTCCGACCCGCACTGGCGGGTCTGGGCGGTGGTCGAGCCGACACCCCTGGTCGGCGCCCCCGGCACGATCCTGCGGGCCGACGGCGCGACCGTGACGTTCCAGACCAACGGGCCAGCCACTGTCCCGGTGCGGGTCCGATACAGCCGCTGGTTGACCGCCACCGGCGGCACTGTCACGGCAGCCGGCGAGTGGACCGCTGTCGCTGTCCCGCGTGCCGGGGTGTGGACCCTCGGCAGCTGAGGAGAGCCGCCGCGCCGACCTGCCCGGCCCGACGCCGCCGGGTCTGCTGCACCCGGGACGGTCCTCAGAGCTCGAAGACGCGTTGCATGGCGGCGCGGGAACGGCGGCCGGTACGCAGATAGTCGTCGAGGAACTCACCCGGATCGTCGTGGCCGAGGAGCCGAACCACCCCCGCCAGGTCCACCCCGTGCCGGGGAAGCTGATCAGCAGCCCGGCCGCGCACCAGCATCAAGGCGTTGCGGACCTGCGCGGCGAGGGTCCAGCCGGCCGCCATCGCCGCGGCGTCGTCCGGGTCCACCAGGCCCGCGTCCCGGGCCGCCGTGAGGGCATCGAGGGTACGCGTGCCCCGCAGCTGCGGCAGCTGCCCGGCGTGCCGCAGCTGCAGCAGCTGCACCGCCCACTCGACATCGGCCAGCCCGCCCCGGCCCAGCTTGGTATGGGTGGCCGGGTCGGCGCCCCGGGGCATCCGCTCGGTCTCGACCCGTGCCTTGATCCGCCGGATCTCGACGACCTGCTCCCAGGTCAGACCCGCCGCCGGATGACGTAGCGGCTCGACCATCGCCAGGAACTCAGCGCCCAGCTCCTCGTCACCGCAGACGAACCGGGCCCGCAGCAGCGCCTGCGCCTCCCACACCCGCGACCAGCGAGCGTAGTACTGCTGGTATGCGGCGAGGCTGCGGACCAGCGGTCCCTGCCGCCCCTCGGGGCGTAGATCGGCGTCAACGCCGAGCGCCGGGTCGGGCGCGGGCATCCCGAGCAGTCGACGTAGCTCCTCGGCGATCGCCCGCGCGGCGGCGCTCGCCGCACTCTCGTCCATCCCGGCCGGCGGATCGTGGACGAAGACCACGTCGGCGTCGGAGAGATAGTTGGACTCGTACCCGCCGAGCCGGCCCATGCCGATCACGGCGAAGCGCAGACCCGGCATCAGCGGCTGGGACGCCTGGGCAGCGCGCAGGGCGGCGGCCAGGGTGGCGTCGGTGACATCCGCCAGCGCGGCACCGACCGCGCCCACGTCGGTCAGGGCCGGAGCGGCCCGCCCCTGCACGTTGGGCGGCGACGGGGCCAGCGAGCCGGCCCGGCTCAGCACGTCGGCACAGGCGAGGCGGAGTAGCTCCCGACGGCGCAGCGCGCGGACCGCCCGGATCGCCTCCACCGGGTCGCCGGCGTGTCGGGCCGCCGCCGCCGCGAAGCCCTCGCAGAGCACCGTGCGGGGCCGCGCCGCCAGCTCACTCTCCTGCGCGAGCAGGCGCAGCGCCTCCGGCTCGCGGGCGAGCAGGTCGGTTGCGTACCGGGAGGAGGAGAGCACACGCGCCAGCCGGCGGGCCACCGGCCCCTCGTCGCGCAGCAGCCGCAGATACCAGGGGGTGCTGCCGAGCTTCTCGGAGACCTTCCGATAGCTGAGCAGCCCGCGGTCCGGCTCGGGAGCGTCGGCGAACTCGCTGAGCAACACCGGCAGCAGGGTGCGCTGGATGGCCGCGGTGCGGCTTACCCCGCCGGTGAGGGTCTGCAGGTGGCGCAGCGCCCCGGCCGGGTCCGCGAAGCCGAGGATCTCCAGCCGGTTGCGGGCCGCCGCCGGGGTGAGTCGCAGCCCGGCGGCGGGCACCTGGGCGACCGACTCCAGCAGCGGCCGGTAGAGCAGCTTGGCGTGCAGCCGGCGCACCTCGGTGGCGTGGGTGACCCGCTCGATTCGGAACGCCTCGACGGCGCTGCGCCCCGGTGCCGCCGAGTAGCCGAGCGCTCCCGCCAACCAGCGCAACGCGTCCGGGTCGATGGGTACGGTGTGGGTACGACGCAGCCCCTGCAACTGCAGCCGGTGCTCGACGGCGCGCAGGAAATGGTAGCCGCGCAGCAACGCCTCCCCATCCACCCGCCCGACATATCCGCCGTCGACCAACGCCCGCAGGGCGGGAATGGTGCCCGGCACCCGCAGCGCCTCGTCGCCACGGCCATGCACCAGTTGCAGCAACTGCACCGCGAACTCGATGTCGCGCAGCCCACCCGGACCACGCTTGATCTCACGCTCCTGTTCCGCTGGCGGGATGTGATCAATGATTTTGCGCCGCATGGCCCGGACATCCTCGACCGCCTCCGGGCGCTCCGCGGCCCGCCAGAGCAGCGGCGCGAGCTGCTCGATCCACTCCTGGCCCAGCGCGAGGTCGCCGGCGGCCGGCCGCGCCTTGAGCAGCGCCTGAAACTCCCAGGTCCGGGCCCACCGCCGGTAGTAGGCGAGGTGGCTGGCGAGGGTGCGCACCAGCGGGCCCCGCTTCCCCTCTGGGCGCAGCGCGGCGTCGACCGGCCAGGCGACCAGCCCACAGACGTGAATCAGGCGGGTGGCGATCGTGGTTGCGGCGGAAAGGTCGTCGTCCTCGGCAGCGACGAAGATCACGTCGACGTCGGAGACGTAGTTCAACTCGCCGCCGCCGCATTTGCCCATCGCCACCACGGCCAGCCGTGGTCGGGGCGTATCCTCCGGCAGCTCATCCTGCGCGAGATCGTAGGCAGCGGTGAGAGTCGCGTCGGCCAGCGCGGAGAGCGCGGCCATCGTCTGCTCCACACCCCGGTTGCCGGTCAGGTCCGCCGCGGCGATCCGGAGCAACGCCAGCCGGTACGCCGACCGCAGCTGGGCGATCGAACCGTCCCCGCCGGTCAGCTGGAGCCGGCCGTCAGCGGTGGGTGCCAGTCCGTCCACGGTGCTCCGGAGGTCAGCCCACTGGCCCGGGTTGGCGACCAGGTGGTCGCCGAGCGCCGAGGAGGCGCCGAGGACGGCGACCAACCGACGCCGCAGCCCCGGGTCGTCGTACAGGTCGGCGAGGAGCTCGGATGCGTCCCCGATCCCCACCGGGTCAGCGCCATTGGCTGTCTCACCGGCTTCCGCGGCCCGGTGTTCGGCCTCCACCATCCGGTGCAGCTGGCGCAACGCCAGGTCCGGATCGGCGGCCCGCGACAGCGCGGCGAGTAGCTCCGCCGCGCGCTGGTCCACGGGTTCCTGCCGCTCCGGCTGCCAGAGTGCCAGGCCCGTGGGGCCGAGCAGGTCGCTGGCGCGGGCGCTGTTGTCGCTGGTGCCGAAGCCGTAGCGGGCGAGCCGTCCCGCGGCCCGGGTCGGCCGATTCATTCGTGCCCGAGCAGCGGCAGGCTACGGCGGGCCCCCACGTCCAACTCACCGCGGGCCAGGGCGGCGAACCGCGCCGCGAACGGCTGCCAGACCTCCTCAACATCAACCATGACCGCGGCGCAGGCGGCGACGACCACCTCCGGGTCGTAGCCCAGCTCGGCGAGCAGGGTCGAATCCGCCGCCCAGTCGGCGACCATCGCGGTGTCGCATTCGATGTGGAACTGCAGGCCCCAGGCCCGGTCGCCGAGGCGGAAGGCCTGATGCGGGTAGCGGGTGGAGGCGGCCAGCAGGGTCGCCCCGACCGGCAGCTCGGTGATCTCGTCGGCGTGCCACTGGAAGACGTCCGGGATCAGCGGCACGTACTTGAAGAGCGGATCCGTCTCGGCGGCGTCCCGGCGGCCCACCACCGCGGGGCCGACCTCCGGCCCGGACTGACTGCGCTCGGCCGTTCCGGCATGCGCGGTCGCGAGCAGTTGCGCGCCGAGGCCGATCGCCAGGGTCGGCACCCGGTGCCGGACCGCCTTGCGCGACAGCGCCTCCACCTGCGGGAGCCAGGACGCCGACGGCTCGCCGTCGGGAAGTGGGTACGCCTGCTGCCCACCGCCGAGGACGACCAGTGCCGCGTATCCGTCCAGGTCGGCGGGGAGCTCGTCGCCGGCGTGCGGCCGGGCCAGGTGCAGCTGCAGCCCGGCTTCGGTCAGCCACTCCCCGAGCCGACGCGCGTCTTCGGTCGGGTCATTCTCGATCACCAACGCGGTTGCCACGCCGTCGAGGCTATCCCGTGCGACCACTAGCAGGCTGGTTAGGCTCGACTCTTGTGATCACCGACGAGGTACTCCGTCCGCCCGCGCTGTGTCCGGGCGACACCGTGCTTCTGGTGTCGCCGTCCGGGCCCACCCGGCCGGAGCGGGTCGCCCGCGGCATCGAGTTGCTCACCGGCTGGGGTCTGCGGCCGGTGCCCGCCCCGAACGCGTACGCCCGGCGGGGCTACCTCGCCGGCGCGGACGAGCTACGGGCGGCGGACCTGAACGCCGCGTTCGCTGACCCCGCCGTCCGGGGGATCATCTGCACCCGGGGTGGGTACGGTGCGCAGCGCATGGTGGACGCGATCGACATGGCGGCCGTACGCCGGGACCCGAAGGTGGTGGCCGGCTTCTCCGACATCACCGCCCTCCAGTTCGCGCTCTGGCGGGGTGCCCGACTGGCGGGGCTACACGGCCCCGGCGCGGCGTGGCGGGACGAACGGACGGCATTGGACTCCGCGCAGTCGCTGCACGCCGCGCTGACCACTACCGAACCGGTGACGGTGGCCGCCCGGCAGGAGGAGGAGACCTTCCGCGTCCGGGTCCCGGGCCGGGCCAGTGGTCGGCTACTCGGTGGCAACCTTTGCCTGATCGTGGCGTCGATCGGCACGGTGGACCTGCCGGACCTGACCGGGGCGGTGCTGCTACTCGAGGAGGTACAGGAGCCCCCCTACAAGATCGACCGGATGCTCACCCAACTTCGCCGGGCCGGGGTGCTGGCCGGGCTGGCCGCGGTAGCGGTCGGGCAGTTCACCGACTGCGCCGACGGGTGGGCGGTGGACGTCGCCGACGTGCTCACCGACCGCCTGGGGGACCTCGGCGTCCCCGTCCTCGGTGGGTTGCCGATCGGGCACGGGGTGGGCCAGCTCACCGTTCCGGTCGGCACCGAGGCGCTCCTGGACGCGGATGCCGGCACTCTCACCGTCGCCCCGGCGGTCCGCTGACCCAGCTGTCCGCCGCCGACCCGCCGGCGCGATGGTCGGTTCACCGACCGCCCGGCAGTCGCCCAGATTGCCAGCTGGCTCATAGCTTCGCCACGGGGTTCCTCCAGCGGGCGCGGTCACTGTCGGTCACGTAACGCACCACCCCGACGAGTTGGAGGATCACCATGTCCCGCACGATTCGTAGGAAGCACCTGCTGGCCGGACTCGCCGCGGCGGGTGTGCTCGGCGTCGGCGTAGCCGCACCGACCATGGCCATGGCCGCCGACAGCACCTCGCCCTCGCCGAACGCCAGCGCCAGCGCCGACGCCGACGCCGACGCCGAGAAGGGCACCGACAAGGAGCAGAAGCGCTCCGACCGGCAGGCCGCGTTCGCCGAGGCGCTCGCCGAGAAGCTCGGCGTTGACGTGGACGAGGTAGCCACGGCGCTGGAGGAGCTGCACGAACAGCGGGCGGCCGACCGGCCCGAGCGAGGCGACCGGCCCGAGCGGGGAGAACGCCCGGACTCCGCCGACCGGCAGGAGGCGCTCGCGCAGCGTCTGGCGCAGGCGGTCGAGGACGGCGAGCTCACCCAGGAGCAGGCCGACGCGATCACCACGGCGGCCGAGGCCGGCGTTCTCCGGGGCCTGGGCGGGCACGGCGGGCCGGGCGGCTCCGTGGCTAAGTAGTTCACCCCGCCCGACGGCGGATCTCACGGGCGGCGCGCCGGTAACCCCGGCGCGCCGCCCGTTCGCGGCGACGAGCCGCGCCACCTCGCCCGCACCGCGGCCATCGTCGAGTCCCGGTCGGATCCGAATCAGCCGGGTCAGCACGCCGGCCGACGCCAGGAGCAGGGCCAGCTGGGGCCGGAGATCAGAGCGAGAGGTAGTGCTGCCGCTCGTACGGCGTGACCTCGCGGCGGTACTGCTCCCACTCGGACCGCTTGTTGCGCAGGAAGAAGTCGAAGACGTGCTCGCCGAGCACCTCGGCGACCAGTTCGGAGCCGGCCATCACGTCGATCGCCTCGGCGAGGTTCTCCGGCAGCGGCTCGTACCCCATTGCCCGGCGCTCGGCGCTGGTCAGCGACCACACGTCGTCCTCGGCGCCCGGCGGCAGTTCGTACCCCTCCTCGATGCCCTTGAGGCCGGCGCCGAGCATCACCGCGAAGGCCAGGTACGGGTTGGTCGCCGAGTCGGGCGACCGGACCTCGACCCGGGCCGAGTTCGGCTTTCCGTACGCCGGGACCCGGACCAGCGCGGAGCGGTTGAGGTGTCCCCAGCAGACGTACGCGGGGCTCTCGGTGACCCGGTTCGGCAGGGCCTGCGGGAAGAGCCGTTTGAACGAGTTGACCCACTGGTTGGTGACCGCCGTGTACTCCCGGGCGTGCACCAGCAGACCGGCGATGAACGCGCGGGCCACCTTGGAAAGCTTCATCGGGTCACCGGCGTCGTGGAACGCGTTGCGCTCCCCCTCGAACAGCGAGAGGTGGGTGTGCATGCCACTGCCCGGCTGGTCGGTGAAGGGCTTCGGCATGAAGGTGGCCTGCACGCCGGTGGAGAGCGCCACCTCCTTGACCACGTGCCGGAACGTCATGATGTTGTCGGCGGTGTTGAGCGCGTCGGCGTAACGCAGGTCGATCTCCTGCTGACCGGGAGCGACCTCGTGGTGGCTGAACTCGACGGAGATTCCGATTCGTTCCAGCGCGAGTACCGCCTGTCGGCGGAAGTCCCGGGCGACCGCGTGGGTGGTGTGCTCGAAGTAGCCACCGGTGTCGACCGGGATCGGCACCGAGCCGTCGGACACCCCATCCTCCAGCAGGTAGAACTCGATCTCTGGATGGGTGTAGTAGGTGAAGCCCTTCTCCGCTGCCCGGGACAGCGCCCGACGCAGCACGTGACGCGGGTCGGCCCAGGACGGGCTGCCGTCGGGGAGCAGGATGTCGCAGAACATCCGGGCGCTCTCGCCGCTGACCCCGCCTTCGAAGGGGAAGACCTGGAAGGTGGTCGGGTCCGGCATCGCCACCATGTCAGACTCGACGACCCGGGCGAATCCCTCGATCGCTGAACCGTCGAACCCGATGCCCTCCGCGAAGGCGGACTCCAGCTCCGCGGGGGCCACCGACACACTCTTCAGCGTGCCCAACACGTCGGTGAACCACAGCCGGACGAACCGGATGTCCCGCTCTTCCAGCGTACGGAGGACAAACTCCTGCTGACGGTCCACTTCCACCCCTCACTGCCCTATTGTCCGCTTTCGGCCGCGGACGACCCGGCCTGACCGATCAGTCTCCACCGGCCTCGTTACGCCGACGTTACGCGACCTTCTCGCGCCCGCACCGGCCTGTCCCATCCCCACCACAACCGGCCGGGAACCCCTCTCCCAGCACGCGCCATACCCGTCTCCCAGCACGCGCCACACCCGGCTCGGACCGCTGCGGCAAGATAGGGACATGACCACCCTGCGTCTCGCACTCTGCCAGGTCAACCCGATTGTCGGTGACCTCGTCGGCAACGCCACGATCATTCGGGAATGGGCCCGACGCGCCACCGACGCCGGCGCCCAACTGGTCGCCTTCCCGGAGCTGACCCTGACCGGCTACCCGGTCGAGGACCTGGTCTTCCGCCGCTCCTTCATGGAAGCGTCAAAGGCGGCGCTGGACCGACTCGCAGCCGACCTCGCCGCCGATGGGTTGGGCGACCTGCCGGTGGTGGTCGGCTACCTGGACGCGGACGGCCCACCACAGGTCAACGGCGACGCCGAGCCGGGGCACGGGGCGCGGAACGCGGCAGCCCTGCTGCACGGCGGGAAGACCGTGGCCACCTACTTCAAACACCACCTGCCGAACTACGGCGTCTTCGACGAGGACCGCTACTTCGTGCCGGGCGAGACGCTGTCCGTGGTACGGGTCGGCGGAGTGGATGTCACGCTGACCATCTGTGAGGACCTGTGGCAGGTCGGGGGCCCGTTCGCCGCCGCCCGGCAGGCCGGCGTCGGCCTCGTGATCAACATCAACGGCTCGCCGTACGAGCTGAAGAAGGACGACGTCCGGCTACCGCTGGTCCGCCGCCGCGCCGCCGAGGCCAGGGCCACCATCGCGTACGTCAACATGGTCGGCGGCCAGGACGAGCTGGTGTACGAAGGCGACTCCATGATTGTGACGGCGGAGGGGGAACTGCTCGCCCGGGCGCCGCAGTTCGTCGAGCACCTGCTGGTGCACGACGTGGAACTCCCTGCCGCCGCCGACGGTCCGCCCGCCGACATCGAACTGGCCGACGGGATGCGGGTGCTCCACCGCTGCATCGAATCGCTGCCGGCCGCCCCCACCGACAGCTCGGCGGCCGGGGAACTCCTCGACCCGGCGGCCGACGAGGCGGAGGTGTGGCAGGCGCTCGTGCTGGGCCTGCGTGACTACGTCGACAAGAACCGCTTTCCCTCAGTGGTGCTCGGCCTCTCCGGCGGCATCGACTCATCGGTCGTGGCGGCACTGGCCGTTGACGCGCTCGGCGCGGACCGGGTGGTCGGGGTGTCGCTGCCGAGCCAGCACTCCTCCGAGCACTCCCGGGAAGACGCGGCGGAGCTGGCCAAGCGCACCGGACTGGACTACCGGGTCGAGCCGATCCAGCCGATCGTCGACACGTTCCTGGCCAACCTTTCCCTCTCCGGCCTCTCGGTGGAGAACCTCCAAGCCCGGGTCCGTGGGGTGATCCTGATGGCCCTGTCGAACCAGGAGGGCCACCTGGTGCTGACCACCGGCAACAAGAGCGAACTCGCGGTCGGCTACTCCACCCTGTACGGCGACTCGGTCGGCGGCTTCAACCCGGTCAAGGACGTCTGGAAGACCCTGATCTGGCATCTCGCCCGGTGGCGAAACGCCGAGGCGGTCCACCGCGGCGAGACCCCACCGATCCCGGAGAGCTCGATCAACAAGCCCCCGTCGGCCGAGCTGAGCCCCGGCCAGCTGGACTCCGACACGCTGCCGGAGTACGACCTGCTCGACCCGATCCTCATCGGCTACATCGACGGCGACCTGGGCCGGGATGGGCTGATCGAGGCTGGCCACGACCCGGCGCTCGTGGACCAGGTGCTGCGGATGGTGGACACCGCCGAGTACAAGCGGCGCCAGTCCGCTCCCGGCACCAAAATTTCGATGAAGGCCTTCGGGCGGGACCGCCGCCTGCCAATCACCAACCGCTGGCGCGAGGACGGCCGAGCGGCCGGAGTCGCCGAGCGCCTCGGGAGCGAATGAGTGGCTCGGAGCGGGGTGACACCTCCTGGTCGGGGCGGGGTGACAGACCCGGGGAGTGACATCCTGCACTGCCCCCTGCCGCGACCCGCCGTGTGGTGCGACGATCGCGGCAGAGCCCGGGGACCGCGTACGCGGCCTCGAGGAAGGAGAGAACCATGCTGGAATCCAGCCCAGCCGAGGTGACCGCCCTCTACGGCGGACCGGCGACCCGACGGGTCCGCGTCCGTGACCTACTCGCCGCGAAGGAGCGTGGCGAGCGGTGGGCGATGCTCACCTCGTACGACCAGTACACGGCGGGGATCTTCGACGCCGCCGGCATCCCGGTGCTGCTGGTCGGTGACTCGGCCGCGAACAACGTCTACGGCTACGACACGACGCTACCGGTGACCCCCGAGGAGCTGCTGCCCCTGGTCCGGGCCGTGGTCCGGGCCACCCGGCAGACGCTGGTCGTCGGCGATCTGCCATTCGGCTCCTATGAGGAGGGTCCGACCGCGGCCCTGCGCACCGCCGTACGCTTCATGAAGGAAGGCGGCTGCCACGCGGTCAAACTGGAGGGTGGCCGGCACTGTGCGGAGCAGATCGCCGCGATCGTCCGAGCCGGCATCCCGGTGATGGCGCACATCGGCTTCACACCACAACGGGAACACACCCTCGGCGGCTACCGGGTCCAGGGCCGAGGCGACACCGCCGAGGAGGTGCTCGCCGACGCCCACGCGGTCGCCGAGGCGGGGGCCTTCGCGGTGGTGCTGGAGATGGTCCCCGGTGACGTGGCGAAACAGGTAACCGCCGAGCTGACCATCCCGACCGTGGGCATCGGCGCCGGCCCGGACACCGACGCCCAGGTGCTGGTCTGGCAGGACATGGCGGGCCTCCGTACCGGCCGGATGCCCCGCTTCGTGAAGCGCTACGCCAACCTCGCCGACACCCTGGGCGAGGCGACCCGGCGCTTCGCCGACGAGGTCCGCGACGGCGGGTTCCCCACCGCCGAGCACACCTTCTGACCGAGGTTTGACGGTGGCCCGGTCCACCCCGGGCCACCGCCGACCAGCCACTCGGTCGCCGCCACCGGCAGCGCCGACAGCGAGGTCACCGCCGCCATGCACGCCCACCACCACCCGCAACCCCGGCGGACCATCCACACGCGATCCTGGCGGCCAAGGAGCTGGAAGGGGAAGCCCACACCCCTGGCCGACCTCCACTGGCGACCAACCGAGTAAGATTCCTTTTCGTGCTTAAGAAGACACTCTTCCGAGCTCTGCTGGTCCCTGCCGCCGTCCTTGCGCTCACCGCCTGCGGCGGCGAGGAGGAAGCGGAGCCAACCGCGTCCGCGCCATCGACCACCGACCCCACGACGGCCTCATCCTCGGCGCCACCTGCGGCCGCTGCCGCCGAGGGCGACAAGGAGCTCTGCGAAGCGGCCAACAAGGTTGGTATGGAGCTCCAGCAAAACCTGCTCGACGCCTTGTCGGCGGGCCAGGAGCCGACGCCGGAGATGTTCCAGGAAGTCTTCACCGGGTTGGCGACGGAGTTCGCCACCATCGCGGCCACCGGAGCCGACGACAGTGCGGTCGTCGCCGCGCTGACGGCGTACAGCGAGGAGGCCGGCAAGGCGGCTGCCGCCGCGGACCCGGAGGCCGCCGACAACCCCGCCTTCGACAAGGCCACCGACACCTTCATCGAGGCCTGCCAGGCGGTCGGTGTTCCCGTCGATTTCTGAGCCGACGGCAGCCGGGGCTAACCGACGAACGCGCCGGCTAGCTATGGCGCGGCAGGATACTGATGCGGCCCGCTGGAAGCCCAGCGGGCCGCATCACGTTTCGCCCACCTCCGAACGCCACCCCGGTGGAGGGCGGATGTGTCCGGACCCGCACCACCGTCAGAGGTCGGTGACGCGGATGCCGGCGTGGGCCTTGTACCGCTTGTTGATGGCGATCAGGTTCGCCGTGAAAGCCTCGATCTGGTGGGCGTTTCGCAGGCGACCGGCGTAGATGCCACGCATGCCGGGGATCCGGGCGGCGAGGGCACCGACGATGCCGGCCAGTTCCCGCTCCTCGGTGCAGATCAGCACGTCCAGCTCGATCCGCTCGATCTGCGGATCCGCCAGCAATGGGGCACTGACGTGGTTGAACGCCGCGCACACCCGGGACTTCGGCAGCAGCGCGGCGGCCTGCTGGACGGCGCTACCCTCCGCCACGGTGAGGGCATACGGGCCCTGCTTGTCGAAGCCGAGCGGGTTGACGCAGTCGACCACGATCTTGCCAGCCAGAGGCTCGGCGAGTGCGCCGACGATGCTGGCGTGGCCGTCCCACGGCACCGCGATGACCACCACATCGCTGCGCCGGGCGACCTCCTCGTTGGCGGCCCCGGTGACGCTCGCGCCGGCGAGCACCCCGGGCAGGGCGGCGATCTCGGCAGCGGACTGGGCAGCGCGTTCGGCCGAGCGGGAACCGATCAGCACGGTCTGGCCAGCACGGGCAAACCGGTAGGCGAGACCACGCCCCTGGTCGCCCGTGCCGCCGACGATACCGACAGTTAGCCCGGACACATCGGGTAGGTTGCTCGCGTCGTAAGCCATGCGAACATCCTCGCAAACCACCGATGCACGAGCAGCAGTCGATGCTGTGACAATCCCCGCTGGGGTCAGGCCCGCTCCACCGGAATCCACAGTTCGGACTCCGCGGTCGCGCCGTCCGCCGCGACACTGGTACGGGAGATCTCCGGACCATCCTTGTCCATGATTCGGTAGTCCATACTGCCACTCCCATCGACGGTGAGACGGAAGGAGATCCGGGGCTGGGCGCGCAGAATCGTCCCCGTACGGCGGGCCTCGCCTGGGCTGACGCCGTGCACGGCCTGAAACGCCCGGCCAAACGACTCGGTGGAGCCGTAGCCGTACCGCACCGCGATGTCGAGCAGCGACTGCTCCCCCGACAGCACCTCCGCCGCAGCGACGGTCAGTCGCCGACGGCGGACGTACTCGGACAGACCGACCCCTGCCAGCGCGGAGAACAGCCGCCGCAGGTGGTACTCCGACGTCGCGGCGATCCGGGCCAGCTCGGCTACGTCGACCGGCTGGTCGAGTTGCTGCTCGAGGTGGGCCATGACATCGTTGAGCCGCTTCAGCACCTGGCCCTCCTTCCCTTGCGCCCACGACGCTAGGGCCACGCGGGCAGCACCAACCCGACAAGCTATGCCAGATTCGATCAGGTCATCCCGGACTGCTGCGGTGGCTACCGGTCGGCGTCACCACGCGGTGCGGGACCAAGCTCCGCCGCACCGTTCCAGTCGACGAGCTGGACGATGACACCGTTCGGATCGCGGACCTGGAAGGCGCGCTCGCCCCACTCCTCGGTGGTCAGCGGCATGGTGATCTTGACGCCCTCGGCCTGCAGCCGCGCCAGCTCGCCCTCAAGATCATCAACCACGAACGCCAGGATCACACCGCGGGCATGATCGTCACGCTGGTCATCGGGGAGGGTGGCGAGCCCATGCCGCAGGAAGACAACGTGGACACCGGCGTCGTCGCGGGTCAGCGAGGCAAACCCGTCCGCGGCCATCTCCTGACGAAACCCGAAGTGCTCGGTCAGGAAGGCGGCAGCGGCGGGGACATCCTCGACATTGAGTGATACGGCAGTGGAGGTGACCTTCATGGAAGAGCCCTTCTCGCGATGATCCGAAATACCTCGTACGTCGTACGTCGTACGCTGTACATTGTACAGCGTACGGAGAAATTGCGGAGATGACTATGCGTTCACCTGACGTAACCAGCGCCGGCGACCCCGCGCGTACGCTCGCCCTGCTCTGGCGGGAGCCATCGACGGCAGCGCGCCGAGGCCCGCAACGCGGCCTCAACCTGGACGCCGTGATCGAAGCGGCGACCGCCGTCACCGACACTGAGGGGCTGACTGGTCTAACCATGCGTCGCGTCGCCCAGGAGCTGCGGGTCTCCCCCATGACCCTCTACACATACGTGCCCGGCAAGGCGGAGCTACTTGACGTGATGCTCGACGCCGCGTACGGCCGGATGTCACGCACCGACACCACCGGACAACCCTGGCGAGTACGGCTGGCTGCCGTGGCCGAGGAGAACCGGACGCTCTTCGCGACCCATCCGTGGACCGCCACGGTCTCGACGTTGCGGCCCCCGCTCGGACCGGGCGCGATCGCCAAGTACGAACACGAGCTGACCGCGCTGGACGGCTTGAGCCTCGACGACGTCGAGATGGACGACTGCCTGACCCTCCTGCTGAGCTTCGTCCAGACCAACGCCAGAGTCACCGCCGATGCCCGGGCCACTGCCCAGCTCACCACCATGACCGACGAACAGTGGTGGGCGGCCGCCGGGCCGCTGCTGGCTCGGGTCCTCGACCCCGCGGCCTACCCGCTGGCCACCCGGGTCGGCAGCGCCGCCGGCACGGCTCACGGCAGCGCCCACGACCCCGCCCACGCCTACGAGTTTGGCCTCCACCGCCTCCTGGACGGGCTCGCCACCCTCATCGAACGCGCAACACCCGCGGCATCAGGGAACTCCTGATGCCGCTCCAGGATGATCAACTACTGGTGACATCCCGAATGTTCACTCGGCGGGGCGCCGGAGCAGAGTGACGGCGAAGTCACTCTCCTCCCGCCACGGGCGCAGATCCCAGGTGGCGAAACGGTGCTCCCGGCGTAGCCCGGCAGCAGCCGAATCCTCGTCGAAGGCCGACAGCGGGTAGCCCCGGTCAGTGCCGAAACCAACCGCCACGATGCCGTCGGGGCGCAGGTGGGCCGCGACCCGGCGGAGCACGTCGGCTTCGGTGCCCGCAGCGACGAAGGTCATCACATTGCCGGCGACCACAGCGGCGTCGAAAGGCTCCGGCTCGTCGGCGGCGGCCAGATCGAGCTCCGCCAGGTCGGCCACGAGCCAGCGCGGACCGGGATAGGTGGCCCCCGCCGCCTCGATCAACATGGGATCGGCGTCAACACCCACGACGGTGTGACCCCGCAAGGCCAGCGCGGCCGCGACCCGACCAGTGCCGCAGCCGGCGTCGAGGACTCGGGAACCCGGCGCTACCAGGGCGTCGATCAGCCGGGCCTCACCGGCGAGGTCTGCTCCCTCCGCCGCCAACCGACGGAAACGGTCGATGTACCACTGGGAGTGCTCTGGGCCGGTGTCGGTCACCCATCGGGTCGGCTTTGCCATGACGACAACCGTATCCCCTGGGTCCTTCACTCAATCCGGCACCGGTCACCGCCGAACCGGCCCCAACCAGCGGCTTCCCGTAACAAGCCGGTCATCCCGGTGAAGCGGGTCGGCGTAATGCCGGCCGCCACGACAGCGGGACGCCAGCTCTTGTTGTCGAAGGTGCGCCGGTTGATCGCTCCGCGCCGGGTGGTGGTGAACAGCAGCGGTATCCGGCGGTCCCGGTCGCTCTTGGGCAGCCCGAAGACCAGCCGGGACCGGACGAGCTTGACCTGACGGCAGACGTGCACCCAACCCGCGTCAAAGTCGATGTCATCGACCCCGAGGCCAAGGATCTCCCCCCCTGCCGCAGACCCGCAGCCGGCACCGAGGTCGACCATGGGGCGGTACCGCTGGGCGAGGCCACCGCGGATTGCCGAAATCTGGGCGTACCGCCACGGCACCACCCGACGCTGCACCGGTCGCGGCGGCTTGACCGACTTTGCCGAACACGGATTCTTGGTGATCCGCTCGTCGTCGACGGCCGCGCCGAGGATGGTCCGCAGGTGGGCGAAGACCACGGCCCGGGTCGCCGGAGCCAGCTTGCCGACATGTCCGCGTCCCATGCCCGGATGTGGCCTGGCTTGATCTCGGCCAGCTTCTGCGAGCCGAAGAAACGGCAGCGGATACTTGCGTACCCGAAACTCCGCGCTCTCCCGGGTCGACTTGTCGAACGAGCGCGTCCGCAGCCATGTCTCGGCGTACTCGGCGAAGGTCATCCGACCGGTGACCGGGTCGACGTAGGAGCCACGTAGCTTGTCCGACTCGGTCAAGGCACCGTGCTCCGCGCGGTGCGGGGCGGTGAGCCACCGACAGCCGCCGGGACCCCGCACCCACCAGACCCAGGAACCGGCCCCTTAGCAAGACCGTGATGGAAGCCGGGGGCCCAGCCTGGTCGAGTGGGCGGGGCTTCCGGCTGCCGCGCCAGTCCGACCCCAGGACTGGCTTGCCACCAGCTCACCGGGTCGCGGCACCAGCTCCACCGCCAGGACGCGCCCGCACCTTCCCCCGCAGCTGTCGGCCCTACTTCGGGACCACCGGCGCAAGAACAAACATCGACGCCTGGGTATAGAACCAGCTCAGAGCCTTGATCAGGTCTCTGGGCTGGTGGGCGACGGACGAGTCGACCTGTACGCCGGATTCTGTGCGCGACGCGAACCCGAGGGCACGCGCCGGCGGCGGTCATCCATCTCGGCCTGCCGTCACCGACAGGCTCCAGCGGCCTACCCGCAGACATCGGGCGGGCCGCCCTCGATCGCCTGCGCGGGTCGTCGTCTCAGCAGATGACGCCCTTCTTGGCCTTGCTCCGGGTGGGGTTTACCGAGCCACCCCGGTCACCCGGGGTGCTGGTGGGCTCTTACCCCACCGTTTCACCCTTACCGTCCCCGTCCGGAGACGGCGGTCTGTTTTCTGTGGCACTGTCCCGCGGGTCACCCCGGGTTGCCGTTAGCAACCACCCTGCCCTGTGGAGTCCGGACGTTCCTCGACGGCAGGTGGGAAACCCGCCGACGCGACCGCCCGGTCGACTCGTCCGTCGCGCACTCATCCTAACGACGCTGTCGCCGTACCCATTTCCGCCCCAACCACCACACCTACGCCCTGCATCGGGTGCCGCGGGTGGGCGGGTCCCCGGGGCGTACTAGCGTGCCTGACCATGCATATCGCCGACGCCGCGCTGCTCGTCCCCGCCGGCCTCGCCGCCGGCATGCTCAACGCGGTAGCCGGTGGGGGTTCGCTGATCACCTTTCCGGCGATGATCGCCGTCGGGTTGCCGCCGGTGTCGGCGAACGTGAGCAACTCGGTGTCGGCCTTCCCCGGGTACGCGGCGAGCGTCGTGGGCAGTCGTGCGGAGCTGCCGCGTGGTCGGGAGCTGTTGGCTCTGCTACCCACCACCGTCCTCGGTACCGTCGCCGGCACCGTGCTCCTGTTGGCCACGCCGTCCCGGGCGTTCGAGCTGGTCGTACCGTTTCTGGTACTCGGGGCGACGGCGGTGCTGGCCTTCCAGGGGCCGCTGCGCCGGTTCGTCGGGCACCCCCGCGACCGGTCGACGCGCCACCGTAGCGTCTCGTTGCAGGCCATGGTCGCGCTCGCCGCGGTGTACGGCGGCTACTTCGGCGCGGCGCTGGGGGTGATGGTGGTGGCGGGCCTGGCGCTGATGCTGGACGCGTCGCTGGTCCGGGTCAGCGCCATCAAGAACCTGCTCTCGGCGGTGGTCGGGCTCACCACGCTGGTGGTGTTCGCGCTCTTCGGGCCGGTGAACTGGGCGGCGGTTGCCGTGGTCGCACCGGCAACGCTGGTCGGTGGGTACGCGGGTGCGCGGCTGCTCCCCCGGCTGCCGCCGGTGGTACTCAGAACGGTGATTGTGGTCTTCGGGACGGTCATCGGCCTGTACCTGCTCTGGCGGACCAGAGGCTGAACGGACCAGCCGCTGAATGGGCCAGCGGCTGAGCGGGCCAGCGGCTGGGGTGATCAGCTGGGCGGGAGGTGAGCGGTGTCGTTGACGGAGCGGACGGCCACTCCGCCGTCGGGCCACAGGTCCACCACGGAGATGCCGGCCGCATCGAGGAACAGCCGATGCAGCAACGTGTCTCCGCCCCCGAGGGCGTCCCGCAGGATCAGCTTGATCGGGGAGACGTGCGAGACCACCACGACGGTCTCCCCCGGGTACGCCGTCCGCAACTCGTCAACCGCCCGACGGCTGCGCGTGGCGACGTCGGCGAATGACTCTCCGCCGGGCGGGGCGATCGTCGTGGAGGCGAGCCAGGCGTCCATCTCTCCGGCCCAGCGCTCCCGCACCTCCGCGAAGGTGCGGCCGTCCCAGACCCCGAAGTCACATTCGACGAGGTCGTCGCTGTCCCGGACCGGCCTCCCCCCGAGCGCCGCGGCGACGGCCTCGGCGGTGTCCCGACACCGGCTCAGTGGGGAGCTGACCACGGCCGCGGCCGACGGGGCCAGCGCGGCCACCCGGTTGGCGGTGGCTTCGGCCTGGGCCCGACCACGCTCGGAGAGAGGCAGGTCCACCCGACCGGAGTAGCGGCGCTGTTCGGTGTACTCGGTCGCCCCGTGCCGGACGAGAACCAGCCGCGTTGCGGTGAAGCTGGGCCGCGGTTCCCAGGAGGCGGGGGCGGTGGCCGGGTCGGTCCCGCTGGTACGGGCAGTGGCGGCGCGGGCGGCGGCCTCGCGGGCCGCCGCCCGGGCGGGTGAGTCGGGGGCGGCCACCGGTCGTGGTTCCTCGACTGCTCGGTTCGCTGGCCGGGCTGGTGCTTCGGCGGCGTCCATGGCGGCGTTGGCCAGGGCGTCGGCGTGCCGGTTGCGGTTTCGCGGAATCCAGGTGAACCGGACGGCGTCGAATTGGCCGACCAGCCCGGCTGCCTGCGCGGCGAGCGGCCGCAGGCCGCGGTTTTTGATCTGCCATCGGCCGCACATCTGCTCGACCACGAGCTTGGAGTCCAACCGGGCTTCCACCTCGGCGGCCCCCAGCTCGGCGGCGGCCTCCAAGCCGGCGATCAGGCCGCGGTACTCGGCGACGTTGTTGGTGGCGGTGCCGATCGCCGCTGAGCGTTCGGCGAGCACCTCGCCGGTGCCGGGGTCGCGGAGCACCGCGCCGTATCCGGCCGGACCGGGGTTACCCCGAGATCCACCGTCGGCCTCGACGACGACCACCCGCGGCGCCACGACTACAGCCCGGACTCGTTGGTACGGATCATGATCCGGCGGCACTCCTCACAGCGCACCACCTCGTCCGGATCCGCCGCGCGAATTCGGGCCCGGTCCGCGCCGGAGAGCTCCAGCCGGCACCCGCCGCACCGACCGGCGGTGAGCAGGGCCGCGCCGAGTCCGCTCTCCTCCCGGATCCGGTCGTAGAGCGCGACCAGGTCACCGGGAAGGTCGGCGGCGAGGGGCTGGCGGGCGCCGCGCTTGAACTCCTCCTCCTTGGTGATCTCGCTCAGGCTGTCATCGCGGCGCTGCTCGACGGCGGCCCGCTTCTCCCGCGCCTCGGTGATCCGCTTCTCGATCCCGGTCAGGACGCCCTGCGCGGTCTCCCGCTGCTCCATCAGCTCCAGCTCGGCGTCCTCGAGGTCGCCCTGGCGGCGGTTGAGGGAGGCCAACTCGTGCTGGAGCGCCTCCAGCTCCCGGGCCGGGCCGACGCCGGCGGCGAGGCGGTCCTCGTCCTTGCGCTTGCGGGCTCGCACCTGGTCAACGTCCTGTTCCAGCCGGTCGATGTCCCGGTCCAGGTCATCGATGGCCACCTGGGCACGGGCGCGCTCGTCCTCCAGCGCGGACAGCTCCCGGGCGAGGGCGTCCAGCTCGGCCCGCTCTGGCAGCGTCCGGCGACGGTGCGCGAGTTGGGCGAGGGTGGTGTCGATCCCGGCCAGGTCGAGCAGGCGGCGCTGGACTAACGGTTCAGCCTTCACAGTCGGGCTCCTTGTCGTCCGCCGCGGGCGGGGCGGCGTGTACGGTCCACGGGTCAGTCTCCAGGTCGGACACCAGCGTCTCGACGCCCGTCGTCTCCCGCAGGACGGCGGCCAGGTCGTCCAGCCACGGGCGTTCGGTCGCCCAGTGTGCGGCATCGAGCAGCGCCGGACCGCCGGTGGCCAGGTGTTCGCTGGTGGGGTGGTGCCGCAGGTCGGCGGTGAGGTACGCGTCCACCCCGGCGGCGGTCGCCGCGGCGAGGAAGCTGTCGCCCGATCCGCCGCTGACGGCGAGCGTACGCACCGTGCGTCGCGGGTCACCGGCGGCGCGTACGCCCCAGGCAGTGGCCGGGAGCACGGCGGCGGCGTGCCGGGTCAGCTCGGCGAGGGTCATCGGCTCGGGTAGCTCACCGATGCGGCCGATCCCCCGGCCGGCGCCGTGCGCGGGTGCGCCGACTGCGGGGGGCGCCAGCGGCCGTAGCCCGGTCAGCCCGAATCGGGCGGCCAATGCGTCGGAAACGCCCGGTTCGGCGACGTCCGCGTTCGTGTGCGCCACATACAGCGCGACATCGGCCTTGATCAGCTGGTGGACGATCCGCCCCTTATAGGTGGTCGGGGCGACCGACGACACCCCCCGCAGGAGCAGCGGATGATGCGCCACGATCAGATCGGCCCGGGCCTCGGTTGCCTCGGCGACCGTCTCCGGCACCACGTCCACCACGCAGAGCACCCGGCGGACCAGCGCGTTCGGGTCGCCGAGGACCAGACCGACGCGGTCCCACTCCTGCGCCCACGTCGGTGGGTAGCGTCGCTCCAACTCGGCCACCACGTCGGCGACGGTCGGCGGGAATTCGGGTGTCCTCACGGCGGGCCAGCTTACCGGCGCGGGTGGGGACAGAACGCGTCGCCACCCGGGCGGGCGGTCAGGCGACCCGGGTCGCCGCCGATGGTTCCGGCAACGCGGCCACCACCGCCTCCCAGGGGAAGGTTGGTAGGTGACGCTCACCGGCTCCGGGTGGGTGCAGCGGGACGACGTGGTCGCCGAAGAGCACGGTGACGCCCCATTCGGAGAGCCGGCCGAGGGCCGCCTGGAACGCTGGGTGGGCGGCCATCGCCGTGTTGGTGAAGGGGACCGCGACCAGCGGCACCCCGCGCCCCTGCGCCTCCACGAGCAGGCCGAGGGGGAGGGTGTCGGCCATCCCCACCGCCCATTTGGTGACCGTGTTCACCGTCGCCGGGCACACGATCATCGCGTCGGCCGGCGGCAGGACATCCGGGTCACCCGGGTTCTTGTAGTGGCTACGGACCGGATAGCCGGTCTGTCGGACCAGCGCCGGCCGGTCAACGAACTTGGCCCCGTCCGGAGTGGTGACGACGCAGACCTCCCACCCGGCCTGCTGGGCCAGTTCGACGAGCCGGCCGACGCGGCGGGCCAACGGCGAGCCGCAGGCGAGCACGTAGAGAACCCGGCGAGCAGCGCCGGTCGGATGCGACGTGGCCAGTGGAGCGTCCAAACTCATATCCCGACTCCCATGTGTTCAGCCAACTCCGCGATCGAGGCGGACGGGGTGCCCCGGGTGCGACGCAGGATGTCGGACATCACCTCGTGGGCGATCGGCCGACAACGGATCTCGGACGGAGCGAGCCGGTCGCCTTGCAGCAGCATCTCGCCGGCGTTCACCACATCACCAACCTGGGCGTAGCCCCGGGCGATGTCGAGCAGGTGGTGGGCGCGGCGCTCGGGTAGCAGGGCGTTGAACTCCGGCCCGATGCGCTGGTGTACCTCCACGGCTCGGCCGCCGTCGCCAAGCTCGACGGCCGCCGCGGCGCGGTGCAGCTGCACGTTGGTGGGCCCGAAGGAGGTCCAGTAGTGGTTCTGGTCGCCACCAAGCAGGGTGGCCGCCTCGTCGGCGCCACCCAGCAGGTCATCCACTGTGGCCGTGTCACCGATCCGGGAGGCGGCCATCGCCCCCTGGAGCAGCAGCATGCCGTAGACCGAGAGCCGATCCGGGGTGGCGTCGTTGTCACCGCCCGGGGCCAACCGGTTCGCGATGGCGACGTTGACCTCCAGAGCCGGTAGGGGGCGCCCCATCGCCACCAGGGCGTTACCGACCCGGGTGGTGGCGATGCCGGCCAACAGCGGATCATCGGCCCGCTGGGCGACCGCCATCGCCCGGTCGGCGGCGAGCCATGCCAGGTCACACTCCCCCAGCTTGCGCAGGACCGAGGAGGCGATCTGGTAGACCTGCCCGAGCAGGTGCGCCGCCTCGCGGTTGTCGTCGCCACCGAAGCCGGCGTCGGCGGCCTGGGCGTCTCGCAGCAGCTTGGGTAGCGAGCGAGTCAGCATCCCGTATCGACCGTACTGATAGGTCAGCCAGGCGTGGGTGACGGCCTTGCGCATGTCCGGCAGGGGCGGCGGGTACGGCGCCGCGTCGAAGTAGGCGCTCATCGCGTCGTACCGCTCCAGCGCCGCCCGAATCTCCTGCACCTCAGTCTGGTCGATGCAGTTCAGCGCATCAGAGCGCCGTTCCGGGTCCTTGCCGAGCAGTAGCTGCACGTCAACCCGGAGGGTGTCGGCGATCTCGTAGATGACGGAGAACTTGTCCAGCCGACGTACCCCGCGCTCGACCTTGTCCACCCAGCTCTTCGACTTACCCAGCCGGTCCGCGAAGACCTGCTGGGACATCTTGCGTCGCCCCCGCCAGTAGGCCACCCGACGCCCGATGGGTAGCTCGTCCATGTCCCATCCCTTCCTATGGGTCCATTCCGGCAGATAAGCCGGGTTTGTCGCGAGCACGGCGCTTTGTTCAGATTTATTCCGGTCGCACAGCATGTACGTCAGCTGATCAGCCGACGCTCCTAGCGTTCATGCAAGTTGCATCGGCTGTTCGTCAACTCAACGATCGCGGGTCGAGGCAGTGACGGTGCTCGACAGAGGCCACCGGCACGACCGGGTCCGGCGAGGGGAGATGGCACATATGTGGGGGAATATCGGACCGCGGGTCGCTCAGCTGTCGCCCCTGGAACGGGTACGGCTGCGCCGCGTCGCCGTACGCTACGCGCTGCACGGCTGGGAGGTGACTCCCGGCGCGTGCCTGGCCCGCAGCCGCTTCGTCTGCGGGCGGGCGGGCTGCCCCACCGTCGGCTGCCATCCTGCGCTGGTGGATTGGGAGCACTCCGCCAGCGCTGACCCGGCCCGGATCGCGACCTGGTGGCGCACCCGGCCGCACGGTGTTCTGCTACCCACCGGGCGGGCCTTCGACGTCCTGGAGGTGCCGGCCCACGTCGGCCGAGACGTACTCTTCGCGGTCCAGAGCCATCCGGCCGGCCCGGGGGTACGCGGGCCGGTGCTGTCCACCCCCACCGGCCGATGGATGTTCCTGGTCCGACCCGGCGACCCGCTTCGACCCGAACTTGAACACTGCTTCCACGTGGTACGACACGGCCCGGGTTCGTGGATCCCGGCCCCGCCGACGCGGCTACCCGAAGGGGCAGTGCGCTGGGTTGTCGCCCCGGAGCAGGCGCGCTGGCAGCTCCCCGACTCGTACCTGGTGCAGAACAGCCTGATCGCGGAGCTACAGGCCAGTGGGGTACCACTGGCAGCGGAGCAGCTGGTCCCCGGCCATCTGCCGCTTCCTCGGCGGGGAGGCTGACCGACACCGCACCGACCAGCCGGAACGCGGTGGACCGCCGCCTCCGGCCAAGACAGCGGCGGGCTGCTGGCCGGCATGCACCTGGCAACCACGACGTGCCCACTCCGGTGGCCATCGACGTACCCGTCGCACTGCCCATCGCGCCCTCCGGACAGACGGTACTCAGTAGGTCGAAAGCGCACCATCCAGGGCCATACCGACTCTAGGCTTCCAAGCTACTCCTAAGAGGACCTATCCCTCCCTGAGGACACCGAGCCAGACCAAAGGCCCCATCAAGCTGGCTGCCGGCACCGAACCGCCCCGGAGTAGCCATCGAGCCCCGAGGCCACCACCGAGCCGCCACCGAGTCGTCGGCCCGGGGCATGCCGGTCCAAGCAGCAGGGCGCCGACAACGTTGCCCACTCGACTCGGGCAGCACCGGACGCGGTGCGTCGGAAAGTGTCAGCAGCAGGAGCGTGAGCCGCTACCGCAGCGGGTATGCCCGGCGAACCGCTGAACACGTGAGGGGAAGGCACATGCTCAGCAAAGAGGATCAGCGCAGGTTCGAGCAGATCACCCGCAACCTCCGGGAGAGCGACCCGGCATTCTTCGCCCGGCTGGACCATCGGGCGAAGGGCCACCGCGGCCGGTGGTTGATGCTGTTGACCATCGTGCTCTGGGCGGCGCTCCCGGCGACAACTGTGCTTGCCGGCCCGATGGCTGGTGCGATCTGCGCGGTGGTCCTGGTAGCCAACGCCGTGGTCATGTGGCGCTTCCGGCGCCGCTGGCTATGAGTCACCCGGCCTTCCGCCCCGGACGGTCAGTCGCTGCCCTGCTCGCCGAGCCGCCGATAGGCCTGGCGTAGTCGCTCCACCAGCCCGGGGCCACCGATGGCCGGGGCGGGCGCACCGAGCTGCCGCAACAGCAGCTCAGTCCCGGTCGCCAAGGTCGGCGGTCGGTCGGGCAGCGGAACCGGTGCGGACCAGAACCGGTCCACCGCGTCGGCCAGCGACGCCGCCGGCAGACCCGCCACCGACCGCGCGGCACCGGCCACCAGCGCCGAAGACACCTCGTCCGAATCGGACCGTTCGGGTACGGCGTCGACACCGTCGACACCGCCCCGGCGCACCCGCAGCCGGTCCAACAACTCGTCTCGACCACGGCCGCGCCAGTGCAGCAACGCGAACGGGTCGGCGTCGAAGGCCTCGGCGAGAAGGTAGAAGGTCGCGGCGAGATGCTTGCACGGCACTGCGCCGTCGGGACAGCTGCACCACTGGCCCAGCTCAGCCAGGCCGGCGGGGAACAGCGGCGCACCCGCCGCGACGAAGAGCTCCTCCAGCTCAGCGGGGAGATCACCAGCGAGTAGGCGAGCGCTGAAGAACGCCTGCGCGGCCAGCTCCTCCTCCACCCGGGACCAGAGTGTCGCCGGGAAGGGCGCCAGCGTGATCCGCACCTCGTACGGCCGGGATCGCGAGCCCTGCACCGCGGCCGTCACCTCGCCCGGTGTCACGTCCAGCCGCAGCACCTGCCCCGCCCGGGCGTACGACCGACCACGGGTGAGGCGGGTGCCCAGCGCGAAGGACTCCAGTACCTCCAGGAACCGGCGGGACCACCAGGAGGTGCCGATCGCGCCACGGGTACTGCGCGCTCGCAACCCACCGGCGACCCGGCGCGGTGGACCGTAATCGGCGAACCGGGCGGCCGGGCGGCCCGGCTTGTCGCCGCCAGTGGACTGCGGGCTCAATCGGCCACCGCCCCGGCCTCCAGTTGGAACAGCTCCCGCAGCTGCGCCGTGGACAGCTCGGTCACCCACTGCTCACCGGCCCCCACCACGGTCGAGGCGAGCCGGCGCTTGTCGGCGATGAGGGCGGCGACCTTCTCCTCCACGGTGCCGGCGCAGACGAACTTTCGGACCTGGACGCGCCGCCGCTGCCCGATGCGGAACGCCCGGTCCGTGGCCTGGTCCTCCACCGCCGGATTCCACCAGCGGTCAACGTGTACGACGTGGTTGGCCGCGGTCAGGGTGAGACCGGTACCACCGGCCTTGAGCGAGAGCACGAAGAGCGCGGGGCCGTCCGGGGACTGGAACCGGGTCACCATCGCGTCCCGGTCGGCCTTACCGACGCCACCGTGCAGGAACAGCGTCTCCTGCCCGAACCGCGCCGACAGGTGGCCGCGCAGCATCCCGCCGAACTCGGCGTACTGGGTGAAGAGCAGGGCCTTCTCCCCCGCGGCGAGCACCTCGTCGAGAATCTCCTCCAGTCGGGCCAGCTTGCCGGAGCGGTCGGCTAGCGCCGAGCTGTCCCGCAGCAGGTGCGCCGGATGGTTACAGACCTGCTTGAGCCGGGTCATGGCGGCCAGCACGAGCCCCCGCCGCTCGATGCCCTCGCTGGACTCGATCTGGGCCATCATGTCGTCCACCACCGCTCGGTAGAGGGCCGCCTGCTCCGCGGTCAGACTGCACACCACCTCCATCTCCAGCTTCTCCGGCAGGTCGGAGATGATCGAGGAGTCGGTCTTGAGTCGACGCAGCACGAACAGGCCGGTGATCCGACGCAGCCGCTCCGCCGCCTCCGCGTCGCCGTGCCGTTCGATCGGTTCGGCGTACCGCTTCTTGAACTCGGCGGCCGGGCCGAGCAGGCCGGGATTGGCGAACTGCATGATCGACCAGAGGTCAGCGAGCCGATTCTCCACCGGCGTGCCGGTGACCGCGATCCGATGCCGGGCGGGCAACGCACGAACCGCCTCGGCTTGCCGGGTCGAGGCGTTCTTGATGGCCTGTGCCTCGTCCACCACCACCCGATGCCAGTCGACCCCGGCCAGCTCCCCCGCATCCCGGGCAGCCACCGTGTACGTGGTGAGGACCAGGTCCGCGCCCGCCACCGCCGCCGTGAACGCCGCCCCCCGAGCCCGCTCCGCGCCGTGATGCACATGGACCCGTACGCCGGGGGTGAAGGTCGCCGCCTCCCGCTGCCAGTTACCGACCAGCGACATCGGCGAGACCAACAGAGTCGGGCCGACGCCCGGCGGATCGCCAGCAAGCAACGCGAGTAGCTGCACCGTCTTGCCGAGACCCATGTCGTCGGCGAGCACCCCGCCCAGGCCGAGGGACTGGAAGAAGGAGAGCCAGGCCAGTCCTCGCCGCTGATAGGGGCGGAGCACACCGTGAAACGACGGAGCCGGGTCCACCGGGGTGAGTTGCCGTTCCACGGCTCCGGCGAGCAGCTCCCCCAACGCACCGTCGGCCGCCACCTCGAGCACCGGCAGCTCGTCGGCGGCGGGGTCGGAGAGGCCCCGCCGCAGCAGGTCGCCGACGGTCAGCTCGCCGGTTGAACGGAGCAGCCGCAGGCCAGCGGCGAGACGCTTCGGGTCCAACTCCACCCAGCGCCCACGGAGCTGGACCAACGGGGACTTCAGCGCGGCCAGCGACTCCAGCTCCTCGGCGGTCAGCGGCTGGTCACCGAGGGACACCTCCCAGCGGTAGTCAACCAGGGCTTCCAGCCCCACCCCACCGCCCGCCCCGGCCACGGTGCCCGGGGCGGTGCGGCTCTGGGCCTGGAGTCGAGCGCCGAGCCGGGACGAGGGACGCCGCCACCACGAGGGCAACAGCACCGCGAACCCGGCTGCGTGCAGCACCGGCGCGCCCTCGCGGAGAAAGCGGTACGCGCCCGCCGTGTCCAGCTCCAGCGCCTCCGGGGTGGCGGTGCGCAGGGACGAATTCAGCTCCGGCCAGAGCCGGCTGGCCCGCCCCAACTCGGCCAGCAGGGCCTCCTGCGGAGCGGCTGGGCCGGGCAGGGCCACCGGTTCGCGCCAGATCCGCGCGGCGTCAACGTGCAGCCCCGGCTGGTCAGCCGGCTGTAGGCCGAACTCGACCCGCCACGGTCCCTCGGCCGCGACCAGCCCGCCGGCCGCCACCTCGAAGAACCCGTCCGTCGGCGGCTCCACCAGCCGAAAGCTGGCCCGGACTGAACCTCCCACCGCATCGCGCTGCCAGGCGTCCAACTCACCGCGCAGGGTGTCGAGCTCCACCGGGTCGGTGGCGAAGTCACGACGTGGGCCGGTGAGCGCCGACAGCCAGGCCGTGACCGCACCCCGCGGACGGGTTCCCCGGGCGAGGGAGGTCTGGGCGAGGGCGGCCCGCACGGCCGCGTCGGTGAGCGTGTCGAGCGCCTCGGCCACCAGTTCCCCGGGCTCCCCGACGGCCGCCGTCGGTCGCCTCGCACCCCGAGCCCGCGGCGACGCAGCACCGTTGGCGGGCGCTTCTGCTCCGCTGGCTACGGACGTTTCCGATTCGCCGGTCTCGGCGAGCGGACCCGGATCGACCTCGACGGCGGCGCGGGCCGCCGGTGGCAGGGCGAGAGCGAGGGCACGGGCCCAGCCGGCGTCCGCGCCGGTGAGCAGCGGCCGCCACACCGCCCACGCGGTGGCGCTGGCCCGCTCCCCCGAGGTCGACGTCAACCGGGCCGGGGCGGCGCGACCGGCACGGGTGGCGCCCGTACGTCGCCGCCGTGGCTCCGAGACCGGCCGCGGTTCACCTCCGGGCTCCGGCCGGACTCCGGGCAGGACCCGACCACGGGCGGCGAGGTCCACGGCGAAGGCCGCCAGCTCCGCAAGGTGACGCAAGGTGGCGCCGGGTACGGCGTCCGGTAGCGCGCCGGCCGCGGTGATCTGCGAGAGCAGCGACAGGGCGGTGTCCGGGGCGTACACCAGGGCGGGCACCCGCCACCCGGCCAACGTGACCGGCCCACGGAGCGCCTCGACCGGCGCGGTGCGGACCAACTCCGGCGAGTCCAGCGGCGAACCAGCCCGGGTGGGCAGGGTGAGCAGTGCCGTGCCGGGGGCGGTCGGCTCGGCGACCTCGGCCAGGGCGGCGGCGAGCACGGGGTGACCGGCGGCGAACGGGTGGGGTCGCTCACGGGGCGCCCGCCCGGCCCGGCGCGGTGCCCGCGGCGGCGACGTGCTGTCCTCGGCCCAGATGGCGAGCCCGCTGCCGAGCCGCCAGGACCCGTGGACAACCAGCACGCGACCTCCCTCATTGGCGCCCCGGCCCAGGATAGGCGGGGTGACAGCGAGGCTCGTCACCGCTGTAGCAGACCCGCTCCTGACCCGTACCCGTTTTCCGGGGCCGACGCTTCCGCTCCGCCGGCACGTCGGTCGGGGCAGGATGGGCGCATGGCGCCAACCGTGGAGATTCCGCTGGCCGGGGGTTCGTCCGACGGGCAGACCGTCACCGTCGAACTGGACCCGAACGGTCGCCCACCGCTGACCCACCACCACCTCGGCGACGGCGGACTCGCCGACGCCGAGATCTACGAACTGGAGACGGTGGGGGGAGATACCAGGAGGTGGCGCTACTGCTGGCGGGGTCCGGCGGTCTGACCCGGCTCACCCGTCCACGGAGACCATCGACTGGGTCCGGAGACTCTCCAGCACCACACGGGTCACCTTCGAGGTGCCCCGGGCCTCCTCGCACACCTCGGCGACTCGCCGGGCGGTGGCCTCGGCGCGCTGTTCCCGCTCGTCCCACAGCCGGTCGACCTCGGCCAGCAGCGGGCCCTCGACCTCCCGCTCCACCCCGCGCAGGGCGGGGACGCCGAGGCGCTGGGCCAGGTCGAAGACCTTGCCGGCGTACGGCAGGGGAAGAAACGGGGTGTTCACCATCGCGGCGAAGATCAGAAAGTGCAGCCGCATGCCGACCGCCAGGTCGAAGTGGCGCATCAGGCCGAGCACCTGCTGGGGTGAATAGCTGCCGTGCAGGATGCGCCCCCGTTCGGCGGCGACCATGTGGGACAACACGCCGTGGGAGTGCCGGATGTCGTCCCGCTCCATCGGGACGAAAAGGACATCAGCGTCGATTCGATGCACCAAGAAGTCGCCGATCTGGGCCAGGAGCCGGTGATAGCCGTCGACATCGAGCCGCTCGGCGGCCCGCCCCGGTTCCCGCACACTCATGCCGACCAGGTGCCGACCCGCCGGCACTCCCTCCTCCCGAAGCAGGTGCACGGGGAAGTCCTCGGGCTCCAGTAGAAACGCCGGATCCGCGGTGACCGTGATCGGGTTGAGCAGCCCGGCCTCCTCCAGGAGCATCCGAGACTCCTGGTCCCGCACCGTGACCTGGGTCGCCCCGGCCAGCGTCTCGCGGACCATCCCGGTGTCCACGATCTCGCTGAGCGGGCCGACCCCCACCGCGTAGGTGAGCAGCGGCAGGCCCCGCTCCTGGGCGACCCGAACAACCCGCAGGTAGCGGCGGGCCTCCTGGTCGTAGAGGATGCCACCGCCGCCCAGGATGAGCAGATCGAGCTGGGCGAGCAGCGGGGACGAGTCGGTACGGCTCACCCCCTCCCACGGCACCGCCTCCACCTCCGGGTGGGCCGCCCGGGTGTGGTCGGGGTTGCGGGAGAAGACGATGATCCGCGCGTTCGGCTCCTGCTCCCGCAGGTCGGCCAGGAGGCCGGTGAGGATCGCCTCGTCACCGAGGTTCCGACCGCCGTACGAGCCGAGCACGCCGATGGTCAGGCCGGTGCCAGATGTCATCCGTCGCTCCTCCTCGGGTGCTTCCACGCGGATTCCCGGTACGCCGGGGAACAGTCCTGCCCCGGCGGCGGGTGAACCGTCGCCGGGCCGGGGCCGACGTCAGCCGGGAGGACCGGCAGGGTGGGTGAGGAAGGGCAGCACCGCTGCCGGCAGGGCCGGGGACGAGAGGATGTCGTAGTGGGTGAGGCCGGGCAGCACCGCCAACCGGGCAGCCGACCGACCGGTACCGTCCCAGCCGGCATCCCGATGACCGCCGCCGAGCAGCCCGAAGAACTCCACCATGTGCGCGGCGGTCACCGAATCCGCATCCGCGAAGACCAGCAGTGTGGGCAGGACGAGGGCGGCCACCTCCGCCGACCAGTCGTACTCGCGCCGCAGCAACTCCCCCGACTTCGCCCACAGCCGGGGCCACTGGGCCGGCTGGGGCGCGATCCGGAGGTAGCGCTGGTGCGCTGGAGTGCCCTGCATCCGCTCCCCAACGGCCTCGTCCTGCCGGGCCATCTCGGTACGCGTCTCTCGATACCAGCCCTGCTGGCGGCAGGGCGCGGAGACCACCACCAGCCGGCCGACCAGGTCTGGATGCTGGATCGCGGTACGCAGCCCCACCCCGCCGCCCAGCGAGTATCCGAGCACGTCAACCTCAGCCAGACCGAGCTTCGTGACCAACGCGGCGACATCGTCGGCCAGTGACTCGTACCGGAGCGGACGATCCACGTCGGCGGTACGGCCATGCCCCTGAAGATCCATTGCGAGGACGCTGCGCCGCTCCGTCAGGGCTGGCAGGAGCGGGGCGAACAGCTCAGTCGACCCGAAGCCGCCGTGCAGCACAACCAGCGGGCGTCCGGTGCCGTGCCACTCGTACCACATTTGAAGCCCATTGACTTCGGCGTAGCTCACGGCTCCCCACCCCTCGGGTGGCCCGCAGCACCGTGCATACCGGCGATCCTATTGCCCGGATGTGGCTGATGGAGCGCGACGGCGGCAGCGGCGAGACAGACCACCGTCGCAGCGGAGAGCGGGACTGCGCTGCCGAGCTGAACAGCCCCGGCACCGAGTGGGATCGCGAGCGCATGGCGGGCACGGTCGATGAGTTCCAACTCCCGCTCATCGAGGTTGGCTCGAGCGTTCCTGACTTCAGCCAGGCGTGCGATCGCGGAGCTCACACGTCAACACCACGTCGACATCGGAGGGCATCCATCGCCCTACCCACGCTGGCGCTCAGGTGGACCCGCCGGTCACCGACCCCACCGAAGCGCCAGCAAGCTGGGCCGCACATGCACCCTTGAGCCTCGATCAAAATTCGAACATACCTCACGTTACTGGGTATGATCCGTCAATGACAGGCAGGCCGGAGGCGACCAGCGGTCGGAAGCGACCAACACAATTATTCAGCCGCAGAGGAATGCTGACGCTGGCCGGCGTCGGAACATTGGGCGGGCTAACCGCCCTCGCCGCGACGAAAATAGCCCCCTGGCAGACCGATCACAGTGCTCACGGAACCGATCCTGCCTGGATAGAGCCCGTCGACGCCAGCACCAGCCTTGCGCCACCAGCACCAACGGCTACCGCCACCGGCACGCTACCGCCCCGACAAGAGATCATCAGCCGGTACGGCACCCGGACACCACACTACTGGGGATTGCATCCGGACAGTTCCTGGTCGACATTTCCGACCGACACCTCCCTGACTCTCAACTCCGCCTGCCTGACCTTCGACGCATGCAGCGACAGCAGCGGTTACGACGAGCGCCTGATCAACAGGCTGCGGGAGCAGCAAATACCGGCGACACTGTTTGTCAACCAGCGCTGGGCAACCACTCATCGGCAGAAATTCGAAAGCCTCATGGCCGACCCCCTGTTCGAGATCGGCAATCACGGCACAAACCATCGTCCACTGTCAGTTTCCGGTCGCTCCGCGTACGGAATCGCCGGCACGAAAAACGTTGCCGAAGTGTACGACGAGATCGCCGGAATGCACACGTGGATGGACACCAACTACGACCTCCAACCAAAGTTCTTCCGCCCTGGAACAGCCCACGCCGACAACGTGGCCACCCAGGTGTCCCGGGCGATGGGCGAGTGGATCGTGATGTTCAGCGTCAACGGCGACGCCGGCGCCACCGCGAGCGCCAACCAGGTCTACCAGCAGTTCCTGCAGCTCCGCCCCGGCGGAATCCTGCTGGCACACTTCAATCGTCCTGGTTCGGAGACAGCCGCCGGAGTCGAACGCGCACTGCCGGTTCTCGTAGCACGCGGCCTACACTTCCGAAGGCTCGGCGAGGTGCTCCCTGCTACCACTTCTCCGGAGCAACCTCCCCGTTGGTGAACCGTCCGCACCAGCCCGGTCGCCGATGCCACGACGGCGCTCGTCACAGCACGCGCACGGCCCCCATCGACCGACACCCGAGCTCGGCCGCTCCTCGAAAATCGTTCGCTCCGGTCGACTGAGGGCGGTTTCGCCACGCACTCCGCCCCGCCGGGTGACGATCAGGGTGCGGATCCAGCGGGGGACGGGGATGACGTGAAGCAGGCGGGCGGAGGGCCGAGACACCGGTATCGGCGAGACAGCGAGATGTCCCGGAACACGGTCCGGGTAGAGGCCTTCAGCGACGCCGTGATCGCCGTCGCACTGACTCTGATGGCGGTGGAGCTGCTCCAGTTCACCCCAGATGGAACGGCCGACACAGACCTGGTGGCGAGACTCAAAGAGGAGTGGCGGGCCTTCCTCGCCTACGTCATCACCTTCGCCATCGTCGGCCAGATCTGGCTGGCCCACCACAACAGTTGGCGATACGTGGTCCGGATTGACCAGATGATGTTGGTGCTGAACCTGGTGATGCTGATGTTCGTGGCGGCTATCCCGTTCACGGCCAACCAGCTCTCGGACCACCTTCGCGGCAGCGATGCGGACCAGCGGTTGTCGGCGGCGATCTACGTCGGCGCCGTGCTCGGCGAAGCGCTGTTTTTCAACCTGGGCTGGTGGTGGGCACGCTGGCGCGGCCTACTCAGCCCCGATCTCGACCCCCGGCTGGCGGCGTCGGTCTCTCGCCGGTACCTCATCCGCCCGCTGCTCTACCTGATCGCCTTCGCGATCGTCTTCATCAATCCGATCCTCAGCCTGCTGGCCTACCTGCTGCTGGTGGCGATCTACCTGATCCGCGGCCCGGGCGATCTCCCGCCTGCCGGACGGGCGGAAGACGAGTGTGGCTAGCCGCTGGGTGCGGGAAGTGACCTCCGGGCCGCCGTCAGTGCTGGTGGTACGGGGTGGGCGCGGCAGGTTTCGAACCTGCGACCCCTCGCTTGTAAGGCGAGTGCTCTCCCACTGAGCTACGCGCCCCGGGCGCCGGTGAGACGGGCCGGAGGCTGGCAAGCTTACCCTGCCGCCACCGGCGCCGCCCCGACGGTCGACCGGTCTCAGACGGCCGCGACCTCAGCCAGCGCCTTACGCCAGCCCTGCTGGTCACGGGCCTCACCCGGCGAATTCATCTCGGCGAAGCGAACCACGCCCGCCTTGTCGATGACGAAGGTGCCCCGGTTGGCGATGCCGGCGACATCGTTGAAAACCCCGTAGGCCTGGGCGACCGCCCCGTGCGGCCAGAAGTCGGAGAGCAGCGGGAACTGGTAGCCCTCCCGGTCCGCCCAGATCTTGTGGGCGTACACCGAGTCAACGCTGACGGTGAGCACCTGAACGTCGTCATTGACGTACTGGTTCAGGTTGTCCCGTACCTCACACAGTTCACCCTGGCAGACACCGGAGAAGGCGAGTGGGTAGAAGACCAAGAGCACCGCGCGCTTGTCACGGAAGTCGGCGAGCCGAACCTCCTGGTTGTTCTGGTCTTTGAGCACGAAGTCCGGCGCCTGCGCGCCAACCTCGATGGACATGCGGAACTCCTTGCGGTCGGGTCAAACGTCAGGAAAGCCTGCCATACGGCGGGAGTTAAGCGGTACGGAGTCAGCTACTTCTTGCTCTTTGACCCGCGTCGCAACACCAACCGGGCGCCACTCCAGTCCCGGCCAGCGTTGATCGTGGAGGTCTGCTGCAGCCCGGCGGTGGGCGCGGACTCGGCGATCTCGCTGGGCTCCACGTGCCCCTCACGTCCGGCCTTCGGCGTCAGTAGCCACACGATTCCGCTGTCCGCCAGCGGGCCGAGGGCATCAACGAGCAGCTCGAAAAGGTCACCGTCGCCGTCTCGGTACCACACCAGTACCGCGTCGACCACCTCGTCGGTGTCTTCGTCAACCAGTTCCCCACAGCGGTCGGTCAGTGCGTCTCGGAGATCCTGGTCGACGTCGTCGTCGTACCCCATCTCCATGACGACCATCCCCGGCTCGATTCCGAACCGGTCCGCCAGGCTGCGTACCCCGTCGGCGGCCTGACCAGCGGTCGCGCTCACTGTCGCGTGCCTCCTCTTTCATCCAGCTCACGGCGTCGGTCAACGCCGTGAGCCAAGTCCACACAGTTGCGGCTCGGCGCGCAAGTGGCACACCGGGTGGAACGGAATTTACCCTGCCAGGAGAGTGCGGGCACCCTGGGTGATGGCATCCTCGGTGACCAGAACCTGACGGGCCGCCGGGCCTAATGGTACGAACGAGTCAACTGCCGCAACACGCCGCACCGCTCCGACGTATCCGGCATCGACCAAGGCCGCGATGACCCCCTCCCCCACACCGCCGGACCGCCGGGTCTCGTCCACGACCAGGACCCGGCCGGTCGCGGTGGCCTCCCGGATGAGGTCGGCGACCGGCAACGGCGCCAACCAGCGCAGGTCAACCACGCGGCTGCCGACCCCCTCCTCGGCGAGGACCGCGGCGGCACGCAGCGACAGCCGCACCCCGTTGCCGAAAGTGATGATCGTAATGTCTCCGGCCGAGCCGACACCGTAGCCACGGGCCCGGCCGATCGGCACCTGTGCGCTCGCCCAGAAGCCCGGCCCCGCGTACTCGGCGAGCCACTCGCCGTCGCCCTCCGCGCGCAGGTCGCGGGTGTGGTAGACGGCGACGGGCTCCAGGAAGACGCAGACGCTACCGTCCACCGCCGCGCTGGCCAGGCAGGTGCGCAGCATGGGCGCGGCGTCGTCCGGCCGCGCCGGCACCGCGACCACCAGGCCGGGGACGTCCCGGAGCACGGAGACCGAGTTGTCATTGTGGAAGTGACCACCGAACCCCTGCTGGTATGCCAGCCCGGCGATCCGGACCACCATCGGATTACGGTAGGCGCCCTGCGAGAAGAACTGCATGGTGGCGGCCTCGCCGCGCAGTTGGTCCTCGGCGTTGTGCAGATACCCGAGGTACTGGATCTCCGGCACCGGCAGCATTCCGGCCAACCCGGCGCCTAGTCCGAGCCCGAGGAGCGAGGTCTCGTCGAGCAGGGTGTCGAAGACCCGGGCTGCTCCGAAACGTTCCCGCAGCCCCTTCGACACCCCGTGCACCCCGCCCTTCGCCCCGACGTCCGCACCGAACACGGCCATTCGTGGGTGGTCGAGCAGGCCGTCGGCGAGGGCGGCGTTGATGCTCTGCGCGAGGGTCAGCGGGCCGGCCAGTTCGGGCACCCTGCCGCCGAAGGCCGCGGCGCGGGCAGCGGCGCCGGGGCCTTCGGCGCGGGCCGCGGCGGCGGCGACGGCCTGGGCGACCCGGCCCGGCCGCCGTGGTGCCAGCGGGGCGAGGACCTCTGCCGGATCGGCCAGTTTCGGCTCCTCCAGCACCTCCTCGGCGAGCCGGCGGACCTGCCAGCCGATCTCGTCGTACCGGGCCAGCAGGGCCGTGCCGGTGGCGATGCCCGCCCCGGTGAGCAGCCGGGCGGTGACCAGCAGCGGATCCCGCTCGAGGTCGGCGGTGATCTCGTCGGTGGTGCGGTACGCGCTCTCGGCGTCCGCACCGGCGTGCCCCAGCAGTCGGACGGTCGACAGGTGCAGCACGGCCGGCCGGCGGTGTCGACGGACCCACTGCACCGCCTCGGCCGCCGCCGCGTACGTCTCGACCAGGTCGGTCCCGTCGGCGGCGAGGTAGCGGACTCCCGGCTTCGCGCGCAGGACCGCCGCGACCCAGCCCTGTGGTGAGCGCACGCTGGCACCGAGGCCGTTGTCCTCGCAGAGGAACAGGACGGGCAGGCGTAGCCCGGTGTGGTCGTACCAGCCGGCGGTGTTCAGGGCGGCGGTGGCGCTGGCGTGGTTCACCGACGCGTCGCCGAAGGAGCAGAGCACGACGGCCTCTGGTGGCCACGGCGCGCTGTTGGGGGCGGTGCTCTGCTCCGCCCCGTCGAGCCGGCGCGACCGCTCCAGCGCCAGCCCCAGGCCGACCGCGCGGGGCAGGTGCGAGGCGGCGGTGGAGGTGGTGGGCACGACGGCCAGGTCGGCGCGGCCGAAGACTTTGTGCCGGCCGCCGGCGATCGGCTCCCGAGCCGAGGCGACCATTCCACGCAGCACGTCGCGGGCCGCCTCGGCGTACTCGGGGGCAAGGGGGCGTTCCGCGCCCTCCGCCAGCGCACCGCGGGTGCCCGCGACCGCGCCGGCAGCGGTGTCGGTGGTGGTGACAGCGGCGGCGGTGGCCGCGGCGTGATCGCGCTCGTCCGGGCTGCGATCACCGTTGGCCTGGGCAGCGCGAACACAGTAGAACGCGCCGGAGCGGTAGTGCAGCAGGGCCGGATCGGTCGGCGCAAGCGCGGCGGCGACGGCGGCGTTGCCCTCGTGGCCGGCCGAGCCGACGGTGTAGAAGCCCTCGCCGAAGCTGCGGAGCCAGCGGCCGGCCAGATCGAGCTGGCGGCTGACGATCTGGGCGTCGAACAGCTCCAGGACCCGCACGCCGGTCAGCGGCGACTCCTGGCGGACCGGCCGGGAGGGGTCCCGACGATGCCCGTCGGCGACCAGCGCCCCCAATGCCGCGCGGAGCCGCTCGTCAAGGTCGTACTGGGTCACGTCGGACAGCATTACCGACGAAGCCCGGCGCGCCCAGTGGGACACGACGGGGACACCACGCTCTACTCCGCCGCGCTGACTTCCGGGCAGCCGCGGTCGGACATCTTGGTCACCAGGGCGCGCAGATCGCTGAGTTCCTCGTCGCTGAGACCAGCCAGGAGCCGGGACTTCGACATCGCCTGTTGGACCCGCACTCGCACCCGCCGCCCGGCTGTGGTCACCACAAGTGTCTTCTGCCGCCGATCGGCGGGGTCGATCCGGCGCTCGACCAGACCCGCCTGTTCCAACCGGTCTACCAGGGCGGTCACGTTGGACCGGTCGCAGCGCAGCTGCTCGGCGAGTTCACGGGCGGGCAGCGGCCGGTCAGGGTCGAGTTCGTACAGGGCGCGGGCCACGGCGGGGGTGAGCCCCAGCTGGGTGATGTCGGTGTCCTGGTCCTGCCGGATGGTCGAGGCGATCTGCATGATCCGGCGGATGGCGTCCCCGGCCAGCTCGGACCGGTTGCCCTTGGGGGAGCCGGCCCGCCGGATGGTGCGATGCGCCATGACCGGCACCCTACCCGCCGCACCAGTTGAGGTGGTCGATTCCCGAAAACGACGGCACCGGGGTGGGAACCCGCGGCCGGAGGAGGGTACAGGGCGTCGGGGCCGGTCGGCCGGGTCGTCGGGGCCGGTAAGGTCGTCGGGGCCGGTCAGCCGGGCAGGAACGAGAAGCGGACCTGGCGGGTCGGGTTGTCCCCGTTCGGGTCGACCAGGCACAGCGACTGCCAGGTGCCGAGCGCGAGCCGCCCGGCACACACCGGCAGCGTCGCGTACGGCGACAGGAAGGCGGGCAGCAGATGGTCTCGCCCGTGGCCGGGGGACCCGTGCCGGTGTCGCCACCGGTCGTCGGCGGGCAGTAGGTCGTTGAGCACCCGACGTAGGTCGTCGTCGGAGCCGGTGCCGAATTCGATGAGCGCGAGCCCGGCGGTGGTGTGGGGCACGAAGACGTGCAGCAGGCCGTCCCCCTGTCCGGCCACGAACCGGTCCGCCTCGGCGGTGATGTTCTGGACGGTGAGGCGTGACCCGGTCTGGACGGTTATCACTTCGGTACGCATGTGCTGAATTCTGCCCCGCGGCCTCTCCCGGCCGACCCGTGACACCGAGACACCGAGACACCGTCGGGCCACCCAAGGAGGTTACCGACCAGTACCTGTGTCGAGCATCGCGTCTCCTGCGGGTGAAGTGACGAGGAGCGCCCCGAGAGGGCAGGATGGCGCTATAACCTGACCAAAATCCAACCGAGGGAACGCCTGTGGCCACGGAACGCAAGCGCCCGGTGATCAGTGCCGGTCTGCCGAGCCAGCTTCCGGATATCGACCCCGACGAGACCGGCGAATGGGTCGAGTCGCTCGACGGTGTCATCGACGAGCGCGGGACGAAGCGCGCCCGCTACGTCATGCTGCGCCTGCTGGAACGAGCCCGCGAGCGTCAGGTCGGGGTGCCATCGCTGACGACCACGGACTACATCAACACCATCGCCCCCGAGCAGGAGCCCTGGTTCCCCGGCGACGAACACGTCGAGCGGCGCATCCGGGCCTACATCCGGTGGAACGCCGCGATGTTGGTGCACCGGGCCCAGCGGCCGGAGATCGGCGTCGGTGGGCACATCTCGACGTTCGCCAGCTCGGCCTCGCTCTACGAGGTCGGCTTCAACCACTTCTTCCGGGGTAAGGACCACCCCGGCGGTGGCGACCACCTCTTCTACCAGGGGCACGCCTCCCCCGGCATGTACGCGCGGGCGTTTCTCGAGGGGCGGCTCAGCGAGCACCAGCTCGACGGGTTCCGCCAGGAGCTGTCGCACCCCGGCGGCGGGCTGCCGTCGTACCCGCACCCCCGGCTGATGCCGGACTTCTGGGAGTTCCCCACCGTCTCGATGGGCCTCGGCGGCGTCAACGCCATCTACCAGGCCCGGTTCAACCGCTACCTGCACCACCGCGGCATCAAGGACACCTCCGACCAGAATGTGTGGGCGTTCCTCGGCGACGGCGAGATGGACGAGCCGGAGACGCTGGGTGCGATCGGGACGGCCGCCCGGGAGGAGCTGGACAACCTCACCTTCGTCATCAACTGCAACCTGCAACGCCTGGACGGACCGGTCCGCGGCAACGGCAAGGTCATGCAGGAGCTGGAGGCGTTCTTCCGGGGCGCCGGTTGGAACGTCATCAAGGTCGTCTGGGGCCGCGAGTGGGACCCGCTGCTCGCCCGGGACACCGACGGCGCGCTGGTCAACCTGATGAACACCACGCCCGACGGTGACTACCAGACCTACAAGGCGGAGTCCGGGGCGTACATCCGCGAGCACTTCTTCGGCCGCGACCCGCGGACCCGCAAGATGGTCGACCACCTCAGCGACGACGAGATCTGGAACCTGAAGCGGGGTGGCCACGACTACCGGAAGCTCTACGCGGCGTACAAGGCCGCGGTGGAGCACACCGGGCAGCCGACGGTGATTCTGGCCAAGACCATCAAGGGTTGGACGCTCGGCTCGCACTTCGAGGGGCGCAACGCCACCCACCAGATGAAGAAGCTGACGCTGGATGACCTGAAGACCTTCCGCGACCGGCTCTACCTGGACATCCCGGACAAGGCGCTGGAGGAGAACCCCTACCTGCCGCCGTACTACCGGCCGGAGGCGAAGTCCGACGAGATCGAGTACCTGCACGAGCGCCGCCGGCAGCTCGGCGGCTACCTGCCCTCGCGGCGCTCCGGCACGAAGCGCCTCACCATCCCCGACTCAAAGAGCTTCGGCGACGTCAAGCGCGGTTCCGGCAAGCAGAAGGTGGCCACCACGATGGCCTTCGTCCGCCTGCTCAAGGACCTGATGAAGGACAAGGAGTTCGGCCGACGCTGGGTGCCGATCATTCCGGACGAGGCCCGCACCTTCGGAATGGACTCACTCTTCCCGACGCGGAAGATCTACTCGCCGCACGGCCAACGCTACACCTCGGTTGACCGGGAGCTGTTCCTGTCGTACAAGGAGGCGACTGGCGGGCAGATCCTGCACGAGGGCATCAACGAGGTCGGCTCGGTCGCCTCCTTCACCGCGGCCGGCTCCGCGTACGCCACGCACAACGAGCCGATGATCCCGATGTACATCTTCTACTCGATGTTCGGGTTCCAGCGGACCGCGGACGGGCTCTGGGCGGCGGCCGACCAGATGGCCCGAGGCTTCCTGCTCGGCGCTACCGCCGGACGGACCACGCTCAACGGCGAGGGTCTCCAGCACGAGGACGGTCATTCGCTGTTGATCGCCGCCACCAACCCGGCGGTGGTCGCCTACGACCCGGCGTTCGCCTTCGAGATCGCCCACATCGTGGAAGACGGCCTGCACCGCATGTACGGCGAGGCGCAGGAGAATGTCTTCTACTACCTGACGGTCTACAACGAGCCGATCGTGCAGCCGGCAGAGCCGGCGGAGGTCGACGTCGAGGGCATCCGCAAGGGCATCTACCGGTACGCGCCGGCGCCCCAGGTGGACGGCCCGTCGGCGCAGCTACTCGCCTCCGGCACCGGCATGCAGTGGGCGCTCAAGGCGCAGGACCTGCTCGCCCGGGACTGGGGGGTGGCCGCCAACGTCTGGTCCGTGACCTCCTGGACCGAGCTGCGCCGCGACGCGGTCCAGGCGGAGGAGCACAACCTGCTCAACCCGACCGAGCAACAGCAGGTCCCGTACGTGACGACCAAGCTGGCCGACGCGGACGGACCGAAGGTCGCGGTGAGCGACTGGATGCGCGCGGTGCCGGATCTGATTGCCCGCTGGGTGCCCGGCGACTACACCTCGCTCGGCACCGACGGGTTCGGCATGTCGGACACCCGGCACGCGCTGCGTCGGTACTTCCACGTGGACGCGGAGTCGATCGTGGTCGCGACGTTGCGGCAGCTCGCGCTCTGCGGCGCGGTCCCGGCGGGGGTTCCCGCCGAGGCGGCCAAGAAGTACGCCATCGACGACATCGGGGCTGCCCCGGTCGGTGAGACCGGCGGCGACAGCTGACCGACGGTCACGGCCGGCCCGGCGTGGAGTGTTCCGCCCCGGGCCGGCGTCGTCTCTCGGGGTGTTCCGTCCACATCCCCTCGTGCGGCTGACCCGGTTCCGCGACCAGGCTCGCGAGCAGTGCTGACCCCGCCGCACCTCCGGGAGTGGGGGAGCCACACAGTGGCGGTGGCCCGGATCCCTGGCTAGGACCCCAGGCCACCGCCGGAACGGGTGACGCCAGGACGGCGCCCGGTCAGCCGACGGCGGCCAGGTCGGTCAGCCGGGCGAGCGAGTCCTCCAGGTCGGCGCCGACCCGACGCAGGCCGAGCCGGAGCAGGGCGGCCTTGACCGGACCAGCCGGCCAGCGTACGACGATCAGCCGCACGACCGTCCCGCCCTCTGCCTCGTCAGCGGTGAGCTGGACATAGATCTCGGTGCGCGCCTCCGCTCGGGCACCGGCGCCCTTGGCGCGTTCCCGCCAGCCGATCAGGGTCGGCTCCTGATAGGCGATCACCTCGGCCTCATGGGCCGCGCCGCGCCCCGCCTGGACCCGCTGCCGCCGGCCGAAGCCCTCCCCAGAGAGCACTTCCGCCGCACGGACCCCGGCCAGCCAGGCCGGCAGTTGTTCAGCCCGCTGCACGACGCCCCAGACCGCTTCGATCGGCGCGGTTACGTGCGAGCTGCGTTCCACGAGGATCATTTTCCGTCTTCCTCCAGTGCGGACAACCCACGATATCGGCACTCTATGCGCAATTTCGGACTTAAACGGACAGGTGGGTAAAAGACACGCCGAAGACCCTTGCCTCTGTCCATCCGGTACGGGTATGGCCGCCACCGATGGCGAGGGGCCCTTCCGAACGCCGGTTGGGCCGGCCGTAGGCTTGGGGACGTGACGGTACGTGTACGCTTCGCCCCCTCCCCGACCGGAATGTTCCACGTCGGCGGCGCCCGTTCGGCCCTGCAGAATTGGATCTTCGCCAAGCAGCAGGGCGGGGTGTTCGTACTCCGGGTCGAGGACACCGACGCGGCCCGCAACAAGCCCGAGTGGACCGAGGGCATCCTGGCGGCGCTGGAGTGGATCGGCATCGCGCGCGGCAGCTACGAAGGGCCCTACTTCCAGTCCTCGTACGCGACCGAGCACCGCGCCGCCGCCAGCCGGCTACACGAGGCCGGGCGGGCGTACTACTGCGACTGCACCCGGGAGGCGGTGCAGGCCCGTACCGGCTCACCACACACCGGCTACGACGGCTTCTGCCGGGATCGGAATCTGGGGCCAGGCGCCGGCCGCGCCCTGCGCTTCCGGACCCCGGACGAGGGCACGACCGTGGTGGTCGACCTGATCCGCGGTGAGCCCACCTTCGACAATCGGCTGATCGAGGACTTCGTGATCGCGCGGAGTGACGGTTCACCGGTCTTCCTGCTCGCCAACGTGGTGGACGACATGACGATGGGGATCACCCACGTCATCCGGGCCGAAGAGCACCTACCCAACACGCCGAAGCAGCAGTTGCTCTGGGCGGCACTCGGCGCGAAGCCGCCGGTCTGGGCGCACGTCCCGGTCGTCGTCAACGAGAAGCGGCAGAAGCTGTCCAAGCGCCGCGACAAGGTGGCCCTGGAGGCGTACCGCGACGAGGGCTACCTGGCCGACGCGATGCGCAACTACCTCATGCTGCTCGGCTGGGCACCGGCCGGCGACCGGGAGATCGTGCCCTGGCCGGCGATCGAAGCGGAGTTCCGACTGGGGGAGGTGAATCCCTCCTCGGCCTTCTTCGACGAAAAGAAGCTGCGCGCATTCAACGGCGAGTACATCCGAGCGCTGCCGACCGCCGAGTTCATCGCGGCCTGCCAGCCGTGGTTGACCGGCACCGCGACGATCGCACCACCGCCGTGGCAGCCGGACGAGTTCGACGCCGAGGCGTTCGCGGCGGTGGCACCGCTGGCGCAGACCCGGATCGCGGTGCTCAGCGAAATCGTGCCCAATGTGGACTTTCTCTTCCTCGACACACCGCTGATTGACGAGGGAGCGTGGGCCAAGGCGATGAAGGAGGGCGCCGGCGAACTGCTCGACGCCGCAATCGCCGCCTTCACCGCGCTGCCTTCGTGGGACGCGGATTCGACCAAGTCGACACTGGAGGCAGTCGGCGCAGAGCATGGCCTGAAGCTGGGCAAGGCCCAGGCACCCGTCCGGGTGGCGGTGACCGGCCGCCGGGTCGGTCTCCCCCTCTTCGAGTCGCTCGAGGTCCTGGGCCGCGAGCGCACCCTGACCCGACTCCGGGCCGCCCGGCTTCGCCTCCCCTGAAGGGGCGGTACACACCCTGCCGTCCGATTGTCCGACGCGATAGGTAAAATGCGCGGGTCGACCGACCGCGATCGGTTACTCCTCGGTGGAAGATCACAGATAGCTGAAATTTCTTCACCAGGAGGTGGAACCAGCTGTCGCGTGACGGAGTCTATTGAGGTGGGGGGCGTCCGGCCTAGCATCCGGGTGTCCACGGCGATTCGCGTGCACGAAGCCACAGCGATGCCATCCATCGAACGGGGGCGAGGAGGCAGCGATGGTCCGTAGGATACGACGGTTGGCCGCGATCGTGGCCAGTGGTCTCACGGCGGGAGTGCTCTCACTCGGCCTGACCGCACCCGCATCGGCGACGTCGAAGCCACCACCCCCCGGCGTGGATATCACCGGGGCCGGGCTCGCCGAGCCGCTACACCTACGCACCGACACCCACCCGGCCCAGCTGGCAGCCGTCATCGACCAGGTCAACTTCCTCGGTAGCGCCGGCCAGAGCAGCGAACCGAAGAAGGCCGACCTCGGTCCGAAGTACACCGTCGTCGTGTTCTCCGGCGACAAACCCACGCAGACCTACGACCTGTACCCGAAGGCCGTCGGTGGGCCCCGCATCCACCGACCGGCCAAGCAGCCAGACTCGCGGAAGACCACCGCCGGCTGGTTCTTCGGCCGGCTCACCATGTCGGAGACGCTGCGGACGGCTGGCGTGCCGTTGGAACGGCAGGTGGATACGGTTGGCGGTGGGGCCGGCGGCAGCGAACGGATGATTCCGGAAGATTCGCTGGACCCCGCTGGAAACATCGACGAAGCCTTCAGCGGGTTCCCCCGGCTACTCCTGGTCAACGTAGCCGTCGTGCTGGCGATCACCTTCGGGCTGGCCGGAATCGCACTGCTGATCCGGCGTCGGACCCGCTGACGCCTTCGGGTGACTTCGGTGCCGCGCCGGTCGGGCGCGGCCCCTCCGTCAGCAGCCCCATCCGTCAGTGGCCGCCGCCCAGCCGCTGGTCAGCACCAGCGGCTGGGCGGTCGCCCCGGTCTCCCCGCTCGCGATCGGGGTCGCACCGGGCCGTGCCGATGCGCGCCCGCCCAGCCCGGCTGGCCGCTGAGACAGCCCCGAACCGGGCCCGGCGGCAAGCCGAGCGACTCGGCGGAGCGCTGGCGCGGCACCGCTGAATCGTCGTCTACGCGCTCCGGTAGGGGCCCGCTCGGTGTCTCGCCCGGCGCGCTGCCGCCGAGCCACCGGTGGTTCTTGGTTGCCGGCAACTCGTGGTGGCCCGGCCGGCCATGCCCGTCCTGGGCACAGCCGTGCTCGGCCTCCCCGTGCGCCATCCAGGTCTCCTCACCCTCGCCGTCGCCCACCGGCGCTGCCCCGGCGTGCCCTGTCACCGTACTGGCCGGGGCCGACGGGCGGTGCGGCACACGTACCAGGTCACAGCTGGAATCGACGCGAATCACCGAGCTCGGGCGAACCGACCAGGTGATACGCGTCACCGGAGGCGGGGCGCGGCCGACGCCAGCGCCGCGGGAAGGCCGACCGTGACCGCCGCGCGGCCCCGTTCACCCGGCACAACGCGGCAGGTAACGACGTGTCAGGCTAGGGCGGTGAACGAGCCGGGAACCGAGCTGGCGGCCACGCTGCGCCGGATCGAGCGGGCGGCGGGAGCGCTCGCCACCGCCAGCGTGGCGCGGATGGACGAAACACTGCCCTGGTTCCGCGAGCTCCCGGCCGACCAACGCTCCTGGGTCATGTTGGTGGCCCAGGCCGGTGCCCGCTCCCTGGTGCAGTGGCTGCGCGCCGGCGGCGGCACCGCGGACAGCACTCAGGAGGTCTCCGACGAGGTCTTCGCGACCGCACCGCAGGCCCTGGCCCGCTCGATCAGTCTCCAGCAGACGGTAGCCCTGATCAAGGTGACCATCGACGTGGTGGAGGAACGGGTCCCGACCCTCGCCGCTCCCGGCGAGGAGCAGCAGTTACGGGATGTGGTGCTGCGCTACTCCCGGGAGATCGCGTTCGCCGCCGCCCGGGTGTATGCGCGGGCCGCAGAGTCGCGGGGTTCCTGGGACGCCCGACTCCAGGCTCTCCTGGTTGACGCGCTGCTGCGTGGCGACTCACCAGACGTGTTGGCCAGCCGGGCGGCGGCGCTGGGCTGGGCGGACGCGCCCCCGGTGGCAGTGGCGGTGGGCCGCTCACCGGGCGGGGAGGTCTCCGCCGTGCTGCACACCGTCTACCGACTGGCCCGGCGAATCGGCGCCGAGGTAATCGGCGGCGTGCACGGCGACCGCCTGGTCATCGTGCTCGGCGGGGTAGCCGATCCGGTGGCTGCCACCGGCAAGCTGCTCGACGCCTTCGGTACCGGCCCGGTCGTGGTGGGTCCGGCCGTGCCGAGCCTGGACGAGGCCACCGACTCCGCCCGGGCCGCCCTCGCCGGATTCCGGGCCGCCCCTGCCTGGCCGGCCGCGCCCCGACCGGTGCCCGCCGCCGACCTGCTACCGGAGCGGGCGCTCGCCGGAGATGCCGAGGCCCGCCGCCGGCTGCGGCACGACGTGTACGCCTCGCTGGCCCGCTCCGGCGGGGAGCTGCTCGAGACGCTGGACGCCTTCTTCACCGCCAGCGGCACCCTGGAGAGCGCAGCCCGGGCGCTCTTCGTGCACCCGAACACGGTGCGGTACCGGCTGCGGCGAGTGGCGGAGGTGACCGGGCTCTCTCCCCTCGCGGCACGAGACGCGTACGCGCTCCAGGTGGCGCTCACCGTAGGGCGACTCGACCCGGTAGTCGCCCTGACACCGAATCGGACAACAGGCCCGGCTAATCCCAGAACAGGGCAATAAACTAACCGCGTCGATGGATCTTTGTAGGAATCCTCCAAAGGTTCTAGTGCGGTTTGGTGCAAGGCGGCACAGCGCTACCCGCGCGAATCCGGGAGAGTCATACCCGTGCTCGCCGTACTCTCCCCCGGCCAGGGTTCACAGAAACCCGGCTTCCTGACCCCTTGGCTCGAACTGCCCGGCACCGAGGCGCGGTTGCGCTGGTGGTCCGCGCTCGCCGGGGTTGACCTGGTGCACCTCGGCACGGCCGCGGACGCTGACGAGATCAAGGACACCGCCCGCACCCAGCCGCTGCTCGTCGCGGCGGCGCTGCTCGCCGCCGAGCAGCTGCCGATGCACGATGTCACGCTCACCGCCGGCCACAGCGTCGGCGAGCTGGGCGCGACCTCGCTCGCCGGAGTGCTCACGCCGGAGGCCGCGATCACCCTGGCCGCCGTCCGGGGGCGCGAGATGGCAGCTGCCTGCGCGCTCGAACCGACCGGGATGGCCGCACTGCTCGGCGGCGACCCCGACGAGGTGCTCGCCGCCATCGAGAAGCACGGGCTACACCCGGCCAACCGCAACGGCACCGGCCAGGTCGTGGCCGCCGGCTCCCTCGGCGGGCTGGAGCAGCTCGCCGCTGAGCCCCCCGCCCGCGCCCGCGTCCGCCAGCTACAGGTGGCCGGCGCCTTCCACACGCCGTACATGGCCCCGGCCGAGGCCGCCCTGGCCGACGTGGCTGCCGGCGTCACCCCCACTGACCCGACTCACATCCTGCTGTCAAACCTCGACGGTGCCGCCGTGAACCACGGCCGGGAGATGGTGCAGCGACTGATCCGCCAGGTCACCGCCCCGGTCCGGTGGGACCTGTGCCTGCGCACCCTCGCCGACCTCGGCGTGACCGGGGTGATTGAGCTGCCCCCGGCCGGCACCCTCGCCGGCCTGGTCAAGCGGGAGCTGAAGGGCGAGGCCGCCCCGGAGATCGTCACCCTCAACACCCCGGACGACCTGCCCGCCGCGCGAGACCTGATCGCCCGGCACAGCGGCCTCGGTGGCCACGAGCCGATCATTCAGTTCCGGGTCGTGGTCTCCCCAGCCGCCGGCACCTTCGTCCCCGCCGACGAGCTGGCCGAGGGCGTTGACCTGCGCGCCGGTCAGATCATTGGCCACGTCGCCACCCGGCAGGGCTCGGTGGAGGTCACCGCCCACGACAGCGGCCTGCTCACCGAGTGGCTCGCCCACCACGACGACCCGGTGGCCCCGGGCCAGCCGCTGGCCCGAATCGGTGGTCACACATGACATCGCGGTACCCATGGCCGGATAGGGAAGGACAGCCTTGATGACGGGCAGCCGGATCGTTGCGCTCGGCCACTACCAGCCGTCCCGGGTGGTGACCAACGACGAGATCGCCCAGCTGGTGGAGACCAGCGACGAGTGGATCCGCGATCGGGTCGGCATCGCCAGCCGCCGGATCGCCGACGGCGAGACGGTCACCGACATGGCCGCCGCCGCCGCTGGCAAGGCGCTGGCCGGCTCCGGCCTAACCGCCGCCGACATCGACCTCGTCGTGGTGGCCACCTGCACCTCGGTCGATCGGAGCCCGAACGTCGCCTCCCGGGTCGCGGCCCGGCTGGGCATCACCGCACCCGGCGCGTACGACCTCAACACCGCCTGCTCCGGCTTCGCGTACGCCCTCGGCACGGTTGACCACGCTGTCCGGGCCGGCGCCGCGCGCAACGCCATCGTCATCGGCGCGGAGAAGCTCTCCGACTTCACCGACTGGACGGACCGTTCGACCTGCATCATCTTTGGCGACGGAGCGGGGGCCGCGGTGGTCACCGCCACCGGGGCGGATGAGCCGGCCGGCATCGGCCCGGTGGTGTGGGGCTCGGTGCCGGAGCGCGGCGACGCGGTCCGGATCGAGGGATGGCGCCCGTACGTGCGGCAGGAGGGACAGACCGTCTTCCGCTGGGCCACCACCGCGCTGGCGCCGCTCGCACTCCAAGCGTGCGAACGGGCCGGGGTCGCCCCGTCGGAGCTGGCGGCGTTCGTGCCGCACCAAGCCAACACCCGCATCATCGACGGCATCGTCAAGCGCCTCGGCATCCCGCAGGCGATCGTCGCCAAGGACCTTGTCGAGTCCGGAAACACCTCGGCGGCGAGCATTCCCCTGGCCCTGTCGAAGCTGGTGGAACGGCGTGAGGTGCCCTCCGGCGCACCAGTGCTGCTGTTCGGCTTCGGCGGTGGCCTGACCTACGCCGGTCAGGTCATCCGCTGCCCCTGAGACCCGGCGTGCCTCGGCACGCCGCCCTTCGCCACCGCGGCGAAGCAACCCCCCGATGAGAGGAACCAACAGCAATGACCCGTGACGAGATCACCACCGGCCTCGCCGAGATCCTCGAAGAGGTTGCCGGGGTGACCCCGGACGACGTGGCCGAGGGGAAGTCCTTCACCGACGACCTGGATGTCGACTCGCTGTCGATGGTGGAGGTCGTGGTGGCTGCCGAAGAGAAGTTCGGCGTCAAGATCCCGGACAACGAGGTGCAGAACCTGAAGACGGTCGGGGACGCCGTCAGCTACATCGAGGCGCAGTCCTGACCATGGCCCACACTGACGTCGTCGTCACCGGTCTCGGCGCGACCACCCCGCTGGGCGGGGACGTCGCGTCAACCTGGGACGCCATGCTCAATGGCCAGTCCGGGGTGAGCGCGCTCACCCCGGACTGGGCCGAACAGCTACCGGTCCGGATCGCAGCCCAGCTCGCGGTCGACCCGGCTGAGCTGCTGGACCGGGTCAAGTTGCGCCGGCTGGACCGCTCCGAGGCGATCGCGATCATCGCCGCGAACCAGGCGTGGGCGGATGCTGGTCTCGCCGACTCCGGGCTGGACCCGGAGCGGCTCGGCGTCAGCGTCGGCTCGGGCATCGGCGGCGCACTGACCCTGCTCGCCCAGGACGACATCCTTGAGGCCTCCGGCCCGCGGCGGGTCTCCCCGCACACCATCCCGATGCTGATGCCGAACGGCCCCGCCGCCTGGGTCGGCCTGGAGCTGGGCGCCCGCGCGGGCGTGCACTGCGTGGCCAGCGCCTGCGCCACCGGCGCAGAGGCGATCACCCTCGGCCTGGACATGATCCGTGCCGGGCGCGCCGATGTGGTGGTGGCCGGCGGCACCGAGGCGGTCATCCACCAGCTGCCGATCGCTGGCTTCTCCTCGATGCGGGCGATGTCCACCCGCAACGACGAGCCGGAGAAGGCCTCTCGCCCCTGGGACAAGGCCCGCGACGGCTTCGTCCTCGGTGAGGGTGCCGGGGCGATCGTGCTGGAACGCGCCGACCATGCCGCGGCCCGCGGTGCCCGGGTGTACGCACGGCTCGCCGGTGCCGGAATCACCTCCGACGGCTACGACATCGTGCAGCCGCACCCGGAGGGTGCCGGCGCGGTCCGGGCCATCGCGAAGGCGATCGCCGACGCGGACATCGACCGGGGTGACATCACACACGTCAATGCCCACGCCACCTCAACCCCGGTCGGCGACCTGGCCGAGATCAAGGCGCTGCGCCAGGCGCTGGGCGACCACCCCGTCCTGACGGCGACGAAGTCGATGTCCGGGCACCTGCTCGGCGCGGCCGGCGCGCTGGAGTCTATCGCCACGATCCTGGCGATTCGGGATGGTGTGGTACCGCCCACGATCAACCTGGACGACCCGGACGACGGTCTCGACCTGGATGTGGCCGCCAACAAGGCGCGCCACCTGGAGATCCCCGCTGCGCTGAACAACTCCTTCGGCTTCGGCGGGCACAACGTGGCTCTCGTCTTCACGCGGGCCTGAGACCACAGCCTTGGAGGCTCACGTGACCACCACTGTTGCCGGCCCCGATACGTCTACCGTGGACCATCGGGATCCGGAGCTGCGGCTCCGGTCCCTGTTCGATGCGGGCACGCTCCGTCTACTCGCCCCACGCGACACCTCCGGTGTGCTCTGTGCCCGCGGCGAGATCGAGGGCACACCGGCCATCGCGTACGCCACCGACGCCACGAAGATGGGCGGCGCGATGGGCGTTGACGGCTGCCGACACATCGTTGACGCGATTGACACCGCCGTCCGCGAGCGGGTGCCCGTACTCGGGCTCTGGCACTCCGGCGGAGCCCGCCTCGCCGAGGGCGTGGTCGCGCTCGACGCGGTCGGTCAGGTCTTCGCCGCCATGGTCCGCGCCTCCGGCCGGGTACCACAGATCTCCGTCGTGCTCGGTCCCGCCGCGGGGGGCGCCGCCTACGGGCCGGCGCTCACCGACATCGTGGTGATGAGCGGTGCCGGCCGGATCTTCGTGACCGGCCCGGAGGTCGTCCGCAGCGTCACCGGCGAGCAGGTCGACATGGCCCGCCTCGGTGGCCCCGAACCGCACGGCCGGCGCTCCGGCGTCGTACACGTGACGTGCCGGGACGACGAGGAGGCACTGGCCCAGTCACGCCGGCTCGCGGCTCTCCTCGGCCACCAGGGCCGACTCAGCCCGGACGATGTGCCGGCCACCGCCGAGGACGGGCACGACCTGGCCGCGAAGATGCCGGCCGAGGCCAACCGGGCGTACGACGTCAAGCCGGTGGTCAAGGCGCTGCTCGACGCGCCCGGTGTTGAGCTGCACGCCAAGTGGGCCCCGAACATCGTCACCACCCTGGGGCGGTTCGCCGGCCGAACGGTCGGAGTGATCGCCAACAACCCGCTGCGGCTCGGCGGCTGCCTCGACGCGTCCAGCGCCGAGAAGGCGGCCCGCTTCGTGCGGATGTGCGACTCGCTCGGCGTACCGCTGATCGTGCTCGTTGACGTCCCCGGCTACCTGCCCGGTCTGGGCCAGGAGTGGGACGGGGTGGTCCGGCGCGGGGCGAAGCTGCTGCACGCCTTCGCCGAGGCGGTCGTGCCGCGGGTGACGCTGGTAACCCGCAAGGCGTACGGCGGCGCGTACATCGCGATGAACTCCCGTTCCCTCGGCGCGACCGCGGTCTTCGCCTGGCCGAACGCGGAGGTCGCGGTGATGGGCGCCAGCGCGGCGGTGAACATCCTGCACCGCAAGAAGCTGGCCGCCACTCCGCCGGGGGAGCGCGAGGCGCTGCGCGCCGAGCTGATCGAGGAGCAGATCCGGGTCGCGGGTGGCGTGAACCGGGCGTTGGAGATCGGTGTGGTCGACAACGTCATCAAGCCGGCCGAGACCCGCCGACAGATCGCTGAGGCTCTCGCGGCGGCACCGGCCGGCCGCGGCGCGCACGGCAACATCCCGCTCTAGCGGACGTCCGACGGCCCCGGCCACCGCCGACCGCGGTGTCCGGGGGCTGCGGTTAATCTCTGTCCCAGTGGGTGGCCGGCACGCTGCACAATGTCGGTCCAATTCGATTTCGACCCTGGGATGTGTGTGTACTGTGGTGCGTCATCGTCTACCGGCCACGCTGGCCGTTCTCGCCCTCCTGGTTCCGGCCGGCTGCGGCGCGGAGGAGGAGCCGGCCGACGCCGGCTCGTCGGCCGGGAACACCGCCGTCGGCGAGCCCTGGTACGACGAGATCATCCCGGCCAGCGCCGACGGTGCCGCCGGTGGCACGGACGGGCCGTGCCCGCTGCCGGTCGCTTTCCCGGTCGCCGAGGGTTGGCAGGCCGAGGCCGTCGAGTTGGACCCGGCGACCGCAGAGGACCCGGAGCTGGCCGCCGAGATGGCAGCGATAGTGACGCTCCGCGGTGGTGCCACCGTACGGTGCGAGGTGAACGGCCGCGGCGCGGGCGGCGGCTTCCTCCGGATCTGGACCACCGCGCAGGATGTCGCGCCCCGGGCCGCCCTGGACGCCTTCCTCGCCGACACGTCGCTCGAGCAGGCCACCGAGGCGCAATTCCGCGACCTGACCGTCGGTGACCTCACCGGTGTGGAGGCGACCTGGGTCAGCCACGACGAGCTGCTCGACGAGGTCAGCCGGAGCTGGGCGGCGGCCGTACCGGCGAACGGGCAGTCCCTGCTGTTCACGGTCAGCGAGAGTCTCATCGCCGAGGCATCCGATGTGCTGCCGGCGTACCGGTTGGCGGTACAGGGGGTAGGTGCGGCGGGCTGACCGGCCGACCTGCTGACCCCGGCCGACCGGGCAACTCAGCTGCCGCAGGTCGTGGCGGGCAGGCCGGATACCGGCACTGGTGCGTGGCCGGCCGGGGTGGCCTCGCCGGCCAGCACCTGGGCCAGCCCGGTCATCGACGCTGGGCTCGACGAGTAGGTCGCCAGCAACGCCGGGGAGTCCGCCTCGGCCAACAGGTACGGGGTGTCCATGGCGACGGTCACGGCAGCGTCGGCGCTCAGGTCGTCGGCGCTGTCGCCGTAGCCGACCAGGTGGATCACGGCGCCGCCGCTCTCAGTCACCGGCACCCCGGCCGCGGTCAGCTTCTCGATCAGCGTCGCTCGGGTGTGCTCCCGGCCGGCGGAGGCAGTCACGGTGACCGGCCCGGAAACCGGGCTGCCGCACGGGCCGCGCAGCGCGGTCACCGCGGCGGTGGCGAGTTCGGTGGCCGCCGCCTGGTGGGCCGGCGCGCCGAGGACGTCCAGTTCCGGGGTGGCCGCACCGGCCAGGGTGAACTTCATGGTCAGTACCCGGGTCACCGCCTCCACCAGCCGGGTTCGGGGCAGCGAGCCGTCGCGCAGCGCGGCGAGCAACCCGTCGTACGCCTGGCCGACGTTCGGCGGCATGAGGATCAGGTCGTTGCCGGCCTTCAGCGCACGGACCGCGGCCTCGCCGGGCGACCAGCGCTTGGCGGGGGCCATGTTCATCCCGTCGGTGATCACCACTCCCTGAAACCCGAGCTCGCCGCGGAGCACCTCGGTGAGCAGGGTGTGCGAGAACGTCGCCGGGGTGCCCGGGTCGACCGCACGAACATCGAGGTGCCCGGACATCACGGCGAGGGCGCCGGAGCCGATACCGGCCGCGAAGGGACGCCATGCCTCCATTTCGAGCACGGTGCGGGGCTGCGGCAACACCGGCAGCGCCTCGTGAGAGTCGGTGGCGCTGTGTCCGTGGCCGGGAAAGTGCTTCAGGGTTGCCGCGACGCCGGTCGCCTGCAGACCGCTCACCACCGCGCTGACCTGCTCGGCCACCACCGACGGGTCGGCGCCGTACGACCGGGACCCGATCACGGTGCTGGGGGTGACCAGCACATCGGCGACGGGAGCGAAGTCCAGGTTGACGCCCATCGCGGCGAGTTCGGTGCCGGCGGCCCGCCAGGCGGCCTCGGTCAGCTCAGGCTTGCCGGCCGCCCCGGTGGCCAACGCGCTGGGCAGCAGGGTGACCCCGTCGGTGATCCGGGTTACCACTCCGTACTCCTGATCGGTGCCGATCAGGAACGGTGCCTCGCCGGTGGCCAGGCCGGCGGCGGCGGACCGCAGCCCGGTGGTCAGCGCCCGGACCTGTTCCGGGTTGTCGACGTTGGTGGTCTCCTGGTTGCCGCTGGTCGGGTCGTCCGCGCTGAAGCCGACGAGGATGAGCCCACCGAGGCGGTACTTCGCGATCATTTGGGCGGGGGTGTCGACGCCGGCCAGTTCCTGGTTGCCGGCGGCCGAACCGGCCGAGACCTGATCGGCGGCGGCACCGTAGGCGTAGGGCATCAACACCTGGCCGACGAGGTCCTCATCCGCCAGCGTGCTGGCCAGGGCGGCGGCACTGGCCGCCGGATCCTCGACCAGGCTCGTGGGCGACGGGCCGGCCGCCGGACCACTCGTCGTCCGGGTCGGCTGCGCGCGCCCCGGACCACCGGTGCAGCCGGCAAGAAGCAGGGCAGTGAGTGCGGCCAGCGCGATGACCGCGACACCGCCACGTCGTGCAGGTATCGACACGCGAGCCATCCCACTCTCTCGACGCCGGTCGGGGCAAGTCGACCCTACCCGCGCCGAATGGCCGCCGCCGAAACACGTGCCACCCTCACCTTCGTGGGGGTGCAGACCTCAGCCGACGCGGGTGAGCAGCGTCACCGGGGCGCCGTCGCCGGCGTACCGGTAGGGCTCCAACTCGGCGTCCCAGGCCGCCCCGAGGGCCTTCTCCAGGGCGTGGGCGAGGGCCTCGGGCGCCCGGGCATCCGCCATGATGCTGCGCAACCGGTCCTCACCAAGCTGAATGTCGCCGGCCGCGCCGATGGTTGCCTGGAAGAGCCCGCGGCCCGGGACGTACATGAAGCGTTCCCCATCGGCGCCGGGACTCGGCTCCTCCGTGACCTCGAAACGGATCATGGGCCACTGCCGGAGGGCAGCAGCCAGCTCGGCGCCCGTTCCAGGGCGACCGGTCCACCCGCACTCCGCCCGGCGGGCGCCGGGGTCGACGGGCTGAGCTGTCCACTGCAGGTTGACCGGCGCCGCAAGGACGCGCGCGATCGCCCACTCGACGTGCGAGCACACGGCGAGCGGGGTCGAGTGGACGTATACGACGCCACGCGTTGGCACGGTGACCTCCCGGGGAGCGAGGTGCGTCTTCCCCTACGACCTCGTCGCGCCAGGTGGCTACCGGGGCACATCATGACTGGTGTGACGGATGGTGCGCCAGGGATTCGGAAAATCCGGGTCCCGGAATAGCCGGTCGGGTGAGCCCGTTGGACCAACCCGAGGCAGTGGCCAACCCGGCCGCACGCTCGTGTACAGTTCCATTGGCGGCCTGTGCCGCGAACTTCTCTGCGGGATCACCCATCGGGGTGAGGTCCGCACCAGCCCCCGGACGTCTAACCCGCGTCCTCCCGTACGTCTGCAAGGAGTACCTCCGTGGCGAGCAACACCTCAAAGACCGCGCGCGCGTCTGTCCGGGCCGGCCAGGCTGGCCAGGGTGGTGCCCTCAGCGTGCTGGGCGAGTTCAAGTACGTGATCCCACTCAACGGCGGCCGGAACGCCTACGTGCGTAACCTGACCAACGGCAAGACCGCGCACCTGCGCACCGACTCCGACGCTTTCGTCGAGGAGATCCGGACGCTGGCCGCAGCGGGTCACGCCGCCAAGATCCGGGCGGAGCTGAACTCCCTCAACACCACCCACCCGGGTGACGGCTGGGACGCCACCGAGAAGCGCCTCGTCGAGGCCGGCGTCTTCGAGGGCTGACCCTCCCGCCAGCCAGCTGCCCCACTCGGGGAGCAACGAACGGTGCGGCCCGTCGGGATACCCCGGCGGGCCGCATCGCGCTACCCAGCCAACGCCGCATCGCGCCAACCGGCCAGCCGAGCACCCGGCCAGCGAAGGCACTCCCCGCTCCCCGGACCGGACGCCGTCTTCCTCCGGGCAGCTGTGCCGTGGTGTCATGACAGGTAGCCGGTGCTGCCACCGGGTGCCGCCGGGGTGACGGATCCGCGCGGCCCGGGGAGGCGGCGATGCCGGACGTACGGGAACTCCGCCTCGCTGACACTGTTCGCCTGCACGTCGAGACCGACGGTCCGGTTGACGCCGAGGTGACCACCGTGCTGCTACACGGCTGGACGCTGGACGGAAGCATCTGGCACCGGCAGCTCGCCGAGTTGCGAGACCGCTTCGGCGCACAGGTGCGGGTGGTCACCTACGACGCGCGCGGGCACGGGCGATCCAGCTGTATGACGCTGCCCACCGCCACCCTGGCCCAGCTCGGCGACGACCTCGCGGCGGTCCTGGAGGCGGTCGTCCCCACCGGGCGGGTGGTACTCGTCGGCCACTCCATGGGGGGAATGACGATCATGGAGTATGCCCACCGCCACCCCACGCACTTCGCCGCCCGCGTCGCCGGTCTGGTCTTCGTCTCCACTACCGCCGAGGGGCACACGCACACCGTCTATGGCCTGTCACCCCGGGTCGCCCGGCTGATCCGGCTAGCGGAGAGCACCGGCGCCGGCATCCTGGCCCGCTGCGGATCCCGGCGGCCGCCCCGGCCGTTACTCCGCGCCCTCCGGCCCAGCATCCGCTGGATACTCTTCGGCGACCGGTACAACCCGGCCGACCTTAGCCTGGTCACCCATGCCGTGGCCCACGCCTCACTCCGCTCGATCGGTGGGTTCCGCGCCTCGATCGGAGCCCAACACCGACTGGCGACCCTGGCTGGCCTGGCCCACCTGCCGAGCGCCACGCTGGTCGGCGACCGAGACCGGCTGACCCCGCTGCCGTGCACGGAGTCCATCGCCGCCGCGCTGCCGACAACCCGGCGGACCGTGTGCCCCGGCGCGGGTCACCTGCTGATGCTGGAGCGCCCCGGCGCGGTAAACACCGCCCTGGCCGGGGTGCTGGGCCAGGTCCTCGACGACCCCGCGCCGGTCGCCCGGTAGGGCCGCACCGAACCTGAAACATTAGAGACACGGCCGGGGCGTACCCTCGTGCGGTTGACCGCCGCGCGTCCCGCGTCGCGCTGGTCACCGATGCCAGGAGGAACAAACGTTGACCGACCGGACCGAGCTGAAGCAGGAGATCGCCGTCGAGCAGCGGCACCTGGACCGGGTGTACGCACGCCTCGCCGAGCTGCGCCAGGCGGCGGTCCGCGCCGAGTCCGACGGCTACCGCCTGGCCCGGGTCGGCAACTTCGGCGCGCTGGTCGAGCGGGATGCGATGGTCTTCCACGCGGCGCAGCGCCGGCACCTGCTCGACGCTGAGCACGAGGGGCTCGTCTTCGGCCGACTCGACCTGCTCAACCGGCAGGTGCTGTACGTCGGCCGCCTCGGCATCCGGGACGAAAACGCCAGGACGTTGGTGGTGGACTGGCGGGCCCCGGCCGCTGCCGCCTTCTACCAGGCGACCCCGGCACAGCCGCTGGGCGTGATCCGCCGCCGCATGATCTCCTCAAGCGGGGAACGGGTCACCGGGGTCGAGGACGACCTGCTCGACCCGGCTGCCACTCCGCCGGAGATGACAACGGTCGGCGACGGCGCCCTGCTGGCCTCCCTGTCCAAGGCCACCGGACGGGGAATGCGGGACATTGTGGCGACCATCCAGCGGGAGCAGGATGAGGCGATCCGCTCCCCCGGCTCCGGTGTCACCGTGGTCTCCGGCGGCCCGGGGACCGGCAAGACGGCGGTGGCCCTGCACCGCGCGGCGTACCTGCTCTACACCGACCGCAGCCGGTACGCCGGCGGCGGCATTCTGGTGGTCGGGCCGTCGGCCGTGTTCGTCGAGTACATCGGTTCGGTGCTGCCGTCACTGGGCGAGGAGACCGCCACCCTCGCCGCGCTTGGTGGGCTCTTCCCGGGGGCGCATGCGACCCGTACCGACCCACCGGAGGTCGCGGCGGTGAAGGGCTCGCTGCGAATGCGGCGGGTCTTGGAGCGGGCCGCCCGGGACACGGCACCGGGCGCCCCGGACGAGCTGCGGCTGCTCTACCAGGGCAAGCTGCTGCGGGTGGACCGTCGCGAGCTGAACGCGATCCGCGCTCGGGCGTTACGGCGGGGCGCGCGGCGCAACGAGGTGCGCCGGGTCGGCTTCGACGGCGTCTTCGCCGCGCTCTGGGCGCAGGCCCGGCAGCTGGGCGTTCCGGGCCTGCCGCAGCAGCGAGCGTTCGAGGACGAGTTGGCCGACCGGACGGACTTCCGCGAGTTCCTCAAGGCGTGGTGGCCCCAGCTACACCCGCGGCACGTACTCGGCTGGCTGGCCCAGCCCGAGCGGCTGCGCCGGTACGCCGCGGGCGTGCTCTCCGCCGACGAGGTCCGCCTGCTCGGCGACGCGTACCGGGCCGGAGGCGCCCCTGGGTTGACCGTGGCCGACGTCGCGCTGCTCGATGAGTTGGACGCCCTGCTGGGCAAGCCGATGAAGCCGGCCCGGCCCCGGCGGGACCCATTCCAGCTGGCGGGCGGGGTACGCGAGCTGAGCACGTTCGCCGATCGGCAGCGCGCCGCCCGCCAGGCGGCCCGAGAACGCCCCGAGGACTACCGCGAGTACACCCACGTGGTGGTGGACGAGTCCCAGGATGTGTCGCCGATGCAGTGGCGCATGATCGGCCGTCGGGGGCGGTTGGCCTCGTGGACCGTGGTCGGCGACCCCGCCCAGACGGCGTGGACCGGCGACCCGGCGGAGTTGACTCGGGCCCGCGACCAAGCGCTCGGCCGGCGCCAGCAGCACCACTTCACCCTGACCACCAACTACCGCAACCCGGCGGAGATCTTTGCGGTGGCGGCGGCCGAGATCCGACAGGTTGACCCGGACCTCCCGCTGCCGGTCGCCGTCCGCTCAACCGGGATCGACCCGGTGCGGCTGAGCGTGCTACCGGCTGAGCTGGAGAGCACTGTGCTGGCAGCGGTAAACACCCTGCTCGCCGAGGTCCCCGGCACGGTCGGCGTGGTCACGCCGGTGCCGCGCCGGTCCGAGGTCGCCGGTTGGCTGGACGGGCTCGACGCGCCCCGGCTGCAGGTGGTGACGAGCCTGGAGGCCAAGGGCATGGAGTACGACGGCGTCGTCCTGGTCGCCCCGGGGGAGATCCGGGCGGAGCCCGGGTCGGGTGTGCGGACGTTGTACGTCGCGCTGTCCCGCGCCACCCAACGACTCACCACGGTCGACCTGTCCGGCTGACTGACGCTCGGCCGTTTTCACACCGCCTCGGGGGGGTACTACACACATGGCAATGTGAACATAGGTTGGGCGTAGGGCCGCCACAGCCGGCGGAAGGTGTCCGAGTGGGTGCAGCACATGACCACCACGGGGCGGTGGCCAACGCGGGGCAGCGGCACCGGGGGCGCCTCTGGGCCGCTTTCGCCCTGCTCGCCACCCTGATGGTGGCGGAGGCGGTGACCGCCCTCCGCACCGGATCTCTGGCCCTGCTCAGTGACGCCGGGCACATGTTCACCGACGTCCTCGGGATTGGCATGGCCCTCGCCGCGCTGACCGCCACCCGGCGCCGCGGCGGGGATCCGCAACGCACCTTCGGGCTCTACCGGCTGGAGGTGCTGGCCGCCCTCGCCAACGCCCTGCTCCTCTCCGCCGTCTCGGTCTATGTGCTGGTGGAGGCCGTCCGCCGTTTCGGCGATCCGCCCGAGGTAAGCACCGGGCCCATGCTGGTCGTCGCCGTCCTGGGCCTGCTCGCCAACATCGTCGCCTTCGCGCTGCTGCGCCCGGGCGCAGAAGAGAGCATCAACATCCAGGGCGCCTACCTCGAGGTGCTGGGCGACCTGCTCGGCAGCCTCGGCGTGATCGCGGCGGCACTGGTCATCGCCGGCACCGGCTGGCGGTGGGCTGATCCGCTCGTAGCTGTGGCGATCGGACTGTTCATCCTGCCGCGGACCTGGCGGCTCGGCCGGGCAGCCCTACGCATCCTGGTCCAGGCCGCGCCGGACCACCTCAAAGTCACTGCGGTGCACGACCGACTGGTCGCCGTACCCGGGGTTAGCGAGGTGCACGACCTGCACATCTGGACCCTCACCTCCGGCATGGAGGTAACCTCCGCGCACCTCACCGTCGCCCCCGCCGCCGACGTCGGTGCGGTCCTCGGAGCCGCCCGGTCCGCGCTGCGGGAGGACTTCCGAATCGAACACGCGACGCTACAGGTCGAGTCGGGGCCGAACAGCGGGGACTGCCGGTCCGTCGAGTGGTAGCGACCCCGGCTCAACTGCCGAATACACCCGCCTCAGGAGCACCGGTTAGGCTCTGAGCCGGCCTGCGCCAGGCGGCACCCACCGGTGCCGGCGGGGCCGCCGCCTAATCACCCGCCAGGGTGAGCCGGGGAACCAGGTACCTGGGGTGCATCCGCGTCAGCGGTAGGGATCTTCCGTCCCGAACCCGTCAGCTAACCCGGTCGGTGGTTGACGGAAGGACATCTGCATATGCCACCAGTGGCACCTGTACGACACCGCGCCGCCCACGTGGCGGCCCTGATCATCGTGGCCCTCACCCTCAGCGCCGGCCTCGCCCCGGCCGGCCCCGCGGTAGCCGCCCCCTCCGCCCGCCAGAACGCGGTGACCGACGACCCGGAGGGTGGCACCCCTGCCCTTCGCGCCGAGCTCGAGGCAGCCAGCAAAGGATACCTGGACGCCAAACGGGCGCTGGCCGAGTCGGTGCAACGGCAGCAGCAACTCACCGCCCAACTCAAGACCGCCAAGGCCGAGCACGCCGAGCGCACCGCGCTGGTTGAGCAGATCGCCGACCAGGCGTATCGCACCGGTCCGCTACGCACGGCGTCGGTGCTACTCGACAACACCTCACCGACGAACTTCCAGGACCGCGTCGCCGCACTGGAGGCGGTAGTCGCCAACGAGAACCAGGCCCTACAGGAGTTGCAGGAAACCCAGGAGCAGATCGCCCAGGACACCCGCGCGGTCGAGGCCGAGATCATCGAACAGCGCAAGCAAGAGACCCTGATGGCCAAGCGCAAACAGCAGGCAGAGAAGGCGCTGACGGTCGCCAATGAGCAGGCCCGCGCTGCTGCTGCCGCCCCCACCAACACCAGTACCGCCCAGAACTCGGCCGAGGCGGCACCGGCCCCACGCAACCCGGATGGCTCCTGGCCGGCCGAGTCGTGCAGCGTCAATGACCCCACCCCGGCCGATGGCTGCATTACCCCGCGAACCCTGCATGCTTTGAACGAGGCCAAGGCGGCCGGTTTCACCCGCTACGTATCCTGCTTCCGCTCCGGCAGCTCCGGCGAGCACCCAAAGGGCCGGGCCTGCGACTTCGCCGCTCAGCAGGACGGCTTCGGCGGAGATGCCACCGGCGGCGATCGAACGTACGGCAACAACCTGGCGGCATTCCTGGTGGACAACGCCGACCAACTCGCGGTGCTCTACGTGATCTGGTACCGGCAGATCTGGCTGCCCAGCAGTGGGTGGCAGTCGTACAGTGGAGCTGCCGGCGACCCATCCAGCGACCACACCAACCACGTGCACCTGTCGGTCTACTGACCCGGGTGTTCGGGCCGGGAGCCATCCGCTGGCGAACAGTTCCCGGCCCGAATACCCCGGGACGAGCCGACTCAGGCCCCCGGCAGGACCTCCGGGGCCGCCGCCCCCTCGATGTAGGGCTCGGGGGCGCCGAAGAGGCCGAGTAGACCAGCTACCCAGAGCTGCCGGTGCACGAATCGGCTCGGCTCGGTCACCACCAGCTTCACGCCGCTCACCTCAGCGGTCTGGAAGCCGGCGACCATCGCGCTGATGCCGACAGAGTCGATGAAGGCCACCAGCCGCATATTCAACTCGATACGGCGAGGACGGCCTTTGGCCAGGACCTCAGCGACCGCCTCACGTACCTCGTACGCGGTATCGACATCGATCTCACCACGCGGCGAGATCTCCACGACGCTCCCGGGTAGGACCGCCTTAACGATCGACAGGCTCACGTGAGCACCTCCACTCGCCCACCAACAGGCACCTCATCAGTACGCGGGCCGCGACCGAGAGTATTCCTCCGACACGCTCGGTCGCCACCCCCTGGGATGAGCAATTCTTGGGGTTCGAATGCCAGGCCGCTCTTATCCGAATATTTCACCCTCCGGTTACGGAGCTGTCTTTTAGCTGGAACAGCTCCCAACCCGGCCGTCTCCCATCCGGAACAGCTCACCACCCGAACAGTTCTCAACCCGAACAGTCAAGGGCCGGAGTGCCCAAGACCCGAAACAGTCACAGCCCAATGTAGCGGCCCGATGCGACGAAACGCGCAGACCCCGACCGCCCGGCGTGGTCGGGGGCACACGCTCCTCCGCCGACCCACAACCAACTCGTCGCGCCGACGCTGCGGGGGCGGGAACCATCCGGGCCGGGTGAGCCGCCCTCACCCCGCCACCAGCGACAGTGGGAGACATGACCGATCCGAACGTGCCGACCTCGTCGGCACGTGGCAACTGTTGGGTGGTGCGGTGATGACGACCCCACACCAGGTCACCCCACTCCTCCGGACCCCGGTGACGGAGAGCGACCATGTCCGGGGAGCGGTGGACGCGCCGGTGACGCTCGTTGAGTACGCGGACTTCCAGTGCCAGTACTGCGGGGTGGCCTACGCCAACCTCACCGAACTGCTCCGTCAGCGGGCCGACACGGTCCGGCTGGTCTACCGACACTTCCCGATCGCCAACCTGCACCCGTACGCGGAGAACGCCGCCCATGCCACCGAGGCCGCCAGCGCCCGGGGACAGTTCTGGGAAATGCACGACTGGTTGTACGAACACCAGGACCAGCTCGACCCGGTGCACCTCTCGCTCGGCGTCGGACAGCTCGGCCTCTCCGCCGCCGAGATCGACGCCGAGACCGAACAGCAGGCCCACGGCGACCGGGTCCGGCGAGACTTCGTCGGCGGCATCCGCAGCGGCGTGGAGGCCATCCCGACCCTGTTCGTCAACGGTGCCCGACACAACGGCGGGTACGAACTCGCCGACCTGCTGGCAGCGGTTGACGCCGCCTGCCGGGAATGACCGGCGCGCTTCGCCGGTGGTGGCCGCTGCCGCACACCGCGGTGGCGGCCACCAGCAGGTGCAGCGGGCGGCCCGGATGGGGACACGATCCGGACGCGGTCTGGGACCGCCGCTCAGATCAGCCGCAGATCCCGAGCCCGGCGGACGGCCTCACGGCGGCGGGTGGCGTCGAGTTTGCGATAGATGTTGCGTACATGCGTCTTCACCGTGTTGATCGACAACGACAGCTCGGCGGCGATCTCCACGTTGGAGAGGATGCTCTGCAGGTAGCGCAGGATGGTCACCTCGCGCTCGGTCAGCGGCTCGGCCAGCGCGGTCCCGGCAGGCCCGACCCGTTCGTCCGGCTCCGCCGCACCGCGCACCAACTCGCTCACCGCCGACCAGTACGCCGTGCCGGTGTCCAGATGGGCTGCCAGCAGGTCCCACACCTCCGCGTCGCCGTGCGTGAACGGCCGCCGTACCCCCTCCGCGGTGGCCAGGTCGAGGGCGACCTCCAGGGTTCGGTGCGCCCGTCGGCCATCCCCCGCCCGCTCGGCCAGCACCGCGTTCAGCACCGCGGCCTCCACCCGCACCGGCAACGGCCAGTCCGCCGCCGCGGCCGCCTGCCAGTCGGGCAGGACCGCCTCGGCCGTCCGGTCGTCTCCGGCCTGCAGCTCCACCCGAGCGAGGCCGACCGCGAGTTCGGGACCCGCCCCGGCGAGCAGCTCCCGGGCGGTGTCCAGATCGCCCCGCGCCGCGCGCAGGTCGGCCTCGGCTGCCCGCAGCCACCGGCCCAGCTCCCCCCAAGGGCTCCCCAACTGCTCCCGGGCAGCGACGAGCAGTCGGTAGCCACCCGCCACGTCACCGGCGTCCCGCAACAGGTGGGATCGGCACAGCGCCACCACCGCCCCGGCGGCAGGCTCCACGGTCGCCGGCTCCGCCAACGCCAGGTTCGCCGCCGCCTCCTCCGGCTGGTCCCGCAGCAGCGCCACCACGGCCAGCGCCAGATACGCGTACCCGCAGTCGGTCCGGCAGGACCACCCCTGGCCGGGCGGGAGGGCGAGCGCGGAACGGGCCCCCGTCTCCGCCTGCCGCAGTTCACCGCGGATCGCACGCAGCAGCGCCACCCGGCTGGCACCGGCCAGCTCGGTTCGCACCCATCCGGCGGTCCGGGCGGCCCGGGACGCCGCCGCCAGCTGCCGCTCCGCGCTGCCCAGCTCGCCGGTGGCGACATCGACCAGACCGAGCGCGGTGCCCGCCACAGCCCACCCGTCGGCATCCTCGACCGTAGTGCCGCGCGGCTCGGCGACGACCGGCGCAGCCGGCCGGCGGTCTTGTCCCCCGGAGGCCCCCGTAGCCGAGTGGGTGGCGAGCAACCGAGCGGCGGCGACACGCACCGCCGGAATGTCGTCGGACCAGCGGACCACCGCGAGCTCCACCGCGGCGACCAACCGGGCGAAGCGCTCCCGGCGGGGCACCGGCAGTTCACCCGCCGCCCCCGCCAGGCGCAGATACCCCTTGGCTGCCGAGAGGTCCCCCGCGTACGCCCGTTCCGCCGCGCACGCCAGAGCCAGCTCCGGGTCCCGCGCCACCGTCTCGGTGGGTGGTGGCGGTGGCGCGGCCGAACACTCCCGGTCGTACGGCGCCAGCTCCGGCCAGGTCGTGAGGAACAGCTCGGTGGCACCGGCCCAGTCGCCGCCCACGAGCGCATGCCGCAGGCCGTCGGCGGGGCGCCCGTTGTCGGCGTACCAGCCGGCGGCGCGCCGGTGCAGCTCCCGCACGTCAACGGCGGGCAGCCGGGCCAGCTCGTCGCGGAGCAGGTCGGCTAGGAGCGGATGGCAGCGGTACCAGGGGGGACGGCCGTCGTCGCGCCGCAGTACACCGCCGACGCCGGCCAGCTCGGCCAGCCTCGCCCCGGTGTCCGGGCGGCCGGTCACCGCATCGGCGAGGCCAGCGCAGGCAGCATCCGCCACCGCCGTGCTCCGTAGCAGCTCCCGGTCGTCCGGATCCAGCCCGCCAAGGACCTCCTCCCGCAGGTAGCCGGCGATGTCCGGCTGGTCACCGCCGAGCTGCCCCACCCACCGGGCCGGGTCCGGTTGCCCGGGCAAGGCGAGCGCGGCGAACCGGAGCGCCGCCGGCCAACCACCGGTGCGCTCGCGCAGCCGCCGGACCCCCTCCGCCGGAAGGGCCGTCCCGTGTGCGGTCAGCAGGTCAGCGACCTCGTCGCTGGTGAAGGCCAGGTCATCTGGACCGAGCTCGGTCAGCTCACCGGCCAGCCGCCACCGGTGCACTGCCAGCGGCACCCCGGCGCGAGCCCCGACCACCAGACGCAGCCGCTGCTCACAGTGGCGAAGCAGAAACTCCAATCCGGCGACCGCCGCTGGGTCGGTGATCCGGTGCAGGTCGTCCAGGACCAACAGCACCGGCCGTTCCCGGGCGGCAAGTGCCGCGGCCAGCACCTCCAGCTGGTCTGGACGGGGCGGGCCCTCCAGCGCCGCCGATCGGGGCGGCCCCACCGCGGGCCGCAGCGCCGCCGCCAGGTACGACCAGAGGCGTTCGCCGTCATCACCAGCCTCCACCGACACCCAGCCCAGGTCCGGCCGTTCCCGGCCGGACCTCGACCCCGACGGGTCCGGCTCCCCCGCACCGACACTCGTCGGCGAGCCGGCCCGGCCCCCGTCGGCAGCGCGGGTCGCCGGACCGCCCCATATCGGGTCACCGCTGGTGACGGCCTGATACCAGGAGGTGAGCAACGTCGTCTTGCCCCAGCCCGCCGATGCAGCGACGAGAGTCACCGGGGCGGCGGTCCCCTCATCGAGCCGCCGCAGCAACCGGGGCCGAAGCACCACCGGTCCGGGCAGTGGACCCGGGGCCAGCCGGGACGCCAGTAGTGGCGTGTCCGGCCCCATGGCCACCGTGGTCTGCCGTCGCTCCTCCGGCATCGGCCCACCCCCATCGGACACGTTCTCCCCCAGGCCCTGCGGTTACCCGGCCGGTGGCGATTCACCCCTTCCGGGGGAACCCGCTTCACCCAGGCTGCGCCGATGCTGGCAGGAACGGCGTCGGACCGGGTGCCGGACGGACGGGTAACAGACGGACCGGGCGCCGGACAGCGGGGTAACAGACGGACCAGGCGCCGGAAAGACCGGACGGGAGGCGGGGTGAAACACAGCATGAGGCGGGCCGGGACCGCTGCCGGGATGCTGGCGAGGCGCACCGGTGCCCGACCGGTTCACCCGCGCCCCGATGCCCGGCCGACCGACGGTTGGGAAGTGGTGACGGTCAACCGGCCGCCCAACGAGGTGCTGCCCGGCGGGCGATGGCCGGAGCCGCTGCGCCAACTCGGCCGCGCCATCCAGGTGGACAGTTGGCCCGCCCCTGCGGGGCGGGGCACCGAGTTGGCCGCGCGGCTCCGTCCTGGTGCGACCCTTCCGGGCCTCGCCGCGCACCTGGCCGGCGACCACCCTGACCGGGTGATACGGGCCGCGTTGCGCCAGGCCAAGCAGCTCACCGAGACCGGCGAGGTACTCCGCGCCGACCGGTCGCCGATCGACCGGGGACCGGCCGGATGAGGGCGCTGTGCTGGACGGACGCCGGCCAGGTCGCGGTCCGGCAGGTACCCGACCCGGAGTTGCGTAATGGCCACGACGCGATCGTGCGAGTACGCCTGAGCGCCACCTGCGGCGGGGACCTGCCCCTCCTGGCAGGTCAGGCACCACACCTGGCCGACGGGGACGTGCTCGGACACGAGTTCCTGGGCGAGGTCGTCGCGGTGGGGCCACAGGTACACCGGCACCGGGTCGGCGACCGGGTGGTGGTCAGCTCCACCGTGGCCTGCGGCTCCTGCTGGCAGTGCCGCTCCGGCGCACCGTGGTGCTGCGACAACGGAAACCCGGCGCCGGAGGCGAGCGAGCTGGCGTACGGCCATCCCGTGCCCGGCGCCTTCGGGCGGCCCACCGCTGGGCGGATTCGCCGGTGGGCACGCCGAGTACGTCCGCGTCCCGTACGCCGATGTCGGCGCGTGCGGGATCCCCGACGCGGTCAGCGACGAACGGGCGCTCTTTGCGGCGGACGCCGCGCCCGCCGGTTGGCTCGCCGCCAAGCTGGGCGGGGTCCATCCCGGAGCCGTGGTGGCGGTCTGGGGTGCCGGGGCGGTTGGTCAACTCACCGCCCACGCGGCCAGCCTGCTCGGCGCCGACCGGGTGATAGTCATGGATCCGCAAGAGGACCGGCTGCGGATGGCGCAGCGGCACACGGACGCGGAGACGGTCGACCCGCGGCACACAGACATCCCCGCCGAGTTGCGCGAACGAACCGGCGGACGGGGGCCGGACATCTGCGTGGAGGCGGTTGGACCGGCCTGGGACGGGCGGCCGCGTTCCCTGGCCGAACGGTTCATCGGCGCGGCGGAGCGGCCCCCGGCGGTCCGCGAGGCGGTGCACGCCTGCCGCAAGGGCGGGACCGTGGTCGTGCTCGGCGAGTTCACCGGGCACGTGGATGCCTTCCCGCTGGGCGCGGTCAGCGCCAAGGGGTTGCGGGTGCGGGGTGCGCGGCAGCACGGGGCGGGGCAGGTGCCGGCGCTGCTGGAGCGGATGGCGCGCGACGAGTTGCGGACCGAGCACCTGGTCACCCACCGACTGCCGCTGGAGGAGGGGGCACGCGGGTACGCGCTGTTCCGGGACCGACGGGACGGCTGCGTGCGGGCCGTCTTCAGCCCGGATTTGCCCCCTGCCGGATAGCCACCCCAGGTGGCAGACTCAGCGGATGCCCCAGGAGCGGACGTACGACCTCGTCCTGTTCGGCGCCACCGGCTTCACCGGGAGCCTGACCGCCGAATACCTGGCCCGACACGCGCCGCCCGGGCTGCGGTGGGCGCTGGCCGGGCGAAACCCGAACAAGCTCGCCACCGTCCGAACCCGACTCACTGCTATCGATTCAACCCTGGCCGAGCTGCCATTGCTCACCGCCGATGCCACCGCCCCCGCCTCCCTGCGGGCGGTGGCCGAGCGCGCCCGGGTGGTCGCCTCCACCGTGGGCCCGTACATCCACCACGGCGAGCCGCTGGTGGCCGCCTGCGCCGCGGCGGGCACCGACTACCTGGACATCACCGGCGAACCGGAGTTCGTCGACCTGATGTACGTGCGACACCACGAGACGGCGGTACGCACCGGTGCCCGCCTGGTACACACCTGCGGTTTCGACTCAATCCCGTACGACCTGGGGGTCTGGTTCACGCTCAAGCACCTCCCGGCGGACGCGCCGATCAGCGTTGACGGCTTCGTGCGGGCTGGGGGGCGTTTCTCCGATGGCACCTACCACTCGGCCCTGACCGCGTTCTCGCGGACCGACGAGACGAGCCGGGCCGCCGCGGCCCGACGGGCGGTCGAGCCGCGACCCGAGGGCCGGCGGGTCCGGACGGTGTCCGGCCGGATCTCCCGCTCCCCCGAGCTCGGCATGTGGGCGGTGCCGCTGCCGACGATCGACCCCCAGGTGGTCCGCCGCTCGGCAGCCGCCCGTCCAGAGTACGGGCCGGACTTCCGCTACCGGCATTTCGCGGCGGTACGGCGGCTCCCGACGCTGCTCGCCGGGGCGGCCGGGATCGCCGCCGTCACGGGGCTGGTGAAGCTGCCGCCGGCCCGGCGCTGGCTGTTCGGTCGGCTCAGCCCCGGACAGGGCCCGAGCCCCGAACGGCGGGCCCGGTCCTGGTTCCAGCTGCGGTTCCTCGCCGAGAGCGGCGGGCAGCAGGTACGCACCGAGGTGGCGGGCGGCGACCCCGGCTACGACGAGACGGCGAAGATGCTCGCCGAGTCGGCGCTCTGCCTCGCCCTGGACGATCTGCCCCCGACCACCGGCCAGGTCACCCCGGTCACGGCGATGGGCGATGCCCTGCTGGACCGACTCCAACGCGCCGGCATCACCTTCCGGGTGCGGTAGCCGGAGCCGACGCTGAGGGCAGGCCGGGGGCGGTGGGCCCGCGACGGTAGCATCTGGTGGTCCACCTGACATCCGGACGGAGGCGTACGGAGCAGCATGCTCGACATGGAGTTGATCCGGAAAGATCGCGACGCGGTGGCGTCCGCGCTGGCCAAGCGACTGGACCCGGCGGAGGTGAGCCAGGCGCTGGACGAGCTGTCGCAGCTTGACCAGCAGCGGCGCAGTCTGATCTCCGAGATTGACGGCGAGCGGCAGCGCCGCAAGGCGGAAGCTCGGGCGTACGCGGAGGCCAAGCGGGCCGGCCGCGAGCCGGAGCCGACGGTGGCCGAGGCCGGTCGTCGGCAACTCGCCGAGTTGGAGACCGAGCTGGGCCAGGTGCAGGAGCAACTCCGGGATCGGATGAGCGAGCTGCCGAACCTGCCCGCTGAGGACGTGGTGCCCGGCGGCAAGGAGGCCAACCGGGTGGTGCGGACCTTCGGCGAGCCACCGGCGATCGAGAAGGTGCGCGACCACGTCGAGCTGAGCCGACTGCTGGGCCTGGTCGACCACGAGCGGGGCGTGAAGCTCGGCGGCTCCGGTTTCTGGCTGTACACCGGCCTGGGCGCCCGGCTGGAGTGGGCGCTGGTCAACTGGCTGATCGACCAGAACATCGCGGCCGGCTACGAGTTCCTGCTCCCGCCGCACCTGCTGCTGGAGACCGCTGGCTTCGCCGCCGGGCAGTTCCCCAAGTTCTACGACGACGTCTACCACCTGGGCCGACAGTCCGCCCCCCGCGGTCAGTTCCTGCTGCCGACCGCCGAGACGGCGATCCTCGGGGCATACCAGAACGAGATCCTGGACACCACGAAGCTGCCGCTGAAGGTGTTCGCGTACACCCCGTGTTATCGCCGGGAGGCGGCCGGGTCGCACTCGGACGAGCGCGGCACCGTGCGCGGCCACCAGTTCAACAAGGTGGAGATCTTCCAGTTCGTCCTGCCGGAGCAGGCCGACGCGGCGTTGGAGGCGATGGTCACCCACGCCGAGGGCCTGGTGGAGCGGTTGGGCCTGCACTACCAGCGCAGCCTGCTCGCGGCCGGCGACTCGAGCGCCGCCATGCGCAAGACCCTCGACATCGAGGTCTGGATGCCGAGCACCGGGAAATACAAGGAGGTCTCGTCGGTCTCCTGGGGCGGTGACTACCAGGCCCGGCGGGCGGCGATCCGCTACCGCGAGCCGGGTGGCAAGCAGACCCGCTTCGTGCACACGCTGAACGGCTCGGCGCTGGCCACCAGCCGCCTGTTCCCGGCGATCCTGGAGCAGTGCCAGCAGCCCGACGGGAGTGTCCTGGTGCCGGAGGTGCTGCGGGACCGTCTCGGCACCGACCGCCTCACCCCTCGCTGACCACCGGGATCACCGCCGCCGACCATGCCGGGAGCAGACCCCGGTGCGGTCGGGCGGCAGGGACGCCTGCACCCGGCGATCGACGCCACCTACCCGCTGGAACAGGCCGCTGACGCTCACCGCGCACTGGCCACGCGCGCCACGGTCGGCAAGTCACTGCTGCTGATCGGCGACCAGCGAATCGACCTCGCAGCAACTGGCGTGACCACGTGTGTCGACCGGCTTCCCATGGGTGCTGCTTCCACAGCTGACGCCCCCGGCGACTGCCGGGGGCGTCAGCTTGCTGGGCGGGTCAGCCGAAGCAGGTTGGTACGGGGTTGGGGCTGCCGATGCAGTTGGTGGGTCGGTTGTTGATGATCGTGATGTCGCCGAAGACGTCGATCACACCGCCGTTGTAGACGCCGCCAGGTTCGTTTTGGGCAATGTTGTCGGTGACGCGGACGTCGGTGAGGGTGAGAACGGTGGTCTCGTTGAATGGGCTGAAGAAGATGCCGCCGGCGGCTCCACCTGCCTGGTTGCCGGAGATGGTGGTGCGGCGCAGGGCCACCACCGGGTCACCGTCTTCTACGCCGACGATGGCGATGCCGCCGCCGTCGCCGGTGGTGGCGGTGTTGTACACGATCTTGCTGTCCTCGATGGTGGCGCCGATGTCCTCGACGAGGTAGAGCCCGCCGCCGGAGGTGGCGGTGTTCTCGGCGACCTTGACGTGCTGGAGCAGGAGGGATTCGTCGCCGTCGTCGTAGATGCCGCCGCCGAGTCCGCTGGCGGTGTTGCGGGTGATGGTGCTCTTGGTGATCTCGGTGAGGTCACCGTCGCTGTGCATGCCGCCGCCATTGACCGCGGTGTTGTCGCTGATCACGACGTGGTCCATGGTCGCGTCGCCGTCGTTGTTGACCAGCCCGCCACCTTCGTCGCCGGCGATGTTGTTGGTTACCTTCGACTTGCTGATCAAGACAACGGCGTTGTCGTTGAAGAAGCCGCCGCCGTCTTCGGCGGTGTTGCGGGTGATGGTGCTCTTGGTGATCGTGACCTTGCTCCGGTCGCTGTAGATTCCACCACCTTCACTAGTCGCGCCAGTGGCGATGTTGTCGCGAACGGTGACGCGTTCGAGGGTGAGTCGGGTGCCTTCGCCAGCGGCGATGCCGCCGCCGTCGGCGTCCGCAATCTGTCCGCCGGCGACGGTGAGGTCCTTGAGGGTGAGGTCGCCGCCGGTGATGACCTCGAAGATACGGAAGTCGTCGGCGGCGGCGGCCCGGATGATGGTGGCGCCCTGGCCGTAGATGGTGATGGGTTGGAAGACCTGGGGTAGTCCGTTGTCGTCCTGGTTGATGGTGAGGGTGTAGACGCACTTCTCGGCCAGGCGTAGGGTGCCGCCGCCGGCCTGGTTCGCCGCGGTGATCGCGGCGATCAGCGCGTTGGGGTCGCAGGGCACCGGGGTGCCCTTGTCCTTGCCGTCACCATGGCCATCGCCCTTCCAGCCCGGGTTGCCGGCGGTGTTCATGTCACCACCCCCGT
>NZ_AXVR01000003.1 GCF_000484695.1 Salinispora cortesiana | reverse complement strand
CGTGAAGTACCACCCCACGTTCCCCGAACGCTTCGGATCCCTGGCCGACGCCCGCGCGTTCTGCGACACGTTCTTCAGCTGGTACAACCACGAACACCACCACGCCGGCATCGGCCTACACACCCCCGCCGACGTCCACTACGGCCACGCCGCCGCCAAACAGGCCTTACGCGCCCACGCCCTCGACACCGCCTGGACCGCCCACCCCGAACGCTTCTCCCGCCGGCCCAGACCCAAGGCGCTGCACCTGCCCGACACCGTCTGGATCAACCCCACCGAACCCGCTACCGATCAACCGATGCCGCAAGCGGCGTAACACCCACTGGTCCCACCGGCCTTGACAAGTTCCGCCCGCGGCGTTCAGTCGACGGAATCGATGCCGGGTCGAGGGCATGGGCACGACGCCGGGCTTCGTCCGGGTCACCCAGGTCCACGGCGCACATCACCGCGTAGACGTCAACCAGCGGACGGGATACCCGGGTGCGTAGCCCGACGAAACCACTGGGCAGTGCCCGTTCCACGACCTGACGGGCGGTGTCCCAGTCAGACCAGGCACCCTGATCCCCCATTCGCGCCTTGGTCAGTGCGGTACAAAGATGCAAATCGGCAAGCATTTCCGCCCACTCGACACCGCCATCCGTCACATGCGGCTCGATCAACGCACGTGCCTCACCCAACCGCTCCAAAGCATCGTCTCCACGACCGGTGGCGCGGAGCAGGTGAGCCGCATACCAAATGGACTGCCCAACTGCCAGCAGGTCGTCGGCATCCAGGGCAGCGGTCATACCACGGTCAACCGCGAGCCAGCACAGCTCGCGGTCACCATGCCAGGCCAGGTATGCCTGGGCGAGGTGGTAAGCCTGGGCGAGCAGCGCCAGGGAGGCACGTCGATCCGCCCCCCGGTGCAACCGGGTGGCGCGTTGAGTCGCCTCCAGTAGCCCCGGTAGCAACTGACCGGCCTCAGTACGCTGGTGGCGGCTGGTGTGCCACGTCTGCCAGGCAGCGTCAATCGCGCCACGCAGGTAGTCAGTGGACTCGGGCTCACCAGTAACAGTGACCTGCCAAGCGGTAAGCGCCCGACGGACATCGTCAACGGCGGGGTGGCTGGGCCGGCCATCCAGGGATAAGGAAACCTGAGGGCCAAACAGATCGCCGAGGTCACGGACGCCAAGGTGCGGAGCAAGTTGCTGCGCCGCCCGCAAGGTCAGCGATCGCCGGCCGTTCTCGATGAATTTCACGGTAGTCGCGCTGAGACCCGCAAGACCAGCGAGGCGTTCGCGGGACAGCCCCGCTGCCCGACGAAGCCGTTCAACCCGCTCTCCGGGAATGAGCTGCTGATCAACCACAGGGCCACCTCCGTGCTGGGTACACGATGTACCACAACGATACCCTTCCCTAGAACGGAGAGCCGTCCGCAACGGACAGGGAGACAGACCAAAGCCCCGACCCGTGCGAGTCGGGGCTTTGGCGGTGGGATGTGGATCAGAGGTACAACGGGTAAACACGACGTGGACCCGTCACTCTGGTTCGTGCAGCATCAACTGCCGGGCGGCCTCGGTGACGGAGCCGGAGAGCGAGGGGTAGATGGTGATGGTCTGCGCCAGCTCGTTGACCGTCAGATGGTTCTCCACCGCCATCGTGATCGGCAGGATCAGCTCACTGGCCTTCGGGGCCACCACCACGCCGCCGATCACCTGACCGCTGGCGGGCCGGCAGAAGAGTTTGACGAAGCCGTCGGGGACCTCGTCCATCTTCGCCCGAGCGTTGCCGGCGAGCGGCAGCATGACCTGCCGGGCCGGCACCTTCCCCGCGTCCACCTCATCCTGGGAGACACCGACCGTGGCCAGCTCCGGGTCGGTGAAGACGTTCGCCGCGACCGTACGCAGCCGCAGCGGTCGAACCGCCTCACCGAGCGCGTGCCACATCGCGATCCGGCCCTGCATCGCGGCCACGCTGGCCAGCGGCAACATCCCGGTGCAGTCCCCGGCCGCGTAGATTCCGGGCACGTTGGTCCGGGACACCCGGTCGACCGCGACGTACCCACCCCGGGCCAACTCGACGCCGTACTCGACCAGCCCCAGGTCGGCGGTGTTGGGGATGGAGCCCACCGCGATCAGCGCGTGTGAACCCTGCACCCGGCGCCCGTCGGAGAGCTCGACCTCGACGCCGTCGGCAGTCCGGCGGACGGCGTTGGCCCGGGAGTTGTTCAGGATGCTCATCCCCCGGCTGCGAAACACCCGCTCGATCGCCATCGCCGCGTCGGCGTCCTCGTGCGGCATCACCCGGTCCCGGCTGGAGACGAGGGTGACCTCGATCCCCATCGCCAGATAGGCGCTGGCGAACTCGGCGCCGGTGACGCCGGAGCCGACCACGACCAGGTGCCGGGGCAGCTCGGGAAGGTCGTACACCTGCCGCCAGGTGAGGATGCGCTCGCCGTCCGGGACCGCGGTGGGGAGCTGGCGCGGGGTCGCGCCGGTGGCGATCAGGACGGTGGTGGCATCGATCCGGTACTCCGCGCCGTCCGCCGGTGTGACGATCACCCGGTGGTTGTGACCGAGCGTGTCCTCACCGAGCCGGGCGCTGCCGGCCACGAACGTCACCCCGGCCTTGACCAACTTGGCGTGGATGTCGGCAGACTGCGCGAGCGCGAGCCGCTTGACCCGTGCGTGCACCGCCGGGGCGTCGACGGTGACCGCCGCCAACCCGTCCGAGTGGATCCCGAACTCCTCCGAGTCCCGATACCCGGTCACCAGCTGCGAGCTGGCGATGAACGTCTTCGACGGCACACAGTCGGACAGCACGCAGGCGCCGCCGGCACCGTCTGCCTCCACCACGGTGACATCGGCGTCCAGTTGGGCGGCGACCAACGCCGCCTCGTAACCGGCCGGCCCCCCGCCGATGATCACGATCCGGCTCACAACGCTCACTCCCCGTCCATGCTCACAGTGACTTTCTTCTCCCGAACGCATCCGACACGCACCGTCGTATTCTCCCCCACCCGTCGGCCGGGCTATCGTCATCGTTGTGCGTCATTACGCCGCCTACGGCTCAAACCTCGACCCTGCCCGGATGCGCGCCTACTGTCCGCATTCGCCGATGGTGGGCACCGGCTGGCTCGAAGGCTGGCGGCTCACGTTCGCCGGTGAGGGCGCGATCGGCTGGGAGGGCGCGGTCAGCACCGTGGTGGAGTCTCCCGGGGATCGTGTCTTCGTGGCGCTCTACGACATCCACCAGTACGACGCGGCGCAGCTCGACGAGATCGAGGGCGTAACCTCCGGCACCTACCGAAAGCTCCACCTGCGGGTGTCGGCCCTGACCGGCGATGTGACGGCGTGGATCTACGTCTTCGACGGTTACGAGGGTGGGCTGCCCACCTCGTGGTACCTCTCGGAGATCGCCAACGCCGCCGAGAAGGCGGGGGCACCGGACGACTACGTCACGGGACTGCGCTCCCGCCCCACCGGCACCGCGTCGGCCTGACGGCCGGCAGATTGTCGGGGCATGTCGCACGACCCCCAGTCTGCTATCGCCCCCGATGGGGCAACGAGCCGGCCCCGTCGTGCGTCGTCAATCACACATTTGGGGGTCGGCCGGCCCCGCGGGGGTCAGCCTCCTCCTCGGCGAACGCCTCGACGGCGGCCTCAACCTCACCGGTCCGGCGCCGCGCGACGGTGACCGCCCGTTCGGCTGCCCGCCGCGCCGACTTCGCCCGGCTCAGCTCCTCTTCGGCAACAGCCCGTTGCCGCTCCAGCTCGGCGAGTTCCGTCTCGATCGCGGCGAGGCCGTCCACCCCGCCCCGCTCTGCCTCCGCGGCGCCGGCCAGTTCCGCCTCGGCCCGTTCCTGATCAGTACGTGCCTTCGCCAACTCCGTATCCAACGCCCGGCGTCGCCGTTCCCACTCGGCGCGGGCGGCCCGCTCCGCCTGCCGGGCACGGGGTGCTGCCCGGTCGCTCCCCGGTGCCCGGGACGGCGCCGACTCCTCGGTGACCAGCCGCAGCTGCGGTCGAGGCACCTCGCCGAAGCCGGCGTAGCTGGCGGCCCGGAGCAACCGGCCGGAGCGCACCTGCTCGGCGACCTCGACGTCGGAGAGCGCGGCGTTGAGGGTCGACTCCACCGCACCGAGCGGGAGCTTGCCGGGCGGCGGGGCACCGGGCACCGCGGTCGCCAGGCTGCGGACCTCCGCGAGCAGCGCGCCGACCACGGCCCGCCGTTGGGTGGAGAGCTCCCGCAGTTGCGCGCCGCGAAGCTCGCGCTGGGCCGACCGGAGTGACTCCGCGAGTTGGCCCAGGTCGGCGACGAGCTCCGGTCGCTCCAACGCGAGCAGGTTCACCAGCCACGCCGCGACCGTGGGGCGACGAAGCCGGGCGATCTCCCGCGCCGCGGGTGCGTCGCCAGCCCGCCGCGCCTCGGCCACCGCCTGGTCCCGGGCGGCCACAAACTGGTCGGGGGGCGTGCGATAGAGCTGCCGCAGCAGCTCCCGGGAGGGACCAGGCATGCGGCTCAGGCGTCCACCAGGGTGCCCGGCACCAGCCGCCGGTAGTCCACGTCGGAGAGGCGGGCGAAGTTGTTGTTGAACACGTCCAGGCCGCGGTCGTTGAGCAACCCGTCGTGCAGCGCGTACGCCCGGCGGGGCGCGACGGCGCGCAGGAAGTCCAGCGACTCGGCGAACTTCGCCCAGGGCGCGTGGATCGGCAGGAACAGCGTGTCGACCGGCATATCCTGCGGCACGACGAAGGAATCGCCGGGGTGGTAGACGACGTCGTCGATCAGGTACGCCAGGTTCTCCACCACCGGAAGGTCGGAGTGGATCACGGCATGTCGGCCGCCGTAGGCGCGGACCGGAACGCCGGCGGCGGTGAACTCCGCGCCCGCCTCGACCGGGACGAACGCGGCGACCAGGCCGTCGAGCACGGCCGCCAGCGACGGCGGCCCGTACAGGACGAAGGGCCCCCGGTCGTGCTGCTCGGTCAGGGCCGCCACGTCCACGTGGTCCGGGTACTCGTGGGTGATCAACACAGCGTCCACCCCGTCCAGCGCGACGCGCTCGCTGTAGACGCCGGGATCAACGACCAGCACCCCGCCTTCGTCCTCCACCCGGATGCAGGAGTGCGTGTACTTGGTCAGCCGCATTCGTGACTCCTCGAGAATCGAATCGTGACCTCCTCAGCGCAGTCTGCCCGAAGGGACGGCGCAACGCGTCCCGACTGACCGATCGTCCCCGCCGTCCGGGTCACGCCCCGGGTGGGAGCAGATGAATGTTACGGATCGGAGCGGACATGTATCGATGTGCAGCGCGCCGCCGAGGGGCGGCGCTGGTGGCGGTACTGATGGGGGTGCTGCTCGTCAGTGGCTGCGGTGCGGGCACTGACGAGCACGCCGGTCCGGGCACCGGCGGCGACGCGGCGGCGACCGAGGCGGGTGCGGGCGAGCCGGACGGGCCGGCTGCGGGGGACGACCCTTCGGCGGACCTCCGGGTCGACCAGCGCGCCATCGTCTACACCGGTTCGATGCGCGTGCAGGTGCCCGATGTCGAGCAGGCCGCCCGCGAGGCGATCGCCCTGACCACCACGGCCGGCGGCTTCGTCGGTAGTGACCAGCGACGCAGTGCGGCCGGGAACGCCACCGCCGAGCTGACGCTCCGGGTGCCGGCCGCGAAGTTCGCCGCGGTGGTGGAGCAGGTCGCCGAACTCGGCAAACGGCAGCGGCAGGAGATCTCTACCGAGGACGTCACCGAGGCGGTGATCGACCTGGACGCCCGGATCACCACTCAACGGGCCCGGGTGGAGAACGCCCGGCGGCTGCTCGGCGAGGCACAGTCGATCAGCGATCTGGTCTCGCTGGAAAACGAGTTGGCGCGCCGCGAGGCCGACCTCGCCTCGTTGGAGGCGAAGCAACGCCGGCTGGCGGACCTGACCGCGCTCTCCTCGATCACTGTGTCGCTGGTCGGCCCGGACGCCACCACTGAGGACGACACTTCCGCGTTCGGCTTCGTGGCTGGTCTCAAGGGCGGGTGGAAGGTCTTCCTGATCTCGTGGACCGTCCTGCTGACCGTGCTCGGAGCCGTACTGCCGTGGCTGCTTCTACTCGGCGTGCCGCTGGGCACGTTGGTGTGGTTGCTGCGCCGTCGCCCGCGGCCGGCCCTGGTCGCTCCCCCCGCGAACAGCGCCGGGAGGGGGCCGGCCGACCCCACCGGCGGCGGGGTCGCTCCACCCGCGGTCAGCCCGCCGCCGCAAGCGCCTGGAGAGCGGTCTGCACCATGAGCCGAACACCGACCGGGATGGCCCGCTCGTCCGGGTCGAACGACGCGCGGTGGAGGTCAACGTTCGGGCCCGAGCGGCCGACACCGAGTCGGGCCAGGGCACCGGGGACGTACTCCAGATACCAGGAGAAGTCCTCACCCCCCATGCTCTGTGGGGTCTCCGCGATGCCGGCCGGCCCGAGCGCGGCGGTGGTCGCGGCGGCGAGGACCTGAATGGCCTGGGAGTCATTGCTGACCGGTGGTCGGCCGCGCTGATAGTCCAGGTCCACGGTGGCGCCGGTGGGGGCGATCACGTCCTGGACCACTTGGGCGACGACCTTGGGGGCCATCGCCCAGGTGTCCCGATCCATCACGCGCAGCGTCCCGGAGGCGCAGGCCTCCGACGGGATGACGTTGTAGCGGGTGCCGGCCGAGGCGTGGCCGAACACCAGCAGTAGTCCACTGTTGGCCGGCACCCGCCGGGCGACCAGGGCCGGCACCTCGGTGATCAGCCGGCCAAGGGCGTCAACCAGGTCGACGGTGAGGTGCGGTCGGGCAGTGTGCCCGCCGGGACCGGTCAACCGAACGCTGACGTTGTCGGCGGCGGCGGTGATCGGACCGACCCGGAGGCCGACCTCGCCGACCGGCAGGTTCGGGTCGCAGTGCAGCGCGAATATCTGCACCACCTCGTCGAGACCACCGGCCTCGATCACCTCGAGCGACCCACAGGGCAGGATCTCCTCTGCCGGCTGGAAGATCAGGCGCACCCGGCCCGGCAGTTCACCCGCTTCGGCGAGGCGGGCGAGGAGCATTCCCAGGCCGAGCATGACCGCGGTGTGCACGTCGTGGCCACAGGCGTGACAGACCCCGTCAACGGTGGAGCGGAAGGGCACGTCCTTGCTGTCGGTCAACGGCAGCGCGTCGATGTCGGCCCGGAACGCGACCACCGGGCCGTCTGGGCGGCCGTCGATGTCGCAGATGACTCCGTTGCCCTTGGGGAGCAGCCGGGGTCGCAACCCGGCCCGCGTCAGCTCCCGGGCGATCAGGGCGGCCGTCTCGAACTCCTCGCCGGAGAGCTCCGGATGCGAGTGAATCCGTCGACGGGTGGCGATCAGGCCCGAAACCCGGAGCGCAAGGAGCTGGTCCAGGTCGAGGGGTAAGGGCTGGGAGCCGGCGGGCGCCTCCGTCCAGGACGACGCCAGCTGGCCATTACTCGGCAGCGTCAACGTACTCGTCACGTCGAATTCTCGATCACTAGAAATGGATGAATCTTCCGGAACCGCCGACAGCGTAGACCTCCGACGGTGACGCTGCGCAACCTCGTTCTGGTAGCGATCGGGCCGCTCTGCGTCACGTACGCCCTGCTCGGAACGCTCGTTCATCGGCGGGACAGCAGGTAGATCGCGGTTGAACGCGGCCATCCGCCCCACACCTCCTACAACGCGTAACCGATTCACGAGTTAGGAAAATTTCCCCAACACCGAGACCCGTCATCCGGATTGTGGCATTAGTCCGTTCTATTAACGGACACTCCGACAACTAGCAACCACACTCGCGACCGGGCCCGCAGACGTTCACATGTTCGCCCGGTAACCAACCACACACGGTGTGCGTTTACCTCACTCGAACGGGTTACCCACGGTGGCCGCCCGCTACGCGCCGGAACCGCCACCCAGCCCGCGAACGGGCAGCGGGCAGCGGGCAGCGGGCAGCGGGCAGCGGGCAGCGGGCAGCGGGCAGCGGGCAGCGGGCAGCGCCGACAACGAGCAGCAACCGCCAGCAGTAGTGGGCAGCGACGAGGAGAAGCGGGGGCGTGGTCAGAAACGGTCAGCGGGGCGGTACATCCCCCAGACCTCACGCAGCGTGCCGCAGACCTCGCCAACCGTGGCCCGGGCCCGCAGCGCCTCCTTCATCGGGTAGAGCACGTTACCGCCCCCCTCGGCGGCGGCCCGCAGCTGCGCCTGGGCGCGCTCGACCGCATCGGAGTCCCGCTCGGCCCGCAGCTTCGCCAGCCGCTCGGCCTGCGCGACCTCGATCGCCGGGTCAACCCGCAGCGGCTCGTACGGCTCCTCCTCGTCCACCGCGAACCGGTTGAGACCCACCACGACCCGCTCGCCGGAGTCGATCTGCTGCGCAATCTGGTACGCCGACTGCTCGATCTCCCGCTTCTGGAACCCGACCTCGATCGCCTCAACCGCCGAACCGTGCTCGAAGACCCGCTGCATCAACCCCTCTGCCGCGGCCTCGATCTCGGCCGTCATGGCCTCCACCACGTACGAGCCGGCGAACGGGTCGACGGTGCCGGTCAGGTCCGTCTCGTAGGCGAGCACCTGCTGCGTCCGCAGCGCGAGCCGGGCGGCCTTCTCCGTCGGCAAGGCGATCGCCTCGTCGAAGCTGTTGGTGTGCAGCGACTGCGTTCCGCCGAGTACGGCACCGAGCCCCTGCACCGCCACCCGGACCAGGTTCACCTCCGGCTGCTGGGCGGTGAGCTGCACGCCGGCGGTCTGGGTGTGGAAGCGAAGCATCATCGACTTCGGATTCTTCGCCCCGAACTCGTCCCGCATCAGCCGCGCCCAGATTCGCCGGGCGGCGCGGAACTTCGCCACCTCCTCCAACAGCGTCGTCCGGGCGACGAAGAAGAACGACAGCCGAGGCGCGAAGTCGTCCACCGCGAGCCCCGCGGCGATCGCCGCGCGCACATACTCGACCCCGTTGGCCAGGGTGAAGGCGATCTCCTGCACGGGTGATGCGCCCGCCTCGGCCATGTGGTAGCCGGAGATGGAGATGGTGTTCCACTTCGGCACCTCGCTGCGACAGTAGGCGAAGGTGTCCGCGACCAGGCGCAGCGAGGGCTTCGGCGGGAAGATGTACGTCCCGCGGGCGATGTACTCCTTGAGGATGTCGTTCTGGATCGTGCCGTTCAACGCCGCCCCGGGCACGCCGTTCTCCTCGGCGACCAACTGGTAGAGCAGGAGCAGCACCGAACCCGGCGCGTTGATCGTCATCGACGTGGAGACCTTGTCCAGCGGGATGCCGTCGAAGAGCAGCCGCATGTCCTCGATGGAGTCAATGGCGACACCGACCTTGCCGACCTCACCGTGCGCGATCGGCTCGTCCGAGTCGTACCCCATCTGGGTGGGCAGGTCGAAGGCGACGGAGAGCCCCATCGTGCCTGCCCGAAGCAGCTGGTGGTAGCGCGCGTTGGACTCCGCGGCGGTACCGAAGCCGGCATACTGGCGCATCGTCCAGGGACGCGCCGTGTACATGGTGGGGTAGACCCCGCGGGTGTACGGGTACTCCCCCGGGTTACCCAGCCGGGAGTCCAGGTCCTCCGGGAGGTCGGCCGCCGTGTAGACGCCCTGAATCGGGAAACCGGACTCGCTTGACCGCCGTTCGCTCATTACCGGATGGTAAGACGACCTGCTCCGGCGCCGGATGAGGGATTGGGCACACGTCCCCACCCGACCCACCCGGCGTGCCCGGTTGGACACGCATCGTCGACTTTGCCAAATGTCCGCCGCGTCGGCTTTCGCAACCGGCATCCGAACCAGCAAGATAGGGGGGTTGTGTCCCAGCCCCCCTCGAAATCCCCGGTGGCTCTTCAGTGACTCAGATCCCGACGTGGAGCGGCGGACCTGTCAGTCCTCCCAGCGACCGCGCAACACCCAACACGATCATCGGCGGGCGCTACTCATTGCGCTCGGCAGTGGGCAACGGCGGCATGGGCACGGTCTGGCGTGCCGCAGACACGCTCCTGCGCCGAGACGTGGCCGTCAAGGAGGTCGTCCTACCCCAGGGGCTGGCCCCCTCCGACCGCGACGCCATGTACGAACGCACCCTGCGCGAGGCCCGTGCCGCAGCAGCGATCCAACACCCCGCCGTCGTCCAGGTTTACGACGTGGTCACCGAGGGTGGCCGGCCGTGGATCGTGATGGAGCTACTCGACTCCCGCAGCCTCGCGGACATGGTGATCGAAGACGGACCGTTAGCCCAGCGGGTGGTAGCCAAGATCGGCGTCTCGCTACTCGGCGCGCTGGAGGTGGCGCACGCGATCGGCGTGCTGCATCGTGATGTCAAGCCTGCCAACGTGCTGATCTGCTCGGACGGCCGCTGCGTGCTGACCGACTTCGGCGTGGCCCGGATGCCCACCGACGTGCAGCTCACCACGCCCGGCATGGTGCTCGGCTCCCCACACTTCATCTCCCCCGAACGGGCGATGGGCCAGGACTTCGGGCCGCCCAGCGACCTCTTCTCCCTCGGGGTGACCCTCTACACGGCTGTCGAGGGACGCCCGCCCTTCGACAAGGGCGATCCGATCGAGACGATGCACGCGGTCGTCGAAGACCCGCCGGCCCCGCCCCAGCGCAGTGGCCCGCTGGTGCCGGTACTGATGGGGCTGCTGGAGAAGGACCCGGACCGCCGACTGCCGGTACACACGGCCCGGGCCATGCTCCGCGAACTGCTCGCCGGCCCGCTGACCAGCAACGCGGCTGCGGTGAACTCGGTGACCGACCCGTACTCGGTGGTGCCGGTCCAGCAGCGACCAGCCGCGATCCCGCAACCGGCCCAGCCGGCCCCACCAGCCCAGCCGAAGCCGAGCGGCACGATCGGCGGGCGAGCGATGCTCGCGGCCGGTGAGTCACTCACCGACCGACTGGCCGCACTGCGCCGGGGCGAGCGGCCCGCGGTGGAGTCCCGGGCGACCCCCGCCGTCCTGGAGGACACCAGCGCCGACGCGCTCGCCGGTCCGTTGAACACACCGACCGGGGCGATGCCGGCGCCGAGCCGCACCTACGGCGGGGATGCCACCCAGCGCATCGGTGGCCACCCGGGCCCGGCCACTCCCACCACGGTCGGGGCCCAGTGGTCGGTTCCGGGCACCGGTCAGGCGTGGACCAGCACACCGCAGTCGCCGACACCGGCACCGGCGGGCGGTCTCGCCGGCCGTGCGGGCAGTCTCGCCGGCCGGGCGCGAGCCACCGGCGACCAACTCGTTCGCCAGGTGAAGGGCTGGCCGGGCAAGGTTCAACTCGCCGTCGCGGGCGGGCTGGCCGTGGTGCTCCTGGTTGGCATCCTCGCCCTCACCGGCGGAGACGATTCGGCCCCGGTGGCACCACAGGCCGCCCCGACGTCGGCCGCTCCTGCCGTCGAGCTCCCCGAGCTGGTGGAGCACTCGGCACGGGGAGTGCGGGTCCTGGTGCCGGAGGGTTGGGAAGAGAAGGTCGGCGGGCTGTACACCGACTACGTCGACCCGGAGGACAAGGGCCGCCGGGTCCGCGTCATCACCGAGAAGTGGAACAACACCTCAGCACGCTGGGCAGAGGTCGCCGAGGAGGGGTTGCAGACCCGCTCCACCTCCTGTGTGAAGCCGTACCGTCAGATCGCCTGGGACGTCGAGACGGAGCTGGCCGGCAAGCCGGCGGCCGAGTTCGAATACACCTGCGGCGAGGGCGGGGAGATGCGGCACGGCATCTGGCGTGGCGTCGCCCACGAGGGCCAGTCGTACTCGTTCTACCTGACCGCCACCGACGCCCGGTTCGAGGAGAGTCGACCGATCTTCGACGAGATGGTCAAATCTTTCCAGCTGACCGCGGCCAGCTGAGCCTGGGCGAGTCGACGCGGTGATCCGCCGACGTGTTATCAAGAGGCATGTCGGCGGATCACCACCACCTCAATGACCTTCGCGAGCGGGCCCAACGTTGGCTCGACGACGATCCGGACCCGGCCAGCCGCGCCGAGCTGCAGGCGGTGCTCGACCAGTTTCCGGCCAGCGCCCCGGAGCTGGCCGACCGCTTCGCCGGCCCGCTGACCTTCGGCACCGCGGGCCTACGCGGCCCGTTGCGCGCCGGCCCGAACGGAATGAATCTCGCGGTGGTCACGCAGGCCGCCGCCGGGCTGGTCGCCTGGCTGACCGCTCAAGGCGGCGCCGGCCCGCTGGTGATCGGGTACGACGCCCGAACCGGCTCCCGCGCCTTCGCGGAACGGACCGCGCAGGTCGCCACCGGCGCTGGCCGCCCGGCCCTGCTGCTCCCCGGCCCGCTGCCAACGCCGGTGCTGGCCCATGCGGTGCGCCAGCACGGGGCGGTCGCCGGAGTAATGGTGACGGCCAGCCACAACCCACCCCAGGACAACGGCTACAAGGTCTACCTGGGCGCCCAGCTCGGTGGTGAACTGGGCGCGGGGGCGCAGATCGTGCCGCCGGCGGACGCCGAGATCGAGTCCGCCATCCGCGCGGTCGGCCCGCTGGCAGCCGTACCGCTGGGCCCACCCGGGCAGCTCCTCGACGACACCCTGGTGGCCTCGTACGTGCAGCAGGCCGTCGCGGTGATCGCACCGGGCGGACCGCGCGATCTGAAGGTGGCGTACACGCCGCTACACGGAGTCGGCGCGGCGGTACTCACCGCGGCGTTCACCGACGCCGGTTTCCCCACCCCGCGGCTCGTGCCGGACCAGGCTGAGCCGGACCCGAAGTTCCCCACGGTCGCCTTCCCCAACCCGGAGGAGCCCGGGGCCGTTGACCGGCTCACCGCCCTGGCCGACACGACCGGTGCGGACCTCGCGATCGCCAACGATCCGGATGCCGACCGCTGCGCGGTGGTGATCCGGGAGCCGGCCGACTCCACGGCGGGCCGGGAGGCTCTGGGGTGGCGGATGCTCCGCGGTGACGAGGTCGGGGCGCTCCTCGCCGACCATCTGATGCGACGCGGCCGAGCCGGCCTCTACGCGACCACCATCGTGTCGTCGGCGCTGCTACGCGCGATGTGCACCGCCCGCGACCTGCCGTACGACGAGACCCTGACCGGGTTCAAGTGGATTGTCCGGGCCGGCGGGGGGTCCACCCCGCTGGTCTTCGGCTATGAGGAGGCGCTGGGCTACTGCGTCGCCCCCGACCATGTTCGGGACAAGGACGGCATCACCGCAGCGCTGACCATCGCCGAGCTCGCCGCTGGGCTCAAGGCGGAGGGGCGTAGCCTCGCCGACCGGCTGGACGAGTTGGCGGCCGAGTTCGGCGTGCACCACACCGACCAGCTCTCGGTGCGGGTGGACGACCTGGTGATCGCAGACGCGATGGCCCGGATCCGCGCCGCGACCCCGAACGCGCTGCTCGGAGAGGCGCTCATCGAGTCCCGGGACCTGCTCCCGGCGGCCGATGTGGTGATCCTGCGCAGCGCCACCGCCCGGGTGGTGATCCGACCGTCCGGCACCGAACCGAAACTCAAGGCGTACCTGGAGGTGGTGCAGCCGGTCGTGGCGGGTGACATCGCGACGGCCCGCCACCGCGCCGCCACCGCCGTGGCCGAGCTGCACGCCGAGGTCGCCGCCAGCCTGGGGGTGTAGGGCGGGGTCGGCCCCCGCCCAAACACCGACCTGGACCAGTCGGTCAGAAGCGGGGCATACCGCCGAACTGCCGGTCGCCGGCGTCGCCCAGGCCGGGAACGATGAACCGACGGTCGTTGAGGCCCTCATCGACTGCGGCCGTGACCAGGCGCAGGGGCAGGCCGGAGCGGTCCAGCCGATCAATTCCGACCGGTGCGGCGAGCACGCAGAGCACAGTGATGTCGGTACACCCCCGATCGGCGAGAAGCCGGCAACAGTGCTCCAACGAGCCACCGGTGGCGAGCATCGGGTCGAGCACCAGCACCGGCAGTCCGGTGAGGTCGGGCGGGAGCGACTCCATGTACGCGCGGGGCTCGAAGGTCTCCTCGTCCCGGGCCAGGCCGACGAAGCCCATCGACGACTCCGGCAACAGGCCCAGCGCGGCGTCGGCCATGCCGAGGCCGGCCCGCAGCACCGGCACCAGCAGCGGTGGATTGGCGAGTCGGGTGCCCTGGGTGCCGGTGACCGGGGTTTGCACCGGGTAGCGCTCGACGGGGAAGGAGCGGGCCGCCTCGTACACCAGCATGGTGGTGAGTTCGTGCAGCGCGGCGCGGAACGAGGCCGAGTCGGTCCGGGCGTCGCGCATCGCGGTCAGCCGCGCCTGGGCGAGCGGGTGGTCAATGACGTGTACTTCCACGGTCGCTCAACCTACCCGCCCACGGCCCTGGGCACCCTCGGTGTGGCCGGAACGACGGCGCTGGCGCGCACCACCACCATGGCCAAGATCACAGTCTGGAGCTCCGGCGTAGACTCCGGGTCATGACGGCGACAGCGATGTCGGCCCGGTCGGACCTAACCGAGCTGGGACGATCCGAGACCGCCCTCCGGGCGTTCCTCCACGGCCTGCCCGGGGTGGACCAGGTCGGTGCCCAGCAGCGGGCGGCGCAACTCGGCACCCGTTCAATCAAGACCACGGCGAAGGCCTGGGCGATCGACCTGGCAATCCGAATGGTCGACCTGACCACCCTGGAGGGGGCCGACACCCCCGGCAGGGTTCGGGCGCTCGCCGCCAAGGCCCTGCGCCCCGACCCCGCCGACCCGTCCTGTCCACACGTCGGCGCCGTCTGCGTCTACCCATCGATGGTCCCGTACGTGGCCGAGGTGCTCCGTGGGCCCGCCAGCGGGGCCGGGCCGGCCGGCGCCGCGGCAGCACCAGCCGGAGCCGGCGTGGTACACCTGGCCAGCGTGGCGACCGCCTTCCCCGCCGGCCAGGCGCCGCTGGAGATCAAGCTCGCCGACACCCGGGCAGCGGTCGCCGCCGGCGCCGACGAGATCGACATGGTGATCAATCGGAGCGCCTTCCTGACCGGCCGATACCAGGAGGTCTACGACGAGATCGTGGCCGTCCGGGAGGCCTGCGGCCCGGCCCACCTCAAGGTGATCCTGGAGACCGGGGAGCTCTCCACCTACGACAACGTCCGTCGCGCATCCTGGCTCGCCATGCTGGCCGGTGCGGACTTCATCAAGACCTCCACCGGCAAGGTCCCGGCGGCGGCCACCCCGCCGGTGACGCTGGTGATGCTGGAGGCGGTCCGGGACTTCCGCGCCGCGACCGGACGGCAGGTCGGCGTGAAGCCGGCCGGCGGCATCAAGACCACCAAAGACGCCATCAAGTACCTCGTGCTGGTCAACGAGACGGTCGGCGCGGACTGGCTGGACCCGGACTGGTTCCGGTTCGGTGCCTCCAGCCTCCTCAACGACCTGCTGATGCAGCGCACCAAGCTGACGACCGGCGACTACGCCGGTCCCGACTACTTCACCCGGGACTGAGCGCGATGTTCGAATACGCCCCCGCCCCCGAGTCGCGCTCGGTGGTACGGCTCCAGCCCGCGTACGGGCTCTTCGTCGGCGGCGAGTTCGTCGACCCGACCGACGGCGACAGCTTCACGTCGATCAACCCCGCCTCCGAGGAGGTCCTCGCCGAGGTCGCCGCCGGCGGCGTCGGCGATGTCGACCGCGCGGTCCGCGCCGCGCGAACCGCGTACGACCGGGTCTGGGGTCCGATGCCGGGCCGAGACCGGGCCAAGTACCTGTTCCGGATCGCCCGCCTCATCCAGGAGCGGTCCCGCGAGTTGGCGGTGCTGGAGTCGCTGGACAACGGCAAACCGATCAAGGAGTCCCGGGACGTCGACCTTCCGCTGGTCGCCGCCCACTTCTTCTACTACGCCGGCTGGGCGGACAAGCTCGACCACGCGGGGTTCGGTCCCAACCCCCGACCGCTCGGGGTGGCCGCGCAGATCATCCCGTGGAACTTCCCCCTGCTCATGCTGGCGTGGAAGATCGCCCCGGCGCTGGCCACCGGCAACACCGTGGTGCTCAAACCGGCGGAGACGACCCCGCTGACCGCGCTGCTCTTCGCCGAGATCTGCCAGCAGGCCGACCTCCCCGCCGGAGTGGTGAACATCGTCACCGGCGCGGGTGAGACCGGCCGGGCCCTGGTCGAGCACCATGACGTGGACAAGGTCGCCTTCACCGGCTCGACCGAGGTGGGCCGGGCCATCGCCCGGGCCGTCGCCGGCAGGGACACGAAACTCACCCTGGAGCTGGGCGGTAAGGCCGCCAACATCGTCTTCGACGACGCCCCGGTGGACCAGGCGGTTGAGGGCATCGTCAACGGCATCTTCTTCAACCAGGGGCACGTCTGCTGCGCCGGCTCCCGCCTGCTGCTTCAGGAGTCGGTCGCCGACCAGGTGCTGGCCTCGCTCAAACGGCGGGTGGCCCAGCTGCGCGTCGGTGACCCGCTGGACAAGAACAGCGACATCGGGGCGATCAACTCGGCGGCGCAGCTGGCCCGAATCAGCGAGCTCGCCGACGCCGGCGCGGCCGAGGGTGCCCAGCGTTGGTCGCCCCCGTGCGAGCTTCCCGAGCAGGGCTTCTGGTTCGCGCCCACCATCTTCACCGGGGTCACCCAGGCCCACCGGATCGCCCGCGAGGAGATCTTCGGCCCGGTGCTGTCCGTGCTGACCTTCCGCACCCCGGCGGAGGCCGTCGAGAAGGCCAACAACACCCCGTACGGGCTCTCGGCCGGCGTGTGGACGGAGAAGGGCTCCCGGATGCTGTGGCTGGCCGAACGGCTCCGGGCCGGCGTGGTCTGGGCCAACACCTTCAACAAGTTCGACCCCACCTCGCCGTTCGGCGGTTACCAGGAGTCGGGCTACGGTCGCGAGGGCGGCCGGCACGGGCTGGAGGCATACCTGAATGTCTGAGCGGGTCGCGGTACGAAAGACGTACAAGCTCTACATCGGCGGGAAGTTCCCGCGTAGTGAGTCGGGACGGTCGTATCTCGTGCAGTCAGGTGAGAACAGCACGGCCAACGTGGCGCTCGCCTCGCGCAAGGACGCCCGGGACGCCGTCGTGGCGGCCCGGGCCGCCGGTTCGGGTTGGGCCGGCGCGACCGCGTACAACCGGGGTCAGATCCTCTACCGCGCCGCCGAGATGCTGGAGGGCCGGCGTGAGCAGTTCGTGGCCCTGGGCATCACCGGCGACGAGGTGGACGCCGCGACCGACCGTTGGGTCTGGTACGCCGGCTGGTCGGACAAGCTGCCCCAGGTGCGGGGCGGCGTGAACCCGGTCGCTGGCCCGTACCTCAACCTGTCGACGCCGGAGCCGACCGGCGTGGTGGCCGTGGTGGCCCCCGCCGCGCCGGCGCTGCTCGGCCTGGTCAGTGTGATCGCCCCGGCGATCGTGAGCGGAAACACGGTGGTCGTGGCGGCCTCGCCCACCGACCCCCTCGCCGCGGTGACCCTGGCCGAGGTGCTGGCCACCGCCGACCTGCCCGCCGGGGTGGTCAACATCCTGACCGGTCGCCTCCAGGAGACCGTCCCGTCGCTGGCGGGCCACCGGGATGTCAACGCCCTGGACCTGGCCGGCGTGGCCGACGCCGAACTGGCGACGGGTCTGGAGGTCAAGGCGGCGGAGAACCTCAAGCGGGTGCTGCGCCCGGTCCCGACCAACCACGACTGGTACGCCGATCCCGGCCTGGCCCGGATGACGGCACTGCTGGAGACGAAGACGGTCTGGCACCCCAAGGGCGGGTAGCGGACACTACTACGGAGGGTAGGATTACCGGGTGACCCGGCTCGGCGAGCTCGAACGCGCAGTGATGGATGTGCTGTGGGACCTACTCCCCGGCAGGTCAGACGGGCTCATGGTGCGGGAGGTCGTCGATGCCCTCGCCGGGCGCGAGCTGGCCTACACCACCGTGCTGACCGTGCTGGACCGGCTCGCCGGCAAGGGTATGGTGCGGCGCGAACGCGAGGGGCGGGCCTGGCGGTACCGGGCCGCCGCAAGCCGAGAGGCACACATCGCCCAACTCATGCTCGACGCGCTGGACCTCGGCGGTAGCCGCGACGCCGCCCTGGTGCGCTTCGCCCGGTCGGTGACCGGCACCGAGGCGGAGGTGCTGCGCGCCGCACTGAGCGCGGCGGGCGAGCCCAGCGCACCGGGCAGCCCCGCCACACCCACGGCCCGCACCACACCGGCGGGCCCCACCACACCGACGGGCCCGGTCACCCCGGCCGCCAAGGCACCGGAGCACTAGGGCGGCCCGCGATGACGTACGCGCTACATTTCGGGCTCACGGTGCTGGCCTGCTGGCTCACCGTGCAGGTGTTGGCCCGTTCGACCTGGACCTGGCGCAGCCCGCGGGTGGCCATTCTCTGCTGGCAGGCGGTCGGCCTGGCGGCTGGCCTGGCGGCGATGGGTCTCCCGATGGCCCTCGGCCTGGCCGCTTACGACCTGCCGACCGGCAGCGCCCTCTGGGCCCTCGTCGGGGAGCTGCGGCGCGGCGCGTGGCCGGCCGGGGTAACCGCGCCTCAGCTCGGGCTCGTCGTTCTCGGCTGCGGAATCGGCGTGGTGCTGTTCACCACCACCCTCCGCAGCCTGCACAGCGCCGTCCGGGCCCAACGTCGCCACCGGGACCTACTCACGCTGGTCGCCCGGCAGGATCCGACGGTGCCCGGTGCACTGGTGCTCGACCATCCGAGTGCGGCCGCGTACTGCCTGCCCGGGGTACGGCCTCGGGTCGTCGTCAGCGCCGGCACCCTCGACCTGCTGGACCGGGCCGAACTGGCGGCCGTGCTCACCCACGAGCGGGCCCACGCCCAGGAACGGCACGATCTCGTCCTGTTGCCGTTCACCGCGCTCCGCCGGGTGCTGCCCTGGCTCCGCTGGGTACGGGACGCACACGAGCGAGTCGCCCTGCTCGTCGAGATGCGCGCCGACGACAAGGCCCGCGAGCGGCACGCCGAGGCGCCCCTGGCGGGTGCGCTGCGCCGGTTCGCCGCCGCTGGTGACCGGATCACCCCGGCCGGCACCCTGGGCCTCGGCGACCACGACCTCGAACTGCGGGTCCACCGGCTGCTGGACTCGGGACGACCGCCCCGGCTGGTCGGCGCCGCCGCGCTGACGGTGACAACCACGCTGGTCGCCCTACCGGTCTCGCTGTTCCTGAGCTGATGGCCGCGGAACCACCGGAGTCCGGCCCGACTAGGCTTTGCGAAATGTGCTGGTGGGTGTTTCGGGGACGGACCGACGGTAGGGCACCGGGACAACGGTGAACCGTCGTCCCTTCGATCCACGTCTGCTGCGACGGGTCCCCGCGGCCCGGCGCGACCTCGCCGTACTCACGCTCCTCGGCGTACTCGCCGCGGGCCTGGTGCTGGCGCAGGCGACCGCGCTCGCCGCACTGCTCGCCACCGCATTCGACGGGCGGCTCAACCGGCCGGCGTTGGCCGGCTTCGTCGCCGCGATCAGCGCCCGGTCGCTGCTGGTGTGGGCGCAGGGAACCGTGTCGGCCCGGGTCGCCGCGACGGTCAAGGCAGCGCTGCGGGCCGAGCTGCTCGCCGCGGTTGGTCGGCACGGCCCGACCTGGGTCGCCGGGCAGCGGGCGGGTCAGCTGGCGACCCTGGCCGGGCGCGGGCTGGACGCGCTGGACGCCTACTTCACCGGGTACCTGCCGCAGCTCGTGCTCAGCGTGACCGTGCCGATCGCCGTACTCGCCCGGATCTTCGTCGCCGACTGGAGCTCCGCCCTCATCATCGCGGTCACCCTCCCTCTCATCCCGATCTTCGGCGCGCTGCTCGGCTGGCAGGCGCAGGCTGCGACGGAACGTCAGTGGCGGCGGTTGGCGCTGCTCGGCGGGCACTTCCTGGACATGATCGCCGGGCTCCCGACGCTGCGGACGTTCGGCCGGGCCCGGGCGCAGACCGAGGTGGTCCGCCGGATGGCCGACGGGCACCGGGTGGCGACCATGCGGACGCTGCGCATCGCGTTCCTCTCCGCACTGGTGCTGGAGCTGGTCGCCACCCTCTCCGTCGCGCTGGTCGCGGTGCCGGTCGGGGTCCGGCTGCTCGGCGGCGGGCTGACCCTGCAGACCGCGCTGCTGGTGCTGCTCCTCACCCCCGAGGCGTACCTGCCGCTGCGGACGGCCGGCAGCCGCTTCCACGCCAGCATGGAGGGGCTCACCGCGCTGGACGAGGCGCTCACCCTCTCCGCCGGGGCACCCGACGCCGGCGCCGGGACGGGCCCGGCCCAGCCGAACGGCCGGGGCGTGATCCGGTTCGAGGGCGTCACCGTCGCCTACGACCGGACCACTGCGCTGCGCGATGTCACGCTGACCATCCGGCCCGGCGAGCGGATCGCGGTGGTCGGGCCGAGCGGCGCCGGCAAGAGCACCCTGCTGAACCTGCTGCTCGGATTTGTTCGGCCCACCTCCGGCCGGGTCACCGTGGACGGCGTCGACCTGGCCCAGGCCGACCTGGATGCCTGGCGTCGGCACCTCGCCTGGGTTCCGCAGCGGGCCCACCTCTTCGCCGCCTCACTGGCGGACAACATCCGTCTGGGCTCCCCCGACACGCCGGATGTCGCGCTGGCTGACGCCGTTCGCGACGCAGCGCTGACCGATGTCGTCGCCACGCTCCCCGACGGGCTGGCCACCCGCCTCGGTGAGCGGGGGCACGGCCTCTCCAGCGGTCAACGACAACGGGTTGCGCTGGCCCGTGCCTTCCTCCGGGACGCACCGGTGGTGTTGCTCGACGAGCCGACCGCCCGCCTGGACTCGGGGAGCGAGTCGGCCGTGCTCGAGGCCACCCGCACGCTGGTGGCTGGCCGCACCGCGCTGCTGGTGGCCCACCGTCCCGCGCTGCTGGCTGACGCGGACCGCGTGCTGCGGGTCGCCGACGGGCGGGTTACCGAGCTCACCCCAACCCCTGCCGGGAGGACGACCTGATGAGTGTCTCCGACCCGACCAGCCATCCGGGCACTCCCCCGGCCGCCGGCACCGAGGGCGATGCGGCGCCGCTGTCCACCGGACCTGCCGGCGCGCCGGAGCGGGTGGTGCTGCGGCTGGCCCGCCCCTACCTGAACCGGCTACTCGGGGCGGGCCTGCTCGCCGCCGCCACCGAGTTCGCCGCGCTGGCCCTGATGTCCACCGCGACGTGGCTGTTGATGAGCGCCGCCGGCCGCCCGCCGCTGGACCGGCTGACGGTGGCGATCGTCGCCGTCCGTGCGCTCGCCATCGGGCGCGGCGTGCTCCGCTACACCGAGCGCCTGGCCGGGCACGACGCGGTGCTGCGGCTGGTCACCGATGTCCGTACCCGCGTCTTTGCTGCCCTGGCGTCTCGGCGGGACAGTGCCGGGCAGCGCTCCGGCGACGCCCTGAGCCGGCTGGTCTCCGACGTCGAGGCCGTCCAGGACCTGCTGCTCCGGGTCCTTGTTCCGGCCGCGGCAGCGGGGCTGGTAGGCGTGGTGGCCGTCGCGGCGACCGCGTTCGTCTCACCCGCCGCCGCCGGAGCGCTCGCGGTTGGCCTGCTGTTTGCGGGGGTCGCGCTGCCGGCGCTGGCCACCGTGCTGACCCGACGCGCCGCCGCCGAACTGGCGCCGTTACGTGGCGCCCTGGCCACCGACGCCGTTGACCTCACCCACGGCGCTGCCGACCTCGCCGCCTTCGGGGCCACCGATCGGGCCCGGGGCACGGCAACGGGTCGGATCCGGCGGCTGGCCCGAATCGAGCGGCGGTTGGCCGCGACCGGTTTCGCGGTGGACGCGCTGGGGGTCCTGGTGGCCGGGCTGACCGCCGGGGCGGTGCTGCTGGTGGCCCTGGCCGACGGCGTGGACGGGGTGCTGGTCGGCGTCCTCGCCGTCGGCACGCTGGTCGCCGTCGAGGTCGCGCTCGCCCTCGTCGGCGCCGCCCGACAATGGACCGGCCTGCGCGCCGGCCTCACCCGGGTCGCCGCGCTACTCCGGGAGGCGCCGGCAGCCTCCGCGGCCACCCCGCCGGCGCGCCCCGCCCCCACCGCCGCGCAAGTTCGGTTCAGCGATGTCACCGTCCGCTACCGCAGCGAGGGGCCGCCCGCCCTCGACCGGTTCCGCCTGGATCTACCCCCCGGCCGACGGGTCGCCGTGGTGGGGCCGAGCGGCGCCGGCAAGAGCACGCTCGCCGCCGTCCTGACCGGCAGCGTACGGCCGACCACCGGACAGATCGTCCTGGACGGACAGGAGCTCTCCGCCTACCCGGCGGAGCTCCTCCCCCGGTTTGTCGGGGGCCTACTCGCCGAGGCGTACGTCTTCCACGCCACGGTCCGGGAGAACCTGTTGCTCGGCCGCCCCGGTGCGACCGAGGAGGACCTTGCTGCGGCGACCGGCACCGCCGGGCTGGCAGGCTGGGTACGGGAGCAGCCCGACGGCTGGGACACGGTGGTGGGGGAAGAGGGCGGGCAGCTCTCCGGCGGCCAGCGGCAGCGTCTGGCGCTGGCCCGGGCGCTCCTCGCCGAGCCGGCGGTGCTGGTGCTCGACGAACCGACCGAGGGGCTCGACCCGGTGGCCGCGGACGACGTACTGGCGTCCGTGCTGGCCGCCACCCCGGCCCGCCGCTCCGTCCTGCTGATCAGCCACCGGCTACGTGGCCTCGACGCGGTTGACGAGATCCTGGTGCTCGAATCTGGTCGGGTGGTCCAACGCGGTCGGCACGCCGACCTGGTGGCCACCCCCGGCTGGTACCGGGATCAGTGGCAGCTCCAGGAGGCTGCCGAGCGCGGCTATCTCGCTCTCGGCCCGCTACCCTGACCGGGCCGGCGAGTTTCCGAATCGACGCGCAGTCCGGCCACTGCCCGCCGACCAGCCGCGGTCCGCTCGCACGTCCGTAATTCCCGATCGGCGCCGGGGTGCCGACACCACAGTCCGGCGCCGCCCACTAGGGTATGTGCGCGTAGTCACCCGCCGGGTCGACCTGGTGGGTGGGCAATCCGAAGCACACGGAGGTCAGCGTGGCCCGCCAGTCGCCTCAACGACCCGACTCCGACGAGCCTGTACTCGACGACTCGGCTGCCTCCGGCACCGCCACGTCGACTGAGGCCACCCGCGCGCTCTGGGCGGAGCTGCGAATCGACCCGGTGGAGATCGCGCTACCCGCCGGCACCGGCTACACGCTGCGGGCCTACCGCCCAGTTCGGGAGCTGACCCCGACCGACGTCGAAGAGCGCGACCAGGACGACCCCTTCCTCGCCCGCCGACAGGTGGTGACCGAAGAGGACGACGAGCAGGTCGTCATCCTCGACGAGGAGGTCGCCCAGGAGTTCGCGGAGAGCGACGACGAGGAGCGCAGGGCCCGCGGCGACTCCGGGGACGAGGCGGAGGCTGACTCGGCCGAGTCCACGGACGACGCGGACGATGAAGAGGTGCCGGTCTTCCTCAGTCACAAGGGTCGGCTGCTGCTCTTCAAGACGGCCGAGTCTCTGGTCAGCTTCGTGCGCTCCGGCGCACCCAACGATCTGTCCCAGCTAGACGGTTGGGGTGAGCTGTCCGAGCGGGTGGAGCCGGCTGATGTCACGCCGCTCGACGAGGACACCTACGAGCTCGACCTGGTCGTGGAGAACCTGCGCGGCGGGCACGACGCGTGGGACTCGACGCTGCTCATCGAAGCCGGCGAGATCGCCCGTGACCTCTCGTACGCGCTGCGGCTGCCCGCCGTGCTGGAGATGCTCTCCGCTGGCTCCAGCCTCGACGACCTGGACGAGGCGCTACGGGCAGCTGCTAACGGGGGGATCGGCGCGTTTCGCGGCCGGCGCCGGCTCAAGAAGATCGGGGCACAAACCGCAAGCCTGGGTTGGCGCACCATTGTCGGCAAGATCTCTGCCGTTGTGGACTGGCGCGACTGACCTGTACCAGGGAGCATCATTCTCTGGCAGAGAAGAACTGTGTCCCGGGAGGAGGACGACGCGTGGCGCTCGTGCGCGTGTACTGCGGTCTGGCCTCGGCGGATCCGGCTGAGCGGCCAGCTTCCGTCGGTTCGACGCTGACATCCGCTGTGGTCGACGACGCTGGCCGTCTGCTACACGTCTGCGAGATCAGCGACGACCCCGCCGGCTACGCCCAGTTGGTCACGCTGCTCGTGGAGCGATCGGGCGGACCCAGCGGTGCGGCGATCGCCGCCGACAACGACGACCACACAGTCACCTCCCTTGTCAGCGCCGCTGGTCGTCCGCTGGCGATCGCCGACGACGACTCGGTGGACGACTTCGCTGAGCGGTTCGCCGACGACGACTCCGTTGAGGAGGTGCAGGCACCGCCGGTGCAGCGACGGGCCATCGGCCTCGCCCGTGCGCTACAGGCCGGTGCGCTCTCCGCCGTCGCGCTCCCTGCTCCGCGGGACCTGGCCGGTTATAAGCCGGTCCTCGCCGCGCACGCCGCGCTCGCCAGCGGCCGGCATTCGGCCGCGGTCGCGCTACGGGAAGTGCTGCGGGAGCTCTTCCCGGCGGCCCTACAGGCCTACCCGGACCCGGCCGAGCCGGTGGCGCTGGCGGTGCTGGACGCCCTTCCCGAGCCCGGGATGCTGGCCAGCACCGGGCCCGACGAGCCGACCGGCCGAGTCGTCGCGGACCTCACCGCCGAAGGCGTCGCCGCACCCGAGGTGGTCGAGGCTGCGATCACCTCCCTCCGGGTCGCGGTCTCCGAGACTCCACGCCGCGCCTCGGTCAGCCGGGCCCTCACCGCAGTGGTGTCCACGACTGTCCGGCAGGCGGTCGCCGCGGTCCGTGCCTGCGACGTCGGCTGCGAGGCACTGGTCGGTGTGCTCCATGACCGGGCGGGCACTCCGGCGCCGGGCCGTCGGGCCGCCGCCCGGCGCGGCGCGCCGATCGACGGCCCGACGGCCGCCGGCGCTGCCCGGTCCACCCGGCCGGCTGGCGCCCGCCGGTCCCGGCCGGAGGCGACGCCGGGCCAGACCGCCCCGCCGTCCCCGCGCCCGCTCGGTCCCCCACCGGTTGCGCCGACGCCGGTCGCACCCCCGCCGGTGGCCCCGGAGCCGATCGCACCCGCGGCCGTGGCTGGCCCCCGGGTCACCGCGGCACCGGCTCAGCCGGAGGCGACGCCAGGCCCCGTTGACGGACCGACGAACCGCCCCATCTCGTCGCCCGGTAGCACCTCCGCCCCGCCGTCGCAGCGCGGCTCGAGCTCACCGGCGGAGGCGGGTGAGCCGTTCCGGGCGACGTTGACCACCGCGGCGATTCAGAACGCCCGCGCGGAGCGGCAGCGCACCGTCGTCCCGCCACGACCCAACACGAAAGCCGAGTCGCCGACACCGAGCGGCGGGTTCAGCGTGACCGATCCCAGCGTGCCGGTGCCCACTCCGCGCCCCGGCGGGGATCCCGCTCCCCCTGGCTCGCGGGCGAACTGGCCGCTGGTGAACAACCCGGACCCGGCGGACAGTTCCGCGCTTAGCCCGAGGGCCGACTCGTATGGCGGGCAGGGGGTGGACGCTCCGACCGATCCAGGCGCGGAGAATCGAGTGCCACCGCCGTGGCTGGCCGACGACATGCCGCAGGAGCCGCCGGTGCTGCGCCTGGTCGAGCCACCGCCGCTGGCCGACCGCGCGCTGCGCGACGGCGCCGACCCGCAGCTCGAGACGCCACCGCTCCGCCTCGTCGACCAGGATGGGGCCCGCAGTCACCAGCCCATTGAGCACCCCACCGGACAGCAGTCGCCGCCGGTGGAGCACCGTCCCCCACCGGTCGCCGACGACGGGGACGGCGACCTGCTCATCTTCGCCCAGGCGAAGTCGGCCTGGTTCGTCGGTCAGAGCGAAGACGATGAGGTGGATTGGTCGTCGCTGAACGACACCGGTTGGCAGGCGGCCGAGCAGGCAGCGGAGCAGGCGGCGAAGCCGGCGGCCGGCTCGGAGACGGCAGCGGGCCTTCCCATTCGGGTCCCGCAGGCCAACCTGGTCCCCGGTTCACCGAAGCGGGACGACCGGCCGCTGCGGATTGTTCGCGATCCGGCCAGCCTCGCGGAGAACACCACCGGCTACTTCCGCGGCTGGCGTCGCGGTCAGGAGATCGGGGGCTTCGCGGTCGGCGGCCGCCCGGGGCGCGAAGCCGCCGGTGGCTGGGACTTCACCCGGGACACCGGTGATCGTGACGAGGAACGAAAGTACGAGTACCGCTCGGCCGGATACCGGTCCTGACTCACGGGTACCGGACTCAACCAACACCAGCTAAATCGCGAACAGCCCTCGGCAGTTAGCCGGGGGCTGTTCGATCTCCTCGGCCCGGCCTGCCGTGACATCGGTGTGCGGCGAATGCGGGACCGGGTGCGGCTCCGCTACTCCTGGCCGGCGGCGTCGAACGGGGCTTGGCTGTCCGGCGACGGCCGCACCGGCGCCGGACAGCCGCACAGTCAGTCAGGCCCGGGCGACAGCCCGGGACCGGCGCATGGTGAGCACATACTCGACAAGCGAGATCAGCACGTGTTTCGTGGACTCTCGGTTACGGGCGTCACACGCCACCACCGGCACGTCGCTGGAGATTGCCAGCGCGTCCCGGACCTCCTGCGGGTTGTGGTACTGCATCCCATCGAAGCAGTTGATGGCCACCAGGTAGGGCAGCCGCCGGTGCTCGAAGAAGTCGATCGCCGCGAAGCAGTCAGCGAGTCGACGAGTGTCGACCAGGACGACCGCGCCGATGGCGCCACGAACCAACTCGTCCCACATGAACCAGAACCGAGTCTGACCGGGCGTACCGAACAGGTACAGAATCAGGTCTCGGTCGATGGTGATCCGGCCAAAGTCCATGGCCACCGTGGTCGTTGACTTCCCCGGCACCTGCCGATTGTCGTCAACGCCCACGCTCGCGGAGGTCATGATCGCCTCCGTTGTCAGCGGCGTGATCTCCGAGACCGAGCCGACCAGCGTCGTCTTACCGACGCCGAATCCACCGGCAATGACAATCTTCGCCGATGTCACGCGGCCGCTCGAGGTCGGCGGACGCGCCACGTCAGAGCCTGCGAAGTCCACTCAGCACCCTTTCCAGCAGTTCAGTGCCCACCACGTCGTCCGAGTCGTCCAGAATGGTCGGCTCGTGGACCGCGACCAGGCCGTCTGTCGCCATGTCGGCGATGAGCACCCGGGCCACCCCGAGCGGAAGCTGCATCCGCGCCGCGATCTCGGCTAACGACTGCACACGTCCATCACAGAGCGCGGCGATGTACTGGTACTCACGGCCGTGTCCGCCGTTGCCGGTGGCAACGGCACGCCCGCGCACCGTCGTCTCGATAAGCGCTTCCATCGCGATGTCGAGCCGGGGACGGGTGCGACCCCGGGTCACGGCGTACGGACGGACCAACGCGCCGGTCGGTTCGTCATGATCAGTCATGTCGCCGCTCACCTCCTTCGCACCCCGGACCGCCCGGCGCGGGCAGGTCCCCTCGTTGTTGTCCTCGCCGCGCCGACCGCCCGGTTAGCGAGACATCAGCCCGGCATGCCCGCAGCCGCACGCGGCTGCGGGGTCAACGCGTCACCCACCCGGTCAACCAGGAGGGCCATCTCGTAACCGACCTGTCCCACGTCAGAATTGCGGGCGGCCAGCACGGCGAACGATGAGCCATCCGAAATCGACATCAGGAAGAGGAAGCCGTTGTCCATCTCTACCACGGTCTGGAGCACGGCACCGCCTTCAAAACAGCGGGCTGCTCCCTGGGTAAGGCTGACCAAGCCGGATGCGATGGCAGCCAACTGGTCGGCCCGGTCCCGCGGAAGGTCCCGTGAGGCCGCGAGGAGTAGGCCGTCCGCCGACACGGCGACCGCGTGCGCGACTCCCGGCACCCGATCGGCGAAGTTGGCGAGAAGCCAGCCGAGGTCCTGCGTAGTAGTCATCCTTCTTGCTCCTTCTGCCCGCTCCCGGCCATTGGGCCTGAGCCAGATTGCGAGGACTGCCCACCCGGATTCCCCTCCGGGCTGGTCCGGTTGCTGTCCGAGGGGTTCTTGCGCCCCCGCTGGACCCCACGGTGATACGCGGAGAGCAGCCCTCGGACCGACTCGGGCGTGCGCCGCTGAGCCGCCGCCGACGGCTTCTCCACCGCGCCCGGTACCAGCTGCGCCATCGGCGTGCGCTTCGGCAAGCCAGTCGAGGTGGTCGCCGCCACCTGTACGTCGCTGGCCGCGGTAGCGGCCCGCCAACCATCGTCGGCGGCGGTGCTCCAGCCTTCACCAGCTCTTCCCCGCCGCTGGGCGAACCCGCCCGTGGGGGGTGTGCTCCCGTTTACTGTCGTGCTGTTCTGAGGCGACGTACCACCGGTCGTCGGGGATTCTGCCATTGGTGTGTTACCTGTCGTTGCGGGTGGTGTCTGCTGCTGCCTGTCCGCATCTATCCTGGCGAACTGCTGGGTCGCGGCACCACCCGGCCCCATGACACCGCCGCCCCCAGCAGCGTCGGGGCCCTTGCCTGTCTCCTCCGAGCCGGGTCGTCGGGTGCGGAACCAGGCCGACTCCAGCTCCCGGAAAATCGGCAGTTCCATCGTCGCGTCGGCCGGCTGCTGGTTCTGCGCCGGTGCGGTCGGCGGTGTGGTTGGCATCGCCGGCGCCGAGGTCGGCTGGGGTCCCGGCACCGGAGCGACGGGGCCGGCCGATACCGGAGCGGCAGGGTACGCGGCGGGCGGGGGGCCGGCCGGACCTGTTACCCGGGGCAGCTCGGTAGTCAGGTCGGGGGCTGCGGGGACCCGCTCGGAGGCCGGAGCAGCGGAAGCCTCTCCGGCTGCGCTGGGCACCGGTGGCCAAACCGGCGGGGCGACGCTACTCGGGGTCGTGGTGGCCGGACGCTGCGGCAACGGCATCGCCCACGGCTGGCCGGAGGCCGGTGCCCCGGAGGTCGGCTGCCCGGAGACCGGCGACGCGGAAGTCGGCATGCCCGTGGCTGGCGGGCCGGACACCGACCACCCGGAGTACGGAGTCGGTGGCGGGGCGTACGGCTGGGCCTCCGGGCTGCTCGGCAGCTGTCGCGGAATCCCCGGCTGCTCTCCGGTGACCTCCGACGCACCCGAGGGACGCCGTTGCGGCAACGCGCCGTTCGGCTGCCCGCTGGTGGGGTACGGGGCGGGGGACCCACCGCCGGTGGCGGCGCTGTTCGCACCGGTGAGATCGGACCACGCCGGCATCGCCTGGGGCGAACCCGAGGGCGTTCCTGCACCGTTGCTGTGGGCCGGGTCGAAGGGCCGGCCACCGAGCGTTACCTGGTTACCCGACTCACCCGGGCGGGGGCCGGAGAGCGAACCACGCGCCGCGGAGAGCGCCTCAAAAGACCCCGTCGAGCTGGAGTTCACCGCTGGCGGCAGGCCGGGGGGCAGCTGCGGCCCGGCGGCGAGCGCCCGGGGCACCAGCACGCCAGCCGGAAGGCTCACCTCCGCGACGGCTCCCCGATCGACGCCGGAGCGCAGTTCCACCTTGACCCCGTGCCGGGACGCCAGCCGGGCAACCACGACCAGACCCATCATCCGAGAAACCGCCACGTCCACCTGCGGCGGGGTGGCGAGCTTCTCGTTCAGCTCCCGTAGCTGCTCGGGGCTGATGCCGATGCCACGGTCCTCCACGTAGAGGGAGGCGCGGTCACCGACCCGGCGGGCCTCCACGACGACCTGCGACTCGGGCGGCGAGAACGCCGTCGCGTTGTCGAACAGCTCGGCGACGAGATGTACCAGGTCGTTGACGGCGGCGGCCGCGACCTCGATGTCGCGGTCAATGACACCGAACTCGATCCGCGTGTAGTGCTCGACCTCGGACTGGGCGGCCCGTAGCACGTCGATCAGGGCAGCCGGCTCCCGCTGCACGCGGGTGGAGTCCGCGGCGGCGAGGACCAGCAGGTTCTCGTCGTTGCGGCGCATCCGGGTGGCGAGGTGGTCGAGCTGGAACAACTCGGCCAGCCGGTCCGGGTCCTCCTCGCCCCGTTCGAGTCGATCGAGTTGGCCGATGAGGCGGTCGACCAGGATCTGCGACCGGCGGGCGAGGTTGACGAACATGGTTGCCACGGAAGCCCGCAGGGCGGCCTGCTCCGCCGCGGTCCGCACCGCCTCCAGGTGGACCGCGTTGAAGGCCTCGGTCACCTGACCGAACTCGTCCTTGCTACGCACCGGCAGCGGCTCGGCGATCCGGCTGGCGAGCTGCACCGGGGTTTGCTGGCCTCCGGCGGCCTGCGTCTCCCGCAGTCGGGCGACGGCCTGCGGCAGCCCGTGCTGGGCGATCATAAGAGCGCCCTGCCGCAGCTCGCGCAACGACCGCGCCATCGAGCGGGCAACCAGGTAGGCGAAGAGGATGGCGAGCAGCAGCATGCTGAGCAGCAGCCCGGTCTCCAGGAACACCTGCAGCCGCACGGCCGACCGGAGTTCGTCGGCGAGTTGGACGGCGTCCCTGTCGATCTTCACCTCCACCTCGCGGACCAGGGCGGCGTACTCGACCATCGCCTCGCTCCACTGGTCGGGCGTGAAGCCGACGTTTTTCAGGGTTGTGGCAGCGGCGAGGCCGCGCAGGTTGCTGTTGTAGGAATCCGCCTCCCGCGCTACGGAACCGGCGACCGTCTGGTCGTACAGCTCCTGGTCGGCGCGGTCAGCGACGGCGGCGAAGGTCTCCAGCCACTGCCGCTGGCCGGTCCAGGTGGAGATGTAGGTGTTCCGAAGCTCGGGGGTGAACTGCTGCCGGATGAAGGCGACGTGAACCACGTCCTGCTGCTGGGACAGGTACTCCTTGTTCCGGGTGAGGGCGGTCGCGGCCCGCATCCGGTCGCTCAGTTCGGAGTCGCCGGCCAGCTGGGTGGCCGAGTCCCGCAGGTTGATCAGGTCGGTGAGCAGGGCATCGTACTGCTGCTGCGCCTGGGTGATGCTGAGTCGACCGTTGAGCACCTGGCTTCGCGTTCCGGGCAGGTCGGTGAGGGTCTGGTCGATGAAGCGGAGCTGGTTCTCCAGCGTGGCGGGCAGGTCCTCAACCTCGCTCCGCCGCTCGGCGTACGGTTCCTTTGCCTGGTCAACGCGGGCGGACACCTCCTCGTACGCCGCGCTGCGCTCCTCCCGCTGTGCCGGCCGGTCCTCGCCGAGCAGCCGGATCGCTTCCGTCCGCTCGTCCTGCAGCTGACTGACCAGGTCACCGGAGTAGGCGACCAGACTGGCGAGGTCGCCGGACCGGTTGGCATTGTTGAGTGTCTGCAGGTGATCAACGATGCCACTGGTACCCACGACGACCGTTGCGACGGTCGGCACGATCAAGATGAGACCGAGCTTGGACCAGATCGGCAGGTCGCGGAGCCGACCAGCAGGCCGGCGCAGACGCGACAGGGGAGAACCTGCCGTCTTCGGTCGTTTGCTCACGTCACCGCCCTCGCGATTGCAGCCTTTGCGTTGCCCTCGGGCAACACCCGGTGACCGACCCATGGGTCGGACCATCCGAGATTCCACCACGCCGCCCCGGAAAGAGAAAGCCCAGGCTGGCCTTGACCACCGCCACAGCAAGATGTTTTGACGATTCGATCGCATTCAGTCTGACCTGAGTTACCCAACGCAATGGAGCGCCTCCTCTGCGTCGCCACACCAACCGCCTCGCCGGCCGGCAAAAGTCGTACATAGCCTGATGAACCAGGCTTCTCAGCTCGACCCAAACGGCTACCGCCCGAATTCTGGGAACCCGCCACCACCGGCACCGAAAGGGCAGGTCGATCGGGAGCGCTACCCCCTGACTCGCCGACGCGGCAGGAGGAGTCGACGCTCCAGCTGCCCCAGGGATGGACTCGGCGCGCCATTATACGCAGTCGTGGGGTGAATTCGGTACAGCTACTCGGTCAATTGAAGCAGCCAGCTCGCCACTTTTTACCATCGAAGGGATGATTTGCCGCTGACGCCGCGAGCGCCGCCAGCGACGGGGTGTGAACGGAGCGGCCGGCACACCGACACCGGGGCTTCGCCCCCTACGACTGCCCGGCGCCGGTCAGCAGCCGCCCGTACGCCGGCTTGATCACCTCGTCGATAATCTGTAGCCGCTGGTCGAACGGGATAAAGGCGCTCTTCATGGCATTAATCGTCAGCCACTGTAGTTCTCGCCAGCCGTACCCGAACGCGTCCACCAACAATGCCATCTCCCGCGACATGGAGGTGCCGCTCATCAGCCGGTTGTCGGTGTTGACAGTGACCCGAAACCGCAGATCCCGCAGCAGCCCGATCGGGTGGTCCGCGATCGAGGGGGCCGCCCCGGTCTGCACGTTCGACGAGGGGCACAGCTCCAACGGAATGCGCTTGTCGCGCACGTAGGCAGCCAACCGACCAAGCGCCGGCTCCGGGCCGGGTGTGATGTCATCCACGATCCGCACACCGTGGCCGAGCCGATCTGCTCCGCACCACTGGATGGCCTGCCAGATCGACGGCAGCCCAAACGCCTCACCGGCGTGGATCGTGAAGTGGAAGTTCTCCCGCTGCAGGTACTCGAAGGCATCCAGGTGCCGGGTGGGCGGGAAGCCGGCCTCGGCCCCGGCGATGTCGAAGCCCACAACGCCGACGTCCCGGTGCCGCACGGCCAGTTCGGCGATCTCCTGCGACCGGGCGGCGTGCCGCATGGCGGTCAGCAGCGTGCCGACCCGAATCGGCGTGCCCTGCGTCGCGGCGAGTTCACTGCCCTCGGCGAAGCCGGCGATCACCGCCGCGACCACCTCATCCAGGGTCAGACCCCGCTCCAGGTGCAGCTCCGGCGCGAACCGGACCTCCGCGTAGACGACACCGTCGGCCGCCAGGTCCAGCGCGCACTCCCGGGCCACCCGCCGCAGCGCCGAAGCGGTCTGCATGACCTGAACGGTGTGCGCGAAGGTCTCCAGATACCGCTCCAATGAGCCGGAGCTGGCAGCGTCGACGAACCAGTGACCCAACGCCTCCGGGTCGGTCGTCGGGAGCTCGTGCCCCGCCTCAGCGGCCAGCTCGACGACCGTCGCTGGTCGCAGGCCACCATCGAGGTGATCGTGCAGCAGCGCCTTGGGGACCTGGACGATGTCCTCGTACCGGATAGTCGCGACCATGTTCAGACCCTAGTCGGCACCGGCATCTGGGCAGCGTCAGACCCGGCGGCGCGTTGCCCGGGTCACGCCCACCCGCCCACCACGCGCGGCAGGGCGCGACGCGGCAACCGGGTCGATAGGATGCCGGTCCACCGGGTGACCGCCCGGCTCGCCCCCGACCGGCCCGGAGCCCGACATGGATCCCCGCATCCGCCACCGGCTGCGCTGCCCAATCTGCGCCCTTCCGCTGGCCGAGGCGACCGCTGGCACCACCCAGACGCTGACCTGTCCGCGCCGACACAGCTTCGACGTGGCCCGACAGGGCTATGTGAACCTCCTGGCCGGCCGGGCACCACACGTCGGGGACACCAGCGAAATGGTGGCCGCCCGCGCCGACTTCCTCGCCGCCGGTCACTACGACCTGATCTCCCGGGCGCTGGCCGAAGCGGCCACAGTCGCCGCCGCCCGCCACCGCGCCGCACACCCCCAGCCCGGGGCGTCCGTCGAGGCGTACCCCCTGGTGGTTGAGCCCGGCGCCGGCACCGGGCGGCATCTCACCGCGGTGCTGGCGGCGCTGCCGGACGCCGTCGGCCTGGCCCTGGACGTGTCGAAGCCGGCGCTGCGCCGCGCGGCCCGCGCGCATGAACGGGCCGGGGCGGCACTGGCCGACACCTGGCAGCAGCTGCCCCTGCCCGACGCGTCGGTCGCCGTGTTGTTGAACGTCTTCGCCCCGCGCAACGGGGCGGAGTTCCATCGGGTACTTGATCCGGCCGGCGCGTTGCTGGTCGTCACGCCGGCCGCCGACCACCTCACCGAGTTGGTCGGCGCACTCGGCCTGCTCCGGGTGGATCCGGCGAAGTCCGACCGGGTGGCCGGGCACCTCGGGAAGCGCTTCGCCACTGAGTCGGAGACCGAACACCGGACCCGGCTGACGTTGACCCGCCCGGAGATCGCCGCCCTGGTCGGAATGGGACCCAGTGCCTGGCACACCGATCCGGCCGGGCTCCCCGAACGGATCGCCACCCTGCCCGAACCGGTCGAGGTGACCGTGGCCGTCCGGCTCGGCGTCCACCGCCGCCGCTAGGTGGAGAGATCCACCTCTTCCCAGCCGGGGGGCTCGTCGTGGTAGGGCCCCCGGAGGACCACCGCCCACTCCAGTGCCCACCGACGCTGCCCGATCGCGTTGGCGTCCACCAGGCCGGGCAGGGTTCGGTGGGCCTGCTCCACCTCGAGATAGGCCCAGTCCAGGCAGTAGTGCAGGTCAAGCAGGGCCGCCACGTCCGCCGGATGCCGTGGGGCGGTGAGGGTCCGCGACCGCCAGCGCCGGACCGTCTCGCCGGCCAGAATGTTCGGCAGCCGCTCCACCAGCCGCTCGTCCACCGGCAGCGTCGGGTCCAGCTGCCGGGTTAGGCCCAGCACCCAGGCCAGGGCGTACAACGCGTCGTAGTGCAGCACGAAAGAACGGTGGTCACCCTTGCCGCCGGTAACGAACTGCCACTCCGGCGGGGTGACCTTCTCCACCAGATGCGAGGCGAGCAGCCAACTCATCGCGGCCTGCGGCGGCATGCCGAAACAGCGGGCCAGGATGAGGTGCAGCACCGCGACCCGAGTCTCGATCTCACCGGTCGGGCGCAGCTCGATCTCGTCGCCGGGCTCCCACACCAGTGGAAAGTGCGCCGGCGGCAGTGGTAGACCCAGCCGAGACAACTCCTCCAGGCTGGCCGCACGCACCATTCGGGGGTTTGGGGCAGGTACCGCCACGACGGTTATCCTCGTCTGTGTGGACTGGCTGGCCGGATCGTCCTCCTGGCCAGGCAGGATATCCCTCCGCTGAGGGGAACGGAACGGACGGTCAGCTGATTCGCTCAAGCACCAGCGGCTGCTGTTCCGGTGCGGACGCCGCGATCCGTACCGCCCGCACCGCCGCTGTCCGGGCCGCCGGGATCCGGTCGGCCTCCTCGGCCCGCAGCTCGAAGAGGGGCTCACCGGCCCGAACCGGATCACCGGGGCGCTTGTGCAGCAACACCCCCGCCGGCGCGGACACCGCGTCCTCCTTGCGGGCCCGTCCGGCACCGAGCCGCCACGCGGCCACCCCCATGCCGCACGCGTCGACCTCGGCCACCACACCGCTCTCGTCAGCGCGGACCACCTCGACCTCCGGCGCGGTGGGCAGCGGAGCATCCGGGTCCCCGCCCTGAGCTCGGAGCATCGCCCGCCAGGCGTCCATCGCCCGACCGTCGCGCAACGCCGCCGCCGGGTCGGCGTCTGGAAGCCCGGCCGCGTCCAGCATCTCGCGGGCCAGGGCCAGGGTCAGCTCCACCACGTCGGCCGGTCCGCCGCCCGCCAGCACCTCCACGGATTCGGTCACCTCGACCGCGTTGCCGATGGCCAGCCCCAGCGGAGTGGACATGTCGGTCAGCAGGGCGACCGTGCGAACGCCCTGCGCACCACCCAGCTCGACCATGGTGCGGGCCAGTTGCCGGGCCTGGTCGACCGACTTCATGAACGCGCCCGAGCCGACCTTGACATCGAGCACCAGAGCGCCGGTCCCCTCGGCGATCTTCTTGCTCATGATCGAGCTGGCGATCAGCGGGATCGCCTCCACCGTGCCGGTCACGTCCCGCAACGCGTACAGCTTGCGGTCCGCCGGCGCGAGACCGGCGCCGGCCGCGCAGATCACCGCGCCGACGCCACGGAGCTGGGCGATGAACTCCTCGTTGCGAAGCGATGCCCGCCAGCCCGGAATGGACTCCAGCTTGTCCAGCGTGCCGCCGGTGTGCCCGAGGCCCCGGCCGCTCAGCTGCGGCACCGCCGCACCGCAGGCCGCCACCAACGGAGTCAGCGGCAGGGTGATCTTGTCTCCGACACCACCGGTCGAGTGCTTGTCAACCGTCGGTCGGTCGACCGCCGAGAGGTCCAGCCGCTCTCCGCTAGCGATCATGGCTGAGGTCCACCGGGCGATCTCCGGCATGGTCATCCCGTTCAGCAGGATCGCCATCGCGAGCGCGGACATCTGCTCGTCCGCCACCTGACCCCGGGTGTAGGCGTCCACCACCCAGTCAACCTGTGCATCGGAGAGGACCGCGCCGTCCCGCTTGGCCCGAATGACATCAACCGCCGTAAAACCCGCCATGAGATAACCCTCTCCCCACGTCCTCAGCCCGGGCTAGCCACCCGCACGCTCCGATGTGTCCCGCCGTCGGTCGCCCCTCGGCTCGTACGCTCAGCCCGGCCACCGGATCGGGATCTCCAACGGCGGCTCGCCCTCACCCGCCCAGAAGATCGTGCCCGCCGCGTCCACCACCACGACCCGGGGTACCCGGGCCAGCCCCCAGGTGATCGCCTCCGCTGGATCGCCCCAGCTCGGTCCCTCCTCGAGCACGCCGGTCTCGCCGTCGCCGGCCTCCCCCGCCGAGCGTTCCCAGTACGCCGTCCACACCTGCTGCCCCGCCGACAGGTCCGGATGCACGAAGACCGTCCCGCGTCCCCGCCAGGCAGCCAGCCGCTCCGGCACCACCGGAACCGGGTCCGCCCCGGTCACCGCCTCCAGATCCGCCGCGTCGAAGGCGTACGGCAGCAGCTCGGCCATCCGGAGCGCTCCGCTCTTCGCCTCGATCAGGCACTCCGGGCCACCGTGCTCCCAGAGCAGTTGCCGGCACCGCCCGCACGGCATCAGCGGCTCCCCGGTGGCGTCGACGCAGGAGAGCGCGACGATCCGCCCACCACCGGTGGCGTGCAGCGCGGAGATCACCCCGCACTCGGCGCAGAGCACCATGCCGTACGACGCGTTCTCCACGTTGCAGCCGACCACGACGCGACCATCGTCGACCAGGGCGGCCGCCCCTACCGGAAACTTCGAGTACGGCACGTACGCGTGCCGCATCACCTTGGTCGCCGCGGCGCGCAGCCGCTCCCAGTCGATCTCCATCTGGTGTCCCATCAACCCTTGATGTACGGCTTTCCGTCGGCGGCCGGCGCCCGGACCCTACCCACCAGCCCCGCCACCGCCAGGATCGTCGCCAGGTACGGCAGCATCGCCAGGAACTGACTCGGAATGGCGCTGTTGATCGCGCTCAGATAGGTGGCGAGCTGGTCGGCGAAGCCGAAGAAGAGCGCCGCGAGCAGCGCACCGGTCGGGCTCCACCGGCCGAAGATCAGCGCCGCCAGAGCGATGAAGCCCTTGCCGCCGATCATGTTCTTGGTGAACGAGAAGAGGGCGAGCGTGTACGACGCACCACCGATGCCGGCGACCGCCCCCGCCAGCAGCACATTTCGGTAGCGCAGCCGCAGCACCCGGACACCGAGGGTGTCGGCGGCGGTCGGGTGCTCCCCGACCGAACGGGTACGCAGGCCCCACCGGGTGCGGAACAGCCCGATGTGAATCACCAGGACCAGGAGGAGGCCGAGGTAGAGGAAGATGTTGCCGGCGAACAGCGCCGGCCCAAGCACCGGAATCTCCGACAGCAGCGGGATCTCCCAGTCGCTGAACCGTGGGGCACTGTTGTACTTCGCCGGGTCGGGCTGCATCAGCCGCTCGTAGAGGAAGCCGGTGATGCCCACCGCGAGCAGGTTCAGCACGATCCCCATAACCACTTGGTCCACCAGGTAGCGAATGGCGAAGACCGCGAGCAGCAGTGAGATGAAGGTGCCGCCGATCGCCGCGGCGATCAGGCCCACCCAGAGGTTGCCGCTGAGGCTACCGAAGAGGGCGCCGCTGAAGGCGCCCATCAGCAGCTGACCCTCGATGGCCACGTTGACCACGCCGGAGCGTTCGCAGAGCACACCGGCCAACGACCCGAAGATCAGCGGAAGAGCCAGGATGAAGGTGCCCCGGACGATGTTGACCAGGGGCATGAAGTTCTGCCCGGCCGGCGCGGTGGAGACCTGCCAGCAGAGGAAGCTGACCACGAAGCCGACCAGGCCGACACCGAGCACGAGGGTGAACCAGCGCGTCGGCAGCCCGGCGAGGATCGCCACGCCGGCGGCGAGGGCGACCGCCCCGAAGAGGGCCGCGCCGACCGTACCGTTGATCTTCAACGTGGCGCCGCTGGCGTCCTCGCTGAGGGTGAACCGGGCCGGCTCACCGGTGGCGAGCGTGGTGAAGAGCAGCACGGCCAGCAGGCCGAGCGCGGTCAGCACCAGGCCAGCCTTCCGGTTCCGGGTCCAGAACCCCTCGTTGACCGGGGCGACCGCGACGTCGTCAACAGCCATGGTGGACATGCGCGTCACCAGCCCTTCGCGAGGCTCGTCTGCGGCCGGGCGGCCCGGGCGGCTCGAAGCTGGAAGATCGCCTTCACCAGGGCTGGTGCGGCGATGAAGATGACGATCAGCGCCTGGAGCACCGTAACCAGTTCCAGCGAGACGCCCGAGTACGACTGCATCCGGTTCCCGCCGGCCTGCAGCGCGCCGAAGAGCAGTGCGGCGAGCAACACGCCCCACGGCTTCACCCGGCCGAGGAGCGCCACCAGGATGCCGTCGAAACCGATCTGGGCCACGACCAGCGGGGTCAGCGCGGCGGCGGTGGTGCCGAGTACCATCTGCGAGCCACCGAGGCCGGCCAGGGCACCGGCGAAGACCATGATCAACACATAGGTCCGGGTGACACTGATGCCGGCGGTACGCGAGGCCGCCGGGTTACTCCCCACGGCCCGCAGCTCGAAGCCGAGGGTCGACCGGTTCAGCAGCCAGGCGACCGCCCAGGTCACCAGCACGGCGAGGATGATTCCGGCGTGTGCCCGCAGGTTGTCGCCGAACAGCCGGGGGAGCTGCGCGGAGGCGTCCACCGGCCGGCTGATGGCATCCGTACGGTTCGGGTCCTGCACCCCGTTCTGCACGATCAACCAGACCAGGAAGTACGCCGCGACGTAGTTGAGCATGATCGTGTTGATCACCTCGTGGGCGCCGGTGCGGGCCTTGAGAATCCCCGGGATGAAGCCCCACACGGCACCGCCAACCGCACCGGCGAAGACCGCGACGAGCAGGTGCAGCCCGGCCGGCAGCGGCAGCAGGAACCCGGCCAGCCCGGCCGCGATGACGCCCATCGTGGCCTGACCCTGGGCACCGATGTTGAACAGGCCACCACGGAAGGCGAGCGCCACGGAGAGCCCGGTGAAGACCAGCGGGGCGGTGTAGGTCAGCGTCTCCGAGATCGGGCTCAGCGCCGCGGTGAGGCCGACCGCGTCGGGGTCGAGGATCGCGCCCTTGAACAGGTTCGTGTACGCCTCGCTGACCAACGTCCAGCTGGCGTTGAGGGCGTCGCCCGGGCGGGCGGTGAAGTAACTGTAGGTGCCCAGCACGTCCGGATCAGAGACGATCATCAGGATCCCACCGACGACCATCGCCAGCAGCAACGACAGCACCGTCACCGTGAGAGTGTTGGCGGCCCAGAGATTCTCCACGAAGAGCCGCCCGAGCGCGGGGCGCTCCGGTGGCTGCTGACTCGTCGGCTCGGCGCGCTCGGTGTTGTCGAGCGCCATCCTGGCCGCCTGGTCCGCGGTCGCCGGTTCCTTGTCCGGGGAGCCGGACCCTGTGTTGGTCATGCCTCGTCCTCGCTGCCGGGGCCCGACGGGGCGGGCGTCCCGCCGTCGGTACCCGCCGTCGCCCCGTTCGCCCCGGCTCCCGCCGTGTCCGGACCGATGCCCGACATCCGCAGGCCGATCTCCTCACGGGGGACGTCCGGGCCGACGATGTCGACGATCCGACCGCGGCACATCACCGCGATCCGGTCCGCCAGGCCGATCACCTCGTCGAGTTCGCTGGAGACAAGCAGGACGGCGGTTCCGGCATCCCGCTCGTGAATGATCTGACTGTGAATAAACTCGATGGAGCCGACATCGACGCCGCGGGTCGGCTGGGCGGCGATGAGAAGCTTCAGCGGCCGGGACAGTTCCCGGGCGACGATCACCTTTTGTTGGTTGCCGCCGGACAGCGTGCCCACCGCCGCCTCCGCCGACGAGGTACGGACATCGAACTGGGCGATCCGCTCCTGCGCTGACTTCCTGATCTCATCCGGTCGGAGCGCGAGCCCCCTGCCGAACGGTGGTCGGTCGTACATGTCCAGCACCAGGTTCTCCGCGATGCTGAGTTCCTTGACCAGCCCGTCGACGCTGCGGTCCTCGGGCACGTAGCCGACCCCCGCGCGGAGGACCTCCTTGGTTGACCAGTCGTCGATCCGCTCCCCGCGCAGCTGCACCGAGCCGGCGAGCACCGGACGCAGCCCCATGACCGCCTCGACCAGCTCCTTCTGGCCGTTACCCTGCACCCCGGCGATGCCGAGTACCTCGCCCGCGTACACGGTCAGGTCAACGCCGTCCACCGTACGTACCTGCCGGTCGTCGTCTACCGTCACCCCGGAGAGCTCGAGAACCGGCTTGCCCGGCGTCGCGGGCCGCTTGTCCACGGTGAGCCGAACGGTCCGGCCGACCATCAGTGCGGCCAGTTCGTCCCGGCTCGCCTCCGGCGCGGCGGTGCCGACGACCCGTCCGTGCCGGATCACGGTGATCCGGTCGGCGATGGCCTTCACCTCACCGAGCTTGTGGGTGATGAAGACGATCGACCTACCAGCGGCCTTGAGCGCCCGCATGACGGCGAGCAGTTCCTCGGTCTCCTGCGGCGTGAGCACCGCGGTCGGCTCGTCGAGGATGAGCAGGTCAGCATCGCGGGTCAGCGCCTTGACGATCTCGACCCGCTGCTGGATGCCGACCGGAAGGTCCTCGATGATCGCGTCCGGGTCAACCTGGAGGTGGTAGCGGGCGGATACCTCCGCGACCTTGCGCCGGGCACGTCGACGGTCGAGGAAGCCGACGATGCCACCCCGGACCTGCTCGGCCCCGAGCATGATGTTCTCTGCCACGGTGAGGACCGGTACCAGCATGAAGTGCTGGTGGACCATCCCGATCCCGACCGCGATGGCGTCCGCCGGGCCGCGCAGCTGCAGCGACTTCCCGTCCACCAGGATCTCGCCCTCGTCGGGCTGGTAAAGCCCGTACAGCACGTTCATCAGGGTCGACTTGCCCGCGCCGTTCTCCCCGAGCAGGGCGTGGATCTCCCCCGGCTCCACTGTCAGATCGATGTGGTCGTTGGCGACCAGATCACCGAAGCGTTTGGTGATGCCGCGCAGTTCGAGTCTCAGCGCAACCTCCCGGGTACGAAGCGATGGTGCGGGGAGTTGCCGGTACGCCGGCAACGGCACTCGTCGGTGGAGCCGATCGGCCGCCCCGGCGCCAACGGGAGGTCCCGTGGCGCCAAGGCGGCCGGATCGTCGTGCGGTGCCGCTCGCCGAGCAGCTTGGCTGAGCGCCCTACCACGGCGAGCCGGCATCAGCTCACTGCGGTTGGGACTGCGACTCAACCTTGATCAGGCCAGCGGCGATGTCCGCCTTCAGCTTGTCGACCTCGGCCTTCAGCTCAGCCGGGATCTTGCTGTCGAACTCGTGGTACGGCGCGAGCGAGACGCCCTCGTTGGCCAGCGTGCCGGTGAAGCCCGGGTCCGCCTCCAGCTTCTCGCCGGCGGCGGCCTTGAGCACGGCCTCCTGAACGGCGCCGGGGATGTTCTTCACCACCGTGGTGATGATCGCCGGGCAGTTCGAGGTGCTCTCGCAGCCGTCGACGTCGACCCAGATGGTGTTGTACTTACCACCGGAGGCCTGGGCCGCCGCGGTGGTGCCGAGGCCAGCACCGCCAGCGACCGGCATGATGATGTCCGCGCCCTGGGCGACCAGTGCGTCGCTGACCTTCTTGCCCTCGTCCTGCTTGACGAAGTCATTGGCGAACGAGCCGTTCTGGCTGGCCTTGTCCCAGCCCAGGACCTGGACGTTCTTCCCCTTGGCCTCGTTGTAGTGGTCGACCCCGTCGGCGTAGCCGTCCATGAAGATCGTCACCGGCGGGATCTTCAGACCACCGTAGGTGCCCACCTTGCCGGTCTCGCTGAGGCCGGCGGCCAGGTAGCCAGCGAGGAAGCCGGCCTGGGCGGTGTCGAACTGCATCGGGTAGACGTTGCCCTCCGGCAACTTCGTGTCCACGATGCCGAACTGCTGGTCCGGGTTCGCCGCCGCGATCGTGGAGGTGGCGTCACCCATCAGTCCACCGACGGCGAGGATGAAGTTGCAGTCCTGGTTGACGTACTGCGTCAGGTTCGGCTCGTAATCCGCCTCGGCCTTCGACGCGACGTACTTGATGTCGATGTCCTTGTTCTCGGCCTTGGCCGCCTCCAGGCCCTTCCAGGCCGAGGTGTTGAAGGACTTGTCGTCGATCCCGCCGACGTCGGTCACCATGCAGGCACTGAACTTCTCGCCGCCGTTGCCGGCGTTGTCTTCCTCGGGTGCCTCACCGCAGGCGGTGGCGGCCAGCACGAGGCCACCCACCGCGAAGACCGAGGCGATCCGCATCCCACGCACCGAGCGCAAGACGTCTCCTTCCGTTGCGCACCGCGCATCCGCGGTGGCAGCCCTTGTGAACCGGCCTGCACTGTGCCGCCGGTGTCCCACGTTCCGGACGCCGAGCGTACGCCCAGGCACCTACCCCGGCCGACAATCATGCGTGACTGTTGAGTGCCTGTTACCCCGACGTGATCCTGGGGTATTTCGGTCACTCGACATGCCGGTCAAAGGAGCGCGGGGTGGGACGAATTCTCCTCCGCAGGGGAGGTCCCCCGTCGGACGTTACCGCCAGAAGACCGCTACCGCAGCGTTGACCAGGGTCAGCCCGATGATCGCGAGGAAATGTCCACGGTTGACCGCTTCCCGCTTCCGCGAGAAGAAGACCATGACGAAGATGAACAGCGCGAGCGCCAGCTTGGTGACGAGCTTCGCGGGGTCCGGCTCACCCCCGTCCCGCAGGGGCGCGGAGAGGCCGATTCCGGTCAGCAGTGCGAGCGTCGCACCCCAGAGCATGGCCGGGTTGATCCGGAACCTGCCCTTGAGGTACTGCACCGTCGCGCCACCGAGCAGCAGCGCGAACCCGATCAGGTGGATGTAGCGGAGGATGAGTCGTAGAGCTTCCACGCGGCCTATCCTCCCGCACCAACGACGGGTCGTAGTAGAGGGGCTCGGTCGATCGGCGCGTCAGCCCTTCGTACCACCTGCGGTCAGACCCGAGACCAGGTGCCGTTGGGCGAACAGGAAGACCAGCCCGGCCGGGACCGTCACCAGCACCGCCGCCGCCGTCAGGTACTCCCACTGCGGGTTGTACTGCGGCACGAACTGCCGAAGCCCGTACGCCAGGGTGAACTGGTTGTCGGTCTGGATGAAGGCCGACGCGTACGCGACCTCCCCCCACGCGGTCAGGAAGGTGTAGAAGGCGGTGACCGCGATGGCCGGGCGGGCCAGTGGCAGCACCACCCGCCAGAAGGTGGCGAACGGGCCGCAGCCATCCAGCGCCGCCGCCTCGTCCAGCGAGGTGGGGATGGAGTCGAAGTAGCCCTTGAGCATCCAGGCGCAGAACGGAACAGCGATGGTCAGGTAGGCGATCACCAGCGACGGCAACGTATTGATCAACCCGAGCCGCGCCATGATGGTGTAGATCGGCACGATCAGGATGGCCACCGGAAACATCTGGGTGACCAGGAAGACCATCATCAACGGCCGGCGGCCCGGGAAGTTGAACCGGGAGACGGCGTAACCGGTGGTCGCCGAGAGGAAAATACCGATCCCCATCGTGCCGGCAGCCACGATCACCGAGTTCAGCAGCCACCGCAGAAAGCTGGTGTCGAAGAGCACGTAGCGGTAGTTGGTCAGCGTTGGATCCTGGACCAGGGTCAGGTTGGTGCTCTGCACCGCGTACCCGGGCTTGAACGAGGAGAGCAGCACCCAGACGATCGGACCGATCGCGACCAGCGACGCGACAATCAAGGTCCCGTGCAACAGCAGCGACGTCGCCCGGCTGCGCCGACTACGGCCGGCACGCCGTGCAGGCTCCGCCGGGGCCGCCGGCGTTGACCCGGCCTTGATCGGGGCCGTCGGCGTCCGCGCCGTTGACGCGGCCGTCCCGGAGCTGGTCGATTGGCCCATCACCACACCTCGCCTTGCTTACGCAGTGCCCGCCGGTAGAACACGGAGAAGACCAAGAGAATGGAGAGAATCAACACGCCGTACGTGGAGGCGAGCGAATAATTGCGAATGCCCTCGAAGGCTGCCCGGTACGCGCCGGTCACCAGGATCTCGGTCTCTCCGGCCGGCTCTCCCTCCGTCACCAGGAAGATGACCGGGAAGAGGTTGAACGTCCAGATGGTGCCGAGCAGGATCACGGTCATGCTGGTCGGGCGCAGGCCCGGCATCGTGACGGCACGGAACCGCTGCCACGGCGATGCGCCGTCGATCTCCGCCGCCTCGTAGAGCTCACCGGGAATGGTCTGCAGCCCGCCGAGCAGCGCCACCATCATGAACGGCACACCGAGCCAGACGTTGGTGACAATCGCGGTGAACAGTGATGTCCACCGTTCGGAGAACCACGGGAGCGGGTCGGCCCCGAGCGCGGTGAGCAGCGAGTTCGCCAGGCCAAAGCGTTCGTTGAAGATGAACTTCCAGGCGAAGGCGCTGACGAAGGCCGGCACCGCCCACGGCAGCACCAGCAGCACCCGGTAGAGGCCACGGCCGCGCATCGGGCGGTTGAGCAGGATGGCGAGGCCAAGCCCGAGACAATAGTGGAAGGCGACACCGACGAAGGTCCAGATCAGGGTGATCCCGGTCCACTCCCAGAACCGGCCGACCTGGCCGGTGAGGACCCGGACGTAGTTGTCCAGACCCGCATACTCCCACCGGTTGGGGTTCTCCTCGCAGACCTCGCCGCCGCTGATCGACTTGGTGCAGATCTCCGCCACCTGGTTGGCCTCGTTGAGGGTGGTGAAGGAGAGCCAGATTCCCCGGCCGAGCGGATAGAAGATCAAGACTGCCAGGACGATCACCACCGGCAGGACCATCGCCCAGGCGTACCAGTTCCGGTCCCAGCTACGACGAAGTCGAGACGGACGGGCGAAGCGATGGTCGGGCGGCGCGGACGCTGGCGCGGCGGTCACGGTGCGCATATCAGCTGAGCTCCAGTAGGTGAGCCGGCTGGCCGGCGACCGGAGCGGTCGCCGGCCCGGCCGGATACCGAGGGACAAGTGGTCGCCGGCCCCTGCCCGCCGGCGGTGAATCAGAACCCGTACGCGGTGACGACCTCCGCCTGGTACCTCTTCGCGACCTCGTCGAGCGCCTCCTTCGGGTCCCGGTTCTGGATCAGGACCTCGGTGGCCATCTGGTCCAGCGGTTCGAAGAACTGGCCGGCCTCGGGGATCCAGGGGCGGCCGACCGCGGCCTCGACGGCCGGCTGGTACGCGGTCACGATCGGATTGCTCCGCACCGCGTCGAGGTCGTAGGCCGACTTACGCGTCGGCAGCAGCCCGAGCTTCTCGGCGAGGAATGCCTGTGACTCGGTGGAGCTCATGAACGCCACGAAGGCGACGGCGGCCTCGACCTTCTCCTGGGGCATACCGGACCAGACGGTGTAGTTGTGCCCACCGACCGGACCGCCGGCCCGGGCCGAGCCGCCGGGGACCGGGGCGATGCCGAGGTTCTCCACGCCGCCGAAGGTCGGCGCCTGCGAAACGTTGTTGACCTCCCAGGGACCATTAATGATCATGGCGACCTTCTCTTCCTTGAAGAGGGTCATCATGGTTCCGTAGGAGTCCGTGGCAGGCGGCTGAACGGCTGCGCCGCTGTCGATCAGATCCTTGGCGATCTTCAGCCCGGCGACGTTCTGGTCCGAGCCGACGACGATCTTCTTGGCCGGGACATCAACCAGGTCCCCGCCCTCGCCGTAGAGGAACGGCAGCAGGAAGTAGCCCGCCGGATTGAGGTAGAGGCCGTCCGCGCCGGTCTTCTCCTTGACGGCCTGGGCGGCGGTCTTCAGCTCGGCCCAGGTCGTCGGCGCGGCGGCGACACCCGCCTCGGCCAACAGCTTCTTGTTGTACATGAGCGACAGCGTGTCGGTCACTTGTGGGACGCCGTAGGTCTTGCCGTCGTACTTGTTCGAGGCGAGCGGAGTAGCCAGGAAGTCCGACTCGTCGGCGAGCAGCTCGGAGCCGTCCAGCGCGTAGAGGTAGCCCAGCGAGGCGAACTCCGGAACCCAGGCCACCTCCGCCCGCAGGATGTCCGGTGCGCCGGTCTCGGCCTGCGCGGCCGTCTTGAACTGGTTCTGCGCCTCACCGAACGGGACCGACTGATAGTTGATCTTCACGTTCGGATAGGTCTGGTTGAACTTGGCGATCAGCTCCTGGAAGACCGGACCCTCGTTCTTCGGGTCCGAGGTGTCCCACCAGGTCAGCTCGGCCTTCATGGCTGCGGGGTCGGTCGTTGACTCTTCCCCCGCGCTCTGCTCGTCCCCGCCACAGGCGACGAGGGTCAGAGCAAGGGCGGCGGAGGCGAGTACGGCGACTCCCTTGGCTGTGCGACGCATGTTCGCTCCTAGATTGCCTGCCGGTGTCGGCGGGACACTAGCAAGAGTTTTCTAAGTTAGAAACCCTTTGCGAACAGTCTTGCAACAACCGGGGCCATCTTGTCATCCAGACCCTCCCTTATGTCGGGCTTCCAAGACAAAACGGCAGGCCCTGGCACCGACCGACCATCACCCCCGCACTCCCACGGCCCACACCCCCGCTGTGTTGACGCAGCTCGATGCAGACCGCCCCGGGGCCCGCACCCAATCGAAAGCCGTCCTCAGCTCGGGCCAACAGCCCCGGAGCCACGACTGCAAACATTTGCCCGTGAGCGCAAGAACCATTCGGTGAGCTACAGTGCCGCCATGCGCGCTCGACTGTCCGACATCGCCCAGCAGGCAGAGGTCAGTGAGGCCACCGTGTCGCGGGTGCTCAACGACCGGCCCGGGGTGGCGCCCGAGACCCGACAGGCCGTCCTGACCGCCCTCGACGTGCTCGGCTACGAACGTCCGGCCCGGCTACGCAAGCGCTGCGCCGGACTGGTGGGTCTGGTCGTCCCGGAGCTCGATAACCCGATCTTTCCCGCCTTCGCGCAGATCATCGAGTCGGCGCTGGCCCCGACCGGCTTCACCCCCGTGCTGTGCACCCAGACCCCCGGCGGAATCCGGGAGGACGAATACGTCGAAATGCTGCTCGACCGGCAGGTCTCCGGCATCGTCTTCGTCTCCGGCCTGCACGCTGACACCGCCGCCGACCACGAGCGGTACCGCGCACTGATCGCCCGACCACTGCCGGTTGTCATGGTCAACGGCTACGCGCCGAACCTCCCCGCGCCCTTCATCTCCTGTGACGACCGGGAGGCCGCCGAGCTGGCCGTCACCCACCTGGTCGCGCTGGGGCACCGCCGGATCGGCCTGATCACCGGACCGAACCGGTTCGTCCCGGTGCAGCGCAAGGTCGCCGGCTACACAGCCGCCATGCGGCGCTGCACCGATGTCTCCGAGGCTGAGCTCACCGAGCTGACCGAGCTCTCCCTCTTCGGCGTCGAGGGGGGTGAGGCCGCCGCCACCCGGCTGCTGGATCGCGGCGTCACCGGCCTGATCTGCGGCTCCGACCCCATGGCGCTGGGTGCCATCCGAGCCGCCCGACAGCGCGGGCTCGCCGTGCCCCGCGACATCTCCGTCGTCGGTTACGACGACTCCCCGCTGATGGCCTTCACCGACCCGCCCCTGACCACCATGCGTCAACCGGTCGCGGCGATGGCGGTTGCCGCCGTCCAGGCCCTGGTGGACGAGATCAACGGGCATGCCGCCCCACACTCGGAGTACCTGTTCCGGCCGGAGCTGGTGGTACGCGGCTCGACCGCGGTCGCCCGGACGCCAAGCGTTGACCCGGGTGCCCCCACCCCGTCCCCCCTGGCGGTCTCGGTCTAACACCCCACCGTCCACCCGTCGGGTTCCCATCAGGAAGTGACCCGAGGGCCAACTTGCGCAAGGTCTGCTTGACTCTTGCAACACCCTGCCGGCATTCTGCACAGCAACCGGCGCCACCACCCCTGCCCGCGCCGGAGACCGCCGTACCGCGCGAGATCGGGGAACCCCTCATGACCGTCCGCAACCCCACGCCGCCGACCTCCGACGATGACTGGTGGCGCTCCGCCGCCATCTATCAGGTCTACCTCCGCAGCTTCGCCGACGCGAATGGCGACGGCATCGGCGACCTGGCGGGCCTGCGGCAACGCCTGCCATACCTGCGGGACCTCGGGGTGGAGGCGCTCTGGTTGACCCCCTTCTACCCCTCGCCCATGATTGATGGCGGCTACGACGTCGCTGACTACCGCGATGTCGACCCGATGTTCGGCACCCTCACCGAGTTCGACGAAGTCATCGTTGACGCGCACGCGCTGGGCCTGCGGATCATCGTCGACCTGGTGCCCAATCACACGTCGAGTGCCCACCCCTGGTTCCAGGCCGCCCTCGCTGCGGCCCCCGGCTCCCCCGAACGGGCCCGCTACCACTTCACCGCGGGGCGCGGAGCCGCAGGCGAGCTGCCGCCGAACGACTGGGAGAGCATCTTCGGCGGGCCAGCCTGGACCCGACTGCCCGACGGGCAGTGGTACCTGCACCTCTTCGACTCGGCGCAGCCGGACCTGAACTGGCGCAACCCCAAGGTCCGCGCCGAGTTTGAGGACGTGCTCCGGTTCTGGTTGGACCGCGGCGTCGACGGCTTCCGGATCGACGTGGCCCACGGAATGATCAAAGCGGAGGGCCTGCCGGATGTCGGCTTCGGCCGACAGACCGGCCAACGACAGGTCGAACTGCTCGGCAAGAGCCGACTGCCCTACTTCGACCAGGACGAGGTACACGACATCTACCGCGCCTGGCGGCCGATCCTGGACAGCTACCCCGGCGGCCGGATGGCGGTGGCCGAGGCGTGGGCGGAGACCCCGCAACGGCTCGCCCGCTACATCGGTCCAGACGAGCTGCACCAGGCGTTCAGCTTCGACTTCCTCGACGCCCACTGGTCGGCCGACTCCTTCCGCAAGGTCATCGACACCGCGCTCGCCGAGTCAGCGGTCATCAACGCGCCCACCACCTGGGTGCTGTCAAACCATGACAAGCAACGACACGTCACCCGGTACGGGGATGGGCCGGCCGGGTTGCGCCGCGCCCGCGCCGCAGCCCTGCTGATGTTCGCGCTGCCCGGCTGCGCCTACCTCTACCAGGGTGAGGAGCTGGGCCTGCCCGAGGTCCTCGACCTCCCCGACGACCTGCGGCAGGACCCGCAGTACCTGCGGACCGGCCAGAGCCGGGACGGCTGCCGGGTACCGATCCCATGGAGCGGCGAGCTGGCCCCGTACGGCTTCAGCCCCGACGGCAGCGCGCCGAGCTGGCTGCCCGCCCCGGCGACCTGGCGTGACCTGTCGGTAGCTGCCCAGATCGGCGCCCCCGAGTCCACGCTCGAGCTGTATCGCACCGCGCTACGGATCCGCCGAGCGCACCCGGCGCTCTCCACCGCCGCGGCCCAGATCGTCTGGGAGGAGACCCGGCCGGGCGTCCTCGCCTTCACCCGTACCGCCGGCGGTACGGCGCTCACCTGTGTGGTCAACATCAGCGACGCACCCGCCGTCAGCACCGGGTACGGCGACCCGCTCGTCGCCAGCGCCCCGCTCACCCGGGAGGGCACCGGCTACCTGATTTCGGTCGACGCGGCTGCCTGGTTCGAACGGCGCTGACCGGGTAAGCCCCAGTCAACCTGGTCGTTCGGCGTGCCCCGGGCCGCCGGGCGGCTGGGCAGCCGGCCGGCGCGGGTCAACGCTCGATGCCGGGCAACTTCGCCGCGATCCGGGCAAAGCCCGCCCGGATCGCGGCCTCGCTCGGCGGCATCGACGGCTGGGCGTCCGGCTCCCGCTCCGCCGCCGCCAGCTCCTCGTCGAAGGTGTCCTCGAAGCTGCCGTAGAGCTCGGCGCTGTCCGCCTGCGCCGCCACCTCCTCCTCGGCGGCGGCCCGGGCTGCGGTGATCTCATCGCGGATCTGCTCCGCCGACACCGCCGGCAGCAGCGGCTCGACCACCGCCATCAGCGCCTCCTCCGCCACCATCACCTCGGCCAGCGCCAACGCGGGCGCTCGCTCGTACGGGCCGCAGACCACCGGCTCCCACTCGTCGGCGTCGCCAAGCGGCCCGAAGGTGATAATCCACGGCAGGTCGAGCATCGGCGAGTCGTCCGGCAGATCGAGTGTCACGAGAGCGCCCACCCGTCAATCATCGTTCCCCGGCGGTGGGCGGATCCCCGGTTCGACGCTCCGTCCCTTGTTCGGGTGCCGTCGGCCGGTTCGCATCCGGCTGCCCGGGGGGCGGGGAGCCCTCCTCCTGATCGACCTCGACCCGCTCCGCCGCGAGATCCACCACCTGTCCCCGGGTGTCGGTGGCCACCAACGCCGCGCCGAAGAGCACGAGCTGGTTGAGCAGATAGAGGTAGAGCAGCAGCCCCACCGCGCCCGCCACCACCGTGTACGCCGGGTTTCGCTCGGTCCGCACCACGTAGTACCGCCCGATGGTGTTGAGCAGGGTGATACCCACCGCCACCAGCAGCACCGCCGGGCGCAGCCGGACTCGGCTGGGCCGCAGCCGAGGCACCGCCGCCAGCAACAAGGTCGCCAGCACCGCGTTCACGAAGATGCTGAGCACCGCGCTGATCGTGGTAAGCCCGGCCGAGCCGGCACTGCCCAACAACCACCGCAGCAGCGACTCCAGCGTGTCCACCGCCGCTACCGAGATGCCGAGCAGCACGAACACCACCAGCAGCACGCCCAGGTCGACCAGCCGGCGAACGACAAAGTTGCCGGGTTGTTGGTCGAGGCCGTACAGCAGCCGCTGGGAGGAACGGATCGCCTCCACCCAGCCGACCCCGGTGAAGACCAGGATGGTCAGACCGACCACACCGACAGCCCCGCTACTCTCCGCGACCTGCACCGGGTCGAGGAAAGGCAGGTTCTCCCGGAGGAATCCAGCCGCGGCGGCATTGACCTCGGCGTTGCCCTCCAGGATCGCCCCGAAGACGGAGTAGGCGACGAGGGCGAGCGCGAAGACCGCAAAGAAGCCGTAGTACGCGATCGCGGCGGCGAGCCGGCTGCCGAACCGACGGTTGTAGAGCAGGGCCGCGCGCAACCCGTGGTCGAAGGCCGAATAGCGGCGCCGCGCGGTGGTGACCCGCCCGTGGACACCCGCCTGGAGACGGCGGAACACGTTCACCCCGCCATCCTCGCCGACTGGTCACCGACGCGCCCGCATCCCCCGCGGTAAGACCGGACCGACGCGGACCCCCCGGGGGCGGGACACGGATTGCGCCGTCGGGGGCGGGGCACCGGCTCAGCCGCCGAGCCGAAAGTCCCGCCGGGGCTGCCACCGCGTCTGGCCACTATGGGAGAAGAGCGTGAACGCCTCCACCCCGAACATCGCCGAGAAGTCGGCCAGGTCCTCGTACGCCTGGTCCAGCGCCTCGGGTGAGACGTCCTGCGCCACCGTGACGTGCGGATGGTACGGAAAACGGGTTTCCCGGTGCAGCTCCGGAGCCGCCCGGATCGCCGCGGCGAGCAGTTCGCACTCGCTGATCCCGGTCGCCACTGTTACGAAGACCACCTGGGTGACCGGCCGGAACGTCCCGGTCCCGCGCAGGTGCAGGGTGAACGGGAGGTGCGCGGCGGCGACCGCGGTCAGGTGCCGTTCGACGGCCGGCAGGGCAGCACCTGGGATCTCGGTCGGCCCGAGCAGCGTGACGTGCGCCGGGACGGCCTGTTGGTCCCCCGCCGCCATCCGCCGCTGGGTCAGCACACTCCCCCAGGGCTCGGGGATGTCCACAGCGATGCCGATCTGGATTGTGCCGCCGGCTGCCGACGACCCGTCCCGCAGGTCCACGCCTCGTGCCACCCCTTTGGCCACCGGTTCCATCCCGCTCACCCGCACACGTCGCGTCGCTGCCTACTCGGCGCGCACCGGCGGGAAGAAACCCACCCGCTCGTACACCGCCTCTAGCGTCGGCGCCGCCACCGCCCGCGCCTTCTGCGCCCCAGTCGCGAGCAGCTTGTCGAGCTGGGCCGGGTCGTCCAGGTAGCCGCGGGTGCGTTCCTGGATCGGCGTCACGAACTCGCGCACCACCTCGCCGAGGTCCTTCTTCAGATCACCGTAGCCCTTGCCCGCGTAGGCGCCGACCAGATCGTCAATGCTCCGGCCGGAGAGCGCCGAGTAGATCGTCAGCAGGTTGGAGACACCCGGCTTCTGCTGGACGTCAAAAACGATCTCGCGGCCGGTGTCGGTGACCGCCGAACGGATCTTCTTGACCGATCGGGCCGCCTCCTCCAGGAACAGGACGATGCCCGCCGGTGAGGAGGACGACTTCGACATCTTCGCCGTCGGGTCCTGCAAGTCCGTGATCTTCGCCGTGTCCTTGACGATGTGCGCCGCCGGTACCGTGAAGGTGGACCCGAACCGCGTGTTGAACCGCTGCGCCAGATCGCGGCTGAGCTCCAGGTGCTGCCGCTGGTCCTCGCCGACCGGCACCGCGTCCGCCTGGTAGAGGAGGATGTCGGCCGCCTGTAGGACCGGGTACGTGAACAGGCCGACGCTGGCCCGCTCGTTGCCCTGCTTCTGCGACTTGTCCTTGAACTGGGTCATCCGGCCCGCCTCACCGAACCCGGTGATGCACCCCAACACCCAGGCCAGCTGCGCGTGCTCGGGCACCTGGGACTGCACGAAGAGGGTGCAGCGCTCTGGGTCCAGCCCCACCGCGAGAAGCTGTGCGGCGGCTACCCGGGACCGCTGCGCCAACACCTGGGGGTCGTGCCCGGCGGTGATCGCATGCAGATCAACCACGCAGTAGGTGGCGTCGTGCGTCTCCTGCAACGCCACCCAGTGCTGAACCGCGCCCAGGTAGTTGCCGAGATGGAATGAGTCGGCGGTCGGCTGAATGCCAGAGAACACGCGCGGTCGAACAGGTACGTTGGACATGCTGGCAATTCTGTCAGCAACCCAGGGCACCCGTCAGGACGGGCCGGCGGGTCGACCGCGTCCAGACTGGGTGGGGAGCCCCGTCCCCCGTCGCGACTCGGCGGGCCGAGCGGCGGCAACCGTCACCCGGGCGACCCGACGCCCCTCCAGCGCCAGCACCCGCAGCCGCCAGCCCCCGGCTGCCTCCCGCACCGGCTCCACCGGGGCGGCCGGGGCAACGGTCACCGACACCTCGTCGCCGGCCACCGGCAGCCGGCCCAGCGCGGCCATGACATAGCCACCAACCGTCTCGTACGGCCCGTACGGCAGGTTCACCCCGGTCCGCTCGGCGAAGTCGGCCAGGTTCAGCCGACCGTCAACCGTGGTGGGCAGGCCGGCGTTGGTCGGCTCCGGCGGCGTGTCGTACCCGTCGTGCACCTCGCCGACCAGTTCCTCAATCAGATCCTCACAGGTGACGATGCCGGCGGTCCCCCCGTACTCGTCGACGACCACCGCCAGGTGATGCCCCTCCCGGCGCATCTCGCTCAGGGCCGGAAGCACCCGTTTACTGCCGGGCAGGCGCTTGACCTCCCGGGCCAGCTCGCCGACCGTGACCCGCGGGTCTTCGTCGGTACGGAGCAGCACGTCGTGCAGGTGCACGAAGCCGACCACGTCGTCGTGGGTCCCGTCGACCACCGGGTAGCGGGTGTGCGGCTCAGCCCGGACGAGGCGCTCCGCCTGGGCGGTGGTCAGCGCGGTGGAGAGGAAGACCACCTCGGTGCGCGGCATCATCACCTCGCGTACCAGGCTCGCACCGGCGACGAGGACCTCGTCGATGATCCGCCGTTCCACCGGCCCCAGCACGGTCGCCGCGGCGACCAGGTCGCGCAGCTCGTCCTCGCTGATCCGTTCCCGGCCGGCCACCGGGCTGGTGCCGAGCAGACCGGTCACCAGCCGGGTGGCGGCGGTAGCGGTGCGGACCACGACCCGGGCTATCGCGCCGGCCAGCGGGCCGGGTTCGCGGCGGGGTCGCCCCCGCGCACGGCGCCGGAGCCCGGGACGACCCGCTTCCCGCATGAGATGGATGGTAGACACTCACCGCAGTGGCGGGACAGCACTGCGCCACTTCTTCCTCGCCGCGGACGGCGTCCCGCCCCGCCGGGTGACTCGCAGCGCCGGCACAGCAAGCCGCCGTAGGGTGACCACCGAGGGTCGCTGCAGGGCGGCCCCGCCAGGAGGAGATCGACGTGAAACTGCTCGTCACCGGCGGCGCTGGCTTCATCGGCAGCGTGGTGACCCGGATGCTGCTCGACGCCGGCCACGAGGTTGTCGTCCTGGACGACCTACGGACCGGACACCGCATCGCCGTGGCACCCGACGCCACCCACGTCGTCGCCCCCCTGGACGACGTGGCGCAGGTGGTAACCCGACAGGCGGGCTTCGACGGGGTGCTGCACTTCGCCGCCCTGATCGCCGCCGGTGAGTCAATGGTCAGGCCAGAGCTGTACTGGCACACCAACGTCATCGGCTCCCTCGCCCTGCTCGACGCCGTACGCGTCGCCGGGGTGCCGAAGGTCGTCTTCTCCTCCACCGCCGCCGTGTACGGCAACCCGGTCGAGCTACCCATCTCGGAGTCGGCGATCACCGCCCCGACCAACACGTACGGGGCCACCAAGCTCACCGTCGACATGGCACTCACCTCGGCGGCGGCCGGAAGCGGGTTGGCTGCCGTCTCGCTGCGCTACTTCAACGTCGCCGGCGCTCACCTAGGGGCCCCGGTGCCCCTCGGGGAACGGCACGACCCGGAGACGCACCTCATCCCCATCGCATTCGACATCGCCGCCGGCCGCCGGGAGAAGCTCCAACTCTTCGGCGACGACTACCCGACCGTTGACGGCACCTGCGTCCGCGACTACATCCACGTCACCGACCTCGCCCGCGCCCACCTACTCGCGCTCGACGCCGCGGTCGGCGGACAGCACCGGATCTACAACCTCGGCAATGGCAGCGGGTTCACCAACCGTCAGGTCGTCGAGGTGGTCCGTGAGGTCACCGGCCGTCCGGTTCCGGTGGTGGTCGCCCCACGCCGCGTCGGCGACCCCGCCGAGTTGGTGGCCACCGCCGACCTGGCCCGCACCGAGTTGGGCTGGACGCCCGCCAAGCCCGCCCTGCACGACATCATCCGCGACGCCTGGGCCTTCTACCGCGACCACCTGCCGAAACGGGGATAGCCAGCACGGTGCCGGCGGCACGCCGTCGCCGGCCCGCGGCCAACCTCGATCAGCGGCGGACCAGGAGCGCTCGCGCGACCGGGTGGGTCAGCCCGCCTCGACGATCATGCCGGCGCCAACCGTCCGGTTCGTCGTCTCATCGATAACAACAAACCCACCGGTGGTACGGTTCCGGCGGTACTCGTCAACGAGCAGCGGGACCATCGTCCGGAACCGGACCCGGCCGATCTCGTTGAGCTTCAACTCCCCCGCCGACTCGTCCCGGTGCAGTGAGTTGATGTCCAACCGGTAGTGCAGCCCGCGGACAATGGCCCGCGCCGACCGGGTGGTGTGCTTGATCACGTACCTGCCACCGAGCTGCAACGGTCGGGTCTCGTCCATCCAGCAGACCATCGCCTCGATGTCCTGGGCGACGGCCGGGGCGTTGTTCGGGCGACAGATCATGTCGCCCCGGGAAATGTCGATCTCGTCGGTCAACCGTACGGTCACCGACATCGGCGGAAACGCCTCCGGAACCGGCCCGTCGGCGGTCTCTACCGCGGCGATCCGGCTGGTGAAGCCGCTCGGCAACACCATCACCTCGTCATCGGGCTTGAGTACGCCGGAGGCGACCTGCCCCGCGTACCCGCGGTAGTCGGTGACGGTGGTGGATTGTGGGCGGATCACGTACTGCACCGGGAAGCGCACGTCGACCAGGTTGCGATCGCTGGCGATGTGCACCCGTTCCAGGTGGTGCAGCAGGGACGGCCCCTCGTACCAGGGCATCTTCTCCGACCGGGAGACGATGTTGTCGCCGTGCAGCGCGGAGACCGGCACCACCGTCAGGTCGGGTACGTCGAGCTTCGCCGCGAACGCGGTGAACTCGTCGGCGATCTTCTCGTAGACCTCGTGCGACCAGTCCACCAGGTCCATCTTGTTGACGCAGAGGACCAGGTGCGGCACCCGCAGCAGGGAGCAGAGGAAGGCGTGCCGACGGGACTGCTCCACCAGCCCCTTCCGGGCGTCGACCAGGATCAGCGCGAGGTCGGCGGTGGAGGCACCGGTGACCATGTTCCGGGTGTACTGGATGTGCCCCGGAGTGTCGGCGATGATGAACTTCCGCCGGGGGGTGGCGAAGTAGCGATACGCCACGTCGATCGTGATGCCCTGCTCCCGCTCGGCCCGCAGACCGTCGGTGAGCAGCGCGAGATTGGTGTACTCGTCGCCGCGGGCCGCGCTGACCGCCTCCACCGCGGCGAGCTGATCGGCGAAGAGGGATCGGGTGTCATAGAGCAGACGGCCGATCAGGGTCGACTTGCCGTCATCCACGCTGCCGGCGGTAGCAAACCGCAGCAGGTCCATCGGGCGGGCGGACGCCGCTTCGGCACCGACCTCGGCGGTCGTCTCGGTGGTCATCAGAAGTAGCCCTCCCGCTTGCGGTCCTCCATCGCGGCCTCGCTGACCCGGTCGTCACCGCGGGTCGCGCCCCGCTCGGTGATCCGGGTGGCCGCCACCTCCTCGATGACCTTCGCCACCGTGTCGGCGTCCGAGCGGACCGCCGCCGTGCAGGAGGCGTCGCCCACCGTCCGATAGCGCACCCGGGCCTTGAACCGCTCCTCACCGGCGCGGGGGCGGATGAACTCGTTCACCGCGTACAGCATCCCGTCGCGCTCGATCACCTCGCGCTCGTGCGCGTAGTAGATCGAGGGCGCCTCGATCCGTTCCCGGGCGATGTAGTGCCAGACATCCAGCTCGGTCCAGTTGGACAGCGGAAACGCCCGGATCGACTCACCCGGCTGGTGCCGGCCATTGTAGAGCGACCAGAGCTCCGGACGCTGGTTCTTCGGATCCCACTGGCCGAACTCGTCCCGGAAGCTGAACACCCGCTCCTTGGCCCGCGCCTTCTCCTCATCCCGACGGGCGCCACCGAAGAGCGCGTCGAAGCGGTGCTGCTCGACGGCGGCCAGGAGCACCGGGGTCTGGATCCGGTTGCGCATGCCGTCCGCGCTCTCCCGCACCAGCCCGCTGGCCAGGGCCTCCGGCACGCTCGCCACCACCAGCTGCAGGCCCAGCTCGGCGACCCGCTGGTCCCGGTACGCCAGCACCTCGGGGAAGTTGTGCCCGGTGTCGACGTGCAGCACCGGGAACGGAATGTTCGCCGGGGCGAACGCCTTCTGCGCCAGCCACAGCATGACAATTGAGTCTTTGCCGCCGGAGAAGAGCAGCACCGGTCGTTCCATCTCCGCGACCACCTCGCGCAGCACGAAGATGCTCTCCGCCTCCAGCGCGTCGAGGTGGGACACCTGGTATGCGGCCGTCGTGGTCATGACACCGACTCGATTCCCGCACTCATTTCCAGACCTTTCCGGTCGGCTTTGCCAGAAGTAGCGCTCAGGCTACCCGCAATGGCGCTGCAACGCCGTGAGCAGCCCGCTGGCGAGATCCTTGCGACAGACCAACAGGTCCGGCAGGCGCGGGTTGGCTTCGTTGTACTTCAGCGCGGAGCCGTCGATTCGGGAAGCATGCAGCCCGGCGGCGGTCGCCACCGCCACCGGCGCCGCCGAATCCCACTCGTACTGCCCGCCCGCATGGATGTACGCGTCCACCTCACCGGTGATCACCGCCGCGATCTTCGCACCGGCCGACCCCATCGGCACCAGCTCGGCGCCCACCTCGGCAGCCAGGTCGGTGAGGAAGACCGGGGGGCGGCTGCGACTGGCGGCCAACCGGATCGTCGGCTCGCCCGCGGCGGTCGCCGTCGGCAGTGGCGGGTACCCCGGCGGGTAGTCCGTTCCCAGCACCCGGTCCTGGGCCGGCAACCCGACCGCGCCCGCCACCAGTCCGTGCGGCGTCGGGGCGTTCCGCGCCCAGAGCGCCACATGCACCGCCCAGTCCGCCCGGCCCGCCTCGGCGAACTCCCGGGTCCCGTCCAGGGGATCGATGATCCACACTCGGTCGCTGCTCAGCCGGGGTGCCGTCGCAGCACCCGCCTCCGCCGCCCAGGCCAGCCGGGAGCCCTCGTCCTCCTCCGACAGGACCGCATCCTGCGGACGCCAGTTCGCCAGTTCAGTACGGAGCAGGTCGTGCGAGACCTTGTCCCCCGCGGCCTTCAGGGCACCCGGGTCACCGAAGCCCACCTCGTCGCGCAGGCTGACCAACGCCTGCCCGGCCCGGACCGCCAACCAACGGGCGAACGCCCCATCGATCATCGGAGGACTACTCATTCCCGTACTCCCGTCGCCGCGCCACCCGCCTGAAGGAGCGGAGACCACCACCGAACCGGCCCTCAGGCACCGTGATAGAGGTTCTGGGTCGGTTCCACCCCGCGTTGGAGAACCGACTCCACGACATCTGCCGCCCGATCCACCAGGAAATCCAGCTCCTTACGCTCGACGGTACCGAAATCCGACAGTACGAAATCCGCCGGGTCCCGCCGCGCCGGTGGCCGGCCGACCCCGAACCGCACCCGGGCGTACTCCTTCGTCCCCAGGGACTTCGTCATCGACCGCAGGCCGTTGTGGCCGCCCTCGCCGCCACCACACTTCACCCGAACCTGGCCATAGGGGATGTCCAGCTCGTCATGGATGGCCACCACCCGCGCCGGCGGCACCTTGTAGAACTGCGCCAGGCCGACTGCCGCCGCGCCGGAGAGGTTCATGTACGTCAGCGGCTTCACCAGCACCAGCCGCGGTCCGCCGAGACCCAACCGTCCCTCGGCGACCTCCGCCATCGCCCGCTTGTGTCGACTGAAGCGGGCCGCCAGCCGCCCGGCCAGCAGGTCGGCCACGAGGAAGCCGACGTTGTGCCGGTTCCCGGCGTACTGCCGACCGGGGTTACCCAGACCGACGACCAGCCACGGCCCTGTCTCCTCCACCACCGTCCACCCCTTCCGCTCGCAACGGTACCGCCCACCGATACGCCAACAGGCGCCCCCGACGAGCGGGGACGCCTGGCACCTGCGCAGCGAACGATCAGGCCTCGGCCTTCGCCTCGGCACCCGCCTCCTGCTCGGCGACCGGAGCACCGGCCTCGGCGCCCTCCGAGCCCTCGGTGACCTCGCCGACCTCGGCCTCGGCCTCGGCAGCGGCCTCCTCCACCTCCGGCAGCGTGGCCTCGAGCTGCTCCTCGGTCGGGGCGGCGGTCACCGCGGCGACCGGCAGCTCCGGGTCGGTGGCCAGCTCGACTCCGGCCGGCAGCTGCACGTCGGCGGCGGCCACCTGCGTGCCCGCCTCCAGGCCCTCAATGGTGGCGTCGAGGTGGTCCGGCACCTTGGTGGCGTCAGCGGTCACCGAGAGGCTGTCGTGGTCGTGCACGATCAGCGTGCCCTTCGCAGCCTCCCCGACCAACTGCACCGGGACCTCAACCGTGACCTGCTCGCCGCGGCGGACAAGCAGCAGGTCCACGTGCTCGAAGGTGTCCTTGATCGGATCCCGCTGGATCGCCTTCGGCAGCGCCAGCACCTGCGTGCCGTCGCTGATGTCGATCGTGAAGAGCTGGTTGGCACCACCGCGCCGGATCGCCGTGGCGAACTCACGGGCCGGCAACGCGATGTGCTTGGGCTTCTCGCCGTGGCCGTACAGCACGGCAGGCACCTTGCCGGCCCGGCGGGTACGGCGGGCACCACCCTTGCCGAACTCGGTACGGGGCTCGGCGCTGATCTTTACCTCGGACACGGGGAAACTCCTGATGCTTCGCAGCGGCGATGGTCGTCTCGGTGCCGGGTGAGGGGCTCGCTGGGGCTCCTGCGTCATGACCGACCGCCTCGGAGCGCCGCGTCGATGACGGCGCTTCCGTGCGGTCCTGGTCAGCGGCCCGCAGGGCACCCTCGCCGTGGCAACCGCACCAGTCTACCCGAAGGTTGTCCGCCCACTCCGGCGGCACCCCGCGATTCGATCGTCCGCACCAGTCGGGTCAGGGCCGGCGGGGGCCTCGACCCACCCGACCCGCCAGAGCACCCCGACAGCGCGCGGAGGCCGAAGCCGGCACCGAGACTGCCGGAGAAACCCGGTCCAGCGGCGGTGACCACCCCGGACCGGGCTCCGACAGGGCAACTCAGCTCAGGCCACCGAAGAGGGTGGTCACCGAGCCGTCGTCGAAGACCTCCCGGATCGCCCGGGCCAGCAGCGGTGCGATCGACAGGACGGTGACCTTGTCGAGCTGCTTCTCCGGCGGCAGCGGCAACGTGTTCGTCACCAGCACCTCGCTGATCGGGCTGTTCTTCAGCCGCTCGGTCGCCGGATCCGAGAAGAGCGCGTGGGTGGAGGCGACGACGATCTCGGCCGCACCCAACTCCTTGAGGATCTCCGCAGCCTTGGTGATCGTGCCACCCGTGTCGATCATGTCATCGACGATCAGGCAGACCCGGCCCTCGACCTCACCGACGACCCGGTTCGCCACCACCTGGTTCGGCTTCGACGGATCCCGGGTCTTGTGGATGAACGCCAGCGGGCAACCGCCCAGCCGGTCGGTCCACCGCTCGGCGACCCGGACCCGACCCGAATCCGGGGCGACGACCGTCATGGGACGCCCGGCGTACCGCCGCTCCACCTCCTCGGCGAGCACGTCCATCGCGAAGAGGTGGTCCACCGGGCCGTCGAAGAAGCCCTGGATCTGGGCGGTGTGCAGATCCACGGTGAGGATCCGGTTCGCGCCGGCGGTCTTCAACAGGTCCGCGATCAGCCGGCCCGAGATCGGCTCCCGGCCCCGGTGCTTCTTGTCCTGCCGCGAGTACGGGTAGAAGGGCAGGACCACGGTGATCCGCTTGGCCGACCCACGCTTCAACGCGTCGATCATGATCAGGGTCTCCATGACCCAGGTGTTGACCCCGTGCGTGACGGACTGCACCACGAAGGCGTCCGAACCGCGCACCGATTCCTTGTAGCGGACGAAGATCTCACCGTTGGCGAAATCGTAGGCGTCGGCCGGTGTCGGGGCGACCCCGAGCACCTCACCGATCTCCTTGGCTAACTCCGGAAAGCCACGTCCGGAGAAGAGCATCAGGCTCTTGCGATTTTCGGCGACGATGCTGCCCATGGCCCGTCTGCTCCTGTTGGTTGGTGGTGCCCGGCGCGGTGGTGGGCCGGGGCTAGTCGGTTGCAGTATTCCCGGTGCCGTGCGCCCCAGCCGCCGGCTTGGCCCCCGCGTGCATTGCCTCACCTTCACTTGCCGTTGCCCCGGAGGACACCCCCGGACCGCCGGCCCGCCCGGCCCGCTCGGCGGCCGCCGCGGCGGCGGTTCCGGCCCGCCGCTTGAGCACCCAGCCCTCGATGTTGCGCTGCCGCGACCGAGCCACCCCCATCGCCCCGGCCGGCACGTCCTGATCGATCACCGAACCGGCCGCCGTGTACGCCCCGTCGCCGACCTCGACCGGCGCCACGAACATGTTGTCCGCGCCGGTACGGGCATGGTCACCGATGACCGTACGGTGCTTGCGTACCCCGTCGTAGTTCACGAACACGGTCGCCGCGCCGATATTGCTCTGCTCGCCGATCGTGGCGTCCCCGACGTAGGTCAGGTGCGGGACCTTCGACCCCACTCCGACCTCGGAGTTCTTCACCTCGACGAAGGTGCCCACCTTCGACTTCTCCGCCAGCCGTGCCGCCGGCCGCAGGTACGCGTACGGGCCGACGCTGGCCGCCGGGCCGACCTCCGCTCCGACCGCGTGGCTGCGGACCACGGTGGCGTCGGGCCCGACCAGGGTGTCCACCAGCGTGACGTCCGGGCCGACCTGTGCACCGGCACCGATCACGGTGGCGCCCCGAAGCTGCGTATTCTGATCGACCACCGCGTCCCGATCCAGCGCCACGGTCACGTCGATCCAGGTGGTCGCCGGGTCAAGCAGGCTGACCCCGCTGCGCATCCAGGCCTCGTTGACCCGGTCGCGCAGCAGTCGCCGCAGCCCGGCCAACTCCACCCGGTCGTTGCAGCCCAACGTCTCGATGTGATCCGAGGCCACGTGCACCGCCACCGGCTCGCCCGCCGACCGCAGCAGGCTGAAGACGTCGGTCAGGTACTCCTCGCCCTGGGCGTTGTCGGTCGACAGCTTGCCGAGCGCACCCCGTAGCCGGTCCGCGTCGAACGCGTAGATGCCGGCGTTGATCTCCCGAATCTCCCGCTGGGCGGGGGTCGTGTCGCGCTGCTCCACGATCTGCTGGAGCTGACCGTCGGCGTCCCGGACGACCCGGCCGAGCCCGGTCGGATCGGGTACCTCCGCGGCCAGAACCGTCGCGGCGGCACCCGCCCGCTCGTGCGCCTCGACCAGCCCGCCGAGGGTCTCCGGCCGCAGCAGCGGCACGTCCCCGTTGAGAACCACCACGGTGCCGCTGCTCTCCGGGACGGCGGCCAACGCGATCCGCACCGCGTGCCCGGTGCCGAGCTGCTCGGCCTGGAGCACCGGGAGGGCCTGCGGGGTGATCTCCGCCAGATGGGTCCGGACCTGCTCGGCACCGTGGCCGACCACCACCACCGTGCGGTCGGCGGCGAGCGGTGCGGCGGCGCTGAGCACATGGCCGACGAGGGTGCGGCCAAGCAGCGGATGCAGCACCTTCGGTAGCCCGGACTTCATCCGCTTACCCGCACCAGCGGCGAGCACGACGACGGTACGGGGAGGGGGCTGCTGGGACACGGAAGGGCTCCCGTCGGTGCGGCGACAGTCTCGCGGTCATGCTAACCAGACATCAACGCGGCATCGGCGGGGCCTTCACAATGCTGACCGGTGGCATGAGCTGGGGTGCCTGGATTCGAACCAGGAGCTCAAGGCTCCAAAGGCCTGCGGGTTGCCGTTACCCCACACCCCATCGCCATGTCGTCCGAAGGCGCAGTCGGGCAGACCTACGATCCGGAACAGCTCGGTGATCATACCTGCGATCCGGCCGGACGGCGCCGGACCACATGTCGGATTACCGAAAACCACGATAGTCCCCGCCGCCGGAGGGCCAACCGGGTGGTGTGGGGCAACCGAGCGGAGCGCCCGAGCAGACCTGGCAGGATGGCCGGTGACCGGCTCGACCCCACGACTGGACGGCACCGAGCGCCGATGAGGTGACGACATGATGGATGGCCTGGGCAGCGACCACACCCCCGGTCAGCGACGGGGAGCCGCGGCGGCCGGCAAGACCGCACGGGTACGCATGTCGGCGGCGCAGCGGCGCGAACAACTCATCTCGACCGCGCGCCAACTCTTCGCCGAACGCGGCTTCGACGCCACCTCGATCGAAGAGGTGGCGGCGCGGGCGAAGGTCTCCAAACCGGTGGTGTACGAGCACTTCGGCGGCAAGGAGGGGCTGTACGCGGTGGTGGTGGACCGGGAGGTCCGCAGCCTGCTCGACCGGATCACCACCGCCCTGACCGCCGGCCACCCACGGGAACTGCTCGAACAGGCCGCGCTGACCCTGCTCACGTACATCGAGGAGGAGACCAGCGGGTTCCGGGTGTTGGTCCGGGAGTCACCCCTGATGTCGTCGACGGGCAACTTCAGCAGCGTGATGAACGACGTCGCGCACCAGGTGGAGCACATCCTCGGCGCCGAGTTCTCCAGCCGCGGGTACGACCCGAAGCTCGCCGAACTCTACGCCCAGGCCCTGGTGGGAATGGTGGCGCTGACCGGCCGCTGGTGGCTGGAGGTGCGCCGACCGCGCAAGGAGACGGTGGCAGCGCACCTGGTGAACCTGGCCTGGAACGGCCTGTCCCACCTCGAGGCGAAGCCGGGCCTGATCACCCTACGCGGACACTGAGTCAGGACCGGTTCGGGTCGGCGGCCGGACGGCCGGAGCCGTCCGGCTCCGTCTCGGCGGGCTCCATCGGCCCGACCTTGTCGTAGAGGCCGGTGCCGAGCAGGATCAGCCCGAAGAGCATCGACACGATCACCGTCGACATCGAGAAGCTGAGGAAGTTGGCCGAGGTCTGCAACACCGACATCATCAGGATGCTGGTCACCAGGAAGACGGCCCCGGCGATCAGGTTCATGTAGTGGCCGAGATTGCCCCGCCGGGACGCCCCCACCAGGAGGAAAGCGCCGAAGACCACCGAGGCCAGCGCGAACGCGAGGTTGGTGCGGAGGCCGAGCACCAATTCTCCGTCCCGGTCGAAGAGCGGGTCCCCCAGCGTCTGCGCGGTGCCCCAGACACCAAAGACCAGGATGTAGAGACCGATCAGCCCGGCAAGGACCCGGTAGATCGGCCGCGCCGGATGGTTCAGCGGGATGTGCGCCATGACGCCCTCCGACCGCTCGACGACAGCCAGGGGTCATTGTCACCCGGGCCGGGGCCGCGCGTACGGGGAATCGACCGGTAGCCCCACGCGCCACGGAGCCCGACCACACCCCAGTGGGGGTGTGGTCGGGCTCCGTGGCGGGAGACGACGGTCAGAGCACCAGCCGTGCCCGCTGCCAGGCCTCCTGCTCCGCGTCGGTGCCGACCTTGCCGTACATCCCGACCATGAGCAGGACCAGGCCGGCCACCATCAGCACGAGGACGGTGGCGATGCTGAAGTTGAAGATGTTCGCCTCGGTCCGGAGGAAGGCGAGGCCGGCGAGGCTGAGCACGATACCCACGTACCCCAGCCCCTGATTGATCAACACATCGACGTTGCGGCCGATCGCCGTACCGGCCAGCACGGCGCCGCCGAGCAGCACGCTGAGCAACGAGAAACCGAGGTTCGTGCCCTGACCGAGCACTGCGGTGTCGCCCTGGGCCCAGAGCTCGTCGCCGACGGTCGCGATGAGACCGAGCACGCCGAAGACGACCAGGTACAGGCCGGTCAGCCCGCCGATCGCCCGGTAGATCGGCCGCGCGGGGTGGTTCACGGGGGTGTGGGCCATGGCTGAGTCTCCAACGACGTTACGGTGAGGGACGGCGCCGATTGTCCCGCACCGGCCGGTGTGACGCCGCACACGGTCCGGGCGCGCCGCGGCGCAACGGCGGTCAGCTGCTCGGGATCTCGTCGGCGAGCGTCAACCAGGCCTGTTCGACCTGCTCCCGCTCACCCCGGACCTCCTTGAGCTGGCTGTCCAGCTCAGCGACCCGTGCGTAGTCGGTCGCGTTCGCGGCCAACTGGTCGTGGAGCTCCGCCTCCCGCTGCTCCAGCCGGCCGACCTGCCGCTCGAGCCGGGCCAGTTCCTTCCGGGCCTGGCGGACCTGAGCGGCAGACATCCCGCTCGCCTTCGCCGGCGCCGGCCCACCACCGGTCACCGGTGCCGGACGGCCGCCGTCGGTGGCCCGAGCAAGGTACTCGTCAACCCCGCCGGGCAGGTGCACCAGCTCGCCGTCGCCGAACATGCCGTACACGGTGTCGGCGACCCGTTCCACCAGGTACCGGTCGTGGCTGGCCACGATGATCACGCCGGGCCAGGAGTCGAGCAGATCCTCGAGCGCGGCGAGGGTGTCGGTATCCAGGTCGTTGGTGGGCTCATCCAGCAGGAGCACATTCGGCTCACCGGCGAGCAGGCGCAGCAGCTGCAGCCGTCGCCGCTCACCACCGGAGAGGTCAGCCACCGGAGTCCAGAGCCGGCGGTCGTCGAAGCCGAAGACCTCGGCGAGCTGGGCGGCGGAGATCTCCCGGTCACCGAGCCGGACCCGGCGGGCGACCTCCTCGACCGCCTCGAGCACGCGCAGCTCGCCGGGGAGTTCGGCGAGCTCCTGGGAGAGGAACGCGGGACGCACGGTGGAACCGGCCACGAACCGGCCGTCATCCGGTCGGGTGACGCCGGCGAGCATCCGCAGCAGCGTGGTCTTGCCGGCACCGTTGCGGCCGAGGACGGCGATCCGGTCCCCGGGACCGACCTGCCAGGTGAGGTCGCGCAGGATCTCCTTCGGCCCCGCGTCCAACCGGACGTGCTCCAGGTCGTACACCTGCTTGCCGAGCCGGGCGGTGGCGAGCCGCTGCAGCGACATGCTGTCCCGCGGCGGCGGAACATCGGCGATCAGCGCGTTTGCCGCGTCGATGCGGAACTTCGGCTTGGATGTGCGGGCCGGCGGGCCGCGGCGCAGCCAGGCGATCTCCTTACGGAGCAGGTTCTGACGACGCGCCTCGGTGGCGGCGGCGACCCGTTCCCGTTCGGCCCGGGCGAGGGTCCAGGCGGCGAAACCACCCTCGTACGCCCGGACGGTCTGGTCGGCGACCTCCCAGGTGGTGGTGCAGACGGCGTCGAGAAACCACCGGTCGTGCGTGACCACGACGAGCGCACCCCGGCGGGCGAGCAGGTGCCGGGCCAGCCAGTCGATGCCGCCAACATCGAGGTGGTTGGTGGGCTCGTCGAGGATCAGCAGGTCGGCGTCGCGGACCAGCAGCGCGGCCAGGGCGACCCGCCGGCGCTCGCCGCCGGACATCGGGCCGACCGGAGCGTCGAGGCCGAGGTACGGCATCCCGAGGCCGTCGAGGACCTTCCGGACTCCGGCGTCCCCGGCCCACTCGTGCTCGGCGCCCATCCCCTCGGCCAGCCACGCGGTGCCGAGGACCACGTCTCGGACGGTCGCGTCGGGGGCGAGCTGCAGGGCCTGGGGCAACCCGGCGACGCGCAGGTCGCGACGGTGGGTCACCCGGCCGTCATCCGGCTCCTCCTGCCGAGTGAGCAGGCGCAGCAGGGTGGACTTGCCGGCGCCGTTGAGCCCCACCACACCGATCCGGTCGGCGTCGTCGAGACCGAGCGAGACATCGGTGAGCAGCGGCCCGGCAGCGCCGTAGCCCTTGGACACCCGGTCCAGGTTGACGATGTTGGCCACTACGCCCCTTCCATGGTCAGGGCGCCCGGCACCGGATCGACAGCCAAGGACGCCCGAGGCAAGGGTACGCGGGCACCCGGCGGGCGGCGCCGGGGACGGTCAGCCGATCCGGGCCCCGGCGACCGGGCCGTGCGCGGTGCGCGCCTGTCGGCACACGTCGAGGGCGTCCAACTCGGCAGCGATCCGCTCCGCGTCGGCCGCTCCGGCGGCGAGGAAGACACAGGTCGGCCCGGAGCCGGAGACGATGCCCGCGAGCGCACCCGCCGCCTCGCCCGCCTTCAGGGTGGCGGCCAGGGACGGCCGCAGGGCGAGCGCGGCGTCCTGGAGATCGTTGCCGAGGGCCGCGGCGAGCACCCGGGGGTCAGACTGCCGGAGGGCGGCGAGGAGGCTGTCGGTGCTGCCGAGCGGGGGACCGGCGGCCCCGGTCTCACGGAGCCGATCGAGTTCCCGGTACGCCACCGGCGTGGACAGGCCCCCGTCGGCGACCGCGACGACCCAGTGCCAGACGGTCGGCCGGGCCAGTACCGGGCTGACCGCCTCGCCCCGGCCGGTGCCGAGCGCGGTGCCCCCGTGGATCAGGAACGGCACGTCGGAACCGAGGCCGACGGCGATCTCCGCCAGTTCGTCGCGGGACAGCCCGGTCCCCCACAGCGCGTCGCAGGCGACCAGCGCGGCGGCGGCGTCGGCGCTGCCCCCGGCGAGCCCACCGGCCAGGGGAATCTGCTTACGCAGGTGCAGTCGGGCGTGCGGCGGCACGCTGGCGGAACTGGCGAGGGCGCGGGCAGCACGAATGACCAGGTTCGACTCGTCCAGGTCCAGTTCGCCGGTCCCCTCGCCCGCCATCGTCAGACTGAGGGTGTCGCCCCGGCGGGCGGTCAACTCGTCGTGAATGGAGATCGCGTGGTAGACGGTGTTGAGCTCGTGATAGCCATCCCGGCGTAGCGGCCCCACCCCCAGGTGCAGGTTGATCTTGGCGGGGACTCGTACCCGGACCGGCCCGCTGACACCTCGCGGTTCGTCATCCTCCGGTCGCCATGCCTCGGTCACGGGATGGTGTCCCAGACCGAGTCCCGGCTCCCCGTCCCGGGCGCGAAGGGCGGGGGCAGCGGCGTGGTTTTTCGTACTTCCTCGGGCACGGCGTCAGCCTACTGCCCGGTCGGAGGCGGCCGGGGCCGACGCGGCGATAGCGGCGAACTGCTCGACCGGGAGCGCCTCCCCGCGGGCGCCGGGATCCACCCCGGCGGCGGTGAGCACCGCGGCCGCCCGGTCCGCACCGCCGGCCCAGCCGGCCAGGGCCGCCCGAAGGGTCTTGCGACGCTGGGCGAACGCGGCGTCCACCACTGCGAAGACCCGTTCCCGGGAACCACCCACGCCCGGCGGTTCCCGACGGGTGAAGGCGACCAGCCCGGAGTCGACGTTCGGCACCGGCCAGAACACGTTCGGCGGCACCTTCCCGGCCGCGTGAACGTGGGCGTACCAGGCGAGTTTGACCGACGGCACGCCGTACACCCGGGAACCAGGACCGGCGACGAGCCGGTCGGCGACCTCCTTCTGCACCATGACCAGGCCGTGCCGCAGCGTCGGCAACTCGGCGAGCAGGTGCAGCACCACCGGTACGGCGACGTTGTACGGCAGGTTGGCGACCAACGCGGTCGGCGCGGGATCGGCGAGCTGCCCGGCGGTGACCCGAAGCGCGTCGGCGCGGTGCACGGAGAGCCGGTCGGCGGCGGGGCCGGCGTGCCGGGCCGCGGTCTCCGGCAGGGCGGCGGCGAGGACCGGGTCGATCTCGACGGCGTGCACGTGCGCGGCGGCCGGCAGCAGCGCGAGGGTGAGCGAGCCGAGGCCCGGCCCGACCTCCAGCACCACGTCCTCGGCGGTCAGGCCGGCGGTGGTGACGATCCGCCGCACCGTGTTGGGGTCATGGACGAAGTTCTGGCCGAGCCGCTTGGTGGGAGCCACGCCGAGGCGGGCGGCGAGGTCCCGGATCTCCGCCGGGCCGAGGAGACCGGTCACGCCCGCTAGCGTAGGTGGACGCCGGGGCGCCCCGGGCAGGGGCCCGTCACCTCCCGGCAGATTCCCGCCAGCCCACCATCACCAGGGGCCGAAGGCCCGCTCGCCGGTGCGGGAGAGGGCCGCGCAGAGCTCGTCCAGGTCGCTGCCGGTGGTGGCGGCGAGCGAACGGACGGTGAGCGGGATCAGGTACGACGCATTGGGCCGGCCCCGGTGCGGCACCGGAGTGAGATACGGCGCGTCCGTCTCCACGAGGAGGTGATCCAGCGGGGTCACCGCGGCGGCCTCCCGTAGCGCCGCGGCGCTGCTGAAGGTGACGGTGCCGGCGAAGCTGAGCAGGTAGCCGCGGCGCACGCACGCCCGGGCGAACTCGGCGTCGCCGGAGAAGCAGTGCATCACCACCGTCTCCGGGGCGCCCTCGTCGTCCAGGATCCGCAGCACGTCGTCGTGCGCCTCCCGGTCGTGGACCACCAGCGTCCGGCCGTACCGCTTGGCGATGTCGATGTGCGCCCGGAAGCTCACCTCCTGTGCGGCGCGCCCCTGCTCACCGGTGCGGAAGAAGTCCATCCCGGTCTCACCGACGCCCCGTACCCGGTCCTGGCCGGCCAGCGACTCGACGACCCGCAGCGCCTCGTCCAGCTCCGCCAACCGGGGCGCCTCGTTGGGGTGCAGCGCGACGGTGGCGACGACCGCCGGGTAGCGCTGGGCCACCTCCGCCCCCCACTGGGACGAGTCGACGTCAACCCCCACCTGCACCAACCGGTCCACTCCGACCTCCGCAGCCGCCTCGACCGCGGCCTGGATCGGGTCAACGGCGACGCGGGGGTCGCCGGCGGTGTGGATCGGCTCGGCGGGCGGGCCGCCGCCGGCGCCCGCGCCGGAGGTCGGCGTAGCCGGCGTACTGCGCGGCGGGACCCCGGCCTCGCTGATCGTGATGTCGAGGTGGGTGTGGCTGTCTGGCACCGGTTGGGGCAGCGGCGCGGGCGCCGGCGGGAACTCCCCGGCCCGCCGGGCCGCGCGCTGTTTACGGGATTCGGTCTGCTCGGTCATCGGCGCAAGCATCACACACCGGGTACGTACCCGCCGGGTGTGCCTCAGCTCGCCAGGCGGGCCAGCTCCTCCTCCACGATCGACGGGTCGAGTTTGCGGAACACCGGCTTGGGCAGGTCGAGTGCCCGCCCCACCGCCAACGGCACCGACTCCCACCGGGCACCGACCGTGTAGTCGCCGGTCAACACCGGGTAGGCCGGCCCGCCGTCGAGGTCCTCAACCTCCTCGATGACCGGCATCGGCGCGTGCACCCCGGTGCCGCCGAGCAGCTGGTGGATCTTCTGCGCGGAGTGCGGCAGGAAGGGGGTGAGCAGCGTGTTCGCATCGCTGACCACCTGGAGGGCGACGTGCAGGACGGTGCCCATCCGCGGCCGGTCCGCCTCGCCCTTGAGCTTCCACGGCGCCTGCTCGGAGAGGTAGCGGTTGGCCTCGGCCACCACCTTCATCGCCTCGCCGATCGCCTGCTTCTGCCGGTGCCGGCCGATCAGCTCGCCGACCGTGTCGAAACCGGCCCGGGCCACCGCGAGCAGCGCCTCGTCGGCCTCGGTGAGCCCGGCCGGGTCGACCGGCGGGATCGCGCCGAAGTTCTTCGCGGCCATCGAGATGGAGCGGTTGACCAGGTTGCCCCAGCCGGCGACCAGCTCGTCGTTGTTGCGCCGGAGGAACTCCGCCCAGGTGAAGTCGGTGTCGTTGCTCTCCGGCCCGGCCACCGCGATGAAGTAGCGCAACGCGTCGGCGTCGTAGCGCTCCAGGAAGTCGCGGACGTAGATGACCACGCGCCGGGACGAGGAGAACTTCCGCCCCTCCATGGTCAGGAACTCGCTGGAGACCACCTCGGTGGGCAGGTTCAGCCGACCCAACTCGCCCGGCTGTCCGTCGTGGGAGCCTTCACCGGAGTAGCCGGCGAGCAACGCCGGCCAGATCACCGAGTGGAAGACGATGTTGTCTTTGCCCATGAAGTAGTGGCTGGGGGCGTCCTTGCCGGGCCCATCCGCCGACCACCACCGGCGCCAGGCCTGCGGGTCACCGGAGCGGCGGGCCCACTCGATCGAGGCGGAGAGGTAGCCGATCACCGCGTCGAACCACACGTAGATGCGTTTGTCGCCGCGTTCCCGCCAGCCGTCGAGCGGGACCGGCACGCCCCACTCCAGATCCCGGGTGATCGCCCGGGGCTGAAGGTCGTCCAACAGGTTTTTGGAGAAGCGCAGCACGTTCGGCCGCCAGCCCTCCCGCGTGTCCAGCCACTGCCCCAGAACGTCGGCGAGCGCCGGCAGGTCGAGGAAGAAGTGTTCGGTCTCGACGAACTTCGGCGTCTCTCCGTTGATCTTCGACTTCGGGTTTCGCAGGTCGATCGGGTCGAGCTGGTTGCCGCAGCTGTCGCACTGGTCGCCGCGGGCGCTCTCGTAGCCGCAGATCGGGCAGGTGCCCTCGATGTAGCGATCGGGCAGGGTCCGGCCGGTGGACGGGGAGATGGCACCCATGGTGCTCTTCGGCACGATGTAGCCGTTGCGGTACATCCCCTCGAACAGATCCTGCACCACGGCGTAGTGGTTGCCGGTGGTGGTGCGGGTGAACAGGTCGTAGGAGAGCCCGAGCCCGTGCAGGTCCGCCACGATCACCCGGTTGTAGCGGTCGGCCAACTCGCGGGGGGTGACCCCCTCCGCGTCGGCCTGCACCTGGATCGGCGTGCCGTGTTCGTCGGTGCCGGAGACCATGAGCACGTCGTGGCCAGCCATGCGCATGTACCGGGCGAAGACGTCGGAGGGAACGCCGAAGCCGGAGACGTGGCCGATGTGGCGCGGGCCGTTGGCGTAAGGCCAGGCAACCGCCGCGAGAACGTGACTCATGGCCAACAAGCCTAGTGACCCGGCCGCGGGGCCGCGAACCAACAGGCCTCCCGGCCGCCCTGGTCACCTCCCCGCCCCGCCCCACCTCACCGGTGCACGATGTCGTAGACCTCACGTCGGCGTAGCCCGTACTCGACGGCGACCTCGGTCACCGCGTCCCGACGGGAACGCCCAGTCGCTTCCCGGGCGGCGACCGCCGCCCGCAACGTCTCGTCGTCCGGCCGTTGCCGGGCCGGACCCGAGGCCCCCGCCACCACCAGCGTGATCTCACCACGGGCCGGCTCCTCGGCAGCCCAACTCGCCAACTCACCGAGCGGACGCCGGAGCACCTGTTCGTAGGTCTTGGTCAGCTCCCGGCAGAGCGCCGCTGGCCGGTGGGCGCCGAACGCCGCAGCCAGGTCGGCGAGGGCGGCGGCGACCCGGTGCGGCGCCTCGAAGAAGACCAGGGTGCGTTCCTCGGTGGCGAGCGCGGTCAGCCGGGCGCGGCGCGAGCCCGGGCTGCGGGGCAGGAAGCCCTCGAAGCAGAACCGGTCGCTGGCCAGCCCGGAGAGGGCGAGGGCGGTGGTGACCGCGCTGGGGCCGGGGGCGGTGGTGACCGGTATCCCGGCGTCCAACGCCGCCCGGACCAGCCGGTAGCCCGGGTCAGAGACGCTGGGCATGCCACCGTCGGTGATCAGGGCGACGCCGAGGCCAGCGCGGAGCGCCTCGACAAGTTCCGGCGTACGCCGCTCCTCGTTGCCCTCAAAATATGAGACTATCCGCCCAGAAACGGTCACCTCGAGCTCCCGGGCCAACCGGGTCAGGCGCCGAGTGTCCTCGGCTGCCACCAGGTCAGCCGTGGCGAGCACCTCGCGGAGCCGGGCGGAGGCGTCGGCCGGGTTTCCGAGCGGCGCGCCGAGCAGTACCAGGCGTCCGGCATCGGACTTCGCATCCACGAAAGGACGCTCCTTCATCGACAGTCATGAGTCTTCCTTGGGGCGGCGGGCACGCAGGCCCACCTTCGCAGCCTACGATCACGGGGTGACCCAGGCGTCAACAGCGCACCCCGCCGGCCCGGGCGGGCCGGAACAGCCCGAGCAGACGGACCGGGGCCGCCCCCTCGGCAACGGCCTTCCCGGCATCGTCCGCCGCCGGCTGGCCACCGTTGACAACCGGCTCGACCGGCGGTCCTGGCTGGCCACCGCGGTGATCGTCACGATCGCGGCGGTCCTGCGCTTCGTCAACCTCGGAAGCCCGCCGGGCAAGATCTTCGACGAGGTCTACTACGCCCGCGACGGCTGGGCACTGGTCGACCGGGGCGTCGAGTGGAACTACCAGGACGGCGGCCCGTCGTACGTGGTCCACCCGCCCCTGGGCAAGTGGCTCATCGGGCTCGGCGAGTGGGCCTTTGGATACAGCGACTCCGAACAGGGGGTCTCCGCCGCCGGGCAGCTGCTCACCACCTCCCCCGAGGTGGGCTGGCGATTCTCGGCGGCTCTGATCGGCACCCTCTCGGTGCTGCTGCTGATCCGGATCGCGCGCCGACTCTTCGGCTCCACCGTGCTGGGCTGCGCCGCCGGGCTGCTGCTCGCCCTGGACGGCTTCCACCTGGTGCTGTCCCGCACCGCCCTGCTCGACATCTTCCTGCTCTTCTTCGTGCTGGCGTCGTTCGGCGCACTGGTTCTCGACCGCGACGCCCGGCGCCGCCGTTGGACGGAGACCCTCACCCCCGGGCCGGACCCGGGCCACCCGCCCGACACCGACCGACCAGTCGGTGGCTGGCGGAGGTGGCCGTGGTGGCGGCTGGTCGCCGGGGTGCTGTTCGGCTGCGCCTGCGCGGTGAAGTGGAGTGCGCTGTACTTCCTCCCGGCATTCGTGCTCCTGGTGATCTTCTGGGAGGTCGGCGCCCGCCGTTCCGCCGGGGTACGCCGGCCGTGGCGACGCGCCCTGCTCGACGAGACCCCCTGGCTGGCGCTGGCCGGGCTGCTGATGGTGGTCGCCTACCTCGCCAGCTGGTCTGGGTGGCTGCTGGGCGACGAGGGGTACTACCGGGTGCCCGACGCCCAGCGGTGGCCGAACGCCCCGCTGAGCGACACCCCCGTCATCGGGGCGCTACAGAACCTGATCGAGTACCACAAGGCCGCGTACGGCTTCCACGCGCAGCTCGACGACGCGCACACATACCAGTCCTGGCCCTGGCAGTGGCTCCTCCTGGCGCGCCCGGTCGCGTTCTACTGGTCGGCCGAGGGACCCTGCGCCGCGGCGAGCTGCGCCACCGAGGTGCTGCTGCTGGGCACGCCGCTGCTCTGGTGGTCGTTCCTACCCGCGCTGGCCGCGCTCGCCTGGCTGGGCCTCGCGCGACGCGACTGGCGGGCCGGGGCGATCCTGCTCTGTGTGGCGTCCGGGCTGCTGCCCTGGTTCTGGTATGCGGCGGACAGTGGGCGCACCATGTTCTCCTTCTACACCGCCCCGGCGCTGCCGTTCCTGGTGCTCGCCGTGACCTACGTGCTGGGTGTGATCATCGGTGCGCCGACGACGACCGCTCCGGAGAGCACGCCGAAGACGGCACCAGCGGGCGACGGAGATCGACGACTCGTCGGCGCCGTCATCGCCGGGGGGTTCGTGCTGCTGGTGGCGCTCAACTTCGCCTACTTCTATCCGATTTTCGTCGGCGAGCCGCTTCCATACGACAGTTGGTCCAACCGCATGTGGTTGGACAGCCGGTGGATCTGACCGGTTCCGGTTGGGCCGGACCGGTCCTGTGTTGGATCTGACCGGTCCGGCCCTCGGCACGTGGTAACGCAAGGGGCCCGCACGTGAGACGTGCGGGCCCCTTGCCACGAAAAGCGCGCTCCGATCGCCTGCCACGGGGGAAGCGGGCGATTGGAGCGCGCAGCAAAAGCTTAACCAGGTTGCAGCGACGGCACAACTGGCCGGGTTGGGTCAGATTCACGACTATCGCCACGCCGAGCGGTTGTTGCGGTCGAGGTGGATGAGCCGCTATCAACCGCGCCGGGGCTGGAGGCCGGATTCCGCGCGGGGTTCGGGCTCCAGCAGCATCATGGCGTGTGCGCTACCTTGGGCAGCCATGGCGCTCACGCAGACTCTGGACTATGTCGCACGGACCTTCCGTCGGCGACACCTCACCGGAGTATTCGATGCGTGACCTGCTGCCCGCCACCGTCGCGGTCGTGGTCGCGGAGCCGTCCGACTGGGAGGGCGCGCTGTTGCCGGAGGAGCAGGCGGGCCTCGGCGATCGAGTCGTGACCAGCCGGCGTCGGGATTTCACCGCTGGTCGCGTCTGCGCACGCCGCGCCATCTCCGCGCTCGGCCAGTCGCCGGTCGCCCTCCCCACCGCCGCCAACCGAGCGCCGGTCTGGCCGGCCGGGGTGGTCGGGGCGATCACCCACACCCGCGGCTACTGCGCCGCCGCCGCGGCCCGGGCCGGCGAGATCCGGTCGGTCGGCCTCGACGCCGAGCAGCACCGGCCGCTGAGCCCGGGGGTGGTCCAGGCGATCTGCCTGCCGGAGGAGGAGGCGCTGTTTCCGCAGTTGCCCCGCGGCGTCTCCTGGCCCACCGTGGTATTCAGCGCGAAGGAGACGGTCTACAAGGTCTGGCACCCGGTCGTCGGCACCTGGCTGGACTTCCATGACGCGACCGTGACGCTGGATCCGGAGGCGGGTCGATTCACCGCCCGGATCGCCCCCGCGCGGGTAGCCGCCGCCCCGGTGCACGCCCCACCGGCCACGGTGTCCGGCCGGTTCGCCATCGACGACGGCCTGGTCCGCACCGCGGCGGTGCTGCTTCCGGCGTAGCGACCGGGGCACTGGCACCGGTTGACACGGCACCGCCCTGCCGCCGGAGGCCCGCATCCGCACCCGAAGAACCGGACCGGAGCCGAACCCACCCCTGAGCCAACCCCCAGACCAGACATACCGGAAGCTATTACCATTTACTTACGTAAATTGAAATAAGGCTGACCATTCAGAATCGGTCCGCTTCTCTGGAAACGGCGACCTGCGCTGTCGCCATCGGTCTGGAACCCGAGCCAGGAAGTAGGACCCATGCAGCGCACCTCGACTACCCCAACCGGAAAGACAACCGCTTCGACCCGAGTCACCAGCCACCCGAACGTGCCCGCCCCGCCCCGCACCCGTCAACTGTCGGAACCACTGGCAACACTGTCGCCCCGCGACCGCGAGCTATTCGTACGCTTCGGTTATGGGAGCACCGAATCCGTCGCGTACTCCCACATCCACCACGCCTTCGAGTACTGGGCCACCGTCACTCCGGACGCCGTCGCCGTCGAACACGGCGCCGAAACCATCACCTATCGCGAGCTGGACCGGCGGGCCGACCAGCTGGCAGCCCGGCTCGCCGCCGCCGGTGTCCGTCCCGGCGACCGGGTCGCGCTCTTCGTCCGGCGGTCGATCCCCATGGTCGTCGGCCTGATCGCGGCCTTGAAGTCCGGCGCAGCCTACGTACCGCAGCACATCGACTCCGTGCCCGCAGCCCAGCTGCAGCATGTCATCCAGACCGCCGAGACCCGGGTGATCCTGACGCTCACCGCCACCGCCGAACGCATTCCGGCTCCCGAGGGCCACGTCGTGATCGCCCTGGACAGCCTGGCCGCGGAGCCCGCGGAAGGCTCCGTCCGTCCCTTCACCCCGACGACGTCGATCCAGCCCGACGACCCCTGCTACGTGCTCTTCACCTCGGGCAGCACCGGCCGGCCCAACGGGGTGGTCGTGACCCACCGCAACATCTGCAACGTCCTGCTGACCTCCCCGGGTGACCTCGGTATCCAGCCGGGATGGCGGGTCGGCCAGATTCTCAACATCGCCTTCGACATGGCCGCCTGGGAGATTCTGGGGGCGCTCAGCCACGGTGCCACGCTCGTCATTCGCGGCGCGGACATCGCCGAGACGATGTCCCGCGTGGACGTCATCGTCGCGACCCCCACGGTGCTCAGCCGCATCGACCCAGACCAGTGTCACCGGGTCAAGGTCGTGGCGGTCGCCGGCGAGCCCTGCCCCCGCCCACTCGCGGACACCTGGTCCACGGTCTGTTCCTTCTACAACTCCTGCGGCCCAACCGAAACCACAATCGTCAACACGATGAGTCGGCACCACCCGGCCGCCGAACGACTCACCATTGGCCGACCAACCCCCAACAACACCGTGTACGTGCTCGACGCCAACCTTCGGCCCTGCCCGATCGGCACGGTCGGCGAGATGTGGGCCGGAGGCGACTGTGTATCGGCCGGGTACCTCGGAAACCCCCAGCTCACCGCCGAACGGTACGCCCTCGACCCGTTCCTCGGCGGTGGACGCCGAATGTTTCGCACCCGGGATCTGGGACGCTGGACTCCCGACGGCCAGTTGGAGCACTTCGGACGGACCGACGACCAGGTGAAGGTCCGCGGCTTTCGGGTGGAGCTGGACTCGGTGTCGGCGATCCTGGAGGCGGTACCGGGCTGCATCCGAGCGGCGACCATCAAACTGGATGACCGCACTCTCGTCTCATTCGTGGCGCCCACCCAGGTGGATCCCGGGCTCGCCCGGATGGCCGTCTCCGAGGCGCTGCCGTACTACTGCGTGCCCGAGACCGTGCACACCCTGCCGGAACTTCCCATGACCAGCCGAGGAAAGATCGATAAGACCGCCCTCCGCCGGCTCGTAGCCGACCACGAGCGAGAGGCGACGCGATGACCACCGCCCCGCTGACCAAAACACCGCCCGCGCCACCGGCCAGCGCAGCTTCGGGCTCGGCGCGCTCCACCCGCAGCGCCGAGCTGCCACCTCAACTCCCACTACCGCGGCGAATCTTCACGCACCCGGTGTTGATCCACTACCACCGGCTGACCGCGGTGGTGCTCGTCGTGAATCTCGGCGTGGCCGGGTACGGGCTCGGCACCGGCGGATGGTCCACCGCCGAGCTACCGACCTCCCAGCTCGCCGGCCTGACCTTGGCAAACTTCACCCTCGCCGTCGTCGTCCGACAGCAGTACGTCATCAATCTCTTCTTCTGGCTGGCCACCCGGGCCCGACCGAGTTGGCCCCTGCGCATCCGCCGTACCCTCGGCAAGGTCTACCACTTCGGTGGGCTACACGTCGGCGGTGCGCTCGCCGGGACCCTGTGGTTCCTCGCCTTCGCCGCAACCGCCACCGTCGAGGCCCTTCGGGCCGGCTCGGGCCTGCCCGCGACCCTGGTCGTGACCTACCTGTTGGTCGCGCTGCTCCTCACCGTCTGCGGCACCGCCCTGCCACCGGTACGCGCCCGGCACCACGACCTGTTCGAGCGGGTCCACCGCTTCGGCGGGTGGCTGGCCCTGACGCTGTTCTGGGCGCTGACGGTACTGAGGATCGCCGCAGAACCCGGCTCCCGACCACTCGCCACCGCGCTGCTGACCGAGCCGAGCAGCTGGGCGCTCGCCCTGATGACGTTCAGCGTCGCCCTGCCGTGGCTCCGGCTGCGCAAGGTGCCCGTGGCCGTCGAACGACCCTCCACCCACGTCGCGCTGGTCCAGCTCGAGCGACGCCGGGTTCCCTTCCCCGGCTCCTCCACCGCGGTCAGCCGTAGCCCGCTGCTGGAGTGGCACTCGTTCGCCAACGTTCCCGCGCCGGGGGAACGGCACTTCCGCATCACCATCTCCCGCGCGGGCGACTGGACTGGCGCCCTCGTTGACGATCCCCCGTCCCACCTGTGGGTCAAGGGCGTCACCACCGCCGGGGTGGCCAACATCGAAACGCTCTTCACCAAGGTGGTCTACGTCGCCACCGGCAGCGGGATCGGGCCGGTACTGCCCCACCTGCTGGCAGATGCGGTCCCGTCGCACCTGGTCTGGGCGGTCCGTAGCCCCCGGAGCACCTACGGCGACGCGTTGATCGACGAGATTCTCACCGCCCGGCCGGGCGCCACGATCTGGGACACCGCCACCGACGGTAAGCCCGACATGGTGGCCCTGGCCTACCGCGCCTACCGCGAACACGGCGCCGAAGCCGTCATCTGCATCTCCAACAAGAAGCTGACCTGGCAGGTCGTCCACGGGCTGGAGCAACGCGGCATCCCCGCCTACGGCGCCATCTGGGACTCCTGAGCGACAAGGAGCAGACTGTGAATCTCATCGTGGAGCGGACCGACCGGGTCGTCACCGTACGGCTGAACCGGCCCGCCGCCCGCAACGCGCTCAACACCGAACTGCTGACCGAGCTGCTGGCCACGTTGCGGCCCCTGGATGCCGACCCGGGAGTCGGCTGTTTCGTCCTCACCGGCACTGACCAGTTCTTCGCCGCGGGTGCGGACATCCGGGAGATGGCGGCGAAGTCGGCCGCGGAGATGGTGGTCGAGGACTTCTTCGCCGGCTGGGAGGCGTTCACTGCACTTCGTACGCCCACCGTGGCGGCGGTCGCCGGCTACGCCCTCGGCGGCGGTTGTGAACTGGCCATGATGTGCGACATCATCGTCGCCGCCGACACGGCTCACTTCGGGCAGCCGGAGATCAAACTCGGCGTGATCCCCGGCATCGGTGGCACCCAGCGGCTGACCCGGCTCGTGGGCAGGGCCAAGGCCATGGACCTGATTCTGACCGGCCGGCTCATGACTGCCGAGGAGGCCGAGCGCAGCGGCCTGGTCTCCCGGGTCGTTCCGGCCGACCGGCTGCTGGCGGAGGCGGCGGCGGTGGCCCGGACGGTGGCCGGCTTCGGCAAGGCAGCCACCACGGCCGCCTGCGAGGCGATCGACCGCGCGCTGGAGACCGGCCTGCGGGAGGGGGTCCTCTTTGAGCGACGCAGCTTCCACTCCCTGTTCGGCACCGCCGACCAGCGGGAGGGGATGCAGGCCTTCCTCGACAAGCGGGCGCCACGGTTCACCGGTCGGTAGCTGCCCGGTGGACCCCGCCGCTGACCTCAGGCGCCGGCTCGCTACCCGCCGGCGGCCCGCCACACCAGGCCGGCGGCGACCCCAACGACGAGGCTAAGCGCGGCGGCCACGACAGCCACCGTCGCGCTCCATCTCCCTGGGCGGTCGGGCGGGGCGACCGCCCAGGGCTGATAGAGCGGAACCAGCCACCGTAGGTAGTAGAAGAGGCTGAGCGCGGAGTTGATGAAGACGACGGCCGCCAGCACCGGGTATCCGCCGTCCCAGGCGGCGCTCGCGGCGGTCAGCTTCCCGACGAAGATCGCTGTCGGCGGGGTGCCGACCAAACCGAGCAGCGCCACCACCAGGGCGGCGGCCAGCCACGGTGCGGCCGCCGCCACCCCGCGCCAGGACGTACGGTCGCGGTGCCGGGGTAGCGCGGCGGTGACCGCGAAGGCGGCGACGTTGGTGACGGTGTAGCCGGCGAGATAGACCAACAACGCCGGCTGGGCCAGGTCGCTGCGTCCGGTGGCGACCACGGGCACCAACAGGTAGCCGACCTGGCTCACCGTTGACCAGCCGAGCAGCCGCCGCACATCGGTCTGCCAGTACGCGGCGAGGTTACCCAGCAGCATGGACGCCACGGCCAACGTGGCCACCACCGCCGGCCAGTTCGAGGTGCCGGGGAGGACCCCGGCGAGCCGGTGGACCGCGATCAACGCACCGATCTTGGGCACGGTGGTGAGAAACGTAGCCGCCATGGCCGTACCGCCCTGGGCCGCGTCGGGAATCCAGAAGTGCGCGGGGAGTCCGCCGGCTTTGAACATCAACCCGCCGATCACCGCGACGGCGGCGGCGGTGACCACCGAGCGCGGGGCGTCCGGCAGCCGAACGGCGAGTTCGGCGTAGGCCGTGGTGCCGGTGGTCCCGGAGAGCAGCGTGACACCGAGCAGGAGCAGGATGCCGAAGAGGGCGCCGAGGAGGTAGGTCTTCAGCACCGCTTCGGCGCCAGCGCCGGTGCCGGTCAGGCCGATCAGCGCGTACAGCGGGATGCTGGCCAGCAGAAAGCCGACTACCAGGGCGAGCAGATCGGTGGCGCCGGCGAGCAGCACCGCCCCGGCGGTGGCGAAGAGCAGCAACGCGTAGGCGTCGCTCTCCCGGGCAGCCCCGGCGAGGGCGTCCCCGGCGAGGGCGAGAACGAGGAGGCAGCCGGCGGCGGCGAGGATCCGGGCGACGCCGGTGCCGGTGTCGACCGCGTAGGAGCCGTCGAAAGCAGTGTTGGCCGGAGCGGAGAGCGCGACCGCGGCGGTGATGATCACCGTGCCGCAGACGGCGGCGGCGACCCCCCGCAGGATCCACTGCCGGTGGCGGGGCGTGAACGAGCCGCCGAGCAGGACGACGAGCGCACCGCCAGCGAGCAGCATCTCCGGCAGCAGCAGCTCGGTGCGCATCATCTCCGACGCCACCCGGGTCACCGGCCGAGCAGGTCGACGACGGTACGGGCAGCGGGCTCGACCAAATCGAGCAGCGGGCGCGGCAACACCCCAATAAGCAGGGACAACACCAACAGCGGCGCCACCGACCACAGCTCGGTGGCGCGCAGGTCACCGAAGCCCTTCGCACAGCCGGTGGTGGGGCCGGTCAGCAACGCCTGCCCGGCGCGAAGGAACAACGCGGCCGTGACGAGGATGCCGAGCAACGCCACCGCCGTCACGGGGGCGGTGGCGATGCTGCCGGCGAAGACCTGAAACTCAGCGATAAAGCCGGAGAAGGCCGGCAGGCCGAGGGAGGCGAAGGCGCCGACGGCGAAGAGCGCGGCGAAGATCGGTGCGGGGGCGGCGAGACCGCCGTACGCGTGCAGGTCGTAGCTGCCGGCCCGCTCGTACAGGACCCCGGCGAGCAGGAACAGGGCGGAGGTGATCAGGCCGTGGCTGACCATCTGGGTGACCGCACCGGTCACCGCGACCGCCCGCGGTTCGACGGTGTCCACGCTGACCAGACCGGCGGCCCCCACCGCGAGCACGACGTAACCCATGTGATTGATCGAGGTGTAGGCGATCATCCGCTTGAGGTTGGTCTGGGCCAGGGCGACCAGCGCGCCGTAGAGGACCGACACCACCCCGACGGCGACGATGACCCATGCCCAGCCCCGCCACGCCTGGGGCAGCATCGGTGCGGCGATCCGCACGAAACCGTAGGTACCCAGCTTCAACAGCACCCCGGCCAGAACGGCGGAGCCGACGGCGGGAGCGTCGGTGTGCGCCGGCGGCAACCAGGTGTGAAACGGCACGGTGGGGGTCTTCACCGCCAGGCCGATCAGGATCGCGGCGAGCACCACTGGACCGGCCAGGGGGCGCCCTGCGAGCGGGTTCTCGGCGGTGAGGGTCGGCATGTCGAAGGTGTGCGGGTCGGCGGCCGCGTACAGGCCGATGAACCCGGTGAGCAGCGCCAGCGAGCCGAGAAAGGTGTAGAGGAAGAACTTCAGTGCCGACCGGGCCCGGTCGCCGTGCCCCCAGCCGGCGATCACCGCGTACATCCCGACGATGGACAGGTCGAAGAAGACGAAGAAGAGGATCAGGTCGGCCGCGGCGAAGACCCCGAGGCACACACTCTGTAGGAACAGGAAGAGCGACGCCTGTACGCGGGGGCGGTGCCGCTCCCGCAGCGCGTACACCGCGCAGGCGAGGAAGACCACCGCGGTCATCGCCATCAGGGGCAGGGAGAGCCCGTCCACGCCGAGGTGGTAGCTGCTGCCCACCCCGGGGATCCACGCCGCCCGTTCGGCGAAGGCCAGCTGTCCCGGCGGCGGCGTCTCGTACCCCGCCCAGACGACGCCGACCAGCGCCAGCTCGACCGTCGCCGCGCCCACCCAGATCCACCGCGCGACGGTGTCGCTGCACCGGGGGACGCCGGCCAGCACCACCGCGACGAGCAGGGGCAGGAAGACGATCACCGTAAGCATCCGGCTACCCCAGCACCACGAGGACGACGGCACCGACGACGAGCACCACCACGGCCTGGAGGTAGTACTGGTGCAGTTGCCCGGTCTGCGGCCGGCGGGCGAGGTGCCCCAGCCGCCGCAGCCCGGCGGCGGCAACCTCCACCATCCGGTCGACCCCGCGCTGGTCGAACCGCGCGGCCCGCCGGGCCAGGAGGGCCGTGGCCCGCGCCGCCTGCGCGACGCCCCGGTCCAGCACCCGGTCGTCGAACCGAGCCGCTGCCGCACCGGCCACCAGGGTCGGACGCGTCACCAGAGCCGAAGCCGCCTGTCGAAGGCCCAGCCACCGCCGCGCCCAGCGTGGTGCCGGCACCCGCCACCGCGCCACGACGACGAGGGCCGCCAGGGCGATCAGCGCCGACGCGGCCAGTTCCGGTATCGGAACCGGGTGGTAACCGCCGGGCTGACCGACGGCGTGGGCGACCACGGCGCCGGTCGGTGGCAGCGCCAGCAACCCGGCGCCGGCGGCGGCGACCGCCAGCACCAGCAGCGGCAACCACCCGGCCAGGGGAATCCGCCCGGTGCCGGTCTCCTCCTGGTCCCGGTACGCGTCCACCGCGCCCTGCTGGTCAGCGGGGACCCGCCGCCAGATCACGACGAGAACCTTCCCCGCGTAGGCGGCGGAGAGCGCCGCGGCCGCGAGGCCAACCGCGTACAGCGCCGGCGACTCTTCCCGGACGGCAGCGAGGATGGCGTCCTTGGTGGCCCAGAGCGACAGTGGCGCGATCCCGGCCAACGCGAGCAGCGCGACCGTGGCCGACCAGCCGACCAGCGACCACCGCCGGGTCACCCCGGCCAGACCAGCGAGCTGCTTGGTGCCCAGCGCGGCGAGCCACGCCCCGGCGGCGAGGAACAACAGCGACTTGACCGCGGCGTGCGCCACCAGATGTGCGGCCCCACCCGCCACCGCGCCGGCCCCGGCGGCCAACACCACGAACCCGAGCTGCGCGCAGGTGGAGGCGGCGAGGAGTTGCTTGAGGTCGGGCTGGGTCAGCGCGACCGCACCGAGTAGCAGCGCGGTCCCCGCGCCGACCCACATGGCCACCCACGGGGCCCAGCCGGTGGCAGCCAGCAGCGGCTGCGTGCGCAGGAGCAGGTAGCCGCCCATCGCCACCATCGCCGCGGAGTGCAGCAGCGCACTGACCGGGCTCGGCCCGGCCATCGCCCGGGACAGCCAGAAGGAGAACGGTAGCTGCGCGGCCTTGCCGAGCGCCGCGACGAGGACTCCTGCCGCCAGTACGTGTCGCCACCCCGTGCTGCTGGCGGCGAGGTCCACCAGGGCCAGGCCCGCGCCGCCGGCCAGAGCCGCCCCGGCCGCCAGGTAGAGGCCAAGGTCCGCAGCCCGGGTGGTGACAAATGCGGTACAGCCGGCGGCTACTCGGGCCTCGTCCCACCACCAAAAACCGATCAACGCGTACGACGCAGCGCCCATCAGCTCCCAGGCGAAGAGCAACGTCGGCAGGGTGCCCGCCGTCACGGTAAGCGCGGCCGCGGCGGCGAACAAGAGCATCAGGCCGTGGAACCGCGCCGCCGGGGTGAGTGCCTCGCCGACGGCGGCCACCAGCACCAGTAACGTCACCACCAGCACCGTCGGCAGGACCAGCGCGGCCAGCCCATCCACCGTCAGCACGAAGTCCGCGCCGGCCAGGAACGGCACCGCCACCGTCGGCCGGGCGACGGCGACCAGTACTGATAGCAGCACGGCCGTGGCCGCGACCGCCAACGCGACCCGCACCGCGACCCGATCCCTGGGCCGGGTGACGACCAGCACGGCACCGGCGGTGGCGGGCAGGCCGACCACCGCCCACAACGCTGCCGTCCCGGGCGTGGTCATCCGGACAGGTCCGTGGCCGTGTCGGTCAGATCCGACCGTCGTATGCGGTGCAGCGAAGTGGCGACGGCGAAGCCCATCGCCATCTCCACCGTCATCGCCGCGAGGATGACCAGAAGCAGCACCTGCCCGGACGGGTCGGGGGCGCAGAACCACCACAGCCCGGCCACGGCCAGGATCAGGCCGTTGAGCATCAACTCCAGGCCCATCATCACCATCACCACGACCTGTTGGGACAGGGTGCCGTACAAACCGACGGAGATCAGGGCCGCGGCCACCAGCAGCACAGTCTGTACCGTCATCGGCCGACTCCCCCCGGCTGCGGATCGGCCGGCCGAGGCCGACGAAGGTCGTCGCCGAACCGGTCGTAGCGGGTGCGGTGCGCCGCCAGGACGACCCCACTGACGATGGTGGCCGCCATGACCACGCCCACCCCCGCCATGGCCAGCATCTTCGGACCCATCAGCTCCATGCCGAGGGCGGCGGTGACATCCGCCGGTGGGCTGCCGCGCCGGCTCGGCCACGGCGCGAACAGCGCTCCGGCGGCCAGGAGCAGAAAGACCCCGACCGACACCGGTAGGGCGTGGCGAGCACCGTGGACCATGTTCATCGACATCATCGCCGGATTCATTCCCATGAACATGTTCATGTAGACAGCCATGATCGCCATCTCCATCACCATCATCAGAATGACCAACACGCCGACGTAGAGCTGCTGCAGCAGGAGCAGCTGAAGACCGACCGCGATGAAGGACAAGGCCAGGGAGTAGCTGGCCCGGGCCATCGAGTTGACGACGAAGACGGCGACCCCGGCGAGCACCGCGACGACCGCGAGGCCCCAGAAGACGAGGTGGGTGACCACGCAATCAGCCCCCGATCACGACGACGGCGACGAGGAGGTCCTGCAGCAGCACCGCCGGCAGCAGCACCAGCCAGCCCACCTCCATGAACACGTCCGGACGCAACGCGGGCACCCGACGGCGCAGCCACACCAACCCCGCCAGCAGCACCGCGGCCTTCACCAACACCCAGGCCCAGGCCGGTAGCAGCGGCCCGGCCCCACCCCCGAGGAACATCGGCACGGCGAAGGCGGCGCCCGCCGCCAGCAACGCGTACCGCCCGGCCAGAAACAACAGCCGATCCACACCGGAGAGCTCCGCCGTCACCCCACCCGCCACGTCGCGACCGAGCGCCGGCGAGAAGGGCCCCCACACCGCGATCGCCACCACGCCGAGGCAGTAGACGACGAAGGCCACCGGCATCCACACCACGAACCACAACCCCTGCTGCGCGGCGGCGACCTCCCCCACTCGCAGACTGGACGCCGCCACCGCCGGCGCCACCAGCGCGAACATCAGCGGCAACTCGTACGCCAATCCGTGCGCGAGGAACCGGTAGCCGCCGACCAGCGCGTACGCGGAGTTGGCGCCCCACCCGGTCAGCCACACGAACGCCCACGCCAGGACATCGAGCGCGTTTACCCACACCACCCCGACACCCAGGTCGAACAGGGTCCACCGCCCGAGCGGCACCACCGTGACGATCATCAGCGCCATCCCGAGCAACCCCGCGCCGCCGATCCGCCACAGCAGCCGGTCCGCGGCGACGGTGGTGCGCCGGCGCTGCCGCAGCAACCGCGCCACCTCACCCGCCGGCTGCCCCATCCCGGACCGGACACCGGCGGCCCGCCCGGCCAGGGCGCCGTCGAGCAGCGCCGCGGCGACCGCGAGCGCCCCCAGCAGCCCCGCCGCGACCGGTGCCCAGCCACCGGAGACGACTGCCGGCAGGTCAGCCATCGGTGACCACATCCAGCGCAGCAATGTCGAGGCTGGCCACGATGAGCCGCGCGGTGGCCACGTCCCACCCGGACACCACGCTGGCGACCGCCGCCGGCGGCGTGACCGACCCACCGACATCGAAACCGGTGGGACCACCGACCCCGGCACCAGCAGGACCACCGGCCGCCACACCGGCGGGACCACCGGTTACGAAGACCGCCCGATCGAGCATGCCGTTGAGTCGGTCCCACACGTCACCGGTGAGATCCGGGGCGAGCCCCAACCGGGCCAGTTCGTCGGGAGGCAGTGGCCCCACCCTCCGCAGCGACCAGCGCAGCAGCCATGAACGGCGTACCCGGCGCCGCAGCCGCGCCAACTCCGTGATCGCCGCCGACCGATCGCCGGTCAAGAGTCGATCACGGATGGCGCGGGCCCCACCGGCCGCGTCCGGCCAGCCCGCCAACGCCAGCAGCCGGGCCGCGTTGTCGCACCGGCGGGCAGCGACCTCTCCGGCGTCTACCTGCCGGATGTCGCCGGATGTGTCGCCACCAACGACGTGCCCGCCACCGGCAGGCCCGCCCTGCCCAGCGTCAACGACACCCGCCTGTGCCTCGACAATGAGGTCGCCGTGCAGGTGAGCGCGGAGGACCAGGCCGGCTGGCCAGTCCGGCAGCACCGGGCCGAGTCGCACCTGCAGCACGTCCATCTCCAGCCCATCGCGGTCCTCGCTGCCGTGCGCCAGGGCGATGTCCCCGCCCGGAGCATCGTCGAGCCCCTGCCCGTCGCGGGCGGTGCTGTCCCTCCGCTGGCGGGGCGTATCCCGCAGCATGGCCTCCGCCTGGTCCAGGGCGGCGGCCACCAGATCCGGTGCGGCGACATCGATCCGGGCCCGCGGCCCGGGCAGCTGCTCCCACAGTCGCGCCACCACCAGCGCCAGCTCCGGTCCGGGCGATCCACACACCGCCAGGATGTCGGCGTCCGCCGGTGACACCGCCAGCCGCCACCCCCGGACGCCCGCGAGCCGCTCGACGGCGACCCGGGTCAGCCAGTACCCGGGCACCTCGATGACCAGCAGGTGGGCGTGCCGGAGGGCGAGCCGCGCCAGCGCACCGCTCACACCCATCGCAGCGCGCCTTCCCGCCAGGCCCACACCACCGCGACAAGCACACCCGCCAGGAAGACGAACATCTCCACCACGGCGGTGGCCCCCAGCTCGGCGACGACCACCGCCCACGGATACATGAAGAGCATCTCCACGTCGAATGCCAGGAACAGCACTGTCACCAGGTACCAACGGACGTGGTACCGAGACAGGGCGTGCTCCTCCGGGGGCCAGCCGGATTGGAACGGGGAGACCAGCAGCGGCCGCCGCGTGATCGCCAGCGCACGGTGCGCCAGGTAGCAGCCCGCCACGACCACCACGGCGACCAGCGCCATACCCGCCGCCCCTGCGTACATCGCGCTTCACCCCGCCCTGCCCCACCCGCGAGGGCGCACTATCACATTAGGAACTAAACGGGACTTTCCATCCGGAGGGCGGTCCTCCTCACCCGTTTGGGGCCCACCTCCGTAGTCTCTCCACGTCGAACGGGCACGACCGACGCCGCAGTCAGTAGTAGCGAACCGACCCAGACCTGGACGACTTTCTGCGACTACCGCCCGACAACACCGTCAGCAAGCTCGGAGCGAGTTTGATCCGCGCGACCAATCCCCCCGTGCGCTGGACCGAGCTGGACGGACACGGCTACGGCGTGTTGGAGGTGACCGGGGCCTCATGCCGAATGGACTGACACCACCTGACAGACCGGACCAGACCGAACACAGCCAGCCAGCGGATTGTCGGCCGGCCGGTCGGCGCCGGGTCGGCGAAGCGGCGCCAAGAGCATTCACCCCTGCCCTGAGCAGCATCGTAACCATCGACATCAGTTGTTGTTACCCGATCGAAACATAGCACCACTAGCATCCCCGATCACCTTCATGTCACATTGACGTTCGTCACTGGATAGTCTCCCACCCACCACCGCCAGGTCCGAGGTTTGGACCTGCCCGGATCGAAAGAGACCCCCATGAGACGCTTCGTCCGCACCGTCGTCGCCGCCGCCCTGGTGGCGACGGTGGCCCTGGTCGCCCCGTCGGCCGCGCAGGCCGCAGTCCGCAATCCCGTCCTCTTCGTCCATGGCTTGAGCAGCTCTGCCAGCACCTGGAACACCTGGATCAACAAGTTCAAGGCGGACGGCTACCAGAGCTCCGAGCTCTACACCTGGTCCTACGACTGGAAGAAGTCCAACGCAACCACCGGCGAGAAGCTGATCACCAAGGTGCAGGAGATACTCGACGCGACCGGCGCCACCAAGGTGGATATCGTCGCCCACTCGATGGGATCCCTGAGCTCCCGCTGGTACCTCAAGAACGGCGGCGGGACCGACACCGTGGACGACTTCGTCTCCGTAGCCGGGGTAAACCACGGAACCGATGTCTCGCTGTTCTGCTCCTTTTACGTATCGTGCCGGGAAATGCTTCGAGGCAGTAGCTTCCTCGACTCCCTGAACTCCGGCGACGAAACCCCCGGGAACGTAAACTACGCCACCCTGTGGTCGACATGTGACGCACTGATCAACCCCGACAGTTCGGCGAAGCTCGACGGCGCGGTGAACACCTCCGTGGGGTGCAAGGGGCACACCGACATGAACGACGACTCCAGTAACTACACCAAGGTCCGAGACTTCATCGCCTGATCACTCCGCACGGCCGAAAGCCATCCGCAGGCAGCCCGACACCGAAGGCTTCCTCGATCACCGCGCTCAGACAACCGGCCCGGGGCGGGTTCTCAAGTAACTGAGACCCGCCCCGGACCGCTCTGCCTCCCCGGCCAAAGGGACTCGCGACAGCCCACGACGGGGCAGCGAAGCCGGGGAATCAGCCCGACGCCGGGGCGGCGGCAGTCGGGACGGCGAGCAGGTCGTGCAGTTCGTTGGGGTACTCACGGATGTCGGCTGTCGCGACATGGCGGATGATTCGGGCGCGGTCGAGGACGGCGATGTCGTGTGCGATCTGGCAAGCCAGGGCGAGGTTCTGCTCGACGAGCAGGACAGCGGTACCGGCGGTGGCGAGGCCAGTCACGATCGTTGCGAGCTGACCGACGATCGCGGGGGCGAGCCCTTCGGAGGGCTCGTCGAGCAGCAGCACATCAGGGTCGGCGAGCAACGCACGGGCGAGGGCGAGCATCTGCTGCTCGCCCCCGGAGAGCTGGTGGGGCCGGTGCTGGCGCCGCTGTGCGAGCGCCGGAAGGAGGTCGAGGACCTGGCGCGTGTCAACGGCACCGGGCCGAGAGGAGCGCGGGCGCGGCAGGTTGAGGTGCTCACCGACAGTGAGTCCGGCGAAGAGACGGCGCCGCTGCGGGACGATGCCAAGACCGGCGCGGGCGCGGCGGCGGGCATCCCATCCGGTCAGCGGCTGCCCGTGCAGGAGGACCTCGGTGCCCGGCTCGGTGGGGTGTAGCCCGGCGAGGGCGTTGAGCAGGGTGGACTTGCCGGCCCCGTTGCGGCCGACAACCGCGGTCACTCGCCCGGCTCGCACGTCAAGGGAGATGCCGGTGAGCATGGACGCGCCGGCGTAACCCGCGCGCAGGTGACGTACCCGCAGGACGGGCGTCCCCGCACCCGTGGCGGCCGGGCGCTCCGGGACGCTGCCCGCCGCCGGGCCGGTGGGCAGGTCGGTGCCGAGATAGACACGGCGCACCTCGGGGTGCTCCCGAGTCGCGGCGGGAGCCCCGGTGGCGACGTGCTGACCGTGGTGCAGGACCGTCACGGTGTCGGCCACGGCGGCGACGAAGTCGAGATTGTGATCGACCAGCAGCACGGTGATGTCGGCGGAGAGGGCCCGGATCAGCTCGGCCAACTGGGTGACCTCACCGGCGGCGAGGCCGGCGGAGGGCTCGTCGAGCAGCAGCAGCCGGGGCTGGGCGGCAAGCGTGACAGCGATCTCCAGGCGACGCTGGTCACCGTAGGCGAGCTGCCCGGCGAGCCGGTCGGCGTGCTCGGCGAGGCCAACCTGAGCCAGTGCCGCTTCGGCGGCCAGCACCGCGGACCGGCTGGGACGCAGTGCCGAGAGGCGCTGCCCGGGGACGGCGAGTAGCACATTCTGGACGGCGGTGAGGGGGTGGGCGAGGGCCGGGTGTTGCCAGGTGCGGGCGATGCCGGCGCGGGCACGGCGGGGCGCCGACCACCGGGAGATGTCCGCTCCGGCGTAGTGGATCTGACCAGCGGTAGGGCGCAGGGTCCCGGCGACGAGGTGCAGCAGCGTGGACTTGCCGGCCCCGTTCGGGCCGATGATCGCGTGCCGGGCCCCCACCGGAAGCTCGACGTTGACCTCGTCAACCGCGCGGCGGGCACCGTAGGAGTGGCTGACGGCCGCAAGGCGTAGTAGCGCGGTGGTCACGTCCGCCTCCGGGGAAGTCGAAGGGTACGGCTGGCCTGGCGGAGCCGAGGCAGGTAGGCCAGCAGGAGGAAGCAGAGGCCGAGCAGGGTGGGGCCGTGACCGCCGAGCAGACCGCTGACCCAGTCGCGGGCGGCGACGAGGAGGACGGCTCCAGCGCCGGCACCGAGCATGCTGCCCGACCCGATGAGGGCGGCGGCCAGCGCGAGGGCGGAGACACCCATGGCGGCGTCAGCGGGGGAGACGTAACGGGTGACCGCGATGGCCAACGCGCCGGCCGCGCCGGCGATACCACCGGCAATCGTGTAGGCGGCGAGCAGCAGGCGGCCGGTGTGGTGCCCCGCCGCCTGCACCCGGGGCTCGTGGGCGGCGACGGCACGCAGGAGGAGCGCGAATCGGGTCCGCACGAGGACCGCCACGGCGGCGCCGATGACCAGAACGCAGGCCAACACGTACAGGTAGACCCAGCCAGGCCGGACCATCGCCGGCAGGCCGGGCAGTGCGGCGACGGGTGCGGTATGCGTGCCTTCGCTACCGCCGGGAGCCCATTGGTTGGCCGCGGCGTGGACGAGCTCGCCCAGGCCAAAGGTGACCATGAGGAAGGGGATGCCGCGGGCCCGTACGGCGAGGCTGCCGGTGACGGCGGCGGCGACCGCCCCCGCCGCGGTGGCCGCGAGCACCTGAACCGGGCCAAGGTCGGTCAGGGTCGCGACCCTCGCCGCCATGTACGCGCCGACGACCAGGTAGCCGGCCTGCCCCAACGGCGACAGCCCGGCCCAGCCCACCAACAGTTGGGCGCTCATCGCGAGCACGGCCATGACCAGAGCAGTCGCGGCGAGCGCGATCACGTACCCATTGACCAGCCACGGCAACGCCACCGCCGCCGCCAGGCCCAGGAAGCCGAGGGTGGGCAGGCTCCAGCGCGGCAGTCGACGTGCCCGACGGGGCGAGGCGCCGGTGGTCACGGAGGCCGGGGTGGCGCTCATGCGGGTTGTCCCGGGAGTGCGGCGCGGTGCCGGACGGTGAGCGCAACGAGCATGGCGGCGGCGAGGATGAATGCGGCGACACCGGGGACGAGCGCGACGCCGAGAGTGAGGATCTGGCCGACCCCGAGCGCAGCGAGCAGCGCACCCCGGATGCTGCCGAGACCACCGACGACGCAGACGATCAACGAGTAGGCCAGGACGGTGGTGTCCACCCCGGGCGATGGGCCGATGACCGGTGCGCCCAACACTCCGGCGCCGACAGCGAGGACTCCCCCGCCGACCAGGACGCCCACCCGTACGGCGCTGGTCCGCAGTCCGGTCGCGGCCGCCATTCCCGGGTCGGCGACCACCGCGCGGACGACGGCCCCGGCCCGGGAGCGTTCGACAAGCCAGAAGAGCCCCACCACCAGCACGAGGCCGATCGCGATGAAGAGCAGCCGATAGATCGGGTACTGGTAGTCACCGAGGGCGACCGAACCGGCGACGGCCCGGGGTGGGTCAACCGAGCGTGGTTCCGCGCCGAAGACCTGGTTGAACTGGTCGGCGCCGAGGTAGGCGATGCCCAGGGTGGCCAGCACCTGGCCCAAGGGCCGATCGACAAGAGGGCGCACCACGGCGGCGAGACCAGCTCCCCCGACGGCACCCACCACCACCGCGGCAGCGAGCGCGAGCGCGAGACCGGTCCAGCCACCGTCGGCGAGATACCAGGCGAGGTAGGCGCCGGCGAGGTAGAGGGTGCCGTGGGCCATCGAGAAGACCCCAGCGACGCCGACGATCAGCGTGAGGCCAGCGGCGATGGTGAACAGCAGCAACCCGTAAGCGACACCATCCAACGCGGTCATCGTGTAGGGGTTGACCAGTACGTTCAGGCCCACGGCAAACCTTCCACTCCGTTCGTGCGAGGGCTGCCGGTCAGGCCGGGGTCGGGCGGCGGCCGACGGTGGTGTGCATCAGGTAGCCCGACAGCACCAGCTCCGGATCCATCAGCACCTGCCGCAGCTCGGCCAGGTCTTCGTGGGTCATGCCGGCCTCGAGTAGCTGGGGCTCGCGCTGGATCGAGTTGGAGCGGTGTAGCAGGCAGATGCCGGTGCCGCCGTACCACGAGCGCGACTCGATGTGGCTGTCCACGTCCACCAGACCAAGCCGGAGCATCGCTTCCTGCGCCCGCTTGGCCCAGCCCATGTCTGCCCCACGGGACTCCCCGAACGACTGCAAAGCGTCCTGGAACCGCTCCAACAAGTCGGTGGCGCGGGAGCTGGGGCTGTGGCGGATCATGTCCCGCCAGGTGCAGTCCCAGTCCGCCACCACGACCGCCCCACCGGGGGCGAGCGCCTGCACCAGCTGGGCCAGGACCTGCTCCCGTTCGGGCAGGTGCATCAGCACCAGCCGGGCCACCACCGCCTGCTGCGATCCGTCCAGCTCCATGGTCCGGACGTCCCCGGCGCGCACGGTGACGTTGTCACCGGTCGGGATGTAGCGCGGGTCGAGGTCCACGGCGGTAACGTGCCCGCCCGGACCAACCTGGTCGGCGAGCCAGCTGGTCAGCGTGCCCGCCCCGGCGCCGAGGTCGGTGACCTTCCACCCTGGCCGCAGGCCGATCTCGGTCAGGATCCGGCGGGTGCCGGAGTCGAGAATCTCACCGAGGAACCGCAGCTGGCGGGCGGCCTCCTCGGTGGCGTTGTCAAACATGTACTCGTTGGTTGTGGTCACTGCGTCCAGCACTCCATTCAGGAACCGAGGGTGGTCAGCGTCTGCACGGTGCGGTTGACCCACACCTGTCCGTCCTGGGCTACCTCGCGCAGGTAGTACGCCTGCACCGGGGTGTGGTTTGTTGGGCCGAACTGCCAGGCGCCCCGAGGTGAGTCGATCGAGCCGATCCGGGACAGCGCCGCCGTCAGTGACTCCGAGGTCACCTCACCGGTCTCCTCGGCTCCGGCGGGCGGGCTGGCCGGGGCGGCACCCGCCGTCGGCACGGCTTCCGAGCCACGGAGCGTCTCGGTGACGGCCTGGTCCAGCACGAGCACGGCATCCCAGGCGGATACGTGAAACAGATTCGGCAGCTGCCCGTCGTTAGCCGCGCTGTAGCGGCGCACGAAATCACGGTTGGCTGCGTTGTCCAACGTCGTCGAGTAGTTCAGGCTGGTGTAGATGCCCTCGGCCTGCTCGCCCAATGCCGCCAACGGCGCGCCCTCGGTCAGGAAGCCGGAGGCGTACAGCGGCACGTCCACTCCGTACTGCCGGTACTGCTTGACGAACTCGACCGCGCTGGTGCCGGCGTAGAAGGTGTAGACCGCCACGGCGTCGGAGTCTTTGATCTTTGTCAGATACGGAGAGAACTCCGTCGTCGGCGTCGGCGCCCATGGCGTCCACGCCGGCTCTCCACCCGGGTTGGCCAGCTCGCCGCCGGCCTCCCGGAAGGCGTCCACGAACCCGTTGATCTGGTCGTGGCCCCCGATGTAGTCCGGGCCGATCACCCACACCCGGCCGTCACCCACCGTCTCGCGCAGGTGGCCGGCGATCGCGGCACCGGTCTCCTGACTCAACCAGGACGTCGACCAGAGGTAGCTCGGGTCCTCCACCGTTGACGGCCGTCCACCGATGCCAATCAGCGGCACGCCGGACTCCTTCAGTAGCGGGTACACGGTCTGCACCGTGTCCGCGGTCGCCCCGCCGACCAGGGCGAGGACCTTGTCCTGCTCGATCAGTTTGCGCGCCGACGCGAGCGCGGTGGCCTTGCCGTCACCCTCGTCTGCCTCGATCACCTTGACGGGTCGACCGCCGAGTTCGCCGCCCAGCTTCTCCAGGGCCAGCCGAAACCCGGCGACCTGGTCGTCGCCGACCGACTTGTAGGGGCCGGACTTCGGCACGATCAGGCCGATGCGGATCTCCTCATCGCTGTTGTCCGCACCACCGAGGCTGGAGCCGGTGCAGGCGGTGACGGCCGCCAGCAGCGCGACGGCGACAACCAATCGCCACCGAGACCGGCCTGGGGTCTGTTGAGGGGTCACAGAGATCGAAATCCTTTCGTCGAGAGGCTTCCGAAAGGGGTGCGGCGTGGCGCTCGGTCACGCACACTGGCCCCTGCACGCCGGGCAGACCCCGGCGCAGCTCAGCTCGCCACGCGCGGTCCCGGCTTGACCTGCTCACCGATTCGCGCCGCGAGCGCCGCCAGCTCATATGCGACCAGAGAGGGGTCGCAGTCGGTGCCGGCCAGGGCCGCCAGCGAGGACCCGTCGGGCACCTGCTGCACAACGAGGATCCCGTCCCGCATCATCAGCAGCTGAAACTGCACGCCGCCGGTCTCCAGCAGATCGGTGGTGCCGCGGGCGAGGCTGACCAGGCCGGAGACGATCGCGGCGAGTTGGTCACCCCGGTCGCGATCGAGATCAGCGGTGCTGGCCAGTAGCAGACCGTCCGCGGACACCGCGACGACATGCGCCACCGCCGGGATCTGCTTGGCCAGCCCGTCGAGCACCGCCGACAGTTGAGGATTCAAGGTCGTATCGCCTGTGCCGCTCATCAGCGTTCTCCTGTCGAGAGGGGAGGGGTGGCGGACGCGGCTCGCAGGCCACGCATCGTGCCGGCGACCTGCGCCCGAATGGCCTCGGGATCGATCGATTCGGACGACTCCGAGCCGGCGGACCGGGCCGGTGGGCCGCCGACCACCGGTTCTTGCCGGCGGCGCCGCGGCAAACCAGACGCGGTACGCCCAGCAGCGGCCGACGCACCGACATCCGGCACCGGCGGCTCCTCCGGTTCAGCTGCGGTTCGAAGCCCGGTGCCGGCGGCGCCTTCCGGCCACAACCAGGAGGACCGGGCGACAGCCACGCGCTCCCCCGGCAACACCGACCCCTCGGGCAACACCGACGCCTCGGGCCGCGCCGATGCCTCGCGCGGCGCCAGCGCATCGTGCGCGGAGCGCACAAGCGGCAACTCAACCGTCGCTTCCCGCGGCGACAGCGCTGCCGTCGGGGACGGGTGGGTCGGTCCGGGCAGGGCCGACTCGCGCCGGCGCAGGCGGGTCACGTACTCCGCCGGAACGGTCACCTCAGCGGTGATACCAGTTGGCTCGGTTTTGGTCAGGCGGGTCGAGACGCCAAACTCGCGTGCCAGGCGAGAGATCACGACCAGGCCCATCTGGTCGGTGACCGCGACCTCCAGCTCCGAGCTGGTCAAGAGCTGGTTGGCCCGCACCAGCTGTTCGGTGGGGAGCCCGATGCCGGTATCCGTGACGAGAATCCGCACGCCCCGCCCAGACCAGGCGGCGGACACCCGCACCAGCTCTGCGGAGAACCGAGTCGCGTTGTCCAGCAGCTCCGCGAGGATCGACTTGACCGCGTCAGCCGCACGGGCGTCGATCTCGGCCTCGACCAGGCGGTCCATCCGGATCCGGGCGAAGCCCTCGGTCTCCGACAACGCCGCGTTCACCAGGTCGACGAGCTCGACGGGCTGACGCTGCGATCTACCCGGACCACCGCCAGCGACGATCAACAGGTTCGTGCCATACCGTCGCAGCCGAGTCGCCTGCTGGTCCGCCCCGAAGAGCCGGGCCAGCCGGTCCGGGTCCTCCTCATCGCGTTCGAGTCTGTCGATGCTGCCCAGTAGCTGCTCGGTCAACGCCTGCACCCGCCGCCCGATCGACGTGATCATGGCACTCACCAGGACCCGGCTTCGCGCCTGATCCGCTGTCGCATCCACCGCCGAACGCAGCACCAGGTTGAACGCGTTCGCCACCCGGCCGACCTCGTCCCGGCCAACGACCGGTACGGAAACCGCCCCGGTGCCCTCTGCCAATCGCGACGCCGCCCTGGGGTCCGACGCCGCCCGCAGCCGCTCGACCAACCCCGGCAGCTCCACATCTGCAACCCGCCGCGCCCCGCGCTCCAAGGTGGAGAGCTGGTTTACCACCGATCGCGCCACCAAGAACGCCGTGAGTACGGCGAGAGCGAGCATCGCCATCAACGCGAGGCCCTGCAGCATCGCTGCCCGAACCCGCCCCATCCACAGGTCGTCAGCGGTAGTCGCGACATCCCGATTGACCGCTGTCTGCACCTGCGAGAGCAGATCCGCTCGCGTGGTCATCACTCGACTCCACTGCGCAGCACCACCCGGCAGCCGCATCGGCTCGTACAGTCCGGTGCCCGACACGGCACCATCCAGCCGGATCGCCGCCAGCACATCCGGGCCAGTCATCGTCCGCCCCAGTAGCGACCGCCACCCTGGTCGTGCCGAGGCCTCAAACTCACGCAACGCCTCGTCGTGGCTCGCCTGCGCGGTGACGATCTCTGCGTACAGCGCCGGCGTCAGTTGGTTGGCTGCCAACGCCTGCAACACCGTCACCTGCTGCTGACCAACCTCCTCCCGGGCTCGGGACAACGCTGCCGACACCCGCATCTCGTCCTCGAGCAGCGGCGGGACCCCGCTTCGCGCCATCGTGGGCAGCAGCTCGTCCAGGTCCGCCACCGCGCCCCCGTAGCCGAAGGCCACCGCCGACAGGGACACCAGTCCCTCGCCCTGCACCCGCTGCCGTTGTGCCTCCACCTCGGCCAAGGCACCATCCACCCGCACCAGCACTGTCTGTACGGATGGCGGAAGCTCCTCGAGCCAGGTTCGCTGCTGATGAAACCGCCACGCTGCCAGTTCGGTGTCCTGAACGGCACGCGCGAAATCCGCGGCAGTGACCTCCGTGTCCGGCAGCAGCAGACCCACAGCCACGATCCGCTCGGTCTGCAACCGCTGGGTCAGTTCGGCAGCCGCGACGCTCGCGCTGAACATCTTTCCGGCACGTCGCGTGGTGTCCGCCTCGCCGACCGAGGACCAGAACCCGAATCCGATCGAGACCACCGCGGCCAGCGCGGTCGGCAGCACAATCAATGCCGCCTTGACTCGGACGGGCATGTCGACCAGCCGCCACACGCGCACCGCAGAGCCCCGCCTCGCAGTCCTGTCCAAGCCCACCACCCCGTGGTCATGTCGCCGGTTACGAGGCCGCGAGTGAGCTGGGAGGGCAACTCGTGCTGAGCCCGTCCCTCCAGATCGGACCGAACCGGCCCTCGTCCTGAAGCGACACTAGCCGCCCCGCGACCGTCGGTGTTGAGGTGAATCATCACACGTGAGCAATGCCCCAGAATCAACTACTAAACCATGACCCTAAACCACACAGGAGGCCCCGCAGGAAGAGCAGACTGAGCAGGTGGTGAAATAGGTACATTACGCTGCAATGCGGGTGCTGAAAGCACCAGCAGTCGGCCCGGGTCCCGGCATGGCTACGAGGAACATCGAGCCCACCGTTGGTCTGGTTCAGGTTCGCGCGGGCAGTGAGCGCGCGGTGCTCGAGTCCTTCCTCGACTTTTACCGCGGCGTGGTGCTACGCAAGCTGCGTGGGCTCTCCGAAACCGATGCCGCCCGCCGCCTAGTGCCGTCCGCCACCACGGTCGCCGGCCTGGTAAAGCACCTCACGCTGGTGGAGCGGAACTGGCTTTCGGCGCTACTCGACCCCAGCGGCGGTGATGTCGTCCTGGCCACCGAGGAGAGCGCGCTGGCCAGCTTCACCCTGACCGACGAGGACACCGTCGAACGGCTTGCGACAGCCTAGGAGGCAGAGTGCGTTCGGTCCCGGGCGGTGGCCGCTCGGTTCGACCTCGATCATGTGGTGCCGCAGCTCGGCGAGGTCTCGCTCCGCTGGATCCTGGTGCACATGATCGAAGACACCGCCCGGCACGCCGGCCACGCCGACATCCTCCGTGAACTGACCGACGGTTCGACCGGCGCCTTCTGACCACAGCCCGGCCGAGGAGGACCCGCTCTGAAACGGTTGTCAGCGACTGGCGGGAACGGCTGCCCGGCTCGGCTCCGCGTTCACCGCCCGATCGCCAAGGCAGCAAGGGTTAGCCATCGGCGGTGCCATGTCGCATCATGGGCGGCATGCTGCGAATGCCGCACGCCCTGCTGTGGGACTTCGGTGGCGTCCTCGCTGACGCTCCGCGACAATCACCGGCACCGGCAGAACTGGTCCGCCGACTGTTCACCCTGGTGAACGGCACAGTCTCCACCGAGCAGATCGCCAACGATCTGGCCGGGGGCACCCGCTCCTACGCCGCCTGGCGAGACGAGGTCGGCCGGGGTAGCGAGCCGATGGAGCTACCACACATCCGGGTCTGGGCGGACTTCGTCACCCACACCTGGCCGCAGCCCGCCCGCGACGCCGTCGAACGCGAGGCCACGTCGCTGGCGTACGTCTGGACCTGGCGGGCCGAGTGGCAGGTCCGCCCCGGCATCCCCGAAGCGCTACAGGCCGCTGCCGAGGCGGGCTTACCGATGGCCGTGGTCAGCAACACCCTCTGCGGCGCCGCACACCGGGACTTCCTCGCCACCGCCGGCCTGTCCGAGCGCTTCACCGCCGAGTTCTACAGCGACGAAGCCGGGCCCCGCAAGCCCAACCCCCACCTCGCCCAGCTCGCCGCCGACGCCATCGGCGTACCGATCGAGGGCTGCTGGTTCATCGGCGACAGCGTGCACCGGGACATGTTGTGCGCCCGCCGCGCCGGTGCCGGCGCTGCCATCCTGATGCGCTCGCCCCGCACCGACCGGGAACCCCCACATCCCGACGTACGGCCGGACGCTCGGGTCGAGGACGGCCACGAGCTGCTCGCCCTGCTGCACCGAAGCAGCACCAGCGCTGACGCCTGACAAGCCCCGCCGCCGTGCCCCTCATCGCCGGCCTCGCCGGCGACCGAGAAGGTGGGCGAGTTGTTCGGTCGGGGATGAGGTCCGTACCCCGACAACGGGCGCGTCATACCTGGTTCCGCGCAGCCGGTCCGGGAGGACCGTGGCCGCGCAGGAGAGGCAGTGTTCCGCAATGCCGTTCGGAGCCTCACTGGGCTGGCCGATGGCGACCAGCTTCCCTCGAGGGAGGCTGGGTCGCCGAGTTCAGCTGTGCTGAACCCACAGGTTTTCCTCGACATACACGCCGCGGTCCCGTTCCCGATCGATCAGCACGAGGTTGAGTGCACCGGGGACCACATACGCCCGGGTCACCGGAAACACCATGTCCGCCCAGCTCTCCCAATCAGCGACGCTTCCCTCAATCACCATCGACCTCCGGGCTGGGCCCAGGACGCGCGCTCCCATGCGTTGGTGGGTGCGGATCCACGGATCGACAGAAAGTCCGTCCGGGCGGGCCCATCCGGCGTACTCGGCCATCGACACCATCGGGTACCGGTGCTTCCACGTCGGTCGAAGCGGAGCGACCACATGCGCGAGGCCGTCGCTGTGCGCCCGTCGCGCCAACTCCTCAAGCACGGCTCCGGCCATGCCGCGCTTGTCATGCGATGAGCCCACGGCGACCGCCATGAAGCTCAGGCTGGTGGGCTCGACTCCCGCTTCGTGGCCTTCCACCGCACGTACCAACGCGTCGTCGTAGCCGGACGGCAAGTCGCTGAGGGTGCCATCCCAGGCCATCGGCACTCCCCATCCACCGGCCACCACCCGGCCCTCATCGAGCACCATGACGTCATATCGCGCGAAGTACTCCTCGACCCGGCCCATGTACCGCTTCGAGACGTCGTCGTGAAAGACAAACGCTGGCCAACGTTCTCGGAACGCGGCGGACGCCGCCTCGTGCAGCTCGGGCCGATCGGTGCGAGTTACGATCTCCACGCCGGCAAAATATCGACGTGGTCAAGTGCACGCAACGCCAATGTTCGCGCGGACCCATGCACTCAACCGCAGGTCACGGCAGATCGGCCCCGTACGGGCGGGTCCACCGCCGCAGTTGCCACGACCGCGCGGGTCGACACCGCCGGGCGAACGTCACCGTGGTAGCCGGCAGGTAATCGACGTAGGCGATGCTGGCTCAATCCCGGCGGAATGCGAAACTGGGCAGGTGTCCCACCCACTTGCCCGCCGCGTCTACGACACGTGCCACCTGACCGGACGGTTCCGTCTGCGTTCCGGGCAGGTCAGCGCGGAGTACTTCGACAAATACCTGTTCGAGGGAGAGCCGAGCCTGTTACGCGAGGTCGCCGAAGCGATGGTGGACCTGCTGCCGGAGTGCGACGTGCTGGCGGGAATGGAGCTGGGCGGCATCCCGCTGGCCACCGTGATGTCCCAATTGACCGGGCTGCCCACGGTCTTTGTGCGCAAGCACGCCAAGGAGTACGGCACCAGCAAGGTCGCCGAAGGTGGCCCGGTGCACGGGCGACGGGTCGTCCTGATCGAAGATGTCGTGACCACCGGAGGCGCCCTACTGGCGTCGTGCGGTCAGCTACGCGCCATCGGCGCGCAGGTGGACACGGTGGTCTGCGCCATCGACCGCGAGCAGGGCGGTCCGAAGAATCTGGCGGCCGAGGCGCTACAGCTCCGCGCGGCTCTTACCCGTCGAGACCTCGAAGCCTCCCTCACGAAGTGAAACTCCAGTGGCGGTCGAGCGTGGCGTAGGTGCGCCGAGGCGATGTCGAGCCCTCCCCTTCCCAGCTACTGGGAAACCTCAATCATGCTTCCCCCAGCGCCCTGGCTGGGGGAAGCATCGCTAACTCGGGCTGGCCGCTCCACGCACCGCAACGGCGATGGCGAGCCAGAGGACGTACGCGACGACACTGACGCCAACCATGATCAGCGCCTTAACAACGGATGGAGTCCGACCGCGGGCGATGACCAAGTTCGCCACGAAGCCCAGCACTCCGATGAGTCCACCAACGACACCACCGACAGCGAACAGCAGGATCGGCAGCGGGGCCAGGACTCGCAGGACGATCGAGATCGAGGGTCCGGTCCGATGCCGTACGCCGTTGACCTCCACGATCGGGTACGGATCAGCGAAGAGGCTACGTACAGTGGCTTCAACCGCACCACCGGCCACTGCCGGCAACGCATACTGGCGCTTGCCCGTCCGGGGGCTGGCGCTCCGCCAACGCTGACGGCGGGGCGGCCCCAGAAGGCGTTGGTGGTGACGACAATCGGGCCGGCTACGCCGTCGATGCTGACAGGTTCCGTGTTCACCGGCGTGAACTTAGAGAAGCCTGCTCAGCCGCGTCTGCCCTCCGGTCGGAGGCCCTCGCCCGTCGCCCCCGCGGCCACGCCGCCGCTCCAGCCACGCGAATTACGCCCACCTGATACACGCCCTTCACGGGGACGGGGCCATCAGAACGGACGAGGTTCGGCACGCGCGAGTCTTCACCTGGCAGGTGCCTTCCGTGACGGGCGATCAGGGCCTTCAAGAGGTCAGATCATTCCCGACAGAAGGCACTTCCACATCTTCGATCATGAAGCCAGGCAACCCTTAATGACGGGCCAGATTAGGGCCGGGCTTGGCACTCGCTGCGTTACTTTCGTAGCCCGATGATCTGCAGCACGGCGAAGAGCCCGACCACCGCAGCCTGCATCACCATCCATACCCGGGCGATGGTGGACGGGCTGTCCAATCCGACCGCCGCGGCGACGAGGCTGGCCACGACCCACACGGCATTGATCAGAACCACGATCGTTGCGGCGGAGCGGCTGACATTGGGTCGGGTGCCAATCACCCAGACTGCCACCCCGAACACGGTCAGGAAAATCCCGATCCCGCGAAGCAGTCCGGTGGACATGTCGAACAGGTCACCGATCACGGGTGCGGCTACGAGATACGCGAGACCGTTGAGCCCGGTGACAATCGCGTCAAGCTTCAACGCCAGCCGGAGGAACTTGTCGGAGTTGCCGGAGAACGTGCCATGACTCATGGCGGCAGTTTTTTCTGTCATACCTCGACGATCTCAGCCAGGCCTGCCGATGTCGATTACCTGAGAGATAATGGGAACGGAACAAGCATACGAAATGAATAACTTACACCATCCCGGGAGGGGCCGTCTGTCGATTTCTCAATTCTCGTGCGGTGGTCTCGTCGGCCGGGTAGAATGACTCGATTGACAGCTCGGAGATCGTCACGTCCAATGGCGTCCCGAAGGTTGCCACGGTAGTGAAAAGATTGAGCACCAGGGCGCCTCGTCGCACGCGCACCGGCACCACGATGCTGTTGACGGCCGGGCTGCCGACGTGGGTCTCGTCGCCGGGATAGCCGCGCAACTCCTCCTCAAGGTCGGCTAGTTCCGGGTCGCCACTGAACTCCACCTGCCGGCTCAGCCGGTGCAACAGGTGCGCCCGCCACTCGCCGAGATTCACGATGTGCGGCGCCAGCCCCTCCGGATGCAGGCTCGCCCGGAGGACGTTCGCCGGCGGCACGAGCAGCCAGGGCGCCATCAGATCGGTGAGCACCGACAGGCTCTCGTTGGCGTCTACAAGATTCCAGACGCGGTCGACAACCGCCGCTGGATACGGCTCATGTCCGTCGAGCACTTGACGAATGGCGGAGCGGATGGCGGTCATGGACGGTGCGTTCAACGAGCTCTCTGGATAGACGGGCGCGTATCCAGCCGCCAACAGCAGCCGGTTCCGCTCTCGCAGCGCAAGGTCCAGACGGTCGGCCAGCTGCAACACCATCTCCCGACTCGGCGTCGAGCGGCCGGTCTCGAGGAAGCTGAGGTGCCGGGTGGAGATGTCCGCCCGGATGGAGAGCTCGAGCTGGCTGAGCCGTCGCCGACGGCGCCAGTCCCGCAACATCTCGCCAACGGCGGGCCTCGTTACGGTGACAGTCACCCGGCTATTGTGCGTAGCCGACCCGTTGCTGTCCATTACCCCACAGGTAACGACCTTACTGAAAACGCGTTTCCTGCTCTCGATACAGATAGGTGACGGTGACGGTGCAGACCGGCACGGTCCCTCCCTCCCGCTCAACGTTCACCTGGTGGACCGCTTCCCAATACCGCCGGGGTCGGGCCCGCGCGGACGCCACCCGGACCCGTCCCCGAATCCGACAGCCGACGGGGACCGGCGAGGCGAATCGCACCCGTTCCACCCCCTTGTTCAGTACATGGTCAACGCCGCCGACCTCAAGCACCTCGTCGAGCATCGCGGGCACCATAGCCACCAGGTGGAAGCCGTGCACGACCGGCCCGCCGAACGGTCCGGCCGCGGCCCGGAAAGCATCTGTGTGGATCCACTGCCGGTCTCCGGTCAGCTCGGCGAATCGATCTGTCGCGGCCTGCTCCATGTTCCGCCACGACGTCGCCCCCAACTCCACGCCCAGCAAGTCCGGCAACGCGTCGGGACTTGCCAACCGCCGCATCAGTTCACCACCATGGCAGCCTGCCGGGCGGGACGATCAGCGTCTCGGGGTACGGCAGTAGCCACGGCGTGCAGTCCTCCGTCGACATGAAGCACCTCCCCCGTGACCGCCGGCATCCAGTCTGACCACAGGGCGCACACAGCCCGTCCCACCGGCGTCGCGTCCGTCTCGTTCCAGGGCAATGGAGACCGCTGCGTCCACGTGTCCTTCAGGACGTCAAACGCCCCGATTGCGGTCGCGGCCCTGGTCCGCAGTGGTCCGGCGGCCACGAGGTTGACCCGGGTGCCCTGCGGACCGAGGGCATGGGCGAGATAGCGGCAGCAACTCTCCAGGCCGGCCTTCGCCACTCCCATCCAGTCGTAGCCAGGCCAAGCCTGACTGGCATCGAAATCGAGACCCACCACCGAGCCACCACCGGCGGCCGCCAGTAGCGGGGCGCAGGCGCGGGTGAGCGCCGGGAACGAGTATGTCGACACCTGCATCACGCGGGCGACGTCATCCCATGAGGTGTGCAGGAAGTTTCCGTCCAGGGCGGAGGCGGGTGCGAAGGCGACGGCATGCAGCAAGCCATCCAGCTCGCCCCACCCAGCGTTCAGCTTGTCAGCCACCCCCGCGAGCTGATCCGGCTGGGTGAGGTCGAGCTCCCACACCTCACACGGTCGCGGCAGGTCTTCGGCGATCCGGCGCGTGATGGGAAGCGCCCGTCCAAAGCTGGTCAGGACGACCTCCGCACCCTCCTGCTGCGCGAGTTGCGCGGCGCTGAAGGCGATGGAGCGTTTGGTCAACACACCCGTGATCAGTAGCTTTTTTCCGGTCAGCAACACGGCAACTCCCGGTCGATTCGATAGCGAGCCAGGGATTTGATCCACCGACGGTCCCAGACTGTGCCAGCCCGCACTGACGATCGGTTGACAGAGCGCTGATGGGTCAGGGTCGACGCATTACCTGACGCATAATGGACGGTGCGTCGACCAAGGTGCGAATCTCTAGGAGTCACGTGCCACGAGAGCGTGGCTTTCGCACCCGAAGAGGAGCCGCAGTCATGAGTGACCTCACCAACACCGTCGAGCGCTACATCGACATCTGGAACGAGTCAGATGCCGACCGCCGGGCCGAGAAGATTCGCGACGTCTGGGCCGAGAACGCAACGTACACGGACCCGCTGGCCAGCGTCAGCGGGCACGAAGCGATCAACGCGCTGATCGGGGCCGCTCGGGAGCAGTTCGCGGGCATGACGTTCACCCTGGCCGGGCAGGTTGACGCCCACCACGACATTGCCCGTTTCACCTGGAACCTTGCCCCTGCCGGGGCAGCTGAGCCCGTTGCCGTGGGCTTCGACGTGGTCAGGACCAATGACGACGGACAGCTGTCCGCGGTGTACGGCTTCCTTGACCGGGTGCCTGCCAGCAGCTGACCATGCAGCGACCGCAGGCTCAGCGGTCCAGCGCGTACCGCTTGGGGGTTCGGGTCGGTGCCTACACGGCGTTGGCCCTGATCCCCCGGCCGGGCCTGCGGACAGTAGGAAGCGGGTTTTGTCGGAACAGAGCGGCGTACGCCTTCTCGTCACGACCTCACGGGGTGCGCCGCCTGTCGCCCCCGTCGGCACCACATCACCGAGCGGGCTCGCTGGCGACCCTGCGGCAGCACCTGCCGTGCGGCGTCACGCCCGATCGGGTGACGCCGCACCTAGCCGAGCACGATCTGCGACTGCGTCACCATCCCGACCCGGACCGGTGTGGTGCCGGTCCCGATCGAGCCCTCGTCAGCCGGCTGCTCGAGATCGGTCTGCACGACGATGACGCTTCGGCCAATGTGTATCGGACGCGCCGTCGCTCGCACCACCCCCCGCCGCACCCCGGCGAAGAAGTTGGTCTTCAGCTCGATCGTCGTCGTCATCGCCGCGGGCGGTAGGTTCAGGTACGCGCACACGCCTGCGACTGAATCGGCGAGCGAGACCAGGACACCTCCGTGCATCACCCCACCCGCTGTACAGAGTGACGGCGCCCATGTCAGTCGGCCAGTCACCTCATCCGGGTCGAGCTGGTCGAACCGCATGTCAAGCGTCGTGGCAAACGGCATCATCTGGCGCACGGCAGCCTCGGTAAGGGACCGAGCTGACATTGACTCCTCCTGTTCGAACAGGCAGTGGGGCCTGCCGTCGGCGACAGTAGGCCCAAATCAGACGGCGGCTTATGGGCGTCAGCGGCTTGCCGCCGCTTCCAACCGATACAGGTGCTGTACTACATCAGAGGTTACGGCAAGGGCATGGTCATCGATGTAGAAGTGTCCACCAGGATACTCACGGTTGCCCAGATAGTGGGGGGTCCGGCCACGCCACGAGTTCATCGCGTCGGGCCGCTCCATCAACAGGTCCGCAGTTCCGCCGTACGACGCGATCGGACATCCCACCCCGGTGTCATCGTCGATGTACTGAGCAAAAATCGCGAGATCGGCCCGGAGCGCGGGCAAGGCGAGGGCCAGCATCTGCGGGTCGTCGTAGATCTCGGCAGGTACGGAGCCAAGCTTTTTGATCCACTCGATGATCTCCGGCTCGGCCATGCGGCTCTGATCCTCGGTCGGTGTGAAGAATCCCTTCGGCGCCCAGCCCGACATGCCGAGCATCAACGGTCCCGGATCCCCGGCCCTCTCGATTCGTTGCGTTAGCTGATACGCGAGTTGCGCCCCCAGAGAGTGTCCGAAAAAGCCGTACGGTCGGTCGTCCAGATCGGCGACGATCGCCTCGTACAGGGCGTCCATCAACGGCTCGCGCCTGTCGTAGGACGCCTCACCACGCCGGCTGTGCCGCCCGGGCAGCGTAATCGCCTGCGGCGCGACGTCGCTGGGTAGCAGGTTGTCCCAGTCGTGGTAGGAGAGTGCTCCGCTGCCAGCGTGCGGGAACAAGATCAGGCGGATCCTGGCCGACGCCCCTGGCTCCAGCGGATGCAGCCAGGAACCAGCCGACGACATCGTTGTGATCTGCACGGTCATGACTCCTCCTGGTGTCGCCTACAAGGACACGGCCGGCTCGCCGGCGACAGCCCGCAGCGCCGGCAGCAACTCGGCACCGACGCGTTCGAGCTGGGACACCGCATCCAGGGAGCCGATCCGGATCACCACATGTCGCGCGCCGGCGCGCAGGTAGCCGCGCAGCCACTGCACACAGGCTGCCGCGCTACCCCAGCCGTACGCCTGGATCTGCATCATCGCTTCCAGCGACCGCCCGTAGTAGCGCTGCACGTAGTCCTCGAGCTCCGTCCGCGCCGCTTCCGGGTCGTCGTTCACGGTGAGCGTCGCGTACAACCCGGGGGCGACCGCGTCGGCAGGGCGACCGGCCTCGGCGCAGAGCCCGACGATCGATTGCCAGGCCGCCGCGTAGCTGTCGGCTGTCGGCAGAAACGGCAACCAGCCGTCGTAGCGGCGGGCGACCCTGCGCAGGACCTTGGGAGTGTCACTGCTGGCCAACCATAGCGGCGGGCCACCGGGCCGGTGCGGCGAGGGCAGGCGGTTCAGCCCGGTGGCCTGCCAGTATCTGCCGGCGAAGTCGGCTGGCGCGCCATCCGATCCGCTATGCCACGCGGTTCGCCACAGGTCGGTGATGTCGTCCAGCCGTCCCGCCCGTCCGGCGAACCCCGCACCGACCAGGCCGAACTCGTCCTCCGTCTCGGGAATGGGAAAGCCCGAACCAAGGCCGAGGGTGAGTCGGCCGCCACAGGCGTGGTCGAGGCTGCTGATCATGCTTGCGCCGATGACCGGATGCCGCAGGGCGGGCGTCAACGCAGCCGTGCCGAGGGTGACCCGGCTGGTCGCCGTACTGGCCGCGGCCAGCACTATCAACGGATCCAATCGGGGTCGGGCGACCAACGAGTCGCCGACCCAGACTGAGTCGAAGCCGAGTTCCTCGGCCCGACGGGCGAGGTCGACGAGCTCGGGCATGGATAGTTTCCCGAGGATCACCTGTTCCCGGCTTGGGAGCAGGACACCGAAGGTGGGATCGATGGACACGTTATTCTCCCTTCGCCGCCGCAGCCGCCGCCGCCGGACGGATCTGCTCCGCTAGTCGCTCCCGGACGACTCGACGGAGAAGTTTGCCGGACGGATTACGGGGAAGCTTGGTCACGAAGTGGTACTCGACAGGAATCTTGTAGTCGGCGATTCGCCCTTGCAGGAAGACCGCCAACTGCCGCGGCGTGACGCAGGTGCCCGGCCGGAGCACAAGACAGGCGTGAACGGCCTCGCCCCATCGGGAATGCGCCGCCCCCACCACCGCCACGTCGACCACAGCGGGGTGGTCGCCGAGTTCCTTCTCGATCTCGGCCGGATAGATGTTCTGCCCTGCCACGATGATGGTGTCGTTGATCCGATCGCCGAGGAACAGGTAGCCGTTCTCGTCGAGGTAACCGGCATCACCCATGTGCAACCAATCGCCCACCAGCGTGCGCGCGGTGGCGTCCGGCATGTTCCAGTAGCCCAGCATCCGCGCTGGGGTAAGGACGCAGACCTCGCCGATCTGCCCCGGCGGGACCCTACTTCCCGCTCGATCGACGATCTTCACCTCGGTGCCGGGGCAGGCCCGTCCAGCGGCCTTCAGTAGCGGGCTGCCCGGAACATGGTCCGACGGCGGCAGGCAGACCGCGACACTGCCCGTCTCGGTGCTGGCGTAGATTTGCGCGAATTCGCAGTCGAAGATCTCCAGGCAGCGCTGCAACAGTCCGGTGGAGATGGGCGCCGCTCCGTAGGCCACCTTGCGCATCGACGTGAACGTGTGCGGGCCGACGCCCCGCTCATCAAGCATCATCGCCAGCATCGCCGGCGCGGCAAAGGTCGTCGTGACCCGGTGCCGAACGATGAGCCGTACGGCGTCCTGCGGCAGGTACATTCGCATCACGACGTTCGTCGCGCCGGCGTTGAAGCCGTGCATGAACCAGCCCATACCCGCGATTACCAGCCCTGGTAATGAGATCAAATTGACGTCCTCCGGTCGCCAGTCGAGCCAGTCGACCCCGGCGTCGCGCATGGCGGCCGGCAGAGTGAAAAAGCTGCGGTGCGCCAGCACTACGCCCTTGGGATTACCGGTCGTACCGCTGGTGTAGATCTGCAAGACGGCGTCGTGCGGTCCGCACCGGTGCTCGGGTGTGGCCTCGCTCGCCTGGGACCGCCAGGCGCGCAGTCCGGCACCGGGGTCATCGGAGTTCCCGTCATCCATCATCACGATGTGCCGCAGGGCCGGCAGTGCGGTCCGGACCCGGTCGAGCACCGGGTGGAACTCACGCTCGACGAAGACCAGCTCAGCGCCCGAGTCCCGCAGAATGTGGTCCACCTCTCTACTGGTCAGGCGCCAGTTCACCGGCACCAGGACGGCACCGATCTTCGCGCAGGCCAGGAAGGTCGAGTAGTAGTACTCGGACTCCCGCGCCAGGTAGGCGACGCGGGTGCCGGAGCCGACGCCCGCTGAGCGCAACGCCTGGGCCGTGCGGTTGCTGCACCGATGTAATTCGGCGTAGGTAAGGCTGCGCTCCTGGCAGTGCACGGCGATGTGGTCACCGCGTCGCACGGCGTGTGCCGCCGCCTGGGCGGCCAATGTCCAGTCCTCAGGCAGTGTCACTGGTCCTCCCGGGATGGTATGTGGGTCAGTGGGCATGTTCGGCAACGAACCGACGAATGAGGAATTCGGCGAGTTGCTCGGGTGAGGGGTGGTCGAAGGTGAGAGAAGCCGGTAGCGCGATCCGTAGGTCGGCCTCCAGTCCGCTCTTGAGCTCGACTGCCATCAGTGAGTTGAGACCGAGGGAGATGAACTCGGTGTTCGGGTCAAGCTCGTCCGGCGACTCCAGGTGCAGCGCCCGGGCGACCCGCTCCCGAACCGCTGTACGGATCAGGGCGGGCCGGTCCGTGTTTAGTTCGACCAGGCGCTGGTGCAGGGCCGAGGTCGCCGAATTATCAGCACGGGCGGTGACGAGGCGGTCGTAGAGAGCGTTCCCGGCCGGGTGAGCGGACGCGATCCGATCCCAGTCGAAACTACCCACCACCCGGTGGGCGACCGGCTGGGCCCACAGGTCGGCCAGCGTGGCCAGTGCCCGCGACGGTGAGAAGAAGTGGATCCCGCGACCGTCAATCTTTCGCTTGAGCTGCTCGTCAAGCCGGGCGGACATGCCGACCTGGGCCCAGACACCCCAATTGATGCTCAGGCCCGGCAGCCCCAGCCCGACGCGCCACCGGGCGAGGGCGTCGAGGTACGCGTTCGCTGCGGCGTAGTGGGCCTGGGTCGCGCCGCCGACCACTGCGGCGATCGAGGAGTACAGCACGAAGATGTGGTGCTCGGGGAAGGCCAGGCTCGCCTCGTGCAGCAGCCGGGCGCCATACACGTTGGGGCCGAACTGCTCGTCGATCGCCGCCCAGTCGAGTCTCGCGACCAGCTCCTTGCTAATCGCCCCGGCGGCATGAATGAAGCCGCCGACTGGTCGACCTCCGACACGCAGGTGATCGACGAGCCTGGCGATGTCGGCTGGCTGGGCGACGTCGGCGGCGAACAGCTCCACCTCGGCGCGCCCGCGCAGCTGGTCGAGAACGGCCTGGGCCTCGGGGACCGCCCGGCCGGATCGACTGACCAGCACCAGATGGCGTGCGCCGTGGTCGACCAGCTTGCGCGCGGTCACCAGGCCCAGGCCGCCCAGGCCACCGGTCACCACGTAGCAGTGGTCCGGCCGAAGTCGTCGCGGCGCGGCGCGCGTGACGGCGGAACCGGCCGGACCCGGCGGGACGCTGTCGTCGAGATGGATCAGCACGGTGCCTGCAGCGGCGCCCCGATCCAGCTCTGTCAACGCCTCGGCGGCTTCGGCGAGACCGTACCCGGTGACGTCGGTGTTGTCGGTGAGCCCAGCCACGGCCTGCCGCGCGTCTGTGCCGGCAGCCAGGGCGGAAGCGACCGCGGCGGCCGCGCCGGCCAGATGGGCGGTCCCCGGCACCCCGACCGCCGATGCTGCCGGCGTGGTGATGATTCGCCGCGGCTGACCGGGGTACGCGACGACGACCGCGTCTCCGGTGGTGAAACCCGCGTCGGAGCCACTGGCCACGACCACGCCCGCGCAAGCGCTGCCCGTGCCGTCACCGCGTACCGGTCCCACCGCCGCGACCCGCACCTGGATCTCCGCTGGCTCCGGGCGGGGATCGGTGACAGGCACCAGATCCACGGCCCGTCCGTGGCGCTGTACCTCGTAGTTCTCCGGCGACGGTGCGGTGCCCTCGCCGGGCAGCATTCGCCGTACGTGCCGCCGACCGTGCCGGAAGGCGATGTGGAACTCGTCGGGTCGGGCGCTCGCCCATTCCCGAGCAAGCGCAGCGAGGTCGGCCGGTCCGGCTATGTCGACCAGCGTTGGCCGGTACTGGGGGTACTCGGCCAACAGCACTGGGCCAAATCCCCACATCGTGGCTCCGGTGAGGGCGTCCGTACCATCCGGCACATCTCCGGGAACCTGTTGGGCACCCGAGGTGATCAGCCAGAGCCGCGGCGCGGGCTGGCCGGCATATGCCTGCAGCGTCTGCACGAGCGTCAACAGACTCCAGTAGTTGTCCTCGGACTCGGCGGCGAGCCGCTGCTGGGGCGAGCCGTCCCCTCTTCCGCGCCAGAACCAGGCGATGTCGGTCACCGACGAATCAGCCAGTTTGTCGGGCAGTTCCCCCTGATCGGGCACCAGACTCACGGCCAGGCCGTCGGGCGCCGATCTCACCAGATCGCCACCCGTGGCGGCGTCCGCCTGCACGACCAGAACGTGTCGGGCGCTGGCGCGATCGGCGCTGTCGCCCGTCTCGCGGAGCCACTCGACGCGGTGGACGAAGGGCCGTGGGCGATCCGGCCGGGCCAGCCGGACCGCCAGTAGCTCGGCCACCGGCTTGTCGCCGTCGAACAGCAGCAGGTCCACCTGCCCGATGTCGCGGGCGTCAGCCGGCGGACACAGTAACGCCCGCACTCGGACTCGTTCACCGCGCGGCCGGCGAATCAAGCGGACGCTGCCGACCGACACTGGGGTGAGCCCCGGACCGGCCGGGTGGATCACCGCGACCGCCTGCATGGCACATTCCAGCACGTCGACAGGGAGGTGTTCGCCGAGCAACGCCCTGCGGTTGGCCACCTCGGCGACGACCGTGTTGCCGTATCGGGCCGCCCGCTGCAGCAGCCGTAGGCGTGGGCCTGGGGAGCAACCTACCGAAGCCAGGTCGAGATAGACGGCGTCGTGGTCGCGGTCGTCGTCCGCCACTCCCTCTGGGGCAGCCAGGGCCAGCGCGGCGGCCATCGCCACGCTGCCCGGCAGCGCCCCCTCCGCACCCTCCGGGGTCTCGACCAGGACCGCTGTCGCACAGGTCACCGCGTCCTCTGCAGTGCCACCGGTCACCCGCACCCGCACTGTGCCGGCCGATACCGGCTCCAGGTGGGTTCGCAGCAGGGTCGGTTCGTCGGTGAGAACGGGTGGGGTGTCGATCCGCAGATCGCGGACAACACCTCCGGTATGGCCGAACACCTCGTCCTGAACGGCCAGCAGCAGCTCGACGACGGCGGCGGCCGGCACCACCGCGGCGTTGTCGACGACGTGGTCACCGAGGGGTGCCGGACCGGCGATGCTGTACTCGGCCACGAACTCCCGACCGTGGGGGGTCGACACCTCCCGGCCCAGCAGGGGGTGGTGCTCGGCGGTCGACGCGTTCGACCGGGCCTCTGATGAGGCACCCCTCGGCAGCCAGTACCGCTTCCGCTGGAACCGGTAGGTGGGCAACGCCACGGTCTGCCGAGACCGACCTGAGTGGTAGCCCGACCAGGACACGGAAAGCCCAGCGACGTAGAGCGCGGCCAGCGTCGACATCGTCACCTCGGAGCTGCGGTCGCGCCGGCGCAGGCTCACGAACCACCGGTGGTCGTCGGCCGCCACACACTGGCGCGCGAGCGCCGTCAGCGTCCCGGACGGCCCGATTTCGAGCATGGCATGTCGGCCACGCCGGGCGACGGCCTGCATGCCGTCAAGGAAGGACACCGGCTCTCCGATATGCCGGACCCAGTATTCGGGAGTGGAAACCTCCGCCGGTCTGGCCACCGCGCCACTGACGTTCGACACGAGCGTGATGGTGGGGTCGCGGAACGTGATAGAAGCTAGCACGGACCGAAAGTCGTCGTACACCTCGCGCATGAGCGGGGAGTGGAAGGCGTGGGAGACGGCGAGGCGGTCCACGCGAATGCCCTGCCCGCCGAGGATTGTGACGACATCGTCCAGTTCCTCGGCGGCGCCGGAGACGACGCATTGCCCGGGTGCGTTCACCGCGGCCAGCGCCAACGCCGGCCGATCGGCGAGCATCGGTCGCACAACGTCGGCCGCGGCGTGCACAGCCACCATGGCCCCGGGCTCGGTAACTGACTGCATCAACCGGCCTCGGGCGCTGACCAGCGTCACCGCGTCGGCCAGCGAGAACACCCCTGCGAGGGCGGCGGCTACCACCTCGCCGATGCTATGGCCGATGACCACATTCGGCCGTATCCCCCACGACATCCACAACCGGGCTAGAGCTAGCTCTAGGGTGAACAGTGCGGGCTGGGTCAGCCAGGTTTGGTCGATATCGGATGGTGCAGCCGGGTCCTCAAGCAACAGCGACCGCACCGAGCGACCGAGAGTGGCGGCGAAAAGCCCGTCGCATTCGTCCACGCACTGCCGAAACAGCGGGAATCGCCGGTAGAGGCCGGCACCCATACCGGCATACTGCGAGCCCTGCCCGCTGAACAGGAAGGCTACCTTGCGAATCGGCGTCGGCGCCGACGCTTCGGAGTCGGTGGCGGTGGCGGTGCTGAGTAGCCCGGCCAGGTCGGAGTGGTCGCGCACGACGGCAGCCAGCCGGTGGCTGTGGTGACTGCGCCCGACATTGGTGGTGTAGCAGAGCGATCCCACATCCACGCCGGGGCTGTCGGCGAGGAAGCGTTGATACGCCTCGGCCTGCCCGCGTAGCGCGACCGCACCCTTCGCGGAAAGGGTAAACAGGTGTCCGCGCTCGGTGTCCGGATCGCCCGGCGCGTCGGGTGGGGCCAGGTCGGCTGGTGCCTGTTCCAGTACCACGGCGGCGATCGTGCCGGCGAGACCGATGCTGTTAACCACCCCACGGCGTACTGGAGCTTCCCAGGGCCGGCATTCGACGGGAACGTCGATCGCGTAGGTGTCCCACGGGATGCGCCGGGAGCGCGACCGCAGATTGAGGTGCGGGTAGATAACGCCGGAGCGGAGTTGGAGGATAACCTTGATCAAGCCAACGATCCCGGACGCCGGCTCCATGTGACCGAGGTTGGTCTTGACGGAGCCGACCAGTAGAGGCGTGTCGTGGGTATGCGATTGTGAGAACACGTTGCTGATGGCGCCGAGCTCGATCGGATCGCCGAGCGGCGTGCCGGTGCCGTGCGCTTCGACGTACTGGATGTCTCCTGGCGAGAGCCGGGCGGCCGCGAGCGCGTTGCGGATGACCAGCTCCTGCGCGGCGCCGTTCGGCACGGTGAGACCCGCGCTGTCCCCATCCTGGCCGACCGCACTGCCCCGAATGACAGAAAGGATCCGGTCGCCGTCGGCCTTCGCGGTGGAGAGGCGCTTGAGGACCACCACACCACAGCCCTCGGCGCGGACGTAGCCGTCGGCGGAGTCGTCGAAAGTCTTGCATTGTCCGTCCGGCGCGAGCATCTGCCCGTGCGAGAAGATGACGGGGATCCGAGGGTGATGCAGTGCGTTGACCCCGCCGCACAAAGCGATGTCGCATTCCCTGCGGCGGAGTCCTTCGGCGGCGAGGTGCAGGGCTGCCAGTGAGGAGGAGCAGGCGGTGTCAACGCTGATACTTGGCCCGCGCCACCCCAGGAAGTACGAGAGTCGTCCGGACAACGGAAACATGGTGATCCCAGCGGCGAGGTGTCCGTCTAGCTCGGTGTAGGGAAGCTCGCTGATCTCGAGGGCGTAGTCGATTGAGCTGGCCCCGATATAGACGCCGCCGTTGCCGCGCCGCAGCGGCGCTGGATCCACGTTCGCGTGTTCCAACGCCTGCCATGCCGTTTCCAGCACCATCCGCTGCTGGGGATCGATGTACTGCGCTTCCTTGGGTGAAATGTTGAAAAAGCCCGCGTCGAATCGGTCGACGTTGTCCAGGAAGCCACCCCCGGTAGCATGGATCTTGCCGCGCTCACCCGGCGCGCTAGGGGTAAACGCAGCGACATCCCAGCGGTCGGCGGGCATCGGCGAGATACCGGAACGCCCCTCCCGCAGGAACGTGTCAAAGTCGTCGAACGACTCACATCCGCCCGGAAATCGGAGACCGACACCGACGACGGCGATTGGCTCGTACTTCTCCGCCAACAGCTGATCGAGGCTGTCGACCGGCTGGTCCACCAGGTCCGTCATTGGACGTCCTCTTCCGCTTCGGCCACAGCGTCGCCGCGTCCATCGTGTGCCGACCGGACCAAGTGGTTCACCAGTTGTTCAATGGAGGGCTGACTGAACAACACGGTGGTGTCGATCTCCAGTCCGATTCGCTCCTCTATCCGTCGGCGCAACTCGATCAGCCGCAACGACGTCAGCCCGAGGTCGAAAAAGCCGCTCTCGAGTGGGAGGTCCTCGTCCTCACCCATTAGCAGGGAGGCTTTGAACTCGCTGAGCACCAGGTCCTCGATCACGTCTCGGCGCTCGGACAACGGCATGGATGGCAACTGTCCGGCGAGGGGCAGTGCTTCGGTCATCTGACTCACCTCTTCGTCGTTCGGCGCCGCTGGCCACCGATATATTCCTCGCGGTGACACGCTGATGGATCAGACCGCGCGATTCGACGGCGAAAATCCGCCCTCAACCGCGGGGCTGGAATCAGACGGTCGGCGTGGTGACGGTCGTCATGCCCCGGCGCGCGGGTTCGCTGACCTCGTGCAGGAAGGAGGCAACCTCCTGGTAGGACTCGATCAATCCGACCTCCCGGTACGGGATCCCTCGGCGGGTGCAAAATTCCTGCACGATAGGTCGGCAGTGTGGGAGATTCATGCGCGGCATAGTCGGGAACAGATGGTGTTCCACCTGGTAGTTAAGCCCGCCGTACAGAAAGTCGACCAGAGGCGAGGGTCGGATGTTGCGCGAGGTGAGAACCTGACGCTCCAGCCAGTCTAGGGACTCGGCTCCGTCGCGGACCTCCATACCCTTGTGGTTAGGTGCGAAGATGAGCCCAAAATAGACACCCAGCACCATATGTTGGACTATCAGGAAGGCGATGGCTCTTACTGGGCTCAGGACCAGGAAGACGGCGCCGAGGTAGATCGTCATGTTGGCGAGGATGAGCAGCCCCTCCACGACCGGGCGACGAAGCTGGCTGCGAAACAGTGCAATCAGCGAGGTCCGACGCATCTTGTAACCTTCGAGCACGAGCAGCACGAAGAAGAGCACATGCTGGTGGCGGACGACGAAGCGTTGCCACCGGGTGCGCCTTGCGTACTGCGACATGGTGAAGATCGCCGTCCGCCGACCGATGTCCGGATCGAGGTCGATGTTGTTGGGAAAACTGTGGTGACGGTTATGGTGGTTGACCCACCACCCATAGCTGACCCCGTTTAACAGGTTAGCGTGGATGAGCCCCATCGCCGTCGCCCATGTTCCCCGGAACATGGCCTTGTGCCCTGCGTCGTGCCACATGAACGCGCTCTGCGCGCAACTCAAGCCCAACCAGGCGGCTACTGCCAGTTGCCACCAGCTGTCGCCGACGAGAAAGAAGGCTGCCAGTCCGGCAGCGAACAAGCCGGCGTTAAGGGCCAACCGCAAGTAGTAGCGCCTGGGTGCCAGGTCCAACAGGCCCGCCGCCCGGACCTCTTTGGCCAGCTCGGCGAAGTGGTGACCCACGTCTCCGGCCGATGCTCGGGCCGGGTCGATGCCGACGAGGCCACTGCGCGGCGTCACCGGGCCTTCGGACAGCGATTGTCTCGCCTGCATAGCTCAACCTCCTTCATGGACGCGTGCTGCTCGGAGCGTGCGCCGCGCCGCTGATTGGTGCCTGACCAGCGCCTGACAGATGGCCGGTTGCCGGGCTACTGCGGCAGGTTGTCGTGTCGGAACGTCGGCCGCCGAGCGCCCCTGAGCGCGTCCAGAGCGCCGACGAGCAACGACCGGGTCTGCTCGGGCCGGACGATCTCGTCTACGGACATCCGCTCGGCCGATAGCTCGGCCGACATCGCCTGCGCCCGATACCCATCGATGAGTTCGTCGCGGCGATGCGGCTCCTGGGCCAGGTCGCGACGATGGATGATGTCTACGGCTCCCTCCGCACCCATCACCGCGAGTTCCGCGCCCGGCCAGGCGAGAACTGCGTCCGCGCCGAGGGACCTGGAGTTCATCACGATGTACGCCCCGCCGAATGCCTTGCGCAGCACCACCGTCAGCCGAGGCACGGTCGCCTCCGCGAAGGCGTACAACAGCTTGGCGCCCCTGCGGATGGCCCCGCCCTCCTCCTGCGCGGTGCCGGGCAGGAAGCCGGGGGTGTCCACGAATGTGATGAGTGGCAGCCCGAAAGCATCACAGAGCCGCACGAAGCGGGCGCCCTTCTCAGAGCTGCGCAGGTCCAGAGTTCCCGCCAACACCGACGGTTGGTTAGCGACGACGCCCACCGGACAGCCGTTCAGGCGGGCGAACCCGGTGACCAGGTTCCGGGCGAAGGCGGACTGGAGTTCCAGGAAGCTGTCCCGGTCAACAATCCCACGGACCACCCGGCGCACGTCGTAGGCCACCCGATGGTTGCTCGGGATCTCGGGCATATCCTGCGGAAGCGCGGGCACGGCCAGCGGCAGGTCGTCCCAACACGAGCTCGGCAGATACGACAGCACCTGGGCGACCATGCTTAGCGCTTCGACGTCGTCGTCCGCCACGAGGTGCACGGTTCCGGACCGGCGTGAGTGCACGGCACTCCCACCGAGTTCCGCGGCCGACACGTCCTCGCGCGTCACGGCCTTGACGACCGCCGGACCGGTGAGAAACATGTGCGCGTTGTCGCGCCTCATGATAACGATGTCGGTCAACGCGGGAGAATAGGCCGCGCCTCCCGCGCACGGACCGAGGATCACGCTGATCTGTGGCACCCGTCCGGAGTGGCGCACGTTGGCCCGAAAAATGGCGCCGTACCCGTCGAGCGCGCCGACGCCCTCCTGGATCCGCGCACCACCCGAGTCGACCAGCCCGACCACAGGCATTCGCGACCGGCCCGCCCACTCCATGATCCGCACAATCTTGGCTGCGTGCGTCTCGCCGAGAGATCCGCCGAGGACAGTGGAATCCTGGGCGAACAGCGCTACCGGGCGTTGGTCGACCCGGGCCAGAGCGGTGACCACACCGTCACCGGCGGGGCGGCGGGACTGCATATTGAAGGCACTCACCCGATGTCGGGCACCGCTGCCGAGCTCTACCAACGATCCTCGGTCGGCCAGCAGATCCAACCGGCGCCGGGCCGGCCCCCCGGTCTCTCCGGGCACCGACAGCGCCGCGGGGGAAGCCATCGGCTGTTCGGTGCGTGCGGTCGTCGAGATCGTCATGATCGACTCACCAGCACCGCGGCGTTCTGCCCGCCGAAGCCCAGCGACATGCTGACCGCGAGGTCGACCCGGCGTGGTGTCGCCTTCCTGGCAACGTCGATTTCCACCTCCGGATCGAGATCGTCGAGATTGGCAGTCGGTGGCACGAGGCCATGCTCGATGGCGAGCACGGCGAAGGCCGCTTCGATCGCCCCGGCGGCTCCGAACAGATGCCCGGTCACGCCCTTCGTGGAAGTCACCAGCGGGTCGGGTCCCAGGACCCGCCGCAGCATCCGTGACTCCACCAGATCGTTCATTGGAGTGGCAGTGCCGTGGGCGTTGACGTGATCGATCTCATCAGCGCCCACTCCGGCCTCGGTAAGGGCGGATCGCAGGGCGGCTTCGGCGCCCCGTCCCGCAACGTCGGGTGCCGTCACATGGTGGGCGTCGGCACTCGCGCCCGTGCCCGCGATCCGAGCCCGCCCCCGCACCCCCCGAGCCACAGCGTCTTCCGCTCGCTCGAGGATCAGGATGCCAGCGCCCTCACCAGCCACAAAGCCGTCGCGGGTGGTGTCGAAGGGACGGCAGGCAGCGGCCGGTTCGGTGCAGCGCCGGGACAGCACTCCCATCTGCGCGAATCCGGCCATCACCAGCGGCGTCACCATCGCCTCCGCTCCCCCGGTAACCACCACATCACACCGGCCGAGCAACAGCAGATCACGTGCCAAGGCAATCGCCGACGTCCCGGAGGCGCACGCGGTGGCGACCGCCAGGCTCGGCCCGGTCGCCCCCAGGTCGATGGAGACCTGACCCGCCACCATGTTGGGCAGTTGCATAGGCAGCAGAAGCGACGAGACCTGACCAGGCCCCTCCCTGATGAGCACCTGGTGCTCCTGCTCCACCGTCGCCGGGCCGCCGTCGGCGCACCCGAGGACCACGCCGACCCGCGTTCCGTCCCACGTCGACGGGTCCAACCTCGCATCGCTAACCGCCTCCCTGGCGGCTACCACCGCGAATTGAACGAAGCGATCCATTCGTCGGGCCCGACGCGGTGGCAGCAACGGCGCCTCTCGCGAGTCCGGAACACGACACGAGATGTCCACCGCCAGTCCCGCGAGCACCGGATCGTGCCGTGTGGTCGATTCTCCCGCGCAGACTCGCGCCCAAGTGTCATCGGTACCGATACCGGCCGGGGTGACCATGCCCAGGCCGGTGACCGCCACATCTCCTGATCGCATCAAACCCTCGCGGTTCGGTTCTCGAGCAGCGCGACGACCGACCGAATGTCGGCCGCCTGCAACAGTTCGTCGTCGGAGACAGACACGCCGAGTTCCTTCTCGATCGCAAGGCTCAGCTCGACGACGTCCAGCGAGTCCAACTCGAGGTCCTTGAGTGTCGCGTCGAGCACCACCTCAGGCGCCTCGAGCTGGAACTTCCGGACCATGACGTCGCGCAGTCGGTCGAACATTGGTTTCTCCTCACGTGAGTCGACGGTCAGCCGACACCTACGGGTTGGTCGCCCAGTCCGGGCATGTTGCTGGCGACGGTTCCGAGCTCGGGCCAGGTGAGCGTGGCGGCTCCCCAGGTCAGTCCGCCGCCGAACGCGGCCAGCAGCACGCGGTCGCCGCGTACGAGCCGCCCTCTGGCGCTGTCCTCGGTCAGCAGTAGCGGGATTGACGCGGCAGCGGTGTTACCCACCCGCTCGATGTTGGATGCCTGCCGTTCCGGTGGAATGCCGAGTCGTTCCGCGATGGCTGCACAGATTCGGGCGTTCGCCTGGTGGGGCACAAGCCGGTCGACGTCCTCGGCTCGCCACCCGGCGCGCTCCAGGGCCGCACCAGCGGCCTCCGTGGTCCGCTCGACCGCGTGCCGATAGACGTCGCGGCCACGCATCTGGAAGTAGTAGTCGTCAGGGTGGGCCGCCAGGCCACTGGCTCGCTGGCCGGAGCCGCCCGCCGGAACCATGATGAGGTCGCTGAGGTCCCCGTCGCTACCGAGGACACATGGACCGACAGCACCGGGTTCGTCGGCAGCACCGGCCCGCAGCACCACCGCACCGGCACCGTCGCCGAAGATGACGGCCGTCTCTCTGTCAGCTGGATTGATGATTGTCGAAAAGGCTTCAGCCCCGATCAGCAGCACGCGCTCAGCGACACCTGTGGCGATCTGCCCCGCCGCGGTGGCTAGCCCGTAGAGAAAGCCGGTGCACACCGCTGACACGTCGTGAGCGGCGATCCCGGCGAGTCCGAGTCGGGCAGCCACCTGCGGGGCGGTCGCCGGGCAGAGGCGTTCCGGCGTGGTGGTGGCGACGATCACGGAATCGACGTCGCCGCAACCGGCGGACTTGAGTGCCATCACACCGGCCTCTGTGGCGAGGATGGCGGTGGCGGTGCCCGGATCGACCAGGTGCCGCCGAGCGATCCCGGTGCGGCTGCGAATCCACTCGTCGGAGGTGTCGAGATGACGGGCCAGGTCGTCGTTGGTGACGACCCGTGGCGGCAGCCAGGCACCAACACCAGCCATCACCGCGGCCCGCCCGGTTGCGCCGTTCACGCGAGCCCCAGCACCGGCAGCGCTTCCGGCACGCCCATGTAGTTCAGGCGCACCACCGCCATCTCGTCCGTCCACCGCTCGGCGGTGGCGTAACGCTCGGCCGGGGTCGTGTCGAGAAGTCGCCGGCCCGGCCAGACCTCGTAGTCGTCGAGCAGGTCACGGTGCTGCCCCATCCCCTCCTGGAACAGGTGTTCCCGGCGCATCACGTACGCCTCTTCCGGGAGGTCGTCCCAAAGCTGGCGCCCCCGGCGCAGGATGTCGAGCAGCCGAGGCCGGTAGTCGGGGTGCGCGACGAGGTGACGGCGCAGGATTGAGCTACCGACGGTGAGGTGTCGTATCTCGTCGATGGATGCGCCGCGTGCGATCTCACTGGCGGCTGGGTCCAGTCGATGCCACTTTCGCTCACTCAACTCAGCCGCGGGCGCCAGCACACCCTCGATGACGATCGTGAAAATCGCCACCCCACCGATGAAGTCGCCTTCGTCCCGGACGGTACGCACGGCGAATTCCTCGACCGGTTCAAGAATCTCCTTGGTGTAGTCGGCCGACATCTCCGCCACCGCCCGGGCGAGGCCGTCCGTCGCCATGCCGAGATCGGTCAGGTGCTTGCGGAACACCATCGAGTGGCGTGCCTCGTCCACCAGTTGGGTCGTGTAGAACTCCAACTCCGGCAAGCCCGGCGCCTGCGCGACGTAGTGCGCCAGGATGCGCGTCGCCTTCTCCTCCGCGACGGATCGGTAGCCGAGTTCCATGATCAGCGCGTCACGTAGGGGCCCTGGCTCTCGCATGTGCGCGGGGGTCTCAGCTGCTGGGGCGTAGCCCTTCTCGGCACGGTCCTTCAACGTTCCCTGGGCGACGGCGCTCAACCAGTAGGCGAGATCGCACTGGTCCTCGGTGAGATCGAGATTCATGGCCCCGTCGAGCAGTGTGGGAGCATCGTTCCAGTCCGCCTCCGGCGGGACGGTGCGGGTCATCCGGACTCTCCTTCACAACGCGTGAGTGGTGTGTCAACCGCTACCGTCGACAAGTCAGGGGTAGCGCGATGCGCAGGAGGCGCCGCTGCCTCCAGGGTTGTCACCGCAGCCATGGCGCCGCCAAAGTTCAACAGCGGATGGCCGTCCCGGGCCACACCCTCGACCACCTCAGCCAGCAGCAGCTCATGGTCCCCGGCTGCTGCGGTGGTCACGAGCCGGCAGCTCAGCCAGGACAGCGCGTCGGCGATCAGCGGAGCACCGCTGTAGGGATCAGGCTCCCAATCGACCAGGTCGAACTGCGCCCGGCCGCGGGGGCGTTGGGGATCGGCGAAACGTCGGGCCGGCTCCGCCTGCGACGCGGTCAGCACGCTGACCGCAAACGTCCGGCTCTCCTTGAGTAGGGCGAGTGACGCTGACTGGCGCTGAAGGCAGATCCCGACCAACAGAGGTTCTCGGGAGAGGGCGCTCAGCGAGCTGACCGTCACACCGTGCGGTCCCCGGTTGGTCCTGGTGGTCAACACGGCGACAGCGGACGCTATCCGGCGCACAGCACTGCGGTGCGTGGCCGTCCGTTCCCCTCCCGACGACCGACCTACTTCTGCAAGATCACCCGTGCCGGAATCCTCCGACGCGGCCGACCGGCGAGCAGCCAACCCGACGGTATTCACTGCCTCGACCCGGCGGGCACCGGGTTCATTTCGGGTGCCCGACTTCCGGTGTCTTGCCCCACGATCGACTCGATCATTTTGCCGTACATGGGGTGCGGGACCGGCTCGAACGGCAGGCCGAATGGCTTGAGGAAGTTGCCGAACAACGCGCGATCTCCGAAGAGATGGAAGGGGATCACCAGAAGTGCCCACTCCGGTCCGATGAAGTACATCCACAGACCGACCACCGCGGCCTGTGTGATCATGCTATGCATGATGTTGTACAGGACGTAGTAGACCTTGGATATCTGCTTGGTCTTGCTCCGGTGAAAGGCAATGGCACCAGGGATGTAGCCGATCAGGTCGATGTAGAGGAACAGGGCGATGGCAGGCAGCCAGCGCACCTCGTCCCAGTGCATGACGAGCAGTACGCTGCTGACCGCTAAACCGACGCCGTATTCAGCGCGGTGCAGCCGGAAAGTGGTGGGCGTCTCGAAGGGATTCTTCTGATCCATGTCACTACCTCCAGTCAGCACGAGTGGATGTCGCTGCGGCGATGTCGTTGAGGGCACCGTCCGAGATACGAACCCCGTCGAACAGACCGACCACGACCCAGGCGACGGTCTCGCGGATCACCCGCTCGGCAATCGGGTCCAAAATTCCCTCCAGGCTCGGAATGCCGAAGTCGAACTCGGCCCGGAACTGCAGTTCGGTGCCGTCCAGGTGACTGCTGAACTGCCAGCTCCCGCTGAACCTGTCGAAATCCCCGTCAGTTTGTGCGAACTCAATGAGCAGCTCGTCACGCAGAAACCGTTCTTCCTCCTCCCACCGCAGCAACCCGCTGCGGAAGTGCAGCTCCCAACTTGATCGGCCGGTCCGCTCGGGTACGGTCTGATGGACCGTCGCCGACTGGACATGCGGCGCCAGCTCGGGGTAGCGCTCGAAGCGCAGGATCTGGTCGAAGACCGTGTGTGGTGCGGTCGCCGGTATCCCGGCGTCGAGCTTTACGGTTCTCATGTCAGACTGCCTTCCGGCATGCGGGCGCGCTTGTCCACGAGGTCGCGGGTGGCACCGTCGATCGATTCGAGGAGGAAGTTCACGTCGGAGTCGGTCAGGATCGCCGGCGGGGTGAAGCGGACGACGGCGCTGCCGTTCATGGAGTGGTTGGCCACAATGCCGTGGTTGAACAACTCGATGAGCAGTTCACCGGCGATGCCGCCCTCGATGAGTTCGATCCCGATGAGCAGGCCCTCGCCCCGGACCTCGACAACCAGGTCGGCGCAGTTCCGCAGAACGACCCGTTCGATCTCGGGCAGGAGCCTGCGCCCTAAGTCCATGGCTCGAGTGACCAGGCGCTCCTCCTTGATCGCCTGCACCGCTCCCTGAACCGCCGCCATCAGCACCGGCGCGCCGGAGAAGGTCCCGGTGTGCAGGTAGGGATCCTTGTCAAAGGGTGCGAACACCCGGCGGCTGGCCACGGCAGCGGAGACGGGCAGGACACCCCCACCGAGCGCCTTGCCGACCAGCAGCACATCCGGCTCCACTCCGGCGAGATCGGCGCCCCACCAATGCCCGAGCCGACCCATGCCGGTCTGCACTTCATCGAAGATCAGAAAAGCGTCGTAGTCTCGGCACAGCCCCGCGGCACGACGCAGGTAATCCGGGGGCGGAATGACGACTCCGCCCTCGCCCTGCACCGGCTCAACAATGAAGCACGCTTCGCCCGGCCGGAGAGCCAACTCCCGCTCCAGCGCCTCGACATCGCCGTACGGCACGCGAGACACCTGGGGCAGCAGCGGCTCGAACGGCCTCCGGTAGACCTCCTTGCCACTGGCGGACAGGGCACCGAGCGACTTGCCGTGATAGCCCCGGTCAGCAGCAACGATGTGCCGCTTGCCGTGTGCGCGGGCCAACTTGAGCCCGGTCTCCACCGCTTCGGCACCCGACACCGCGAAGTGCACGCGGTCCATGCCCTCCGGTGTCACCGAGACGATCGCCTCGGCCGCGGTGGCAACTGTCGGCTCCAGCAGGATCCGCGTTGCGATCGGATGCCGGTGGAGTTGGTCGAGCACGGCCTCCATCACGATGGGGTGCCGGGCCCCCATAATGAACACCCCGTACCCACCGCAGTTCAGGAACCGCTCACCGTCGCTGGTCGTCAGCCACGCGCCGGACGATGCCACCTCCATGTGGCTGCCGAACAGTTCGGCCAGGGTCGCTCGGCCCTTGCTCAGGTGCGACCGGTAGAGCCGCAGGGTGCGCTCCTCCGCGCTGGATTCGCCGGGTGCGCTGTGGGCCGGCACCTTGGTCGTGATCGTCATTGCTGTGTCCCTCTCGTACTCGTGGTCAGGACAGCACCAGCGGTCGACCGGCGAAGTAGTCGAGCAACGCTTCGGCCGCACTCGTACGCGACGGCGGGTGGAAGACGAGCGGGCGGGCGGCGGATGCCAAGTAGGCGATGTCGCTGGAGCGGATAAAGGCCAGGCCACCGAGCATCTCGACCGCAAGGTCCACCGCCCGCCCGATCGCCTCCTGCGCGGCATAGCGGGCGACCAGCACGGCGGCGACCGCCTCGTCGCCATTGATCCCGTCGAGTACCGCTCGGGCCACACCCTCCACTCCGGCAATCGCCGCTTCCAGGCCGATGACAACCGCCGCCCGCTCCATCACTGCGCCCTTACCGCTGGCCAGGACCTGCTCCACCAACGCACTCACCACGCCGAGATAGACTGAGGTGATCATCATCTCGAACCACACGAAGCCCGAGCTCTGCAGGTCGTCGAGTCGCTGCGGGTCATCCGGCACGGTCCGAATAACCAATTCGTCCGGCACGTGAACGTCATCAAGCCGGACCTCGTCGCTCTCGGCGGCGGGCAGCACGGACGTTCCCCAGAAGGGGCTCACCGAGATGCCAGGGGTGTCGGCGGGAATAAGCAGAACCGCCAACGTCGATCCACCGTCGGCCTCAGGAAGGGCGACACTGGCGGTCAGCAGATCCATCGAGGCTGACAGGCTGCACGGTTTCTTGCTGCCACTGATCAGATAGCCGCCGTCCGGTGCCGGACGTGCCGTCACACTCGGCGTGAGTATGTTCGCGTTCGGCTTGCCCTCGGCCCAGCCCGAAGCCATCAGCAGCCCCTCCGGAGCCACCCGATGCAGCAATGCGACCTGCTGCGGGGTCAGCCGCCCGGCGGTTTCGGCCAGGGTGAACAGCATGGCCGCGGTGAAGTGGTGCATGGTTACTGCCGCGCCGAGGGACGGCGCGTACGAGGAGACGGCCCGGGCGACCCGTACCGCGTCCAGAGCATTCGCACCGACGCCGCCGGCCTCCGCCGGCACAAGCAGCCCGGCGCCGCCGTGTGCGCGGAACGTCTTGATTGAGCTGCTCTGCGGGGACTCGTGCTCGGCCAGCGGTGTGGCGGCCAGCGACGCGCAAAGGCCGGGATGATGTGTCTCGCAGGTTGCGCGGGCGACGTCAAGGGAGCGCATGGTCGGTTACCTCCGGATGATGCGGCAGCAGGGACTGAGCGGCGGCAGGGAAGGGACCGGGCGATGCCGTTAATCGCCGAACACCGCGGTGCGCGGACGGACACCACGAGAGATGCTGACTCCCTGAAGGTGGGAGGTCTTAAGGATGGGGTAGTTCGCCTCGCCGAACGCACCGCCGGTGAGTCCGGTCCCCCCGTGACTGGGCAGGTAGGGCAGGAAGCCGATGTGAGAGTCATTGACCTTGAGCAGCCCGCCGTTGTGCACCCGGGTGACGAACCGGTCAGTCACGTCCGCCGATGTGGTCCACAGTGAGTTGCGTAGCCCGTAGATGTTGTCGTTGAGAAAGCCGATGGTCCGCTCCAGCAGGAGCTCGTCGCTGGCGGGCTCCGCGACGACGAACGGGATAAGCGGAAAGAACGTCTCGTGCTGCACGACGTCCAGGCATCGGGCCTCACGCAGCCCGTTGACCCGCACCACGGTGGGTTCGAGGAACACGCCGGTTTCGGAGGGTGTGCCGTCTAGCTCAATCCGCCGGCCGCCGCAGACCAGTTCGGCGCCCTCCTGCAACGCCTGGTTGAGCAGCCGGAAGAACTTCTCGCTGCGGCGCACCGGCGACAGCAAGACCCCGTAGTCCTCCGGGTAGCCCGGCCGGACGTTACCTACCTCCGCGCGGACGAGAGCAAGCAACTCGTCGGCGATCGCCGGGTGGGCGAGCACATAGTTGGGAACCATGCAGATCTGGCCGGACCCGTAGAAGCACTCGGCGATCGCCTCGGCGGCGAGCCGGAGATCGGCGTCTCGCCAGACCACGAGCCCGTCGTTGCCGGCGAGCTCGAGAATGGGCTTTTTGCCCCGAGCCACGCATTCCCGCTCGAAGCGCAGCCCCTCCTCGCTCCCACCGAAATACAGGATGTCGTTGACACCCGGGTGCCCCAGCCACCGCTCCAGCGTTTGCTGCGGTTTACCGCAGACGACATTGAGCGCGCCGGGCGGGGCGCCGAGCTCCCGAAGGAGCGGCGCGACCAGCTCTCGAAGGACGTACATGGTGCTCAGAGCTATGCTGCGGGGGGCGCGCACCACGACGGTGTTCCCTGCCATCAGGACGAGGACCGCCAGTGCCGCACTGGGGGCCGGTGCGTTCTGCGGAGGGTTGATGCAGACCACCCCGTCGGGGCAGCGCCGCACGATCAGCCGGCGGGGCCCGTGGTCAAACTCCGTTGACATCTGCTGGCGGTACCAGTCGCAGCTTTCGTCGCTGTAGACCTGTTCCAAGCAGGACAGCTCCCACTCCGCGAGCATCCGCGGATGCGCCTCGGCCATCAACATCGACAGGAATTCCTCCCGCCGCTCCTGGAGCTTGGCACGAAACATCGGGCCTAGCCGCATCCGGGTGGACAGCGGTGTGGCCGCCCACTCCGGTGCCGCGGATACGGCCGCGTCCACCGCAGCGTCGATGTCTGCCACGGTCGCCACCCCGCACCGCCCCACGACGTACGGATGAAGGGCGGCCGGCGACTCCGGATTCCGCTCCAGTGTCCTTTTGACATTGACGCTTGTAAAAACATCCTCGAGCAGCGAACGAGCGGTGAGTGTGTACACCCACCCCTCCCCCGCAACGTCCCGACCGCCAATATATGACTCGTAGCTACGCACTTGCTCGACGACAGACTGCTGTCGACCAGTGAGTGGCGAATCAACGGACGGCGCCACACCGACTCCAGACGCAATAGACACGTGCGCGATCTCCCATCACCAATGTGGAGCAGAAACGCCCTCGCCTAAACACGCACGAAAAGTCTCGCAGTCGTCCCTGACACGGACCTGACACCCGTCTGACCATTCGTAGTTTTGCCGTGGGGTCGTCAAGAAACTATTGTCCACCTGACTGGCGCCCCCACACCTCACGAGGAAACGAAACGAAGCGCACCGGGCAGCAGCGATCGCGAACTGACCGTCGACTCGGTTCGGATCATCCTCACCGAGAAAAGCTCATCTCTCTTGCAGCTCGAAGGCTCATTCGTCACTCAGGGCTGCGTGCAGCAACCTGGACAGTTCGCTGGCGGAGCAACTCGTGAGATCTCCGCTGAGGGCGTTGGCGACTGCCTCGCTGCCCCCTTGGGCGAGGAACTTGCGCCGGGCCAGTTCACCGTGTCGACGGCGGGTATCCGGTCCGGCCGCTCCCAGTGGGACCGTTCGCGCTCGCGTGATCGAACGGCCGTCAGCCAGCCGTACCGTCACCCGCGCCGGCGTCGCCTTGGTCGCTTCACGGAACGAATCGTCGGCGCCGGCCTTCTCGGCAGCGGTCGCCAAGGCCAGTTCCGCCAACTCCTCCCCGACGAACTGCGACAGCCAGGGCCGCGCTCGTTCACCAGCGCGGCGCAACGCAGCGCCGAACGGCGCCACCGAGGCGAAGAGCTGCCGGGTCATCTCCGGGTCGTGCACCAGCTGCACGCTTCGGGCCAACGTCCAGCGGGCCTGGTCACGCAACTCCGGCTGATCGAAGTCCTCCACCCGCAGGTCTCCGGTCAGCAGAGCGGTCGCCACCGGGTAGCCGGTGCAGAGCAGTAGGGCACTGAGCGGGGTATCCGGACCGGCCTGATAACTCTCTGACTGACGGCCGGCAAAGAGTGTGTAAGCGGAGGCCGCGATCTCGACGCCGGTCACTCGTGCTCCCCGCACCATCTGGTGCAGCTCCACCGCGCAGTCCACGGCCGCGTCGATGCCAGGGCCGCCCGGACGGAGCTTGAAGGACAGCGTGTCGGTGTGCCAGCGGTGTCCTAAATCCTCGGTCACGAGCTCGGGCAGGGGCACCGCCGCGAACCGCGCCAAGAACCCCCGAGGGTGTTCGAGCACGTCGGGTGGCCCGGTCAGGCCGGCCGTGGCGGCGTCGCACGCGTCCATCGCGGCGCGGACCGGAGCGACGACGTGGATCAGCTTGGCGTCACCTCCCAGGAAGGCGTGCATGGTGGGCCAGGGGGGAGCGGCGAACGCCAAACTCATCGCGTCCACCCAACGCCGGGTCGGCGCCCCTTCGCTCGCCAGGCGGCCGGCCACCGCGCCGGCCAGATGGGTGTGCAGCGCGCTCTGCCCACGCAGAGGGCCGAGCGTGGCGGCAGCCGTAATTCGGGCAGCGCACTCGTTGGCGGCCACGACTGCGGTCAAGAGTGTCCGCCCGTCGCTGTGTCCGGCGAGCGCCCAGGCCAAAGGCACGGCGACGGTCGAAGGCGCCAGGTGGCCGGCGTACGCGGTGTCGTCCAGATTCAGCCAGGAACCCAGCGCGCCCAGTACGACCGAGGCGCGGCGCGGGTCAGCCTGCCGCAGTGGCCCGTATGCCCGTAGCAGCACGGCACTCTTCGAATGCCTCAGGCCGGCGCGCATCGCCGCGATCTGGGCGATGATCTGGCTCGTGGCCAGGGCACGCACTCGCTCGGGCACGTCCGTGACCCGTAGTTCGGCCGCCCACGCGGCCAACTGCGGCAGCAGGGGACGGCACGAGAGTTCTGGCAGGTCGGACGTCATGGGCTTCCTCCGCGGCGCCGCTGTTAACCAAGCGCCCGCCCGGACCGGCAGACGGCCGGCAGCCGGCCGGGCAGCACCTCCAGCGTGACCGCTGCATGTTCACGCGGCAGGAGCTCTCCGTCGTGTTCGAACCAGAGCGGCTCACCGTCCTGACGACTAATGGTGATCCGCCGGCCGCTGGCATAGACGACGCCGGACCGCCCGAGGTGCGCTCCGTGACGGGTCAGTTCCGGCACATCAGCGGCGCGTGTCTCGGCGCCGATCACGCAAACGTCGAGGAGACCGTCGTCGAGGATTGACCGTGGGAGGATCTTGTACTGGCCTCCGCGGTAGCGGCCACCACCGACGTTGGCGAGCACGGTCGGGCCCTCATGGATCAGCACCCCGTCGACCTCGACCCGGCCCGGGTAGGGTCGGTTCGCCTCAGCGGCACGCGCCAAGGCTTCCCGATACCGGGGCCGGCCCGACAGCGGGACGTCGCGGGCATAGACCAACGCTTCGGCGATCAGGCCGGAGCACGCTCCCAGGAGGACGATCTCCCGGGTTTGGGTCAGTCGACAGAGGTCGAGCATGCGAACCTCTGCTCCGACTGACTCGGACCGCTGCCCGGACAGGGCTGCCGTCACCGCGACCGGCCAGGCGCAATCGCTCCAGTGCGCGAGGTAGTTCGAGTTTCCAGTCCCCGCCGGGACGACCATGAGGGCCGGCCCGTCGCGATGCTGTGGCCTCGCAGCGGTGAACCCTTCGACAACCTCACGCACGGTACCGTCGCCGCCGACGGCGAAGACGACTCCCAGACGCGTCGCTGTCCGTTCAGCCGCTTCGCGGGCTGCCTTGGTGGCGTCCCCACGGCCCGTCGTCCAGTGCACCTCCACATCCGGCAGAAACCGCCGGCACTGTGCGACGAGATCTGCCACAAGATCGGGTCCCACGGTACCAGCGGTCGGATTTGCGATGATCAGACCAGGGGATTCCCGCATTTTTTTCAGCGACATGGCATCTCTCTCGTCGGATCAATCCCATTGCGGAGAGGGCAGGATTCGAACGCTGCGTGGGCAAAAGCCCGACCGGGTTAGACCCGGTCCCCAATAGGCCACTTCGGGTACCTCTCCTCGCCGTTCACATCGCCCGATCCGGATCGGTCGCTGCTTCCGACAAACACACTGTCCACGGTCGGACTGACCATCCCCTGACAACCCACTGACCGATCCTTGCATCCCTTCTCAAGCAGATTCTCCGTCCCTATGATTGGTCGCAGGGAAATTTCTGATAGCTTGACGGGACAAGGAGAACCGATGTGACCACGTCACTGACCGCCAACCATCCCGCGCTGGCCGCCATCGGCGACTATTCGACAGCCGACAACCCGAGCTCCTTCCTCGCGGTGAGTGAAGGCAACTCCTACTTCCATCTGCCGAGCCGTCCGGGGCTGATCGTTTATCGGCGTACGGGTCGCTTCCTGGTGCAGTTCGGCGGGCCGTTCGCCCCGGCGGAGTCCTACCGGGAACTACTGGACGCGTTTCGATCGATGGCCCGCGAGCAGCAACTGACGCTGGTCAGCGTTCAGCTGCAGCGTTTCGACGCCATGGTGTACGCCGACGAAGGATTCACGGTCAACCAGATCGGCGCGTCGTGGGCTCGTAGCCTCCCTACCTTCTCACTGGCCGGCACCCGGTTCATGCAGCTGCGTAACAAGATCTCCCGAGCCCAACGGGCCGGCCTCGAAGTCGTGGAGGTCCATGACGATATGGTGTTTCCCCGGTTGCGCGAGATCGACCGTGTCTGGCTACACGACAAGGGCGAGGGCACCCGACAGCTGGAGTACCTGGTAGGACAGTACGGCGACCGGATGCAACCGCACCGCCGCATGTTCGTCGGGTTGATCGACGGCGACCCGGTCGGTTACATCTCGTACTCTCCGGTATTCGGCCGTCGTCCAGGATGGATGCATGATCTTAGCCGGCGGGTACCCAGCAGACTTCCCGGGATCATGGAGGCGATCAACGTCACCGCGATCGAGACCTTCCGGACTGAGGACGTAGCCTGGCTGCACTTCGGCTTTACCCCGTTCTCCGGTCTGCATGATGACCATGAAATGCCTGGTTATGACGCTGGCTTCCGTCATTTCATGGACCTGCTGTGGGCCCATGGCGAGGCGGTCTACCCGGCCCAGTCCCAGCTGGCGTACAAGCAGAAGTGGGCTCCTGACCTCCTACTGCCGGAGTACGTCGCCTTTGACGGCGGCGCGAGCGTGGCTGGCTTCGCCCACATCTTCCGCGCCTCGAACGCGTTCTGACCGTCCAGGTGGCTACCGACCACGGCACCGCGACGACCATGAGGAGTGCGACATGACGGAAGATCACGAAACCCGACTAGGCCTCGCACTAAACCGAGTCGTGGAGCTCTTCTCCGCGATCTGCGCCGCGCCCGACGACCAGCAGGTGGCAAATGAAGCCGACGCCGCCCTTGCGGATCTTAACCGCCTGCTCGAAGGCAGCCGACGGTGACGAGCATCCGATAGGCCAGGCGCTGGGAGCCACCCCCTGGCCCCAGCCCCTGGCCTGTCCGATGTGAGATGCCGCGGGTTGGTTAGTCCGATCGCTCGCCTGTCCGCCAACTCAGTCATGTGACACCCCCGCGATCACCTGCTGTTGCGGAGAGCCACGTGGTCTTGCCGCGCCTGCAGATCAGGATGGTGAGCCAGAATGGCTCGCTCGTGGTTGCGCAGCACCGGTGACGGCTCGACGCCCAGTTCGTCCAACATCCGGTTGCGTATCCAGCGATAGACGCCGAGCGCGTCGGTCTGCCGTCCACATCGGTACAGCGCGACCATGAGCTGCTCGCAGAGCAGCTCGTTCGGTGATTCGGCCCGCACCAGCTCGGTCAGCTCGGGAACGATGGCGGTGTGAAGGCCCACTCTCAACTCACTGTCGAAGAGCAGTTGCAGGGCGGCTAGGCGACACTCCTCGAGCCGGACGGCGGCAGCTTGCGCGGCGAGCCCGACCGCAGCGCCGCCGAAAACCGGCCCCTGCCAGAGTGCTAACGCTTCTCGGAGGCGGTAGGATACCTCGGTTGGGTCGGTTTCGGCCACCAACCGCGCCTGAGCCAGCGCCTTGGTGAATGCCAAGGCATCGATCCTCGCCCGGTCGACCGTCAGTCGGTAGCCGCCGGCCTGGGCCACGAGCTGCATCTCGGCACAACCTGATGCAATGCCGTGCAGCTTCCGACGAAGCCTGCTGATGTGTGCTTGCAGCGCGTTTTCCACCAGGTCGGGCGGGGCGTCACCCCACAGCTCCGTCACCAAAGCCCCGGTCGAGAGTGTCTGCCCCTCGGCTGAGAGCAGTGCTGCCAGCAGTGAGCACTGTAGACCGCTGCGGAAGTAGCGCATCCGCTCCGCGGAACCAGCCGCCACTCGACCCAGAATCCAAAAGTTCACGGCTCACCCCAGTTGGCCAGAGTTCATCCGAAGTGCAAACTAATGATGTCCGCACTTGACTAACGTGAAGACATTAGAGTAATTGACATGCAGATACGTCAGGTAGCGACATGCGCACCGTTCGACGAGGAGCTCGTCAAAACCCACTCGCCTCCTTACTCAACACACCCCACGCGGCGAGAGTACCGAGGGAAACTTCCATACGTCAACGATAATTCATCGGAGATCATGACTGCTTATGCAGATTGCGATATCACCCACAGTCAACGTAACAAGTAGTGCCACGTCCTCGAATTGACGCGTTACGCGGCCACCACCGAGCAGCAGCAACCTCGCAGGACACAGGCCTTACGGCACCTACGGGCCAGCAACAGCAGTTCATTCAATAGTTACTTAGAGTAATTGATCAAATACTTTAGATCAATTACCTGTGACCATATAACCGTTTTGCGGTGATAACTACCATGGTGCACCTCACTACGCCCAGCCTGCTGACCTGCAGCAATGGGCCCGCCTGGAATGGCACATCGAGAACCGGTTGCACTGGGTCCGCGACGTGACCTCCGGCGAGGACGCCCACCGGACACGGACCGGCACCGGACCCGCCGTCGCTGCCGTCCTACGCAACACCGCCATCGGATTCCACCGCGGCAACGGCAAGACCAACATCGCCCGAGCAACACGCCGCGCCAACCGCCGCCCCACGACCTCATCACCACCGCGACCAGCAGCTACCCCACTACGCAATGACCCTGGCCGATCACCCCGACCGGCCCTTACTTTCGACGTAATAGACATCACGTGGAATACCTTGCAGGATGGTGGGACAAGTCACGTATATGCGCCCTACCGCACTGACCCAGGGCTCGGGGATTGGGTGACGCCGGACATCCACGCGGAATCCATAGCGGGATGGCCGCACCCCATTGCGCCGACACCCGCATCGGTGGTGCGAATGCCCACGGTCCCGCCAACCACAGGGAAACTTTCATCGTGTCGAGAAGCGCGCATCTGACCCCGATCGGGTCAGGTGCCTCACCATCCGCAGGCCGTCCGAACGGTCGGGCCCAGTGGATCGTGATACCGGTGTTCCTCGCCGCAATCCTCATGACGCCGCTCACCTTCTCCAGCATGAATGTCGCCAGATCCTCGACGCGACGGAGGCTCAACGCCAGCCCGGTCGCCCTCACGTTCACGGTCCGGTACGCGCCAGAGTCCCGAACGGAGACGCGGACCTCACTGGACATCATCGCCGCGGGACTGGTGGCGCTGGTCCTACCGGCGATCGTGGGACGAGCAGGGTTGGTCGCCGTGGACGTGGCTGATACCAACGGCCTCGATCGCATCGCTCAGCGCGTCCGCCCGGCACCGGACCCCTCGGTCCGGCCCCACAGCCAGGCCCTCGACACGTTCCTCGTAGGAATGGTCGGGGTGACCGTGTTCAGGTTGATCAGATGCCCGCGCGTCCAGCTACGTCCACGACACCGAACGGCCGACTGAGAGGAGCATGGTATGGGCAGCGGGAAAAGCCGCATCCAGCACGTTCCCGAGGACATCAAGCGCGAGGCCTACGGCCGGTTGGCACTCAGCGGACCCGAGGTCCTCGTCACGCCCTCGCTCGCCGAAACTCTGGGGCTTCCCCGGGAAGACCTTCTCAACCAGTTCCCAAACTCCAACTCGCTGCTGACCGCACTCGTGCTGCAGGCCTACGAGGCCATGGGCGCAAGTGCAGAAAAGGGGGCTACTGACGCCAGGGAGAAGGGACTCGGGTTGCTGGCTCAATGGATCTCAGCATGTGACGGCATGCGATCATGGGCCCAGGCGAATCCAGCGGAGTACACGCTCATATGGGGGCCGCCGCGACCTGGTTACTGCGCGCCACCAGAAACAGTCATCGTGGGTGCCCGCGCGGCCGTCATACTGGTCGACATTCTCCGGCGGGCGACGGAGGCCAGGCGGATCGCCGCGCCCGGGCCCGCCGACCTGCCGCTCTCTCCCGGCATGCGATGCAACGTGCGCAACCTTGCGAACGGCATGCTGGCAGGTCTGGCGGACGACCTGATCGCCCGACTGCTGGTCACGTGGACACAACTACTAGGCATGATCAGCTACACCGTCTACGGACACGCTAACGAGTTCGCTGCCCCGGATGCCTTCTTCGAGCACGCGGCGACCACAATGGGCAGATTCGTTGGCATTACCGAGGATGAGCCAATCGGAGCTCAAGCAGACTGGGCCGACCATACGCGTCGAACATCACCGCCTGCTCGTGGTGGTGACCAGCCCCACCCTGGCTGGTGACGATGGGCGTCCACGCGTTCCTGTGGAATGCCTGAAGTCGCTGGTGCGACCCGGCTCACTGCCAATCGCTGATTTCCACCTCCCGGGGTGCCGGCGCGCCCTCGCCGGTCTCCACCAGTGACTTCAGGCTCATCAGATACGAGCCCCACCTGGTGCTGCAGTGGTGCATGAACTCCCACCGGTTCCTGCCAGCCCTGGTGTTTGAACAGCACGATCGTGTAGTCGCCGTTCTGGCGGAGGCCCCAGTCGATCGTAGTCCCGATCCATTCCTCAGGTCCATCGACCACCCGCCACCTCACCCGTTCGGACGGTCGCAGCTCGATAACCTCCATGTCGACGCCACCCGATGGGAATCGAAACTCGAGGACACCGCCGACGTCGCCACTACCCTTCGTGTCGTCGGTCCACCAGCCAGCGAGTCCCTCGACGAATGTCAGCGCGTGGTATACCTTCTCCGGCGTCGGTGTCTTGACGCCAACCCTGTGCAGAATGTCCACCATGGTGGCTCTCCTCAATCGTGTCAGCTTCGACGTCAGTCGTGTCGGGTGCGCTGGATTGCCTCGGCGATCCGCTGGGCGTCATCCACCCGGTACCGCCTCTCCCGGCCGACCGGTGTCGCCCGGACCAGGCCGGCCCGGTCGAGGACCCCAAGGTGCTTGGCCACCGCCTGGCGAGTCACCGGCAACTGCTGACTCAGCGTGGTCGCGGTGCCGTCGCCCTCGACGAGCAGCAGATCGAACATCCGGCGGCGCGTCGGGTCCCCAATCGCGGACCATAGGTAATCGTCGACTTTCTCGACCATCGTGGTGCTCACCGCCGCACCTGCAGGGCCGCGATATACGGCACCAGCCGCGACAGGTGGAAGTCCCAGCCGGCGACATGCTTCTGGTACGGCGGGATCACTAGCCAGGCCCTCTTCACGGTGTTGCGAGACATCCTCAACCGCCGTGCGATGGCCTGAATCGCCATACCCTCCGACCGCCGCAGCCGCCGGATCTCTGCCCAGTCCTCCACGCTCAGCACCTCCCGATGCTTCAGGAGGTGGTCCCGATTCAGCCGGAACCACGTGGTCAGTTTTCCGGCGGAGCCGACAATGCTGCCCAACCGGGCCAACCCCGAGTGGCGTGCGCCTCGCCAGACAGGTCCACAGCCATCCATCGCTCCCCGTGCCCGTGTTCGATGAGCAGGAGCCGGCGCTCGATCGTGCCAGTGACTACAACTCGCCCCGGCAGTAGGTCCTCCAGCGCACGGCGTATCACGTGTGGTTGGGTGCAATCAAACGTCGCCTACTGGAACGGCGACTACGGCAGAGCTAAGGCTCGCGAGTCAGGAAGCGCGGGCGTACGCGGTAGCCGCCGATCACCGGGAGGCCGATCGTGCCCTGGCGACGGCCCAGGCGGCTCGGTCACATGTAGGTCCAGATGGGGACGGGCCAGGAGGGGTGTTCCACTTCAATCTCGGCAAGGCCGCATACTACGCAAGCGAGGTCAGGTTAGCCCTCGGTGGCAAGACAAACTTCGACCGAGCGGCGTCCGAGGCTCGCACATCCTCGAACAGCTCGGAACCAGCCCGACAACTGGTCCCGAGCGCGCAGGCGATAGGCCGTCCCCGGCAACCTAGACACACGCGGGCGAACGCCTGACGGCCCGCGAACCGGGCAGACCCGCCGTCACCGGGAACCCGGTCGCGCCCACGCGTTTGGGAGGGGTTTCCGGGGGGTGATTCAAAATCGCATAGACAAGAGTTAAGGCCCTGACCGGCATTCTTGCTGGTCAGGGCCTTTTGTGTGGAGCTGAGGGGATTTGAACCCCTGACCCCCTCGATGCGAACGAGGTGCGCTACCGGTCTGCGCCACAGCCCCTCCGCCGGCGTACCGGCATAGGTCCCACTCGGCATTCACCGAGCGGGCCGGCGATAAGGCTAACAGGTCCCTGGCCGTCCGGCGAATTGCCCCCGACGTGGCGAGGGGGTTGCGACGCGACCCGAGCGGGTGGGGCGCACCGGTTCCGGCCAGGCGGGCGATCTCCGAGGTCAGGCCGGGTGGGCACCGCGTCCGGACTGATATGGGCGCCCGCGGAGGCCGCCGGCGCGCCGGTAGGAGACGGTCCCACCGTTCGCCGCCGCCGGCAGGTCCGCCGGCCGGTCCAGGCCCATCGCGGTACGGCGCACCGACTCCCGTTGGGCCGCCAGGCGGCGCTGCGCTTCCCGCCGGGCCGCGGCCCGGCGCGCCTGCTCGCGCCGCACCTCGGCCTGGCGGGCGGCCAGCCAGGCCGCCTCGCGGGCCTGGGCGCGTCGGCGGCGCTGGTCGGCGAGGGCGCGAGAGCGCAGGTGGGCGACGTAGGCCAGGAGCAGGGTGCCGGTGACGACGAAGCCAATCCAGAACCCGGGGCTGACGAGGAGCACACCGACCAACTCGACGGCGTTGAGCAGGAACAGCGCGGCGAGCACCCGCCGCCGCCGGTAGATGGCGGGGGGGTGCTGGCGGCGACGCGGCGGAGGCCGGCGGGGGCCGGCAGCCGAGCGCCCGCTGAGGCGACGCTGGCGGTTAGGCTTCGCTGGAACTGCGCGCAGCTGGTCCGATCGACGGGACCCTGATTCCGGTTCGGCAACGGAGGCCACGGCAGCACCGGACCCCCATTTTTCACTCAACGTAACCGAAAGTGAACGCGGCGGATTTATTGGCCGACGACCGGGGACAGTGCGGCGTCGTCGACGGCGCTGGAGCACCCGCGCCGTCGACTTCGCCCGCTCCGCCGCCAGCCGCTCGGTCGCGTCGTACCGGCGGACCAGGGCCGGCGCCAGGGCGAGCAGGCCGGCAGCGGCGAGGACGGCGAGGAGCACCGAGGTCGGCACCCTCACCCCTCCCGTCACCGAATTTCAGACAAGCACAGGCCAGCCGAATGATCTTTTATGTTTCGGCCTGAAGCCGAAGATCCTACGGGTGGACTGCAAATGCCGTAGCTTGCAGTTACCTGAGGTTACGGGCGAAAACACCGGATGGTGACGCGCCGCGCCGGACCTCCCAGTCGGGACCGTTCAGCCGGTCGCTGCCCGCAGCCGGTACCAACGGGCCAGCAGGCCCCCCTCGGCCGCCACGTCCTCGCTGGTCAGGGCGTACCCGATGTGGTCACGCCAGGCGCCGTCGATGTGCATGTATCGCACGTGGTACGCCTCCTCGCGAAAGCCCAGCTTCTCCATCACCCGACGCGACGGCTGGTTCTCCGGGCGGATGCTGATCTCGACCCGGTGCAGCCCGCCCGGCCCGAAGGCGTGGTCCACGGCCAGGGCAAGCGCGGTAGGGATAATGCCTCGCCCCGCCACCCGGGAATCCACCCAGTAGCCGACGCAGCCCGAGCAGAACGCCTGGCGCACGATGCTGCCGACATTCAGATGCCCAACCAGGCGCTCCCGTCCCCCCTCGCGGAGACAGACCACAAACGGCATGCTCTCGCCGGTCCGGGCCGCGCGGCGCTGCTCCCGATACACCCAGCGAAAGGCGTCGAGTGAGTTCAGGTCCGCCCAGGCGCCCGGGAGCGAGGCCTCCCAGGGGGCGAGCCACGCCTCGTTGGCGCGGCGCACCTCAGACCAGGCCACGGCGTCCGAACGCCGGTAGGGCCGCAACAACACCGGACCGTCCGCCAACACGGCGGGCCATCCCGGCGTGCGGCGTCCCAGAAGGCTCACCCGGGTGATCCTCCGCCCCCGGCACCGGCCGGGGCAAGCACCTCACCGACGTCGGTCCAGCAGCAACACATCCACGGTGGAGCCCGCCGCCGCGGTGGTCACCCGCTCACCGAGCACCAACAGCCCGTTCGCCTCGGCCAACCCGGACAGGGCCAGCGGCCCGCCACGCAGCGGCTGGACGGTGTAGCCGCCGCCGCGCCGTTCCGCGACCTGCGCCGGCCGAAACTCACGCAACCCCGCCGGCGAAGAAGTCGTCTCCAGTAGATGTCCCCGAACGCCGGGGCGAAAGACCGGCTCCGCCCCAGCCAACATATTGATCACCGGCCTGGCCAGTACCTCGAAACCGATCAGTGCCGCCCCCGGATCACCGGGCAGGCAGACCACCGGTACCTCCTCCGGGCCGACCGTGCCGAACCCGAGCGCGGTGCCGGGGTAGAGCGCCACCTCGGTGAAGGCCACCGGTCCGGTCCGGTTCCCCTCCCGACGGGAGAGAATCCGCCGGACCATGTCGCCCGGCCCGGTGCCGGTGCCACCGGTAGTGATGATCAGATCGGCCCGCAGGGTCTGGTCCTCCAGCAGGCCACGTAGCCCCTCCGGGTCGTCGTCGCAGATGCCCACCCGGTACGCGAGAGCGCCGGCCTCGGCCGCCGCCGCGGTCAACGCGTGCGAGTTCACGTCCACCACCTGGCCGGGTTGACTGCCCCGCCCCACCTCGACGAGTTCGTCACCGGTCGCCACGACCACCACGCGTGGGCTCGGCCGGACCACCACATGGCCGATTCCGGTGGCGGCTAGCACGGCGACCAGCGCCGGCGAGACGTAGGTACCGGCCCGGGCGAGCAACGTGCCGGCCGGGATCTCCTCGCCGGCCTTGCGGACGCTGTACCCCCGCTTCGGTACTCGGTGGATCTCCACCGAGGCCATGCCCTGGTCGGTCCACTCGACTGGAACCACCACGTCCGCGCCGATCGGCAGCGGCGCCCCGGCGGCCACCGAGAAACAGGCCCCCGGGGTAAGTCGGACCGGACGCCAGCTAGCGGCACCCAGGTCACCGACGACGTTGAGCTGCACGACCCGCCCGCCCGGCGAGCCGGCCTGGGCCGGCAGGTACCCGACGCCGCGGCCGCCGGCGGCAATGTCCTCCCAGCACGCCGCGTACCCGTCCACGGCCGCCTGGTCGAAGGCGGGAACGGAGTGCGTCGCGACGACATCCTCAGCGAGGACGTTGCCGTACGCCTGGGTGAGGTCGAGGTCGAGTGGCGGCAGTGCGCGTAACCTGCGCAGCACACTGCCCAGGTAGTCGGCGAGCGGCGTCAACTCGTTCACGGCCGCCTCGGCGTCGGCCGTCGCGGTCATGTACGTGGACCACCCGAGGAGCCCGCGTTGACAAAGTCGGCGAGCCACTTACGGAACTCGGCGCCAAGGTCGTCGCGTTCCGCGGCGATCTGCACGACGGTCTGGAGATAGCCCAACGGCATGCCCGTGTCGTACCGGGTTCCCCGATAGACGATGGCGTGCACCGGCACCCCCTCGGTGCGCAGGATCTCCATCGCATCGGTCAGTTGGATCTCGCCGCCACTGCCCGGATCGGTCCGGCGGATCGCGTCGAAGATCCGGCCAGGAAGGACGTATCGGCCCAATACGGCGAGATTACTGGGAGCCTCCTCCGGCTCCGGCTTCTCCACCATGCCGGTCACCCGGACCACGTCGCCGATGTCGGCGAGCTCCGCCTCGGCCGAAGCCACCGAGGCGATGCCGTAGCGGGTAGTCTGGTCGGGTTCGACCTCGAAGAAGGCCAGCACGATCCCGCCCGTACGGGCCTGCAGCTCCAACATGGCCGGCAGCAGCGGCTCGGTCGGCTTCACGAACTCGTCCCCGAGCAGCACCGCGAAGGGCTGGTCCCCGACGTGGGACTCGGCATAGCCGACGGCGTGGCCGAGCCCGAGCTGATCCGGCTGCCGGCAGGTGTAGATGGCGGCCAGGTCCTCGGTCCGCTTGACCGCGGCCAGCAGCTCCGGCTTCTTCGCGAGCCGTTCCTCCAGGTCGGGACGGCGGTCGAAGTGATCAACCATGGAAGTCTTGCCGCGCCCGGTGATCAGCAGGACGTCGGTGATCCCGGCCTGGGTGGCCTCCTCGACGATGTACTGCAACACCGGCCGGTCAACCACGGGGAGCAGCTCCTTGGGCACCGCTTTGGTGGCGGGCAGGAAGCGGGTGGCGAGCCCGGCAGCCGGAATGACCGCCTTGACCGCGCGCGGACCGCCGGTCGCGGTGGCCGCCGATGGAGGATTCGCTGAGTGCTCCGACATGCCGCGAGACTATCGGCCACGGCTCTGCCGTGGCGGGTGAGGACCGGAAGTCGCGCCGCGGGGAGCCACCGCCCCCGACCCCGGCGCCACCTCGGTCTCCGACCCGTTCCCGCCAGCGGCACCGGGCTGGGCCGACGGCTCGCGCCGCGCGCCGGCTCGGGGCGGCCCCTCGTCCGAGCCGGACGGCGCCGGTAGCCCGGATACGGGCGCGGGTGCCTTCGCCGCCCCGGCGACCCGGCAGGTGTCTCGGCCGCTGGCTTTCGCCGCGTACAGGGCTTTATCAGCGGCATTGAGCACCTCCTGTCCGGTGCCGCCGTGGTCGGGGTGGACAGCGACACCAATAGAGACGGTCACCGGCACCAGGACCGGGGCGGCCAACCCGCCGACGGCGATCGGGGTGTCGCGTACCGCCGCACCGAGCCGCTCCGCGACGGTGAATGCACCCACGGCGTCGGTCTCCGGCAACAGCACCACGAACTCCTCTCCCCCCAACCGGAACGCGAGGTCGACCTCACGGATCTCGCCCCGGATCCGCCGGGCGAACTCGATCAGCACCCGGTCCCCGGCGGCGTGCCCGTGGGTGTCGTTGACGTGTTTGAAGCGGTCCAGGTCGAGGGCGAGAACGCTGAGCATTCGGCCGAACCGGGTGGCCCGTTCCACCTCGCGGCGAAGCGACTGGTGCAGGTAACGGTAGTTCCAGAGGCCGGTGAGCGGATCGGTCAGCGACAGCCGCTGGGTCTCCTCGTGCACTCGGACGTTGTCCACCGCCACCGCGGCGTGCCCGGCGAAGGTCCGCAGCGTGACCAGGTCATCGTCGTCGAACTCCTCCCCACCGAGCCGGTCGTAGAGGGCGAGCACGCCGAACGTCGCCGGCGCCGGTGCCGCACCGTCCGGCGGGCCACCCGCGCGGGGGGACGGACTGTCAGCCCGCGAGGCACCGCCGTCCCGTGCGGGGCCGCCGTCCCGCGGAGCCGCGAAGGGCACCGCGATGTACGTCCGGCAGGGGGGCTCCCCCGGCGGCGCTGCGGTTGGCTCCACCCGGCCGCGACGCGCCTCTCCGCTGACCGTTACCGCGCCTACCAGGTCGCCCAGCGGCACCCGGATCGGCCCCGGCTCACCGGCCGGCGCCTCGAGCCCTTCGGTGGCCTGCGCGACCAGTAGCCCGCCCGGATCGACGAGGAGTACCGCCCCCGCTCGGGCGCCGGTCGCCGCGATTGCGCTGTGCAGGATGACCCGCAGGATGCGCTGCAGGTCATGGGTGCTGGCCAGGGTGTCCCCCAGCACCTCCAGGTGCCCGCGCAGCTGGTCCCGGCTGCTGGTCAGGGCGGCGACGTAGGTGCCGGTCTCCCGGGTCATCCGGTTGAACGCTCCGGCCAGCCGCCCGATCTCGTCCCGGCCGCGCACCGGAACCCGAGCGGTCAGGTCACCCCGGGCCACCCGGTCCACCGCCCCCGCCAGTTCGACCAGGGGCCGGCTGGTGGTCCGGGCCAGGCGTCCGGCGACGACGACCGCCAACAGCACGGCCAGCAGCACGGCGGCGACCAGAGCGGCGTACAGGCTGGGGGGCCGGTCGCTCGGAACGGAGAGCACCAGCGACAGCGGCTGCCGGTCGGACGGGTCAACCCGCCGCAGATACCGACCGTCGTCGGTGCCCACCACCTGCTCACCGTCCAGTCCACCGACAGCCCCGAGTACCGCCTCGCGTACTCCCGCCGACTCGGTGGTGTGCCGGAGCCGATTGGCCGGCTCCGGGCCGTCGAGCAGGGTGACCGCCGCCCCGGTGAGCACCGCCAGCCGCGCCACGAACGCGGGGTCGACCGGCTGCGCGGCGGTGACCGCGCCCTGCGCGACCCCGGTGGCATCCCGCAGGTCCACCCGGGCGGCCAACGCGCCGGGCGGAGCGTCGGCCGGGGTACGGGCCGCGCAGTCCCGCCAGGGCGCGGCGGGCAGCGGTGTGGTGGCGTGGAGCACCTGGCCGTCAATGTCGGTAACCCGCACGGCGGCGGCGAGACCCCGATCGACCACCTGCCCCGCGGCGACCGCCTGGTCGGCGGCGAGAGCCACCACCTCCGCGGCGGCCCGCAGCTGCTGGCAGAGCGCGTCAACCGCGGTTCGGACGGTGGTCGCGGCAACCTCGAGCCGCTCGGCGGACCGATTTCGATCGATACTGGTCACGGCGGACCCCACGAAGTACGCCCCGACCAGCACCGGGCCGGCCACCACCGTGAGGAAGGCTGCGGTTAAGCGTGCCCGTAGTGTCACTCGGTCCCCCCGGGACTTCGCCGGCCGATGCTTGCGATGCTGACACAGAGTCACTCCCGGATGAGTCCTGCGTCAGGAGTGTTGCGTGCCAGATTTTTCTGATCGAGCGGCAGTGACCCGCGATGCGAAGTTTGCGACGCGGACCAGACTGCTCGCCCACCGCCAGCGGCTCAGCGACGCCGAGCGGGCCGCCGCCGCCCGGCAGGTCCAGGCCAGCCTGGTCGCCCTGGTCCGCCGACTGCGCCCGCGCCGGATGACGGCGTACCAACCGGTCGCCACCGAACCGGGCGGCGCGGACCTGCCGACGGTGCTGCACGCCGCGCTGCCGGAGGGGGCCGAGCTGCTGCTGCCGGTGCTCCGGGCCGACCTCGACCTGGACTGGGCGCCGTGGACCGGGCCCGACGATCTGGCCGCGGCCGGGCGGGGGATGCGGGAGCCGACCGCGCCCCCGCTCGGCCGGGCCGCGCTCGCGACGGCCGACCTGGTGGTGCTGCCGGCGCTGGCGGTGGACTGGCGGGGGGTGCGCCTGGGGCGCGGCGGCGGCTCCTACGACCGGGCGCTCGCCCGGGTCCCGGCGACCACCCTGACCGTGGTGCCGCTACACGATGGTGAGCTGGTCAACGCGCTGCCGGCGGAGTCGCACGACCGTCCGGTCCACGCTGTGGTCACCCCGACCGACGGCCTGCGTACGCTGGATGGTGCCGCACCGCGCTGAACCCGCGCGGTGTCGCGCCCCACACGTCCGCTGGACGAACCCGGGGGTGATGACGCACCATTGGCACTCGAATATGCCGAGTGCCAACCGACAGTGTCAGTTCCGGAGGAGAACGTGCCCACGTACCAGTACACCTGCACCGCGTGCGGCCACCAGCTCGAGGCGGTGCAGTCCTTCACCGACGAGCCGCTGACCGAGTGCCCGACCTGTGCGGGGCGGTTGCGGAAGCTGTTCAACTCCGTCGGCATCGTGTTCAAGGGGTCGGGCTTCTACCGCACCGACTCCCGCACCGACTCCGGCTCGGGTAGCACGGCCAGCAAGCCCGCCGCCGCGAGCAACGAGTCCGGCTCGTCGAGCGGATCGACCTCGAGCGACTCGTCCGCAAGCGGGTCAGCCTCGAGCGGATCGACGTCGAACGGTTCCGCCGCGGGCGGCGCACCCTCGAAGAGCACCGGCACCTCCTCCGCGTCAGGCGGCACGAAGACCCCCGCGGCCAGCGGCACCAGCTGAGCGCGGGGCGGGCGGCCCCACCCCGGCTTCCTGCACGTCGATCAAGGGCAGCACCCTGCCGTGAAACGGGTCCTTCGTCGGAGTCGCCAGCACGTAGGAGCTGCGCCCGTAACGCTTTTGGTTCAGCTCGGTCGATCTGGCAGGCTGACCGACCGGGTCAGAGGTTCGCGTCGACCGTGTCGGCGCCGACCACGATCCGATCGTCGAAGCAGTAGCCGGCACACGCGGTGGAGATGGAGAGCGAGTCAGCGGTGTGCGACCCGGCGAGGCGATTTGCTGCTCATTAATGCCCTTACCGTCGATAGGCGCATTCGAGGGCGTGATGTGCGTGGTGCAGAACCGCATGTTCGGCGTCGCCACCTGCCGTGGCACCGGTAGCGGCCAGCAGGAAACCCGGTGGGGCACTTCGGAAGTGGGCCACTCCTGCGACGCAAGGGGTTACGTCAGCTGACTCAGGCCCAAATGATCATTCCCAGTGCGGCGGACGCTGCTCGAGCAGCCAGGCGTCGTTTCCGCCGGCCGGTTCACCCCAACCCTGATCGGTGTCGTCGGCAGCCCGTTCCGGCAGCATCGAGCCGCCGTCATCGCGCAGCTTGCTCGGCCGGTCCTCGGCACGCACGACGGGTCTTCCCGGCTCCTGGTGGGTCACGAACACCAACCCTAGCCCAGCGCGTGCCGACCCCGGCCCGGCGCGTCGGCGACCAGACGGCACCGCCTGCTGCCCCTTGGTAGCGTCAGCGGGCGTGACGACTCCCGGCAGCTCCGCGGACGACTACTGGCGACCCCCCGGTGCCGGCGCTCCAGCCAACGCGCCCGAACCGACCGACGCGCCTGACCCAGCCGGCACTCCCAACCCCGCCAGCGCGCCCAACCCAACCGTTGCTCCGCCCGGCCCAGCGCCGCCGACTCCCGCGGACGAATACACCGGCCCGCCGCCGACCACCCCGCCACCGGCCGACTGGCAGCCGCCGCTGCACCTCCAGCCGCCGCCACCACGACAGCTCCCCGGACAGGACCTGACGGCCCTGGATCTGGCCGAGCAGCGGGCGCAGCACCTCACCTGGACCGTCGGAGTGGTCGCCGCCGTGATTCTGCTGGCGCTCAGCTGCACGTTCTGCCTCCGGCTGGTGCGCTGACCGTCAGAGGGTGTTCCCCCAGACCGCCTCGGCGCCGCTGTGCCCGGTGAGAGCGACGTAGACGAGACTGACCACGGCGAGCGCGATCACCGCCACCGACAGCACGTGGGTCACCCAACGCGGTGGCTTCGGCACCCGCGGGCGGGCGCTGGTCACCACGAGCAGCACGACGGCGGTGACGGCCAACGCCAGTGCGTACCAGAAGGTCAGGTCGCCGTAGCGAGAGTGCTCAGCGATCTGGTCGACGATCGGCCCCTGTAGTCCGCGGGCGGTGAAGACATCGGTCAGCTCCGCGCCGGATTGCACCGCAACCCATGCGGTAGCCGGTGCCGTCACCGCCAGCAGGACGAGCGCCCAGTCGATGCGGGACCGGAACCGAGGCAACGCGACATAGGCGATCGACACCAGCGCGAGCAGCGGCACGAAGACGACCACCGCGTGCACCACAAGAACGTGGGCGGGTAGCCCCATGAACTCCTTGAACATGCGTACCTCCGGTGATTGCCGGCACGGGACGGCCAGCCTACGGTCGCCCGGCCCACCCGCCTAGGTTCCGCACCCGAGCTACACGCAGTCGTGATCAGTCCGGGTCCCCCGCCGTTCGGCCGCTCAGTTGTCGCCCTCGCTTGTCGCGTGCTGTCATTGGCGCATGTCCAGTGGTGAGGAGCTGCTTCGGTCGAAGGGCCTGCGGGTAACCCGCCCCCGCCTCGCGGTCCTCGACGTGCTCGCCGCCGGCGGCCACCTGGAGGTGGACGAGATCGCCCGCCGGGTCCGGAAGCGCCTCAACTCGGTCTCCACGCAGGCGGTCTACGACGTGCTCGGCGCGCTGTCGCGGGCCGGGCTGTCCCGCCGGATCGAACCGGCCGGCAGCCCCGCCCGCTACGAGGCCCGCGTCGGCGACAATCACCACCACGTGGTCTGTCGGGGCTGCGGCGACATCGCCGACGTGGACTGCGCCGTCGGCGACGCCCCCTGCCTCGACCCGAACACCGCCCACGGTTTCCAGGTGGACGAGGCCGACGTGACCTTCTGGGGTCTCTGCCCCCGCTGCCAGGCCCGCCGCCGCGCCGAGGACTGACGGCGAACCGGCGCGCGCCAGCCCGCCGGCGTCACCCGCCGTCGGTCACCCGCTCCACGGCTGCCCACTGTTCCTTCCCCGGCGTCTGCGCGCCGGCCGGACAGTGCCGCCGGTAGTCACACCAGCCGCAGTGCGGTCCTGGCGCGGTGGGGAAGGCATGATCCGGATCATTTCCGGCGGCGACCGATCGCTCACCGGCAATGATGTCCCGGGCGGTCTCCTCAGCCCGGGACACCTGCCGCGCCAGCGACTCCGGGCTGTGCTCGTGCGCGGCGATCGTCCCGGTCGGCAGGTGGTGTAGCTCCACCCGGCGACACGGTTTACGGAAGACCCGCTCCGCCGCGTACGCGTAGAGCGCCAGCGCCTGCGAGCCGCGGGCATCGTCGGTGTCCAGCCCAGCCCGGCCGGTCTTGTAGTCCACGATGGCGAGCTCCGTCCCCGCCGGCCCGACCCGGGAGTCGATCCGGTCGGCGCGGCCGTTGAACGCCAGCACCCCGGTCTTCACCGCGACCACCCGCTCCACCCCCAGCGGCTCGGTCTCCGGGTCGAGCGTCGCCACGTACGCCTCCAGCCAGCCCAGCGCCGTTCGGAACGCGGCCCGCTCCTGCTCGTGATCCCGGTAGCCGTCGCGGACCCAGGTGCCCTTGAGCAGCGTCGCCAGCGCCGCCGACCGCCGCCGGTCAGCGGGGAGCCCATGCCAGTTTTTCAGCGCGGTGTGCAGACTGGCACCGAGCGAGTTGTGCGCCCAGGGCGGCCCCTTCGGCGGGGCGGGGCGGTCCAGGTAGGCGTAGCGGTAGCGCCGTGGGCAGTCCGCGTATGCGCCGAGTTTGCTGGGGGTGCAGACGAAGAGCCGCTCCGGCATGCCCTCGAAGCCAAGCTGTTCGGGCTCGGCGGCGCGGGGTCGCGGCGGGGTGGTGGAGGGTCGGCGGGATCGTCGCACACCGCGATCCTGCCATCCGCCCCCGACGGAGTCAGCCCGCGGTCATGTACTGGGTGACGAAGGCGGCCACCGCGTCGGCGATCAGCTGGACCGCGATCGCCGCCAGCAGCAGTCCGGCGATCCGGGTCAGCACCTCGATCCCACCCGGTCGCAGGATTTTGACGATCCCGCCGGAGAAGCGGAGCACCACCCAGACGGCGAGTAGCACGGCGACGATCGCGGCGGCGATCGCGGTGATGTCGGCCGCGCCGTCGGCCTGCTGCATGAAGAGCATCGTGGCCACGATCGCGCCGGGGCCGGCGAGCAGCGGGGTGCCCAGCGGCACCAGCGCGATGTTCGAGGTGGCCTGCTGGCTGGGGTCGTCCGCTTTGCCGGTCAACAGTTCCAGGGCGACCAGCACGAGCAGCAGGCCACCGGCGGCCTGCAGGGCGGGCAGGTCCACGTGCAGGTAGGCGAGCAGGGTCGAGCCCGCCACCGCGAAGATCGCGATCACCCCGAGCGCCAGCGCCACCGCCTGCCAGGCCGCCCGGTGCCGGTCCCGGGCCGACAACGGTCCGGTCAGCGCCAGGAAGATGGGCATCATGCCCGGCGGGTCAACGATCACGAGCAGGGTTACGAAAACCTCGCCGAAGAGCTTGATATCCACCGGATCAACCTAACGGCGCCGAACTGGACGGCACGCCGCCTCACCCGGAAGCGACGCTGGTCACGCCGGCGGCGACGATCCGCTCGTAGTTCTGCACGTCGGTGGTGAAGGCGCCCAGCCGGACCGTCTTGTGGGTGCCGTGGAAATCTGATGCGCCGGTCACCAGTAGCCCCAGGTCGGCGGCGAGCGCCCGTACGTGCGCCCGCTCGGCGGGGGTGTGGTCCTCGTGGTCCGCCTCCAACCCGGCCAGTCCGGCGGCGGCGAGGTCCGCGACGAGTTCGTCGGGAACCACTCGACCACGCCGGGTGGCCCGGGGGTGGGCGAACACCGGGACGCCCCCGGCCGCCCGGACCAGCCGGACTGCCTCGAAGACCTCGATGTCGTCCTTGGGCAGGCGGTACCGCTCGCCCAGCCAGTCCGGACCGAACGCCTCACTCGTCGTCGCGACCAGGCCGGCCCGGATGAGGGCTTGGGCGATGTGCGGCCGGCCGACCGTCCCGCCCCGCGCGGTGGCCAGGATCTCCGACCAGCTCACCTCCAGACCGTCGGCCTGGAGCAGCCGGACGATCCGCTCACCCCGTTCGACCCGGGCGCGCCGGACCCGGCTCAGCGCCGCGGTGAGGTCCGGGTCGTCCGGGTCGAAGAGGTACGCGAGCAGGTGCAGCGGCACGGCGGGATCCTCCCCCTCCCACCGGCAGGACAGCTCCGCACCACGGATCAGCCGCAGCCCGGCAGGGAGCGCCCGGACCGCCGGCTCCCAGCCGGCCGTGGTGTCGTGGTCGGTGATCGCGACGACGTCGAGACCGGCGGCTGCCGCCGCATGGACCAACTCGCCGGGGGTGAGGGTGCCGTCGCTGGCGGTGGAGTGGGCGTGCAGGTCGATCCGAGTGTTCACTCCGCTGCCGCCTCAGGCGCCGTCGTCGGCCTTCGCCTCGTCGGCTTCCTTGCCCAGCCGCGCCTCGACCGCCTGCGGCTCGTACATCTCCTCGACGACACGTAGGTAGAGCTCGTTCGGGTTGGGCAGGTTCTTGATCTCACGCAACGCCTGTTCCTGACCGGCGGACTCGAGGACGAACGTGCCGTAGTTGAGCGCTCGCCCGGCCGGTGTCTGCTCGTACTTCATGTCGGTGACGCGGACCAACGGCATCATCGCCACTCGGCGGGTGATGATGCCGTTGACCACCATCACCCGCTTGTTGGTCAGGATGAACCGGTCGTACCACCAGTCGCCGACCCGCCACGCCACCCAACCCATCACGGCGAACCAGGCCAGCACCGCGGCGGTGGTCAGGCCACCGACATCCCGCCCGGCGAGGAAGCCGGAGAGGTATCCCAGCACGAAGGTGGCGACGACGCCGATGAGCAGTGGGGTGGCGAGGTGGATCCAGTGTCGCTTCCACTCACCCCGGTACCGCTCGGTGGGGAAGAGGTAACGGGCGACGAGGGAACTGGGCTCATCCTCCAGCGGCAGGACCCGGCGCGGCGCCATGCCGGCCGCGTCCGCCCGTAGGCCGGCGAGCTCGTCCTCGGAGATCTGCGGCGGCTGGTATTCGGCCTCGGGGTCTGGAATCCAGGTCCGCCCCGACCGGCTGTCGTCGGCGAACCCGGGCCCCTCGCCCAGCCTCGCCTCGTCGAACGGGCCGGGACCCTGGTATGGGGGTGGACCGGATCCGTAGCCGGATCCGTCCTCTGGGTCGATGCGGGGAATCGACTCCGTGTCGCGCTCCCGGCGCTCCCGGTCGGGGTCGTCGGGGTCGAAGGGGGGACCGGAGGGGCTGCCCATCGTCGGCTAGGCGACGATGTTGGTGACGAACTCGCCGAACCCCTGGGCGATGTCCACGAGGCCGCCACCGAGCGACTTGAAGACGTCCGCCGCGGAGTTCGGCCGGTAGGCCACGAAAAAGATCAGGAATGCGATACCGGCCCAGGTGAGGACCTTCTTGACCATGACGGGCCATCCTCTCGCGCGGGCGCCGGGTCCGATTACCGCAGCGACACTCAGAGTATCAGCGTGATGCCGTACAGTTATTTCACTGTGTCCGTTCTCCGACATTCCGGGGGACTTGTCAAGCCCTCCGGCCGGTACCGGAGCTGGTACGCCGTGCCTGAGCCCAGGGCGTCCACTTCGAGAGGTCGCGCTGAACAACCCACCGAGCACCAACCCCGCACTCGCCGGCCAGGCTATCGCATGCGGGCACAATCCCCGAGCTTCACCGGCCGACGCGCTTCGATCCATCGGTGATCTCACACCACACAGTGGAGGCGCGGCCCCAGCTCAGGCCGGCGTTGGCCCGCCGTAGGAACGAATCCAGGCGTGCATGGCGATGCCGCTGGCCACGCCAGCGTTGATCGAACGGGTCGAGCCGTACTGGGCAATCGAGAAGAGCTGGTCGCAGGCGGCCCGAGCAGGTTCGGACAGACCCGGGCCCTCCTGGCCAAAGAGCAGCGCGCACCGCCGGGGCAGCGTGGCCGTCTCCAGCGGTTGACAACCCGGCAGATTGTCGATGCCAACCACCGACAGCCCGGCACCCGCCGCCCAGGCGACGAAGCCCTCGATCGTCTCGTGGTGCCGCACATGTTGGTACCGGTCGGTCACCATCGCGCCGCGTCGATTCCACCGGCGACGGCCGACAATGTGGACCTCGGCGGCGAGGAACGCGTTGGCGTTGCGGACCACGGTGCCGATGTTCAGATCGTGCTGCCAGTTCTCGATCGCCACGTGATAGTCGTGCCGCCGCTGGTCCAGGTCGGCGACGACGGCCTCCTGCCGCCAGTAGCGGTACCGGTCGACGACGTTGCGTCGATCACCGTGCGCCAGCAGGTCAGGGTCGTAGCGCGGGTCGTCCGGCGGGGTGCCCTGCCACGGACCCACCCCGACCTCAAACTGCTCACCGGTCACGGGTCCTAGAGGGTACGGCCAGCCGGGCGCGCCACTCAGCCCAGCCCCAGGGCGTCCCCGAGCCGATCGAGGAACCGGCGGTCGCTGCGGGCGACCGGCCCGCCCGGGTTCGCCCCGGCTCGGCAGACCCGGGCGGCGACCGACTGCACCCACTGTCGGTACGCTGCCGAGTCGGCCGGATCCGCTCGCCGCTCGAGTAGCCGGGCCGCCGTACGGGCGACGGCGAGCAGTTCGGCGGTGTCGGCGAGTGGCCCACCCGGCGCGCTCGCCGAACCGTCGTGCCGGGCGTAGATCGTGGCCACCACCGCGCGAACCAGGTCACTGTCGAAGGACCGGCCGGCGGCGACGGCGTCGAGGCCGGCCAGCCCGGCGGCGACCCCCCGCACCGGCGCCTGGGTGACGGTAGCGACGACGGTCCAGTTGGGCAGGTTGGCGAGCAGGTCCCACTCCGCGGCGGAGTAGGGAAGATCGGCCAGCGGTACGGCACGGCGGCCGGCGACGGGCGGCTCGCCGGCGAGGGAGTGGCTCATGGGAACCTCCGGCGCCAGCATAAGCCCCGATTACCGAGAAAAGACCAACAAAACGGGGAGTGCCGGATAAATCCGCAACAGCGCGAAGGGTGAGGCCACGCCGGAAGTCTTCCGAAACCTCCGGCGCGGCGACGCTGTCAGCGCGGCGTGGGGAAACTCGGCCGCTCCAGATCCACCCCGTCGGCGGCCGCGGCCTCGGCGTACGCCTTCTTCGGCACCATGACCTTTCGCCGGAACACGCACACCAGGGTGCCGTCCTGGTTGTAACCACGGGTCTCGACGGCGACCACACCGCGGTCCGGCTTCGAGGAGGACTCCCGCTTGTCCAGGACCGTGGTCTCGCCATAGATCGTGTCGCCGTGGAACGTCGGGGCGACGTGGCGCAGGGATTCGATCTCCAGGTTGGCGATCGCCTTGCCGCTGACATCGGGCACCGACATGCCGAGCAGCAGCGAGTAGACGTAGTTGCCGACCACGACGTTGCGCTTGAACTGACTTGCGGTCTCGGCGTAGCGCGCGTCCAGGTGGAGCGGGTGGTGGTTCATCGTGAGCAGGCAGAAGAGATGGTCGTCGTACTCCGTGACCGTCTTGCCCGGCCAGTGCCGGTAGACCGCGTCAACCTCGAAATCCTCGTAGTAGCGGCCGAACTGCATCCTGATCCCCCTTCGACGGGCGGTGATGAGTTCGGCACAGCATGCCTTACCGATGGTAAAGGCGAACCAGGGGACGATGGCGGTCGGGAAAAGTCACACCAGCGCCACCGGAGGCCGGACGCAATGAGCGGCGGGGCCCTCCCCGGCACCCGCCGCCCACGCTCTGATGCGACAGATTCTGCCCGACCACGACCCAGTCCAACAGAGACGGGGATCACAGTTTTCTTTTTGTTACATTACTCAGCGTAACCCAGAACCACTCTGCAAGTGATCACCGTAAATCCGATAGCTCCATGTCAAGACTCAAGTTACCGACCCGTAGGCGGAATGCTGTCCAGATCCCCTGAGAGCGCTCCCACTACCCCTGGTAACGCAAATGCGACATGCACTTGCGTATTGCAGCACCCACCCGTAACCGATGGACATCGATGGGCTCAAACCCCGCCGTAACCGAACCAGCAACGGCGGCGTTTCGGCCATCGGGACCCGGGAATTCCACGCGGCGCGCCCTGGTTCGACCAGAGGTAGTTGTTCCACGCGATCGGAGAGATTGAGATGGCAACCGTTGAGCTGACCACGGCGAACTTCGACGAGCTGACCGGCGGTGACGGAATCGTGCTCGTCGACTTCTGGGCCGATTGGTGCGGCCCCTGCAAGCGGTTCGCCCCGGTGTACGAGCGCTCCTCGGAGAAGCACCCAGACATCGTCTTCGGCAAGGTCGACACCGAGGCACAGCAGGAGCTGGGCGCGAAGTTCGACATCCGCTCCATCCCAACGATCATGGCGATCCGCGACGGGGTCATCGTCTTCGCCCAGCCCGGCGCGCTACCCGAGTCAGCCCTCGAGAACCTGATCGAGCAGGTCGAGGCGCTGGACATGGACGACGTCCGCAAGAAGCTCGCCGAACACCCCCACTGACCCACCCGGGCCGGCGCACCCGCAGCGCTTGCCATCATTTCGTACATGTGTTCGAATACCAGCCATGCGCTGGGACAACCTCGCCGCCGATCCGAGCACGATCGGCCTCGACGGGTCAGCGCCAGCGACGCCACCCCTGCCGCTGGCGCTGACCGGCGCCACCGCCCGCAGCTTCCCCACGCCCGACTTCGCCGGAATGACCTTCTATGAAATCCAGGCGAAGTCGATCATCAACCGAGTTCCGGGCACCTCCCGGGTCCCCTTCGAGTGGACCGTCAACCCATATCGGGGTTGCAGCCACGCCTGCGTGTACTGCTTCGCCCGCAACACGCACACCTACCTCGGCCTCGACGCCGGTGCCGACTTCGATCGACGAGTGATCGTCAAAACCAACGCCGGCGAGTTGCTCCGCCGAGAACTGGCAGCATCCAGCTGGCGGGGAGCGCCGATCGCGATGGGCACCAACGTGGACTGCTACCAGCGAGCCGAGGGGCGCTACCGACTCCTACCGGAGATCATCAGCGCGCTACGGGACTTCGCCAACCCCTTCTCGATCCTCACCAAGGGCACCCTCATCCTGCGCGACCTTCCCCTGCTCCGCCAGGCCGCCCAGGTGACCCGGGTCAGCCTGGCCTGCTCACTGGGCTTCGTGGACGAGCGGCTCTGGCGAGCGGTCGAGCCGGGCACACCGAGCCCGGGTCGACGGCTACACGTGGTCCGCCAACTCACCGAGGCCGGCTTCGCCGTCGAGGTGCTGATGGCACCGATCCTGCCCGGCCTCAGCGACGACGACGCCTCCATCGAGGCGACCGTGGCGGCGATCGCCGCCGCCGGGGCGACCGGCGTGACCCCGATCGCACTACACCTGCGCGCCGGCGCCCGGGACTGGTATGCCCGCTGGCTCGGTCGCGCCTTTCCGCACCTGGTCCCCCGCTACCGTGAGCTATACGGGGGCGGCGCCTACTCCCCGCAGTCGTACCAGCGGGAGCTGACCGCCCGGGTCCGGATCGCGGCCCGCCGGCACGGCCTACATCCCGGCGCTCCCCGGGACGCCCCGCGACCCCCCGACCGGCCGCACGCCGAGCAGCTCAGTCTGCTCTAGCCGCCCGCACCGGATCCCTCGGCCCCACCCTGCCGGCCCCTCTGCCCGACGCTACCGGCCCCCTCGGCCCGGCACTGCCGGTGGTACCGCATCGGCGCACCCCTGCGCTCGGCCAGCCCGCCACGACCAGCGGCGTTAGAGTCGATGAATGCGCACGCCCCAGCAGATCCTCGCCGACGCCGCCGTCATCGCCGTTGTCGGCGCATCCCGTGATCGGCGAAAGCCCGCGCACACCGTGCCGCTGCAACTGCAACAGCACGGCTGGCGAATCATCCCGGTCAACCCGGCCGTGGACGAGCTGTTCGGCGAGCGCGCCTACCCGTCCCTCGCCGACCTGCCGCACCCGGTCGACCTGGTGGACGTGTTCCGCCCGGCCGACGATGCGGTGGAGGTCGTCCGCTCGGCCGTCGCGATCGGCGCACCGGCGGTCTGGCTGCAACTCGGCATCGTCTCCCCGACGGCCCGGCGGATCGCCACCGACGCTGGCATCGACTACGTCGAGGACCGTTGCCTCGCCGTCGAACGCGCCGCCGCCGGCCTGAGCCGCCGAGGCTGACGGGGCGTCAGAGCCGGTACTCCCGGAGCAGACCACGGGAGATGATGGTCTTCTGGATCTCCGAGGTGCCCTCACCGATGAGCAGGAACGGGGCCTCCCGCATCAGGCGCTCGATCTCGTACTCCTTGGAGTAGCCATAGCCACCGTGGATACGGAACGCCTCCTGGACCACCTCGGCGCAGTACTCGGAGGCGAGTAGCTTGGCCATGCCGGCCTCGACATCGTTTCGTTGACCGGCGTCCTTCAGCCGGGCGGCGTTGACCATCAACGCGTGCGCAGCCTCGATCTTCGTTCCCATCTCGGCCAGCTTGAACGCGATGGCCTGGTGCTTGGCGAGCGGCTGGCCAAAGGTGCGGCGCTGCTGCGCGTACGCGGCGGCCAGCTCGAAGGCACGAATCGAGATGCCGCAGGCACGGGCCGCCACGTTCACCCGACCCACCTCGATCCCGTCCATCATCTGGTAGAAGCCACGACCGACCTGTTCGGCTCCGCCGAGCACCGCGGACTCGGGGACGGTCACGCCGTCGAGAACCATCTCGGTGGTCTCGACCCCCTTGTAGCCCATCTTGTCGATCTTTCCTGGGATGGTGAGGCCCGGAGCGGTCTCACCAAAGCCCGGCTCCTTCTCCAGCAGGAAGGTGCTCATGTTCCCGTACACCGAGTCGGCGCCGGTGTCGGTCTTGACCAGGGTGGCGACCACCGATGCGTACGCCCCGTTGGTCAGCCACATCTTCTGGCCGTTGAGGACGTAATTCGCACCGTCCCGGACCGCCCGTGAGGTGATCGCCGAGACGTCGGAGCCGCACTCCGGCTCGGACATCGAGAAGGCCCCGCGCACCTCGCCGGTCGCCATCTTCGGCAGCAACCGAGCCCGTTGGTCGGCCGAGCCGTGCTGAGAGATCAGGTACGCCACGATGAAGTGGGTGTTGACGATGCCGGAGATCGACATCCAGCCCCGGGACAACTCCTCGACCACCAACGCGTAGGTCAGCAGAGACTCCCCAAGACCGCCGTACTCCTCACCGATGGTCAGGCCGAAGAGTCCCATCTCGCGCATCCCGTCTAGGATGTCGGCCGGGTACTCGTCGGCGTGCTCCAACCGCTGGGCGTGCGGGATGATCTCCTTGTTCGCGAACTCCCGGACGGTTTCCAGAATCGACTGTTGCACGTCGGTCAGGCCGGGTGTCTGGGCGAGTCGAGCCATATCCGCCTCCGGGTCGTGGTGCTACTCGGGGGTAACCAAGTGCCCGGCTAGTATCAGCGGCGCGAGCGTTGCCGCCAAGGTGACCAGTCCCCGAACCGCTGTGAAAAGTTTCACCAGCCGGGGTAGCGTCCGGCCACAGGGAGCTCGGCAGGAGGAGAAAGTCGTGAGCCAGCCACCGTCCGGTCCACCGGATCCCGACCGGCCCGTGTCCCCGTGGGAACAGCCCGCCGCCGGCCCGGAGCCGCCCCCCTCGCACCGAGCCGACCCGGACCAGCCGCCGGAGCACGGTGCGGCGCAGGGCGGCCAGCCCCAGTGGGGGCAGCAGCAGTGGGAACAGCAACAACAGTGGGAGCAACAGCAACCACCGCAGTGGGAACAGCAACAGCAGCAATGGGGGCAGCAACAGCCGCAGTGGGGGCAGCAGCACCAGCTCTACGGCGCCTCCAAAAGCCCCGCAACGAACGTCCTGGCCGTCCTCTCCCTGGTCTTCGCCTTCGTGTTCGCACCTGCTGGCATCGTCCTCGGCCACCTGGCCCGCCGGCAGCTACGCACCAGTGGCGAGTCCGGTGGCCAACTCGCCACCGTGGGCCTGATCCTGAGCTACATCTTCACCGTGCTCGGCCTGCTGGCCTGCTGCGGAATCGTGTTTGCGGCCAGCGCCCCCATCCCCGGCAGCCCCAACAGTTACTGAGGCGGGGTGCCCCACGGGTCCCCGGGGGGCGTGCGCGGCGCCACGCCTTGGTGCCGACATGCAGCCCCGCCCACGCCCGCCCGAGCGCAACGGGTCAGCGGAACTGCGCTTCGCGCACGCTGTTGCCGCCGTCCACCACCAGCATTTGGCCGGTGATGTAGGAGGCAGCCGGCGAGCAGAGGAATGCGACGGACGCCGCCACCTCGTCCGGCGTACCCGGCCGCCCGACCGGGGTGCCCAGCCCTTGTTTGAGCTCGGCCATCGTTGACGCGGCGGTGTGGATGGTCCCCGGGGCCACCGCGTTGACGGTCACCCCGTCCGCGATCATCTCCATCGCCAACGCCCGGGTCAGCCCGACAACGCCAGCCTTGGCCGCCGCGTAGGCGGCCTCGGTCGGCAACGCGTTGACCGGGCCGGCGGTCGCCGCCAAGCTCACGATCCGGCCCCAACCCCGTTCGGCCATCCCGCCGATAAACGCGCGGCTGCACAGGAAGGCGGTGGTGAGGTTGCGATCGATCTCACCGCGCCACTCCTCATAGCTGAGCTGGGCGACCGGCCGCAGTACCTCCGGACTCGCCCGACTCGCCAAGCCGGCGTTGTTGACCAACACCTCCACGTCACCGAGTTGCTCGGTGACCGCATCTGCCAACGCACCGACCTCCGACTCGTCGGTCAGGTCAGCCACGAATCCGGTGACCCCCAGCTCGGCGGCGCGCTCGTGGATGCGGCGAGTGGTGGAGACGATGGCGACCCGCGCGCCCAGATCGGCGAGGCGACGCGCGGTCGCGTACCCGATACCGTCCGGGCTGCCGGCTCCGGTCACCAACGCCACCCTTCCGTCGAGCCGCATGGTGACCGGCTCCGGCAGGGGCACGTGCTCGTCCTGCCCGCTCTGCCCAACCGGGTCACCGCCCGTCGCTCGGCTACGGCGGGCCGCGCCGCGGCGACTCGCGTCTCGTCTCGGTCGGCTACCGGCTCTCGCGTCAATCGCCATGCCAGAATCCTGCCCGTTTGCCCCGGGTCGATCAACGCGGCGCGGTGGCGGTTTCCCCGAATTTCCTTTGGCTGACTACCCTGACAACCCACCATCACCCTGTGGGAGAGCAGACCAAGGCCATGACCTATCCCCCCTCCGCCGGCGACTGGCAGGACCCGGCTCGACCGCTTACCGGAGTGCCGGACGACAGTCAACAGCACGCCAATCCGGGGCAGCAACCCATTCCTTCCGCCCCGACGAGCAGCCAACCCGGGCCCGGCCAGCCCACCGAGGGCGTTCCCTACCCCCCGACCGGCCCGTACCCGGGCGCCTACCCGGCGGGCGGCTACCCGCAGCCGACGTACCCGGGCTACGGCTACCCGCAGCCGAAGACGAACGGTCTGGCCACCGTCGCCCTGGTGTTGTCACTGGTCGGTATCGTGTTCTTCCTCACCGCGCCGGCTGGGGCGATCCTCGGCCACGTCGCCCAGAAGCAGATCCGGGAAACCGGCGAGGGCGGCGACGGTGTGGCGAAGGCCGCGATCATCAGCGGCTGGATCCTGACCGGCCTGGCGGCACTCGTCGCCGTCTTCTACGTGGTGGTGTTCGTCGTGACGGTGTTCGTCCTTGTCGCCGCTGCCGAAACCACGAGCACCGTCTGACTACTGCGCCGGCGGGGTGAAGGAAGAGGTACGAACCATCCCGGCCGCTCGGCCCTTCGCTGCGATCACCAACGCCATCTTGCGCGACGCCTCGTCAATCATCTCGTCACCGAGCATCACGGCGCCGAGCTTCCCGCCGGCCTCCGAGGTGTAGTGCTGGTAGGCGTCGAGGATCAACTCGGCGTGGTCGTAGTCGTCCTGGGCCGGCGAGTAGACCTCGTTCGCGGCCTCCAGCTGACCTGGGTGCAGCACCCACTTCCCGTCGAAGCCGAGCGCGGCGGACCGCTTGGCCACGTCGCGGAACCCGTCAACATCCCGGATCTGCAGAAACGGGCCGTCGATCGCCTGCTTGTCATGCATCCGGGCGGCCATCAGGATGCGCATCAGAATGTAGTGGTAGGGATCGCCCGGGTAGTCCGGAATCAGCGCCCCGACCGTCAGCGACCTCATGTTGATCGATGCCATGAAGTCGGCGGGGCCGAAGATGATGGTCTCCACCCGGGACGACGCCGCGGCGATCGCGTCCACGTTCACCAGGCCGGCCGCGTTCTCGATCTGCGCCTCGATGCCGATCCGCCCAACCTGGAGACCGAGTGTCTTCTCCACCTGGGTGAGAGTGAGATCCAACCACTGCACCTGGCCGGCGTCCTGCACCTTCGGCAGCATGATGCAGTCGAGGTTGGCGCCGGCGCCCTCGACAACATCGATAACGTCCCGGTAGGTCCATGGGGTGGTCAGGTCGTTCACCCGGACCACCCGGGTCTTGCCGGTCCAGTCACCCTCGTTGAGGGCGGCGATGATGTTCTTCCGCGCGTCCGGCTTCGCGAGCGGGGCGACCGCGTCCTCAAGATCGAGGAAGACCTGGTCGGCGGGGAGGCCCTGCGCCTTACCCAACATTTTGACGCTGGAACCCGGTACCGCGAGGCAGGACCGACGGGGGCGACCGACTGCGGTCATGAATGCGCTCCTTCCAGCGTCCGGCGACAGGCCGGCGCCACCTCGAACATGCAGACGTATGTGGACCTGGCGATCCAAACAGGCGGCCTAACGTTCCCAAAGTACGTGGGGACGTCACGGTAACCTCGTGCCGTGACTGGGGTGAACGGACCTGTGGAAGATCTCACTGGGCGTCGGCTGACGGTGCTGACCGGAGCTACCTCCGGCATCGGCCTCGCCGCCGCAATCGAGCTGGCCTGCCGCGGCGACCAGGTGGTACTCGTCGGGCGTGACTCGGCCCGCCTCCACGCCGCCGCCGAGCAGGTCCGGGAGGCCGCCGGCGAGCTGCCGGAGGTGTTCCGCGCGGACTTCGCCGTCCTCGACGATGTCCGCGCCCTGGCGGAGCGGCTGCGCGCCGCATACGACCGGATCGACGTGCTGGCCAACAACGCTGGGGCGATCGTGCTCGAGCCGACCACCACCGTTGACGGCTACGAGCTGTCGATTCAGACCAACCATCTCGCGCCGTTCCTGTTGACCAACCTCCTGCGGGATCGACTCGGCCGGGTCGTGGTGACCGCGTCCACCGCCCACCGCAGTGGGTCGCTGAACCCGAACGACCTCAACCAGCCGCTGCACCGGTACCGCGCGATGAGCGTCTACGGCACCAGCAAACAAGCGAACATCCTGTTCACCACGGAGGCAGCCCGACGCTGGCGGGACCTTCCGACGTACTGCTTCCACCCGGGCGTGGTGCGGACCCGGTTCGGTGGTGACAGCCGGTTGATCACTTTCGCCATGCGCCTGTTGCCGGCCCGCAGCGCGGAAAAGGGGGCCGAGACCCTGGTCTGGCTCGCCAGCCAGGCCCCGGAACGGCTGCACAGCGGCGGGTACTACCAGGATCTCCGGCTCCGCCAACCAGCCCAGAAGGCAACTGATCCGCAGTTGGCTGCTCAGCTCTGGGAAGCCAGCGCGAAGGCGGTCGGCATCGACGGGAACCCGGGATCCGGGACGGGTCACGCGTGATGGCTCCGCGCGCTGCCGCGGATCACCACCGCGACGCCCACCAGCAGCAACGCCAGGCCCGGCAACGCTGACGGCTGCGGCAGCTGGCCCAGCCAGACCCAGCCAATCAGCGCCGCACCCGGCGCCTCCAACAAGATCAGCATACTGACCGTGGTGGCCGAGACCCGACGCAGCGCGTAGGTGAACATCGAATGACCAAGCAGCTGGGCACCGGCCACCAGGGCCAGCACCGCGAGCCAGGTACGGGTGTCGAAGCCGGACAGCTGCACCCCACCGACCCAGCAGACCAGGAACAGGACCAGAGCGCAGACGCCGTAGCAGACGGTGGTGTACGTGGTGGTGCTGACCGTTCGGCGAGCCTGCTCACCCAGGGCCGTGTAGACCGCGGCGAACATTCCGCCGAGAATCGCGAGCAGGTCGCCGAGGAACGCCGGCCCGGAGAGCGCGAAGTCGGCACCGGTGGCCAGTGCCGCGCCGGCGACCGCCACGCCGACGCCGGCCCACACCGCCCTCGACAGTCGCCGACCCTGGGCCTGCGCGATCAGCCCCTGCCAGACGGGTTGGGTGGCGACCAGGGCGGTGGCCGCCGCCACCGTGGTGAGCTTGGCGCTCGGCATCCAGGTGGCGAAGTGGGCGGCGAGCGCGACACCGGAGAAGACGCAGTACCGGCCCGCGCGTCGTCCGGCCGGAGCGGCCAACGCCCGCAGCTCTTCCCGCCGAAGGAGCAGGGTGGCCGGACCGAGCACCGCGGTCGAGAGCAGGTTGCGCCAGAACGCCATCGCCAGGGCCGGTGCGGCGGCGAAGGCCACCAACGGCGCGGAGGACGATACGGCGAGCACGGCGAGGGCGAGCGCACCGACGGTGAGCGGCTCCGGTGGCAGCCGGGACGGCAGGGCGGGCACGAAGAGCAATAGTCACACGGATCCGAAGCCGGCTCGATCAGCCTTCGATTACGATCGTCCGCGACTCACCGCCAACCCCTCACCGCCGAAAGGCCCCCATGCCCAGGTTCCAGGCGGTGCTCTTCGACTTCTACGGCACGCTGACCTGCGCCGTACAGCGCGGCAGCGCCCACGGTACGACGGCTGAGCTGCTCGGCTGCCCGCCGGAGGTGTTCGTCAACGTCCTCAACCGCACGTACTACCAGCGCGCCACCGGCGCGCTGGGCACCGCCGAGGCCACCCTGCGCTGGGTCTGTGCGCAGGCCGGCGTTCGACCCTCGGCGGAGGCGCTCCGGTCGGCGGTGATCGCCCGGTTCCGTGCCATCCGCGCGGACACCCGCCTTCGCGCCGAGGCGGTACCAACCCTCGCCGCGCTGCGCCAGCGTGGGCTCCGGATCGGGTTGGTCAGTGACTGCACCCATGAACTGCCCGCACTCCTGCCGCAGTTGCCGATCAACCCGCTCCTCGACGTCCGCGTCCTCTCGGTCCAGTTCGGGCGCTGCAAGCCGGACCCGGAGCTGTACCGGGCCGCCTGCCGGCGTCTGGGCCTGGCGCCCGCCACCTGCCTGTACGTGGGGGACGGGGGTAGTCAGGAACTGACCGGGGCGGAGCGGGCCGGGCTGCGCGCGGTACGCCTGGCGGCCCCGGACCTCGCCGGTCACCTGACCTTCAACCCGGACACCGGCTGGACCGGGCCGGAGTTGGCCTCCCTGGCCGACGTGGTTGACCTGATCGACCGGGCCGACGCCTGGTCGCCGGGGGCTACCGGCCCCGCTGCACACCACCAGCCGGCGGAGGTCAGCGTCGGCTGAGGTCAGCGCCGTCGGACGCGGTGCAGCCGGAACGGCTTACGAGCGGCCCGAACCACCGCCGCCGGGCGGGGTGGCTGGGCCAGCGAAGCGGTGGGAAGTGCCGAGCCAGCCAGCGGATCACCGGCGGGAACGAGGCGGTTGAGCGCGCAACCGGCCGTCGCCCAGCGGGCCACCAGGTCGGCAGCCGAACCTGGTGCGTTCAACCGCTTCGCCGCAACCAACGGCGCGCTGGTCTCCCAGTCTTCGGTGCCGGGCAGCAACCGGGTCACCTCCGCCGGCCAGGTGACGATCCGGCCGCCGTGATCGCCCCGCAGCGTGACCTCCGCCCGCCGCGCATCGGCGAGCCCGGGAGCGGACTGCTCCTCCGGGCCGCTGACCACGAGGAGCGCACCCGCCAGGGGCACACACCAGAGCGCGGACGCCGGGCCGTCGGCGACGCCGACCCAGGCGATGGCCGCCTTCTTCAGCGCCTCGTCAACCAGAAGGTTGCTGCGTCGTACCGCGTCACTCACCCCCGCATCCTCCCGCACCCATCGCCGGTCCGCACCCACGGTCGGGGGTTGACGCGGCTCCGGTTCGCCGCCGCGGCAGCGAAACACGTCCGCGCCCCTCAGCCAACGAACGGCGGGACCACAATCTCGCCCCGGGCCACCGGTGCCACCCGGCCGGCGACGGTAGCGCCGAGGGCAGCCCCGTCGGCCGCGGTTACCGTGCAGGCCAGCGCGGATGGTCGGTTGATCTCACTGCCCTGGCGAACGGCGTAGCTGCTTCGGCCCGCGCCAGGTAGCAATCCACTGGCCACCAACCACACCCCCAGCCCCAGGGCGGCCGACCCAGTCGCCGGATCCTCCGGCACACCCAGCCCGGGGACGAAGACCCGGATGTGTGCGGTCCGCGACTCGGCATCCCAGGAGAAGACCGCGACGTGCTCCACTCCGTACCGCTGCGCTGCCCCCGGATTCAGCTGGGCGCGAGGCACCGCGTGCGGATGCACCGGCAGGTACGGAAACTCCAGCCCGCAGCCGGCCACCCGGGGCGCCGGCCCGGCCTGGTCAAAGCCGGTGAGGCCGACCAGCTCCAGCAGCGGCCCCGGATCCAGTTCGGGGCCGAGCGTCGGCGTACCTCCGGTCAGCGTCGCGCCGGTCGCGGTCACCTCGATCGGCAGCACACCCGCGCCGCACTCCTGCCGCACCGAGCCGGCGGCGAAGAGACCACGCCGGCTGGCGGCGACCGCCGCGCCGACACTCGGATGACCGGCGAAGGGCAACTCGTCAACCGGGGTGAAGATCCGCGCCCGATAGGTGGCGTCGGCCCGGGTTGGTGGGAGCACGAACACCGTCTCGGAGAGGTTGAACTCCACCGCGAGCGCCTGCATCTGCTCCGTAGCCAACCCGTGGGCACCGAAGACCACCGCCAGCGGATTACCGGCGAAGGGGCGATCGGTGAAGACGTCCACGATCTCGTAATCCAGGGTCGACATGTTGATAGACAGTAGGCGCTTAGGCTGGTCTGCGTGAGTACGCCGACCCGGGTCTACATCGCCCGGCTCGCCGGCGTCGCCGTCTACGACCCCAACGGTGACCAGGTGGGCCGGGTCCGCGACGCGGTAGCTCGGCTACGGGCCACGAAGCACCCGCCGGAGGTGGTCGGCCTGGTCGCCGAGATGCCGATGCGGCGGCGGATCTTTCTCTCGATCAACCGGATCACCTCGATCGATTCGGATGCCGTGGTACTCGGCACCGGCACCCTCAACCTGCGCCGTTTCGAGAAGCGCCCGAACGAGCTGCTGGTCCTCCAGGAGCTGCTCGACCGACGGGTGCAGATCCACCCGGACGGGTTGGCCGGGGTCGTGGTGGATGTCGCCATGGAGGCGACCCGCGACGAGTGGACGTTGACCCGGGTCGCCGTCCGCGAGCACACCGGCCGACTCACCCGTCGGGGCAACCTGCGCCAGATCGAGTGGGACCGGGTCCGCGGGTTGAGCGGGATCGCCGACAACCGGGGGACCGCCAACCTGCTGGCGGTCCTGGAGGAGATGCGCCCCGCGGACCTGGCGAACGCCCTGCAGGACCTGCCCGACGAACGGCGCAACGAGATCGCCGCCGCCTTCGACGACGAACGGCTGGCCAACGTACTCAGCGAGTTGCCGGAGCACGACCAGGTGGAGGTCCTGGCCGCACTGGACCGAGAGCGCGCCGCGGACGTGCTCGAGCAGATGGACCCGGACGACGCCGCCGACCTGCTCGGCGCGCTACCACCGCCGGAGCAGGATGTCCTGCTCGACCTGATGGAGCCGGACGAGGCCGATCCCGTACGCCAGCTCCTCAAGTACACGCCGGGCACGGCCGGCTCGGTGATGACCTCCGAACCGGTGATTCTGCCCCCGGACGCCACCGTTGCCGAGGCACTGGCCCGAATCCGCGAACCCCAACTCTCCCCCGCCGTGGCGGCCCAGGTCTTCGTCACCCGGGCGCCGATGACCACACCGACCGGCCGCTACCTCGGCATCGTGCACTTCCAACGGCTGCTGCGGGAACCGCCGGCCGACCTGTTGGGCGGGGTGGTGGTCAACGACATCGACCCGCTGCGGCCGGTCACTCCGCTACCTGAGATCACCCGCCGGATGGCCACCTACGACCTGGTCGCCATGCCGGTGATCGACCGCAGCAGCCGCCTGGTGGGCGCGGTCACCGTGGACGACGTACTGGACCACCTGCTGCCTCGGGACTGGCGGGACCGGGACGCGCGGCCGCCCGCCCCGGTCGGCACCGCCGAGCCGTCGGACGGTGCGGATGGTTGAGCGGCGGCGGCCGGAACGGCTGGACCAGCCACGCGAGGTCCGGCGCGTCCAGCTGCCCCGGTTCGACCCGGAGGCCTTCGGCCGATGGTCGGAGGCGATCGCCCGGAGGATGGGCACCGCCCACTTCATCGTCTACATGACGGTGGTGATCGCCACCTGGTTCATCTGGAACACGCTCGCCCCCGCGCATCTTCGGTTCGACCCGTACACCTTCACGTTCCTGACCCTGATGTTGTCGTTGCAGGCGAGCTACGCGGCGCCGCTGATCCTGCTCGCCCAGAACCGCCAGGCGGACCGGGACCGGCTGGCGCTGGAGGAGGACCGGCGTCGGGCGACCGCCCAGAAGGCCGACACCGAGTACCTGGCCCGGGAGATCGCCGCGCTCCGGAACGCGATGGGTGAGGTCGCCACCCGCGACTTTCTCCGCTCCGAGCTGGCCTGGCTCGCCGAGGAGCTGGACGACGCCGCCCAACGCCGGTTACGCCGGCAACACCGGGCCCCGGGGTGGCCGGTTGACGGGAGCAGCCTCGACGAACCCCGAGATGAGGTGGAGACCGACCCGGCCGGCGACGGCCGCACCGGCGCCGGGAACAGGTGACCGACGCCGCTGCCACCCAGGGCGGCGTCACATCGCCGCCGACGTAGCATTGCCGTCATGTCTGCACCCGCCAATACCGTCTCCGACGCGATTCAGGCCGCCCTGGCCACTGTCAACGACCCGGAGATCCGCCGTCCCATCACGGAGTTGGGCATGGTCCGCTCCGCGGCGATCGGCGACGACGGCGTGGTTCAGGTTGAGCTGCTACTCACCGTCGCCGGCTGCCCGCTGAAGGAGAAGCTGCGCTCGGACATCACGGCCGCCGTGGGCGCGGTGCCGGGGGTGACGGGGGTGGAGATCGAGTTCGGTGTGATGAGCCCCGAGCAGCGCAAGGAACTCCAGACCAAGCTCCGCGGCGGCGGCACCGACCAGGAGCCGGTGATTCCGTTCGCCCAGCCCGGCTCCCGCACCCGGGTGTACGCGGTGGCCAGCGGCAAGGGCGGCGTCGGCAAGTCCAGCGTGACGGTCAACCTGGCGGCGGCGCTGGCCGCCCGGGGACTCTCCGTCGGCGTGGTTGACGCGGACATCTACGGCCACTCGGTGCCACGGATGCTCGGGGCCGAGGGGCGACCCACCCGGATCGAGGACATGATCATGCCGCCCGAGTCGCACGGCGTGAAGGTCATCTCGATCGGGATGTTCACCCCCGGCAACGCCGCCGTGGTGTGGCGCGGCCCGATGCTGCACCGGGCCCTACAGCAGTTCCTCGCCGACGTGTACTGGGGCGACCTGGACGTGCTCCTGCTGGACCTGCCCCCGGGCACCGGAGACGTGGCGATCTCGCTGGCCCAGCTGCTGCCCAATGCCGAGATCCTGGTGGTCACCACGCCGCAGACCGCCGCCGCCGAGGTGGCGGAGCGGGCCGGCGCGATCGCGTTGCAGACCCACCAGCGGGTGGTCGGTGTGATCGAGAACATGTCGTGGCTGGAGCTGCCGGACGGCACCCGGATGGAGGTCTTCGGGGCCGGCGGCGGCCAGACGGTCGCCGACTCGTTGACGAAGGCCGTTGGTGCGCAGGTGCCGCTGCTCGGTCAGATCCCGCTCGACACCCGGGTCCGCGAGGCCGGCGACGAGGGCAACCCGGTCGTGCTCGCCGAGCCGACCTCCCCCGCCGCCGCGGCGCTGGAACAGGTCGCCGACCGGCTCGCGGTACGACGCGAGTCGCTGCTCGGCAAACCGCTGGGCCTCAAGCCGGCCGGCAGCTAGCTCAACCTGGTCGAGCGGTAGCTCGCCAACCGGTCAGGTCACGCTGGGCGCCGCTCGGCAACCCTCCCCCGGGTCCCTTGCCGGGCGGCTGGCCGGTCAGGTGGTCAGACGGGCCCGCAGGTCGCTGACCTCGGCCGCGGTCAGACCGTTCTCGAGGAGGTAGTCGGGCATCGTCAGGGTGGCGACCGTCGAGCTCAGCGATGCCTCGATGGTGGTGTTCCGAGTCGCCAGGAACTCGGTCACCTTTCCGAGTTGGTCGGGAACGCCGAGCTCGGCGTAGCGCTGCCGCATCCGCTCGAAGGAGAGCAGGTAGTCGGCGACGATCTCCGCCGGCGTCGCCTCCGCCAAGGTCAGCAACACCAGCGCGAGCAGCCCGGTCCGGTCCTTGCCGCCGGAGCAGTGAAACAGCACACAGCCCGGCGCGGCGGTGCTGATCGCCCGGACCGCGGCGGTCACCCGCTCCGACTGCTCGGCCAGCATCGCCGGGTAGTACAGCGGTGAGGCCAAGTTGTCGATCTTCTCCCAGTGCGCATAGAAGGGTGTGCCGACCGGTTCGAGCGGCACCCGCACCGTCGTCATCTCCGCTGGTCTGGGTGCGCTGTCCTGCCCGTACTCGTCGGCGTTACGCAGGTCGACAACCGTACGAACGCCATGGGCCCAGGCGGCCGCCCACCCCGCCGCGCTGAGGCGGTTCGGCTCCTCCATCCGGACCACGGCACCCGGTCGCACCCGCCCGAGCCCGCCCAAATCACGAACGTTGACACATCCGTCCCAGGAGAGCTCCCGGCCCCGCGCCACCGCCGTGTCATCGCCGCCGGCACCGCCGAGCGGCATCGGTCCACAGTCGATACTGGCCATGCCACGGCACCCTAGTTCGGCCCGGCAACCAAGCCCCGGCGAGAGGTTCCTCAGGTCCCGCCGCCAGCCAGGTCGCGCCGCCGCTACTGGCCGCGTTGTCGGTCAGGTCGCGTCGTCGTAGCTGATCCGAGGAGTGGGCGCGGGCGAGGCACCGCCGGTCGCCGGGGTCGGGCGGCTGGCTGGGCGGCTTGCCGGGTCAACGGCGGTGGCGACGTCCTTCAGGTCCTCGTGCACGCTGGTGACGTCGGCCCGCAGGTTGTCGTAGACCCCCTGCAACGGCTTCCGAATCGCCGCCTCATCCTCCTCGCTGAGCAGGTGCTTGCGAACGAACGCCTTCGGATGCAGGTCCTGGAGCTGGATGTCGGTGCCCAGTTCCCGACTCAGGTCAGTGGTGGCGTTGGTCGCCATCCGGCGCAGGTTACGCACCATCCGCAAACCATCGCTGATGACCGCGGGCAGCCGGTCACCGAAGATCAGCAGCGCCAGGAGCAGCAGCGCACCGATCTCCCACCAGTTCAGGTTGTCGAACACCGCACGATCCTCCCTTCGGCCTCAGCGCAAGCCTACGCACGTCACAGGCTAGCTCGGCAGGGGGCCGAGCGGCTCACTTCACATCCGCGGCCAGGGTCACCGAGGCGTTCCGCCGCGACGTGCCACGCCGGTACTCCACCACCACCACGGACCCGGGTGCGAACTTGCGGACCAGGGCGATCAGGTCGGTCGGCTCATTCGTCGGCCGCCCATTGAGCGTGACAATCACGTCATCTGCCCGCAGCCCGGCGCCGGCCGCCGGACCGGAGGGCTCCACCGAGACCAGCCGCACCCCCGCCCCGACACCCACACCCCCGCCGCCCACCTGGGCGCCGATCACCGTACGACGGGCCTTGCCGGTGCCGATGATGTCCTGGGTGATCCGCTTGGCCTGGTTGATCGGAATCGCGAAGGCCAGCCCGATGTTGCCGGCCTCCTGCCCCTCGGCGACCAGCGACTTGATCGTGGAGTTGACCCCGATCACTCGTCCGGCGCCGTCCACCAGGGGGCCGCCGGAGTTGCCGTGGTTGACCGCCGCGTCGGTCTGGATCGCCGCGTAGTAGCGGGTGGGGCCGCCCGGCTCGCCCGCCTGCATCGTCCGGTCGAGGGCGCTGATGATGCCGGCGGTGACCGTGTTGGCCAGGGAGAGCGGCGACCCGATGGCCAGCACCGGATCGCCGACCGCGAGCGACTCCGAGTCACCGAACGCCACCGGACGGAGCCCCTCCTTCGTAACCTTGATGACCGCGATGTCGGACTCCGGATCCTGGCCGACGAGCGTGGCCGGAGCGGAGCTCCCGTCATTGAAGATCACTGTGGCCGGCCCGGTCGCCTCCGCCACCACATGATCGTTGGTAATCACATAGCCGTCGGTGGTGGCGATGAAGCCGGAACCCTCACTCATCCCGTCGGGACCCGCCACCCGAACCGTGACCACGCTCGGCAGCACCCGCTCGGCCACCCCGGCGAGCGACTCCGGCCTACGCTGGGCCAGCTCCGGCGGCTGGATCGGGGCGCCACCGAGGACCGGGGTGGTACCGCCCCGGATCGCGAACGCGTAGCCGAGCGCGCCGCCCAGCGCCCCGGCGAGCAGAGCGGTGACCAACGGAATGATCAACAGGTGTCGCAGTGTGGGACGGGCCGACGAATCCGGGTCGGTGACCGGTTCCGGCTCGGTGCCGGGAACCGGTGCGGCGGGCACAACCACCGCCGCCGGTGCCATCGGATCCCGCCACGGGTCGGCCAACGCGTCAGACCACCAAGGCGAACCTGGGCCGCCCGGCGGAGGAGAGGCCGACGACGAGCCCGCCGCTGTGGCGCCCGTCCCGGGCTGGCGCCAGTCCCAGCCGTCGGTCACGTCGCTGCCTCCCACTCGTCCCGGGGTCCATCCGCGCCAACCACACTCGACCGGTCGCACTCGTTCGAACACCGCTTCCAGGATTGCACGGAAGCCACGGGTGGAGTCACGGTTGCCCACCGTGATCGTCGATGTCGGGATGCGCGGCTGCGCCCCGTGCACATCGCCTCTAGGCTCACAGTGCCCCACTCACCCCTGAAGGGCGTGTTCCGATCATGCTGCCGCAGCACCCGGAGCCCGCTCCGACCCAGACGCCGTCCGGAGGTGCCCCATCGCCACGGTCGCCAATTCCGGCTCTTCGGCCCAGGCTCTGCAGCTCGCCGAGTCGTACGTGACCGAGGATCTCGTACTGCGCACCGCCCGCGCGCTCGCCCACGAGGTCGGCCTCGAGCCGGTGACCCCCGGTGCGGGTGCGGCCCTGCGGCTGCTGGCCGCCGCCGGCAACGCCCGCGCGGTGGTGGAGATCGGCACCGGCACCGGCGTCAGCGGTGTCTGGCTGCTGCGCGGCATGCGCCCCGACGGGGTGCTGACCACGATCGACGGTGAGATCGAGCATCAGCGCATCGCCCGCCGGATCTTCACCGAGGCCGGTTTCACCTCCGGCCGGAGCCGGATCATTACCGGTCGCGCGCTGGACGTGCTGCCACGCCTCGCCGACGGTGCGTACGACCTGGTGTTCGTTGACACCGAGGCGACTGGCTTCGCCGCCTGTGTGGAGGCCGCCCACCGGTTGCTCCGACCGGGCGGAGTGCTCGCCCTCAACGGTGCCCTGGCCGACGGCCGGATCGCCGACCCCGCCGCCCGGGACGTGGAGACGGTGACCACCCGGGAGACGATCAAGGCGATCCGGGAGTCCGAGTACTGGATTCCCGCCCTGCTCCCGGTCGGCCACGGCCTACTCACCGCGGTACGCGGCTAGTACTGCAACCCGATGTCGTGACTTACGGTGGTTCAAGTCGTTCGCGGTAATGACAGGCTCGGGCTTGTTCTTGGCGTCGGCGGCGGTAGTAGGACCAGTGCCATACGTGGGCGGCGGTATATGTGACGGTCAGGGTGAATCTGGCGAACAGGCGGCGGATTTCGTTGCTGGTCAGCGGGATCAGCTCACCGCCGTCTGCGCCGGAACCCCCTTTACGGACTCGACGACGCGGGTCACGACCAGGAACGCGGCGGCGGCCATGGCCAGGGTGATGTGGGCGTACCAGGCGTCGTAACGACGGACCTGGTACTGGTCCAGGCCGACCTCGTTCT